>CAZHSI010000045.1:0-1542 GCA_964535195.1 uncultured Coxiellaceae bacterium | reverse complement strand
CTAAAGCAGAGCTTGCTGTTGGTGATAACATAAGGCTTACTAAGACTGATAAAGAGCGCAAGTTTTATGCTAATTTTAAATACAAGGTTACTGAAGTTAATGAAAAACAAATAATCCTTGAAAAATTTAGCGGTAATAAATCCACTATTACGCTTAATCCTAAAGAATTAAGAGATGCACATTGGGATTATGCATATACTGTTACTGGTTATGGCATTCAAGGTGGTTCTAAATCTTATGCTATAGATTTTGAAGTAAGTTACAAGAAAAACCTAGCTAACCAAAGAAGTTTCTATATTGGTGCAAGTAGAGCTGTGAATCATCTGGTGGTGTATACTGATAATAAAGAGAGGTTGCTAGATAGGATTATTACAAATAAAGGGGATAAATATTCAGCTTTAGAAGTTAGTGGAGACTTAGAGGCTTCTAAGTCTCCTGTTTTTGATGGTGATATTTTAGACAAGCAAAATGTAGCCAAAGAAGACGTTGACAATAAAAAAGCTAATCATCTAGTTCATGAACCTTGTTATGATGCTAAAGAGATAATAAGAACACTTAATGGCCAAGCAGAGATATTTATCGAAAGATTTCTTGGTAGTCCAAATCAAAAATTATCATCTTCTCTTGAATGGCGCTATGGCAATAAAGGTAGTCTAGTAATATCTATGAGTGGAGAGAAAAGAGGGCTCTGGCATAATTTTGAAACTGGAGAATCTGGAAATCTTCTAAATTTAATTCAAAAAGAAGCTGGTTTATCTTTTAAAGATACTCTTAAATATGTAGCCGGTATGTTTGGTGAAAAGACGTTTATAGGATCAATAAGACAGAGCAATTCTACTGTTATGGATAACACAAATCGGAATGTTTTGGGCGGCAAGGAACATACTCATAAAAAAACTAGTGACTATGCTAAAAAATTATACGAAGAGAGTTTGCCTATTTTGGGAACTCTCGCTGAAAAATATTTAAAAGAAACCCGGGGCATTAACAACTTAAATCATCAAGACTTAAGGTATCATCCCAAAGTATATATTGGTAAAGATGTTGGTGCTACTGAAAAGTATTCTCCTGCAATGCTTGCAGTTGGAAGAGATAAAGACAATAATATTCAGTGCATTCAAGCTACTTACCTTAATCCTAAGACCGCACAAAAAGCAGACCTTGATATAAAAAAAAGAACATACTCATCTCCTTCTGGCGCTTCGGTATTACTTGGTAACCATGAAAACAGTTTAAAATCTATTAATATGGGAAAAAATAATAATGTAACTTTCATAGCAGAAGGAGTAGAAACTGGTTTATCTATTAGAGACGTAGTTAAAGATGCTAAGGTATTTGTAACGCTAGGGAAATCTAATTTTGTTAATGTTGATCCAGAAAAAATTAGCAATCAGGTGATATTTTGTTTAGATAATGACGGAAGTCAGTTATTTAATGATCCTGTTATCCACAAAGCAGCTCAAAGATTACTTGATCATGGAAAAGAGGTATTTATTTCAGTACCCCAGCAATTGAATAACTCCAAAACCGATTTTAATGATG
>CAZHSI010000044.1:0-1556 GCA_964535195.1 uncultured Coxiellaceae bacterium | reverse complement strand
TTTAATTTTTAACCAAAAATCTTTCAAAAAAGCAAAAAGCTCTGTGAAAATAGAATATCCATCCGCTGGAGGAAAAGGTAGCAAATTAAACAGACCTAAGAATAAATTTACAGAAGTGATGGTTTGAAGTATTAAAGTTGTAGCCGGATTGGAAAAACCCAAAAAACTTAAAATATAAAATATAGCTACTGCTGAAAGAGCTAGGAAAAAGTTAGTCAAAATACCAGCTGCTGAAATTTCTAATTCCGCATATTTTTTATCCTGTATATTATATGGATTATAAGGTACTGGTTTTGCCCAACCAAAAGGAAATTTTAATACTAAATATGAAAAAATAGGAACTACAATAGAGCCTATCGCATCAATATGAGAAATAGGGTTCAAGGTTAATCGTCCCGCATTATAAGCTGTCGCATCCCCATTTCTATAGGCTGCATAACCATGCGCTATTTCATGTAAAATGATAGAATAAAAGATAATAATAAAAAAGAAAATTAAAAATAGTATATCCATAATTATTGTTTCTATAATATACCACGCAACAAAACAAAAACTGCCATTAAGGCAGTTTTCTTAAGATTTTATTTGAAACTTCTTAGTAATTAAGAACTACACCATTATCTAAAGTTAGAGTCATTCCTGAACATGATAAGAGGTTATTAGCTTTATATTGTGTTGATTTATAGAAATATCCTGTTGCATCTTGAATATCCCATGGAGTTAAGATTTCAGAAGCATATTTTTTTTGAAAAGCTTTAGTAGCTTCAAAAGTCTGTTGTCCAAAGAAACCTGTAATAGGTATATTAAGACCTAGATCTGCATTTAAGAATGCTTGCCAAAGTTTAACTTGATTCACATCATTGTTTTTAGAGTTTAATCTCATAAATGAGTTGAATGGTTTGTTATCTACATTACAAGTGTAAGTCTTTTGATCTAAAGGAGAGACATATGAACCATTTCCTGAAACTATTCCTGTCGTAGGAGTTGTAGGGGTTACGATAGTGGTAGTGGCGGTAGAAGTTGCCTGAATCACAACTGGGGTAGAAGTAGAAGCTTTTACCGGTATAGGTAAAGGCAATAAACCTGAAGACTTTTCTGAAGACTCTTCTGAAGACTTTTTAGAAATTTCTATTCCTTCACTCTTAAATGGCTCTCCTGGAGAAATTCCTGTCAAAGATCTAGGAGTCACTTCAAAATATAGAATTGTTCCTATATCTTCTTCAGTAATAGTATAATTTATATCTGTAGCTCCTGGTATAGGAGTGTCTCCTCTATACCATTGATAAGTTGACCCATATTCTAAATCTCCTTCTGCGTCATAATATGTGTATTCACCGACTAAAACCTCGCCTGGTTTTTGTGCATTAGCCACAGCAGAAAACATGGTGAAAACAAATATTAAAGTTAATATTGTTACTAATTTTTTTTTCATGATTTTTGTTCTTAATTAAAAAGTTAAATAAAATTTACAAATAAAAAGGCTGCCAAGAGAACTAAAAGCTCAATTAGCGACCCTTTACTTATATACTTATATTATAAACGACATTTTATAAAAG
>CAZHSI010000043.1:0-1586 GCA_964535195.1 uncultured Coxiellaceae bacterium | reverse complement strand
ATTCCTCCTTATTAAAATTAATCAAATACAATATATTTGTAGCCTTTAATACTTATTTGCTTATGCAATTTAAAATATCTTCATTACTGAATTTTTCTTCTAAGTCAAATACAGTATATTTATTATATTTCATTGGTCTATTTGTTTTTGATTGTAAAACTTTTAATTTAAACCAGTAACTTGGTAAATATTTATAATAATTTCTCAACTCTTTTAAATTTTTATTGCAGCAACACCAACAACTGACTCTGTCTAAAATACTATATAATTCAATCCCATCTTCTAACCAATTAAAACCTTTATCATAACAATATTTCAAACAATTTTTTTCAGTCATATTCCAATCTGCTAATAAAAATAGTTTATTCCCTTTTCTTTCTTTTTCTAGTCTTTTTGGTTCGTCAACTGCAATACCTACATATTCATAGTTACCTTTACAATATTTTTCAAGTGTTTTTATTTTTTCAGTTGTTCCCCAACGACATCTTCCACCACACCACGAATAACCGAAACTTTTTTCACCATTTCTTTTATAAACTGGCTTCTCGAACATGGTGTATAAAAACGGATGTTCTGGTTTAAGTTCTGTATACTTAATGCCTTTATCTTTTAATAATGATAACATCTTATCTCTAATATTGTAAATTGCTTTAAACTCCATGCCAGTGTCATAAAAAACAACTTCATCTAATGGCAATTTTTCATCTATAATCTTCAATAGCATTGCCAAACTATCTTTACCAAAACTAACACTGGCTATATGTTTCATCATATTATTCCTTCTTGAGAGAGGTTATGTTTACTCTCAACAAGACCTCCAAGATCTCCTAACTTTATAACTTCACCAGTAATAAGCTGAAAATCTTTAAGAGCCTTAATTCTGTAACGACCGACACAATAAGTTCTTATCAACTCATATTTTTTCTCCATGTCTATTTCTCTTTTGTTATTGTGCCGTTTTTAATATGGCAGCTGATACCACGTTTATCGCAGAAAGCAACCACTTCTGCGGCTTTCTCATTAAAAAACTGTTTATTTTCAGCATAAGCTGTAACCTCTTTATTGTAGTTCATCCGACCAAATATAATGCGATCAACAAAGCTAACTTCTTCCAACAGCTTTTGCAGATCCTGCTTTACAATATTCGGTGTTGGATATGGCTCAATACTTACCCACGTTTTGCATCCTGAATCGTGCAACGCTCTTAATGCCGAAAGCCTATCAGTATATGTGCTTGCACCGGGTTCAATCCGGATACGCAAGTTTTCATCAAGCGAAATAAGCGTTATGCCATATTCGTTTTTATCTGACTGCTCCGCCAACTCAATGGGCAACAGCCCTTTGGTTAGGACAGTACAGCGAATGCCCGCCGCATTCAGCTTTTTAATTGCCGACATACTCATATCGCCGACCTCATCGTACCCATACATGAACGGGTCGGTGGTGAAGCACAACTGGACGGACTTAATCTTTGCTTTCAGCCGAGGAATTTCACGGTCGAGGATTTCAAGGGTGTTGCTCACAAGTTTAGGCTTGCACCATTCTTGATATGACTTAACAGTGCCAAAACGCTTCTTTTGTAAATA
>CAZHSI010000042.1:0-1821 GCA_964535195.1 uncultured Coxiellaceae bacterium | reverse complement strand
CCATAAAATACTGCTGCTACATGTTTACAAACATCAGCATAATCTGGACAGGAACAGTGAATTTTAATCTCTTTGGGATGAGGAAATAACCCCTCCTCTCTTTTGGCAATTATCTCCATAACACTTTTTGAAAACTTTCCTTTTAATAACTCTACCAAAGAGTCAATTTTTCCGGAACATGCGGTGATGATCTTTTGCCACCTATCATTAGTAAGTTTAGCAATATCTAAGGTAACCTCATACAGATGAGAACCATGAACTAAAGCTTTAACTAAACCTGCAGTTATTTTTAAATCGATTACTGAACCATTACGCACATAAGTTCTTCCCCGAGGTAATCTATTAGAAAAGTCGCTATAAGATTCTAAATTATTGCACCAAGCTTTACCCCAATAGGTTTTAGTAATCGTTCTCCCAGCAAGATTAATCGGCTCTAAAACCATCCCTTTCTTTTGCAATTGTTTAATCTTCTTTTCCGCTTTTCTTTTTCTTTCAGCTACCGACACATACGGCGCCCATCCACCCCAACCATAATAACCCATATATTTTCTCCCAAATATACGCTGTGTAAAATAGGTTTATATTGAATCACTCTTCCATTAAAGCACGGTTAACATCCAATGTCACAACCTTCATCAGCTCTTCGTTACTCATTTCTGTAAGCACAGTCTCAGCACCACTAGTTAAAATTTCATTAGATAAATCCTTCTTGGAATCAATTAAAGCATCAATTTTTTCCTCAATTGTCCCACGACAAATAAATTTATGTACCAAGACATTCTTTTTTTGTCCTATACGATAAGCTCGATCGGTTGCTTGGTTTTCTACCGCTGGATTCCACCAGCGGTCAAAATGGATAACATGAGAAGCGCCAGTCAAGTTTAATCCTGTTCCACCGGCCTTCAATGACAAAATAAAAAATGGTGGCCCCTGCTCTTCTTGAAATGCTCTCACAAGCTCTGCTCTTTGTTTTACTGCCGTAGCACCATGTAATACTAAACCAGAGCGCCCAAAAACCGCGGTTAAAAAATCTTCTAGCCCTAGAATAATTTCACGAAATTGGGTAAACACTAAAACCTTTTCTTGTTTTGCTGCAATCTCTTCACATAATTCTTTAAGACGCAAAAATTTGCCACTTACGTTGTGATCATAAGTGCCATGGCCAAGCAATTGGGTGGGGTGATTACAAATCTGTTTAAAGCGTAAAATATAGGATAAAACTATGCCACGACGTTTAATCCCATCATCAGTTACCTCTTTTAACGTTTTAGCTAATTCCGCAACCGCTTTCTGATATAAACCAATCTGAGGTTTTGTAAGAGTACAAAAGCTTTTAAGTTCAGTTTTATCTGGTAAATCAGCAATAATACTCTTATCGCTTTTTAATCTACGTAAAATATAGGGCCTTACTAGTGAGCGAACAGCAGTTAAAAAGTGGGTATCTTTTTTTAGAGCATCATTTGGAGAAACAATTTGTTGCTTGTTTTTTTCTTTTAGTTTCTTACTATATTGTAAAAATGTTTTACTGGTACCTAATAATCCTGGTGTCGCAAAATCAAATAGAGACCATAGATCCATTAACTTATTTTCAATTGGCGTACCGGTAAGAATAAAACGAATATTATTTTTAAAAGTTTTTACTATACGTGTCTGCTTAGTATTTGGATTTTTAATGGTCTGGGCTTCATCAAGGATTACCATATCCCAAGCTATTTCTGCTAGCCAATTAAGTCTTTGGGCAAAACCATAGGTAGTAATAACTAAATCATAACCCTGTAACGAATCTTGCGAAAAATTATTTAAATCTTTGTTGCTTAAGAC
>CAZHSI010000041.1:0-2101 GCA_964535195.1 uncultured Coxiellaceae bacterium | reverse complement strand
CCAAATCGACTTAAATATCGCGATATATGGGATATGCTATGGCTACACAATAAAGGGCTAGAACCGAGATTAACATTAATCCCACACAAACTTAAAGACCGAAATTACTCTAAAGAACATTTTCTTAAATTATTTTCTGAACGTGTGCTTTTACTTAAAGATGATCCAAAAATTAAGCTGGAATTTAAGCAAGAAATGTTACGTTTTTTACCGCCTGAAGAAATACGTAATACTTTAGATCAAGACGAGCTATGGAGTTTTGTTATCTACCTAATTGGCGACTTGGAGAAACAAATCAGGAATGATATGAAACATAATATAAAGTAAAATATTAGGAAAAAATAACATTAAAGTGATCATATATAAAGCATGCTGTGGTTTTTGGTCAAATTTAAAGTAACTTAGACATAAAATCACCTCTCCAAAATTTTTGACATATCAATAACTGATGAAAAATAGTCACTATCCAAAATATCTTCACTAATCCCGTTTACATGAATCAACACCGGGCGACAGGACATCCCTTTAGGACGTTTTAGGTTACTAATTTTCTTTTTTACTTCCTCTATTATTTCCATTCCAACAGGATGCTTTACAAATTTAATTTCACACACATATAATGTATCGTGCTTAGTTTGTATAAGGTAGTCTATTTGGCACCCACGTTGCTTACTTGTTGGCTTTTGAAAAAAAGGATTGTCGTTTATAATTTCCTCCGGCCGTAACCCCAAAGTTTGGTGGATAAACTGGCGGTTGTTTAATACTAAATTTTCAAATTGTAACCCCATAATGCTGTACCATTCTGGCAATGAGGTAATGGACTTGAGTTCAAAACCACCGCGTTCGATTTTACTTTTATTCTTTTCTATATATCTTAAATAGAAACGTAAATAATTATCACTTAGTCGATACTTACTAAGTTTGTTATCAATCCCACTTAGCAAATTCCATGCGTAATCCCGCTTAAGAAAACCAGACAAGCATAATTCTTCAAGATAGTTACTTAATAAACCTGTAATTTCTGTATGTAAGCTCTTACTTATTTCTAAAGTATCTTTTGAGCCATACACCAATAATTTGACAATCTCCTTATACATAGAAGACCGTCTTTTAAAGACGTTTGAAAATATGCGATCAAACTCATTGACTAATATCCCTCCCCGACTGAAACACAACTGGCGAATATTTTCCTCAGCACTTACAGAAGTATCAATTTCTTCTATATATTTAGGAATTCCTCCTGTAATAGACAACATTTTAAATTTTTCAAAAGCTGAAATATTCTTTGCTTGCTTTCCCCAAAACGTTACACAATCTTTTAATGGTAATTCTTCTAATGTCATAGTGTAGGAAACTCTGCCTAAAAACCCTGTGCTTCCTAGTATGTTCTCCTCTATCCAAGCTGAGGCTGAACCGCACAATATAAAGATCAGCTGCGGATTTTTTTTAAACTTTTGATCCCAAACATTTTTAATTCTTCCCAAAAAATCCGGATCTTTAGACCCCATCCATGAAATTTCATCAAATAATAAAACTATCCGTCCGTGCTTTATCTTTTCTGCCAACAGATGAAAAAGCTTATCCCAGCTATCAGCCTTTATCTCAGGTAAACCAGTTTGTTCACTAAGATGCTCGGCAAATATATCACGTTGCGACTGAGCGGTAGTCTGAATTGTAGGAGCAAGCCCAGCAAAAGAATAAAAGGTAAAGTCTTTGGCAAATTCTTCTACAAGCCTGCTTTTACCAATTCTTCTTCTACCCTTTATTACCAATAAAGTTGAAGATTTTTTATTTAAAAATCGTTTGAGAGTTGCAAGTTCTGCTTCTCTCCCTACGAATAAAGTTGCTTGCCTACCCATTTGGTCGTTCCTCATTGTGGTGACACAAAATACTATAAATAAAGAAAAAGCTATTTGCAGTATCAATATATACTGTATTTTAGTTACTGTAAATAGTAATTAAACAATTTGAAGTAACATATGGCAAGCATGCCCTTTCTTAAACTTCAGGTTGCATATAACCCTACAATAAGTTACATTTAATGTAACTTATTGTAGAGTTATATTTTATGCAGTCTACGAAGACCTTAGCTAGCTGCAGT
>CAZHSI010000040.1:0-2426 GCA_964535195.1 uncultured Coxiellaceae bacterium | reverse complement strand
ATTTATTTTTATTACTAATAAATAAATATTTATACAGAGGGGTGAATAGAATGCAAAATTTAACAACGAATGAATTACATGAGATTTATGGTGGCTCTAAATATTATTGCGATATTTTTAAAAATAATGCTGCTGGTAGCAACGAAGTTGTAGTGGCAAGAATATACTTTGAGCCATTTACCGATATAAGTGCTTGCACGTATATGGACTTATTCAAGGCAAAAAATAGTACTGAGCTTGGTGGTGCTCCTGCTACCTATACTAAAAAAGCATCTCTAGGAACAGTATACTATGTGGACTGTTCTCGTTGTGCGACTATTGAGCAAGTAGAGCTTTAATTAGTCGTTTTTGAGGTTTTGAATAAATTAGTACATTATCCAGCGCGGTGTTAGCTTGTTGTTTTGCTAATGCCGCATTGGGTTTAAAGCTATGTTATTGTTATTTTAAATAGTTTAACTGGGGTTGGTTTGTAATTTATGAATTTATTTTTAGGCTTATGTTTCTATATGATAGAAATGTTGTCTATTAGGTAATCAGTCAATTTAATTAGTTGTTACTGATGAACCTATCTTAATTTAGTATATACTGCTCGTTAAGTTATTACCCCGTTGCTTTATTCGCAATATCTTATTGTTTTATTTGGCATAATACTTTTGTTCTAATTGCTGGTGGCATTTGCGAAGTTTGTTTTACATTCCTGTCAAGTGTATACGGTCATTAATTGTATGGTCTTTAGTTGCAAGAAAATCATGGCGTATGTTTATTGTGCTTTTTCGCCGCAAAACACCGCAAAACACTATGAATAAAGCATTCTAAATGTTAGTATATTATTGAGTAATTGTAATCTTTGATCAAGCTTGTATTTTGTAATTTTGTGTTAAAACTTCATTACTATAGTTGATGTGAAGTTTATGCAATGCGAGTATCTATTTTGTCTTTTATATTGGATTGGTTTTGTAGGTCATGGTGGTATTCAAGGAAGTTATCTCACTTATTGCTAAGTCTGTAATGGCTGCGGATTATGGAAACATGTTGTTTAGAAAACTCTAATTATGATCCAGGTTGTAAAATAAAGTGAAGAATAAAAAAATCTTTTTATTGTTAACTTTTTTAATACCTTTTGCTTTTGGCAACGGTGTGTATGCATATATTGATCGGGATTATTTGTGTGATAAAGAAGATAGTTATAAGGCTGTGTTTAAAGCGGATAGCGATGATAGCGTAGTGTATGAAGATGGTTCTGTAAAAAAAAAGGAAGTAACACAACTTTTTTCTAGTGTTATGGGTAATAGTTATTTGCCCTATTTTCAAGTTAATGGATATCATTTTTTTTATGTGGATAGTGGTGGTTTAGGAACGGTTTTTGATGTTTTTCTTCCTCTTTGGCAAGCTTCCTCTTCGTCTCATTTAATTTTCACTGATATTAGATTTTTTGATCGTTGGGGTAAAACCTTAGAAGGGAACATTCATTTAGGTTATCGCTATCTGTCTCCAATAAGAGATTATTTATATGGAGTTTATGGGGCCTTTGATGTTAAGCGAAGTAAGCTTGGGAATTACTTTACTCAATTAACTTTAGGAATTGAGGCCTGGTTTCAGAAATTATTTATAGGGGGTAATCTTTACCAACCTCTTTCTAGGGTTTCAAAATCATTGCAGTTAATAAGGGAGGAAAGTAGAACTGATATTGGTCGTGGAGGAGAATGGGTAACGGAGTACAGAAAAGGTGAAAAAGCCTTAACAGGGGTTGATGTTGAAATTGGTTACGAGCTTACAAAAGGGTTGGTCGGTTATGTTGGAGGATATTATTTTGGCACCGATGAGGTCAATACCATATATGGTCCTAAAGCCAAAATAAGTTACGATTGGTTACCGGAGAGTGGTAAACGAGTATTGGGAGTGTTCGATAAGTTCGGATTAGAAGTTGGAATACAACGAGATAAACCCAGAGGTACATCCTGGTATTTAGGCATAAATTTTAAAATAGGTTTGTCAGCAAATAAAGCTCCTGAATTTAAAGATGTTGCGAAACATATGACAGAACTTGTGCGTAGAGATGTGGATATTGTCTCAGATATATCTTATTCTAAGCACTTATTTTTTCGTCCATTCCCGATTGTTACAGTTTTGCCCAAGATGCCTGACATAATAGATCTTTCTGGTTCTAGCTTGATTCCGGTTATGCCAGCTGAAGAGATGGAAATGATGGATTCCCCCCAAAATATGCCGACCGAAACGAAGGTAAGTGAACTTACTCCGCAAATGCCATCGAAGATGAAGATTAGGGATTTTACCCCATATGTGGCGACTGAAATGAAAGTAAGGGAATTTACTCATGATTTACCAACAGAGATGAAGGTAAGAGACTTTGCTCCGTACTTACCGACGGAGATGAAAGTAAGAGATTTCACTCCACATACGATGAC
>CAZHSI010000039.1:0-2506 GCA_964535195.1 uncultured Coxiellaceae bacterium | reverse complement strand
TTGATATTACCAATATTATGCTCTCCGTATCTTAATGCTGGAGCGGGAGAATCTGGAACATTACTAGAGTTGGGTAAATGTTAGGGTTTTTATGATAAAATATCTTTTTTCTAGTGATGTTATCTTAGTTTTTGGTGGTATAAATTGTGTATGTTTCACTAGCGTGCTTACTGGAGGTTTCTTTAATCGTGCTTGGGAAGGTGCTGTTAATGCCGAGCAAGAATGCAAAGCTCAGTGTTGTAGCAGTTATGTTACTGGAAATCCGATTTACGTTGGAAATGGATACAGGTGGGTAGATGCGGGTGGAATTGAGAATTTAGAACGTTGTTCTACACAAATCCAGTAATCTTCTCATGCTGGATTTTGTTTGTTAATTTGTACTGTGCATAAACTATGGTTGTAGGCTTGGTAGCAGGTGAGATTTGAGTCTATGGATGATTTATCTTTATCAATAACCCCTTCTTTTATAAACAAAACTGTTTTAGTAAACGAGTTATGTGAGATATTAAAAAAGGTAAATATAATTTACTTTTCTAATATTATTGTTAACGCTGATGGATATGCTTCGGCGTTCTTAAGTGATAATAGATTCTGTTCAGAGTATTTTGGAAAAAAGTATTATCATGTTGATGAACATACAAAAATAATAAATACTGAAACAAACCGTCATTATGATTTATGGGATTTTGTAAACGTAGTTCCAGAAGAACAAATACTTTATAGTAGTTTATATAACCATAATATTTTCCATGGTATTACTGTAATAGAGCGGTCATTAAACGTTACCGAATATTATCATTTTGCTAGTACCGTAGGTAATAGAAGTATTAATCAGTTTTATATTAACAACCTAGAATATCTTAAAATGTTTATCTTATATTTTAAAGACAAGATATTAGTAGATAATAATTTAAGAAACACTTGTGAGATTAGATTCAAAACAGATAGGACATTACGAGTTAATCCTAGCACAAAAGAGTAAACTTAATTATGAAGCGTTTAAAGGGATTAATAAGTACCATTTTTATGATAAACTTGAACAGGGATATTTAACTAAAAGAGAAATGGATTATGTTATTTTATTATTCAGGGGTAAGTCCGCAGATGAAACAGCAACAATACTGAATCTCTCTAGGAAAACAGTTGAAAATCATTTGGATAATATTAAATGTAAGCTTAATTGTTGGACCAAATTTCAATTAGTAAAAAAAATTACTGACCTCTTTCCAACTTCTATTCTTCAGACTTTGGCTATATATTAAAGTTTTTATATAGGTATTTTTCCCTATGGTTATAATTAAATACCGGATATAAAATTTAGTTCACGTAAGTTAAATATTGATATTAATTTTTTTGGCTTTATGACTATGAGTCACAATACTAATTTACCAGGCTACAATATGAGATCATTTATATAATTTAAGGGGATAAAATATGAAAACTATAATTTTAATGAGAAGATAAAAATATGCAATCTATAGAATTAAATGGTAAAGAGTTGACTGTCAATACCGTAAAATACGCAATTGTATAGCTTTCGCTGTTGTAGTTAGATAAGGACTCCTTCTAGAAATCACATGAGAACTATGAAGTGTTAACAATAACAATATTAATTAAAGGAGAGGAAAAAATGATTATTGATATAATTTCTAATGAATATTTGGATTTAATTGTTGGGGGTTACGACTGTTTATGTAGAAACCGATTTGGAACGTGGAGTAAGGTTAGGGTCAGTCTTGAACGATGTTATGAGAGGTGTCCTAATATTTGCAAATCTTACCAAGAAGAGGATGCTTATGAGTGGAAATGTGTAGGTGTATCAGAGGAATTTAAACAGGGGGTGGGTATCGGTTTTCTCGTTGTTGGTGGTGCTGCAGGCGTGCTTGGTACTGCGTGTGCTATAGCTTCTAGGTGTACAGTACAATAACTGCTATTAGGTATGTTGTGTGTACGTAGGACTGGTTTCAGATATTAGTTTTCTTGACTTTTATTTTATGAATTAAAAATACTAAATTTACTATGATATAACATGATACATTTATATGTTTTAAGAGGACAAAATATGGAAACATTAACAAAAACTGAATGTGAAATAGTTTGTGGAGGCTTAGAGAATACGTTAGCAGACGGTTTAGTTTATGGAATTGCATTTGAAATTGGTAGATGTTTGGCTCGGGTATTTGGTACCTGCATTTTAATCTTTTCGTGTTGTTATATTCTTGGTAGGAATAAATCAGAAGCCCCAAAACTCCGAAAATGCTGAGTTAGGTGTCGCCGGCAAGAGAGTGTTTAACCAACTGTGTCAGCACCTAAATCTGAACCCAATTCTATTTTCAACCTGCTAGGAAAATAGATGGGGTCCAGTGGAAAAACTGACAAAAATAGGGATTTCAAGTTCGAGCATGCCTGTCACCGGCACCACTAGCCTACCGCAGGGTAGACCGGAATAAGGGGGCCGGCTGCATAAGCGGGCCAAAAGGGCAATACAAAGATTAGGCTGGGGCTA
>CAZHSI010000038.1:0-2594 GCA_964535195.1 uncultured Coxiellaceae bacterium | reverse complement strand
TATTAGTTAGCTATTGTTCGAAGGAAGGGGTATCTGGTTATACGCCTTCTGATTTCACAGCAGCAGATGTTAGCCAAGAAGAATTGGATGATATATTAATTAACTGAGTAGTTTTGGGATAAATATGTCGGTATCACATAATGATAAGTATATAGATTTTTATAATCTTTCTCCCATGCAAAGCGGATTGTTATTTCAAGCTTTGTATAATCCGAAATCGACCGCATATTTTATCCAATATGTATTTAAACTAAGTGAGTTAAAAACTGGTAGTTGGTATCAAGCTTGGCATGTGATAGTTAATCGTTACGATGGACTAAAAGCAAGTTTTGTATGGGAAAAGTTGAAAAACGCTCTGCAAAGGATATCAAGAAATATCGAATTACCGTGGTTAGAGGAGGATTGGAGTAATCAAGCACAACATGAAAAAAAACTACAGGAACTTATAAAGTCTGAAAAAGAAAAAGGGGTTGTTTTGACCCAAGCTCCTCTTATGAGATTCAATTTAATTAAGATAAATAACGATGAGTATTATTTTATATGGAATGTGCACCATTTATTAATAGACGGCTGGTGTAGTTCTATTATTTTTAATGAAGTATTAGAGGTATATCAATCATTGATTAGTGATAAACCTATAATGCTAAAGAATAGACGTCCCTATAAAGACTATATATTGTGGTTATTAAAGCAAGATCAAGCTAGAGCGATTGGTTATTGGGAGAAATCTTTAATAGGGGCTATGCCAACTAGATTAATTAGTCAAAAAATAGAGGACGGCAATGAATATAATAAGGAGTCTGTGCTAACTTTAAGTATAGAGAAAACGAACCAATTAAACAATTATGGTAAATACTTAGGGTTGACCGCCAATACTATTTTACAAGGCATATGGGCTATTTTATTGAGTAAGTATACTAGACAAGAAGATATAGTATTTGGAGTAACGGTATCAGGAAGAAACATTAATTTAGATGGTGTAGAAGATATCGTAGGGGTGTTTATTAACACCTTACCTATAAGGATTAAACTGACACCTGATGAAACTGTAAACGATTTTTTGAAAAGATTGCAGATACAAATGGTTGAGGTTCAAGAGTATGGGTATATCCCTTTATCTACCATCCAATCATTGCAAACGAAAAGGAATCTATTTGACAATATATATGTATTTGAAAACTATCCGGTATCTAAAGAATCTATAGTAAAACAAAAAAATAGTAATACTTTGTTTGTTAAATCCATGCGTGGGATAGAGAAAACGGAATATCCCCTAACTATTATGGTGGTGCCGAAGAAAGAGTTGGAGATAAAGTTAAGCTATAATGTCGGTTTGTCTGAAGATTATATAAATAAACTGTGTGATAATTTAAAACAATTAATTTTTAATGTAATTCAAGTTAAAAATCAAAATATAGGTAATATATCGTTATTAGATCAACGCGAGATTATACAGATAAGTTGCTGGAATAATACCTTATGTAAGTATAATAAGAACCAATGTATACATGAAATTTTTGAAAAAATAGTTGAAAATAATGAAGATAGAGTAGCAATAGTACATGAGAATCAACAACTAACTTATGAAGTATTAAATGAAAAAGCGAATCAGCTTGGGCATTACCTTAGAAAACAAGAGGTGGTTCCAGAAGTTTTAGTAGGGATAAGTTTGTCTAGAAGCTTTGACTTGGTAATAGGATTATTGGGAATACTTAAAAGCGGCGGGGTCTACATGCCATTAGATCCAGAGTATCCTAAAGATCGTTTAGTGTATATATTGCAAGATGCTAAAATAAAAATACTATTAACAACAAGCGACCTGAAAAAACAATTTAAAGGGTATAAAGGTAAAATAATATGTCTTGATCATAAAGAATATTTAAAAGAGCCAAGAGTTAATTTAAATGTTGAAATATTACCAGCTAATTTGGCTTATGTTATTTATACCTCAGGAAGCACTGGAAAGCCTAAAGGTGTGGAAATACTACACCATGCTTTGGTTAATAGACTAAGTTGGCAACAAAAAAAATACAAACTTGAATTTGATGATATAGTTTTGCATAAAAGTTCCATTGGGTTTGATATATCAATATGGGAGCTATTGTGGAGTTATATGGTAGGATCTAAGTTGGTTATTACTCCATTAAATATTCAGAAAAATATAGAGATAGTTCTTTTGTATATTAAACAGCAGTATGTTACTACAACGCATTTAGTTCCATCGCTTCTTAATATGCTTTCATGGCATGATTATAAAATGAAATTTATTATCTGTAGTGGAGAAGCATTAACACGTAAAATTTATAATGATTTTATTAAGAGAAATAATAAAACTAGGCTATACAATCTTTATGGTCCTACAGAAGCTACGATAGATGTGACATATTATGATTGTAATTTAAAAGAAGGGTTTGCAGATATTCCTATAGGGTTGCCAATTTATAATACTAGAATTTATATATTAGATGGTTGCTTAAATTTAATACCGATAGGTGGTGTGGGAGAAATATACATATGTGGAATTGGATTAGCGCGAGGCTATTTAAATCGACCGAGTTTAACCGCAGAGAAATTCATACCTAATCCGTTTATAG
>CAZHSI010000037.1:0-3041 GCA_964535195.1 uncultured Coxiellaceae bacterium | reverse complement strand
GGCGACGCTGGCGGGGATACTTAAAGCGCCGAACATATATTCGCCTAAAAAGAAGGCGATGAGAGTGATAAACACCAAGAAGACTGGTATTTGGAATAGCACTGCATTTGGCATATTGTCTCCTTTTTACTCTGGACGTTCGTTTGCAGCCAGCATGTCAGCGTTATGTTCTTGAATTAATGGCTCAATAACGGGCTGTAAATTACCATCCATGATTTTCTCCAGTTGATAAAGCGTTAAATTAATACGGTGATCAGTAAGTCTTCCTTGGGGAAAATTATAAGTACGAATTCTTTCGGAGCGGTCACCAGTGCCAACCAAGCTACGTCGCGTTTCTGCCTGTTCTTTCTGTTGTTTTTCTTGTTCAGTGGCAAGTAGCCTTGCTTTTAAAAGGGACATAGCGCGTGCACGATTTTTGTGTTGCGAACGTTCATCTTGGCATTCTACTACTACGCCTGATGGAAGATGAGTAATACGGATTGCTGAGTCGGTAACATTCACATGTTGGCCACCAGCCCCTGAGCTGCGGTAGGTGTCAATTTTTAGGTCTGCTGGATTAATATCAATATCATCAATTTCTTCGGCTTCAGCGATAACTGCAACGGTACAAGTCGAAGTATGAACCCTGCCTTGAGCTTCAGTTTCAGGAACTCTCTGTACCCGATGGACTCCAGACTCAAATTTTAATTTTGAGTATGCCCCTTTGCCAATAATTCTGGCAATAATCTCTTTATACCCACCATGTTCCCCAATACTTGAGTTTATAATTTCTATTTGCCAGCCAGCATCTTCAACATAGTGGCTATACATACGGAAGAGGTTGCCAGCAAAAATTGCTGCCTCATCCCCCCCAGCACCAGCCCTGATTTCTAAAAAGACGTTTCGATCGTCATTAGGGTCGCGTGGAAGCAATAGAGTTTTAAGTTTTTCGGTAAGTTCTTGCTTGGTTTGGCGAAGGTGATCCAGGTCTTCGGCGGCCATCGCTTTTAAATCGGCATCTGTTTCTTCTTGCAGCATCTTTTCAGTGTCGATAAGTTTTTGTTGTTTATCATTATATTCGGTGAAAGCAGAAACAATAGGTTCAAGGGATGCGTACTCTTTTGACATTTCGCGATAACGACTTTGATCGTTTATAACCTCGGGTTGCGACAAAAGATTAGTAATCTCGAGGTATCTTTTTTGTAATAAAGTCAACTTGTTAATAATTGAATCTTGCATATATTTATAGTTTTGGCAGTTAGTTTACCTTAAAGAATAAGGTTTGTACAATGCTGTAGATTGTCTAGCCTAGCTTACCCCGATGATTTAAATTCGCAGTTGATATGGTTGTTGAGCCGGGAGTAGCAGAATTTATATAAATTTATATATGTATATTACTTACAATCTTTGCCCATGAGGTTGGTCATTCGTTATTGATGGAAAAATTTTAAAAAATAATTAGTACTTTTGACGTTTTTATGTTATACAGCTATTTTTAATGTCCTCTGATAATTATTTTTGCCAACACAAAACTAAAAAATTAACTAAAATCGGATTGTTTTTCGATAAAAGGTTTATTTCTCTAGTTATTCAGGTCAAACAGTTATTTCAGCCCCTGCCTAAGGGAGTTTTTGCTATCTCTTTTTTTGGATTATTTCTTGGCGCTTCTACGACCATGGTTTATAACCAGTTGCCTATGTTTATGAAGCATGTGTTGCATGCCAGTGCTTTAAAAATAGCTTTTATTGATGGCATGGTGGAATTTTTGTCGTATTTTATGCGGGTTTTTTCTGGCGCGATTAGTGATTATTTGAAGAATAGGAAATTTATTTTATTAATTGGCAGTATCATTATTGTCTTCGTTAAGCCAATGTTTGGCTTTGCAAAATCTGCAGTTATGGTAATGTTCGCTCAGTCGTTCGATAGAATTGGGAATGGTTTCCAAGCATCACCGCGAGATGCTTTGATTGCTGACCTGAGCACTAAACATAGTCGCGGACGGTCATTTGGTTTTAGTAAATCACTTAAAACGGCAGGCTCCTTGTTAGGGTCGCTTATCGCTATTGCTTTAATGTATTTTACTAATGACAACTACCGGATGGTATTTTTTTGTTCGGCGATCCCAGTTATGATCGCTATCGTTTGTTTGTGTAAGCTTAAATCATCTCATCATGATAAGACAGATGAGATGGTGGTTAAGGATTTTAGATATTTGCGAAATCCTTTTCAGAAGAAATACCTGCAGTCCATGGATATGGATTTTTGGAAATTAATCATATTAGCTACGATATTTGAATTAGGACATTTTAGTGAGCATTTATTGGCTTTGCGTGCCAATGATTTTATTGGTAAAGGTTACGCTGGATCAGTAGGGATCTTCGTGGCTTTGGGTCAAATACTGTGTTCGTATCCTATTGGTCTTTATGCGGATAAATTAGGAAAGAAGATATTTATTCAGCTTTGTATGGTGTTGATGATTATTGCGAGCGTTTCGATGATGTTTGCTACCTCGATTTTTTCAGTATTTTTAGGTGCTTTTTTGTGGGGTGGGCAGATGACTGCAACTCAGGGATTGTTTTTATCAGCCATCAGTGACAAAGTGGATCATCATCTGGTGGGTACAGCTATCGGTACGTATTATATTGCTATCGGTATAGCTTTCTTTTTAGCGTCGATGATTGCTGGTAATTTGTGGACCAACTTTGGTAGTAGCTTAGCATTTGTTTATACCATTGGTTGTAGTTTGTTTAGTTTGGGTGTTACTTCGTTTTTATATCCTAAAAAATAAGTACAAAAGTACAAGTGGGGGCAAAGCCTTACAGTTGACCAAAGATTATCTCAATTATTAATTTTCTGTTTGATGAGATTACTTAAATTAGCAATATCTCTAGCGATTGAATAATTACTGGTTTTATGAGACTCCTGTAGCGCTGATGCTTCTAAAATAAGTCGCAATAAGATCAAGTTTAAAGTTGGTTAATTCTGCAGTTAAGTATATTGCTATTGGTCCAGCAGCTCCCGCTGCAAAATCTAGGTATTGAAAACAAAGGGATTTAGATGCA
>CAZHSI010000036.1:0-3700 GCA_964535195.1 uncultured Coxiellaceae bacterium | reverse complement strand
GCCTTGGTTTTTTGCGGCCGGAGTTTACTTTTACGTAAATGAGGACCGCAAAAAACCAGGGCAACGCAGCATCAATTTGATTTACAAGTGGTATATAACGCTACATTTCGTCCACAACAGCTATCCCCAATAAATCCAAACTAATCTTTAGTACTTTAGCTGTAAATGCTGCTAAAGCTAAGCGGCTAATTTGTAGCTCTTGGCTTGGAGCCTGGATAATCGGACAACTCTCATAAAAACGCATAAATAAAACCGCTAAATCGTAGATATAGGAACAAATATAATGTGGATAGTTTTCATTTGCCGCCGCCAGCAGGCGATCTGGAAATCTAACCAGGTGGAGAGCTAAATTATGTTCAGGAATCTCAGAAATGATGATTTTTTTAGCCAAGCAATCATCAAGAACTAGATGAGCTTTTTTAAAGATACTAATAACTCGCACATACGCATATAACATATAGGGCGCGGTATTACCCTCGAACATCAACATCTGATCAAAACTAAAAACATAATCACTAATACGATTTTTAGCTAAATCTGCATACTTAATTGCCGCCACCCCTAAAACTTCGGCAAGTTTAATTATTTTATCCTCGGACCACTGGGGATTACGCGCACGGACGATAGCAGTTGCACGCACTACCGCCTCATCGATAAGAGCCATCAGCTTGATCGTGCCACCAGTTCTAGTTTTAAACGGCTTATTATCCTCACCCAGCATCGTACCAAAAGCCACATGCTCTAAGATGGTATCTTGCTTAGTTATCCCAGCTTTTTTTACCGTGGCAAAAAGTTGTTTAAGATGTAAAGACTGACGGGCATCAATAACATAGATTAAGTGGTGAGCACGTAAATTTTGCATGCGCTCATAAACCGCCGCAATATCGGTAGTTGCATATAAATAAGCACCATCCTGTTTTTGAATAATAAACGGCGCTTCTTCGCTAGTTTTCAGCTCAGCTGCCGTAAAAAAAACACATTTGGCGCCTTCACTATCTACCGCCACCTTTTTAGCAATCAGACTACTCACCACCGTTGGTAACAATTCGTTATAAGCACTTTCACCAACGGCGTCCTCGGGAATTAGTTTAGTATGCAAACGATCATAGATTTCTTGACAATGTTTCAAAGATACAGCGACAAACTGTCGCCACAATGCCAATATTTTTACATCACCAGATTGTAGCTTAACTACACAATTTCTAGCCTTTTCGGCAAATTGCACATCTTCATCAAAACGGATTTTGGCTTTACGATAAAATTCTTCAAGATCGCCTAACTCTAAGGTTAAATCACTATGATCACGCTTCGTTTCTAATAAAAAAGCAACGAGCATCCCAAACTGGGTCCCCCAATCTCCCACGTGGTTACGGCGAATTACCGTGTGCCCCAAGAATTCATATAACCGCACCAAAGCATCACCAATAATCGTACTCCGGAGGTGTCCAACGTGCATCTCTTTCGCTAAATTGGGCGAAGAATAATCAATAACCACCCGCTGTGGTTTCTCCACAGTAACCTGCAGGAGATTGCCGGTGAGCGCTAGATTCAGGTATTCATTAGATAAGGTAATATTAATAAAGCCTGGACCAGCCACCTCTAATTTAGAAGCAATACCTTCAACATCTACCTCAGCAATAACTTTGGCAGCCACCTCACGAGGATTTAACTTTAAAGCTTTCGCAACTGCCATCACTCCGTTTACTTGATAATCACCAAACTCAGGACGAGTCGATTCTTTTAAAACCACGGGAAATGAAGCGGCAAAACCAAGCTTATTAAAAGCCACCATAAATCTTTGTTCTAATAATTTAGCAATGGTATGCATAAAATTTACACTTAAACCCAGTCATAAATAACAATAAAAATATAACGCTAACCCATGATTATCGCAAAATGCAGTTTCGCCATTATAAAAGAATAGTTTTTAAATATATACCATTATTCCTGCAAAATGCAGGACTTTTAGCAAGTCATTGCGAAGAGCATTTTTTGCGATGAAGCATCCAATATTTTTAAACTTTTTGGCTTGCACACTGTTCATTTCACTCACTCCTTGCAATACCAATTCCGCATTAGGAAAAGCACTAAGCTGCATTGCTACAAAACAATTTTCCCCGTCATTAAGAAAACCACACTCAGCGCACTCGCCACACCAATCAGTAAAAACACAACTAGCTCATATTTATTAAAAACTTTCTGTTTCCGCCATATCCTATTAGCAATAAAAACCAAACTCCCAATAAAATATAGTACACTCGACATTAATAAATAATGTCCAGCAGCATATAATAACCACACCCCATAGACCACCGCTACCACACTTACGACCAGATCCCTGGTCCTTTCTTTAGCATTAGCTCGTCCATATGTTTTTTCAGCAACCGCTAGCAGCACGGCATAAAATGCCGAAAATAAATATGGGGGCAAAACCATGGTAACGGCAAGCGTGATCGTAGCTAAATACCCCGCATGATAAAAATGAGCAAAAATTAAATAGCTCTGCTCTAAAATAGCAGTAATCAGCAATGACCCCACTGGAAAATTAACCTTATTTTCTAGAGCAAAAATCTTAGGAAATAAACCATCATGCTTGCTAGCAACGTAAGGAACTTCAGCCGCGATTAAAACCCAAGACAAAAACGCCCCCAAAACCGAGATAACTAGTGCCACATTCATAAATGCCTGCCCGTAAGGCCCAATGATACGAGCTAATAATGCCCCTGTAGAAGGATGGGTTAATATCGCAAGTTCTTTCTGGGGCAACACTCCGAATGGTAAAAAAGAAATTGCAAACAAAATAAAAAACATAATCAAAAAGCTAGCGATGGTAGCTTTGCCAATATCACGTCTATTTTGTGCTCTAGCAGAAAATACATTGGCGCTTTCAATGCCAATAAACACCCATACTGTTACTAACATCATCCCTTTTATTTGATTAGTTATCGTCCCCACTTGATGGGCTTGTAAAAAATTGTCAGCGAAGGTCTGTAAATTAAAAGAAAAAGCTATTAGCAAAATAAAAATAATAATTGGCACCACCTTCACCACAGTTATTATTGAATTTACTAATGCCGCCGAGCGTCTACCACAAATACATAAAAAAGTAACAATCCAAATAATCAACGAACTAACAATAAGCGACGCCAAACTAGTACCGTCACCAAATAATGAGGAAAATACGGATAACGCCGCACATAACATAATTATATAGCCAGCATTACCTATCCACACTGAAATCCAATAGCCCCACGCCGAATTAAAACCGAGGTAGTTGCCCAGCCCCTCCCTAGCATAAGCATATACACCAACATCTAGGTCAGGACGCCGCATAGATAAATTTTGAAAAACGGTTGCCAGAGAAATCATTCCCACAAAAGTAATGAGCCAAGCAATTAACATACCAATTATGCCAGTATGACGCACTACATTTTGCGGCAAATCAAACAATCCCGAACCAATCATGGAGCCAACACACATGGCGATTAACAGGAATAAACTTAGTTTTTTATCGTTATTATTTTTATAGTTGTTTGTCGTCATGTAGAAAACCGTAGGCAAATGCCAGCTGCAAAACTCTTCGACAACACAGGAAATGCGGTATAATAGACACAGATAGGTTCTAACGTCAACACACCAAAATATAATCTAAATTTCCTCGAAGCTTGCTTCGAGGACAAAGCAATGGGGGATTACCAAG
>CAZHSI010000035.1:2431-3867 GCA_964535195.1 uncultured Coxiellaceae bacterium | reverse complement strand
TGTTTTCAGGTTTATCAAGTTTCGCACCACGAATAAATTTTTCTTTGGTTTGTTTCTCCCCTTGCTTTACTAACCACCTAATAATACCGTAAAGAACGCCCCAACTTAAAATAAAACCAATGATAGCCCCTACTTTAATATAATGAAAAATACCTCCTGCAGTCTTAACAAAAAATGGTAGTTTAGGAAAGATTTTGGGCAAAACATGATGGGTTTTACCAAATACAGTTATATTAACCGGACTTAGCTTAATATTAAAAGGCTCAAGAATCGGACCAATTTGAGATAAACACCAACACCATGCGCTCATTAGTACACTATCAGGAGTAATCAAATAGATTGTTGATACTATAAGTACGAGCAATGAAAATAAATAAATGTTCCAAACAGTTTTATTGATCTGAAAAAGCATCCTTAAATTGTGGAAAGCAATTTGCCCACCACGAGTAAATTGCTTGGTTTTATTGATTTTCTCTTTAAACATAAATTATATCAACATAGTTGGGTTAAGTATTGGTTTATCCTCAAGTAAGAGTAAATATCCCTTAATAGTTCGGTATATATTCCAAACTATGGCTATAGCAATAAAGAAAAACCCTATTACAAAAAAAGATGTACACCATCCAATAATAAACGCACTTAATACAAACCAAAGAGTTTTAGTCTGCCAAATAAAATGAGACTCATAAATACTTCCTGTTACTACCTTGCGCTTTAGATAAATAATACAAATACCAATTATTGCTGTTAACCCAAATAAAAAAGAAAAAAATTGGCAAAAATAAATAAACTGGACCAAAGATTTTGGCGAAGTTAATATATCTGCTAGTATCCCACTTCGAATTTTGGCTGCTTCTGCTTGCAGCTTCGTTATGTTATTGCTAATTTCCAAATTATTATCATTAGTACTATCTATCACAACTTTACCCTCTGATATTTTATAAAACATATAACTTACCAATCTCGCCTATAACCAAGCGCATACCCACCCATATCTATGCCTCCACTTGACATAGAAAATCCTGTTGTTGGATTAATCGCAGGGGAACTCCAATGAGATTCTGGGAAACAAGAATTAGTAAAAACTGGAACATCACGGAAATTATTCGAATTATAATATTCTTTAGATCTATCAGTAATAGATGAATATAATTTGTACTCTGAAAAATAATATTTAAAAGCAGGCACTTCATTAACAGAAGACCGGCTAAGTTGAGGAAATGATTCTCGATGCAAGTCTTGCCATAATTTATTATCTTTAGATGGTTTCTCACAAAAATTACATTTACTACTAGAAAATTGAAATTGTTCTAAAAGTTCCTTAGAAGTGGTCCATGGCAAACCAGTTTTAGCAGATATTTCTATAGCTCTATTAGAAAATTCAGAATAGGTTTTAAAATAGATAAAGATAAAAAAGAGCCATAAAAATAATGTTA
>CAZHSI010000035.1:0-2331 GCA_964535195.1 uncultured Coxiellaceae bacterium | reverse complement strand
TCAGTAATTTTTTCAAATAATTTCCCAATTAACTTACCACCAGGACCAAATGAATCCTGTGGATTGAATACGGTAGGATGTTTTACCTTTTCTATTCCTTCTTTTTGTTCCATTTTAACTTTTGCATCAAGTTTTTTATGCTCATCATTTATTCCAGTCTTATCTGAAAGAATCTTCTGGTTAATATCAGTTTGCCTGGTTTCTATCTCCTCTGTGGTTTGTATATATTTTTTATCAAAATCAGCCTTAATTGGGATATCTTTATCTACAGCAAGTTTATTTAAGCTTGCTTCTGATATATTATACTTCTGATCTATATCTTTTTCATGGGACTGAAGTCCAGTATTTTTGGTTTCCTTTGCATAATACTCTTTAGGATTAACTCCCTTAGCCCAATTATTATACCTTTCAATAATAGCTGGATCATTGCTCAATTCGTTTGCATAACGCTCAAGTAAACCGAGATCTTTTGGAGTTTGTCCAGCAATTATATGCTCTGCTTTTTCTCTTCCTTCAGCATTTATTATACGCTGTACTAGAAGTTGATTATAATCACTATCTACCTGATTTGAATGTTGCTTAACAAAAGTTGCTGCTTCTCTATAACTTTGAGCTTGGGCCATATGTATATTATGCTGCTGTGAATAGGTATCAGCATTTCTCAGATCTGTTGAAATTCCTGATAGGAGTTGAGCAACTCTCGACTGCCCTGCCCCTGCATGCTTACTAATATCAAATGACTTAAGCTTATCTAAATTTTCTGCAAACCTACGTGCTTCTTCTCCGGTAATACGTATATCTTTTTCTTGAGAGTGCCCTATTCTTTCTTCACTTGAAATATTACCTCTCAAACCAGCATTACCATGAAGATTAATATATCTACCATCCACTCCTACTCCAAATCTACCTTCAGCATATGCCTCACATACCCTCCTAGCCGCCTCTTCTTGAGTTACTCCTTCTCTATCAGCTACTACTTTAGCCATACTCTGTACACTATTAGCACTCTCAAGTTCGGACAATACACTTCTCATAGAATGATCTTCTCCTAAAGATTTCCGATTATCAATTATCTCACTGAGAGTTTTCGATTTTGTTATCGCATTAGATATTGAATGATCCCTATGCTGTTGATCCTGAATTCCTGCACTTTCTGCTTCTTCCGATTGTTTAGAGAGAGTCTCACTTTGCATCTCACTACCTCTTACTTGCACCGGCAGCCTAGACTGCACTTCTGAAGTATCGTACACAAAGTTACCATCGGTAGTAGTCTTTCTGGTTAAGCCAGAACTAAGTTGCTCTGTTATCATGCCACCTCGTCTTAAATAGCTAGTATCAAGTTTATTAGCATTGACATTACCCCAACTAGCATTACCAAGATGAATATTACCTGTAGCAGCTTCAGATGCTGCAGAAGTAGCAGAAGATTGCAAAACACCACCTATATGACTTGCTGCACTAGTAAAAACTGACGACATACCATAAACTAAACCTCCAGAAATAAATGGTATTAAAATCATCAAATACCCAGCCATATTAGCAATATCCGAATGTTCAAGTGCAAGTAAATCTATATTTTGCATGGTTAAACCACTAGCTCCTATAGCGCCTGCATTTGATTTGATATAAAAGGTGACTATAAGATTTAAACAAGAAAACATTAATGGCCACGATTCTATCCAAATTAAACCATAAAAATAATTTTTGATGATAGTTAAAAAAATACCAGGCTGAAAAGCTAAAATTACTACTAATGGAAATAATCCAAGCATCATGAGAAGCAATGCAGTGTGGATTATTGGTATAACATAAGTAGCCATATTACGCGATGTAGCAAGGTTCATACGCATCCGATCCATAGCTTGTGTATTACTCAAATTTAATAAACCTGCAGTATCATTAGCTTCCGCTGAATATGCCTTAAAACCATCTCTTAACGTATTGATCAAAAGGTTTTGTGTAGCAATATCGTAAGCCGAAGCAGACACTGCAGCATAATTAAATTCTTTATACACGTCAGTAATTCCTGCAAACAACTTATCTGCAGCTTGGCTATCATCAATATTTTTAGAGGTAAAAATTCTACGGGCAAAATCTTTAAAAGAATTACTTTTAATTTCATCACCAATATATTTTTTAAGAAGAGGTGCCGCTTGCTTACAGGTGACAAAACCTGGCTCTTTAATAATAGTACCACTAACACCAAAAGCATCTTGCGTGGTTTCTCTTTTAAAAAGATAAACACCTCTGGTATTGCTTGTATCATCAAAAATAGTACTGGTAATATTATTGCTTTTAGCAAGATCTCCCATATTATATTTTTTTAAAATA
>CAZHSI010000034.1:0-4144 GCA_964535195.1 uncultured Coxiellaceae bacterium | reverse complement strand
AAAGGCTACATTAATTGCTAACTGAAAAGATACTTAACGCCTTAATTTAACATGACTTATGGAGTTATTGTTATCTACTTATCGGCAGCTTGGAAATAAATCAGAAAAATATGGAGCATAAAACAGCTTAAAATATTAACAAGAAATGGCAAAGGTGATTTTTTTATATATAAAATTTTCATAATAAAGCTATGCAAATAACCAAACAAGAGCTAGTAACTATATTAAAAAATCGTTTTGGTTTAGAAAATTTCCGTGAAGGACAATTAGAAGCAATTTGCACATTAATGGAAAAAAACCGCCTGTTATGTATTCAACCAACAGGACACGGCAAATCACTGCTATACCAGATACCTACAGTTCTATTAGATGGAATAACCATAGTTATTTCTCCTCTGCTTGCATTAATGCGGGACCAAATATCTCAATTAACTAATCGCTTCAATATTCCCGCCGCAAGTATTAATAGTGACCAGTCTGATGAGGAAAATAATAGTGCAAAAATAGCTGCAGCAGGAGGAAAAATAAAAATCTTATTTGTTGCACCAGAACAACTTGATGATATTGACCGCTTTAATTTCCTACTAACATTACCAATTAGTCTGATGGTGATAGACGAGGCACATTGCATATCAACCTGGGGACATGATTTTCGTCCAAGCTATCGTCAAATCATAAAACTAGTACAAGAACTAGAAAGCAAAAACTTAATCATTAAAATATTAGGACTAACTGCCACCGCAAATCATAAAACAGAAATAGATATTGTAAAACAACTTTCTGTTAATATACCGGTAATAGTACAACGCTCTAGCATGGATCGCCCCAATATTAAACTAGCAGTAATTGAAGCACATGGCTTATCGCATAAACTTTTTCATATAGAGCAATTGATTGATAAACTATCAGGAGATGGTTTGATTTATTGTGCTACACGCGAAAACACGGAGCTTGTAGCGGATTATTGTCTAAAACAAAACATAAAAGCAGCCGCTTATCACGCAGGCCTAGACTCTGATATTAAAAGAAAACTACAAAATGAATTTATTCAAGGAAAATACAAAATCATTGCTGCCACTAACGCGTTAGGCATGGGTATCGATAAAGCTAATCTAAGATTTATCATTCATTTCGATTTCCCTAGCTCAATTACTGCTTATTACCAAGAGGTTGGACGTTGTGGCAGAGATGGCTTACCTGCAGATGGCATTCTCCTATATGATATTTCCGACAAAAAAATCCAGCAGCATTTCATTAACTCTGCCCAACCAACAGCAGATGACTTTAGTAATATATTCACTATAATTTCTAGTGCTCAAGCTCCGCCAAACTTAACCACCATCAAACGCTTGAGTGGTTTACACCCAACTCGCGTTATAGTCGTGATAGCTGAGCTTATCGAACAAGGATTTATCCATAAGACAAAACTAAATGGCTCACAAGTTTATCTTAGCACTTCTAAAAAATTACAGCCTGACCTTACAAGATATAATAATCAATACCAAGTAAAAACTAATGAGCTTGAAGCTATACTTAATTACGGTGAACAAAAAAACGCTTGCCGCATGTTGACCTTAAGAACCGCCCTTGGTGATGAGCAAGCTAATCCTTGTGGCCATTGTGATATTTGTACCCAGCAATTTATACCAAATGAAACAGATAACGGGAAAATTATCAGTATAATTGATTGGCTAACTCAACAAACAGTTCCCATAAAACCTTCACGAATAAACAATACTGCTGAAGGAATGGCGATTTTAAATGGTACATTACACTCACGGTTGTTTATAGAATTCATGCAACAACGTATGCGTAATAATAGTAAACACCCTTTAGGCTTACCCGAAGAATTACTCGAATTAATAAAAAAACATCTAAAAGTTTTAGCTAATAAATATTTATTTTCAGTTATATTGCCAATCCCCTCTCGTACTTGGGCGCACCGTAAAAATACCGCTATTTAAAGTGGGCGAAAAATCAAGACCACTTTTTTCAAAAATTAAGATAGAAAATTTCGCTTAATTTGTATTAAAAATCACCCGTAAATTGTTTTAACGAAATTCGTCGACTGTGGCGTAGCCACATAAAGACGAATCAACAAGCCTCTAACATAACTTCAATAAAACCACCTATCTACCAGGCGCGTTAGCTTACCTGAACCAATATTCATCACGTTTATCACAATTTATGCTAAATAGATAGATGCAGGTGGTCTTCCACACCATTGCTTATGAGGCCTTTCATGGTTATAAAACCTAAAATATTCCTTCAAGGCCTGGCGCACTTCTTTGACACTTCTCCATTCCTGTAAATATATTTTTTCATATTTTACAGACCGCCACAGTCGCTCGACAAATACGTTGTCCAGTGCGCGACCTTTGCCATCCATGCTGATTTTTATTCCTCTACCAAGCAACACGCCAGTAAAACCTTCACTAGTAAATTGCGAGCCCTGGTCAGTGTTAAATATTTCACATTTTTTGTTTTGTAATACTCGCGCCAGTGTTTCAATGCAAAAAGAAGCTTCTAACGTAATACTTAGCTCCCAATCTAAAACATAACGACTGTACCAATCCATAATAGCCATCAAGTATGCATAGCCTTTGTCCAAGCGCACAAAGGTTATATCCGAACACCATACCTGGTCATTAGCAACAACATCAATGTCTCGTAGCAGATAAGGATAAACCTTATGCTCCGGATGCGGCTTACTAGTATGCGGGCCAGGGCATAATGCGCATAAACCCAATTTTTCATAGATACTACGAATCCTAGCTCGTCCAACCTCTTGCCCTTGCAGCCTTAAATAATTGACCATCTGCCTGGTACCGAAAAAAGGATACCTCGTATATGTCTCATCCACAACCTTCATTAACGACAAGGTATCTGCATCTACAGCCCTGCGCGTATAGTAAACATTTGAGCGATTTATATCTAATAGCTCACATTGACGACGTATGCTCAATGTATCATGATTTGGCTCCAACATTGTTTTCCTATCACCTGAGAAACAAATCACATTTTTTTTTTAAAAAGTCATTTTCGACTTTTAGTTGTCCGATTTGCTGATAAAGTTCGCCCAGCTCCTTTTCATGATTTTCCGCTGGCTTTCGCTTATCAGTAAATGCATCTGCCAAATATCCTAACGCCAGTCTTTTCCAATTACTAATTTGGGTCGCATGTACGCCATAATGCGAAGATATTTCAGCTATAGTTTTTTCACCCTTAATTGCTTCAAGCGCTATTCTAAATTTTTCTGCTGCACTAAATTTTAGCCGTTTAACACTCATTTTGCCTCCTAAATTAGAAAGCGAAATTATATCTTATTTTTCTATTTTAATGGTCTGAATTTGCCCTACCACTATAATTGCAATTGCAAAAATATTAAACGCACCAGTATTACTAGATTTTTTATTCTGGAAAGAATTACCTGCCAATAGACAGGGAGAACTGTTAAATAATAATCAAAGGGCATTCAATGTAGATAAAAAGATGACATTTGACCATAAGCAAGCCCTACCTCAAGGGACTATTTTATTATTAGACGACTATATTGGCTCAGGAGCGACAATTAGCGAAGCCGCTCGTGCATTAAGAAAAAATGCCAATTTAAAACAGGAAATAGTTCCTTTTACAATTGCTGCAGTTAAATGGAAACTTGGGGAACCGGGGATGGTTTAAGTTCTTAAAATTTTATGTTGCTATTTTTTACTCCTGTTTTTAATATTCTTGCTTTTACTTTTTTTATTTGTATCCAATCCATTCTTCTTAGCTTTTTTTAAAGGTTTTTTCTGCTTCGTTATCTTTTCTTTCCTTTCCTTTTTCTTTGAAGGTAGCGCTAAAGCTGAATTCTTCATGGTGCCCATTTCAGTTCCCTTATGCGAGAGCTGGTCAGAGATTTTTTTGCTTACATCAAGATCAATACCAAAAATATCTGATAATTGATCGTGCGAAAGACTTGGCTTTGATAGTTCGCCGTCATCTTTAATCAAAGCCTCTAACGCATTATCCATAACAATCAACTCTTCATGATTAACTTGGCGCAAAAGAAATAATAATTCAGGGCTTTCATCAAATTTAGAACCTATACCATAAAATACTGCTGCTACATGTTTACAAACATCAGCATAATCTGGACAGGAAC
>CAZHSI010000033.1:2821-4343 GCA_964535195.1 uncultured Coxiellaceae bacterium | reverse complement strand
GAAATTTATCCTTCTCCTAAGTTCTTTAATTATATACAAGATAAGATCGCGAATCAGTCACCTGAAGTTTTGTTTAAAGGCGATACTGTTAATGTAACTGCTGCTAAAAATCTTAAAGTTCATTTGGACAGTAAGCCTAAATGATAACTTTATCTCTTATTAAAAATGCTAGTGGTGCTGCAAAATATTATGTTAATGAAGATAACTATTATTTAGCTGAGGTAGATGCAAAAGAAACATCGGAATGGTTGGGCAAAGGGGCTGCAGAGCTTGGTTTGACAGGGAAAGTAGAAGAGCAAAGTTTACAAAAGGTCCTAGAAGGAAAGTTACCTGACGGAGTTACTATTGGTCTACAAAAAGACGGTAAAATAAATCACCGTCCTGGTTACGATATATGTTTTCATGCACCAAAATCTGTATCTATCTTGGCGTTAGAAGGCAAAGATAAGAGGTTTTATGATGCGCATGTTGCCGCAGTTAAAGAAACTTTAGTACTAATTGAGAGAGACTGTGCCCAAGCTAAAATTTTTAAGGAAGGAAAGCTTGTTTTTCAAAATACCAAAAATCTAAGTGTTGCTTTAGTAAAACATACAACTTCTCGAGATCTCGATCCCCAATTACACCACCATGCTTTAGTGATGAATGTTACTAAGCGAGATGATGGTAAATGGAGAGCACTTGCTTCAAGTACAAAAAACACCAAAGAAATTAATGGCTTTTCTGAGCGACTTTATAAAAACAGAATTTACTATGGATTAATTTATCAGTCTTCATTGGCCAATAAAGTTGTTGAGCTTGGTTGCGAGATAGAGCCTGTTGGCCCACATGGACTTTGGGAAATTAAAGGGGTGCCTAAAGAGGCAAGGGAAGTACTTTCTAAACGAAGAAAACAAATCGAAGAACAACTTGGCAAGTTACATTATAAATCGCTAAAAGCAGCAGATGTTGCGGCCTTAGACACTAGAGAGAAGAAAATAAAAAATTTGAAACTAAGCGATTTGAGAGAGGTTTGGAAAACCGAGCTTGCCTCAGTTGGTTTTTCGTCGCAAGAGTTTGTTGCCAAAATGGATGAAAAGAATGTTGTACGAGAACATAATCAGAATGATAATTTTATTACAAGGAATAGTAATATTTATACAAACGATCGTGCTAGGGAGGCTATAGGAAATTCTATTACCCATCTTTCTCATTATAATTTAAAGCTTGATTATGCCAAACTAGTTTCTCAAGCATTGGAGTTTTCCATAGGTACAGTTACTCATAAAGAATTAATTAATGCTTTAAATGGCCAAATAAAAAATGGTGTTCTTATTCCTATAGATAAAGATGGATCTGTGTTCGTTACTAAGGAATTACTAGATATAGAAAAAGGTATTTTGGATGTTGTGGCTAAAGGGAAGAAAGCCAGCAATATTATTTATTTAAATACTGATTCTTTAAATAAAATCGTAGATAGTGAGATAAAGGATAGGGTAGTAGAAATACTACAATCAAAAAGTCGTATTAATTTAGTAGAAAGTAG
>CAZHSI010000033.1:0-2721 GCA_964535195.1 uncultured Coxiellaceae bacterium | reverse complement strand
ATAGGGTAGTAGAAATACTACAATCAAAAAGTCGTATTAATTTAGTAGAAAGTAGGCTTAATGACAATACTGAGTTTATTTCTAATCTTTTAAACCTTGCTGAAGCGTCTGGAAAAACAGTTCGTATACTTTCTCCTAATCGAGCAACTGCTTCTGATATTAATGAAAACATTAGACGCAAACCAAATACCATATGGCAGTGGTTAATTTCTCTTGGTAAGCCAGAATTAGGTGAAAGTGTAGCTGGATTTAAATATCAATATGCACGTGAACTTGAATTACCGTTATTAAGATTTAGGCAAGAGAAAGATGTTATTTTAGTACATGATGCCGAAACTTTAGGTGCTAAGGATACCTTAGAACTGCTACAGCTGACAGAGCAGTCAAGTGCGAAAGTTATATTTCTGCGAAATGTTGATGTCAGATCTAGTTTGAGTGCTGGCAATGCTATATCAACTTTAAAGCAAGCAGGCATCGATTCATTTAGTATTGGGCCAAATGAAAAAGTGGAAAATACTGTTACTACTGCTTTAACTGTGGTTAAGGATAGTAACGAAAGAACTCAAGTTCTTGCTCGTATCTATGCAAATAAAGAAGATAAGGAACGTGATAATACTATAGTACTTGTTGGGTCTAAAGAACGAGTTAAAACTACTAATATTGCCATACGCGAAGAATTGAAACGTGTTGGAAAACTTTCCGAGGTAGATACTGCTATTAAAGTTTTAGTCCCTGTATATATGTCTAATACAGAATCTGGTATTGCCCATAGATATCAAAAAAATATGACAGTTAGGTTTTATAATAGAGGATCTCTACCAGAGGATTGGAAAATAGAAAGCATTAATAAAGAGAGAAATTTATTAAGGCTAACGCAAGACGGTAAAAGAAAATTATGGGGTCCCAAAAAACATGATAAAAATTATTCTATCTTTAAAGAAGAAGATTTATATCTTACAAAAGGCGATAAAATTGTATCCTTAGGGAGTATGAATTTTTTAAATATTAAAAGTGGTACTAAGTATACGATAGGGGAAGTAGGGGACAATTATATAAAACTTCTATCTAATAAAAAAACATTAACTGTCAGTTTGAAAGACTTACATCATAGCCATTTCCAATATAATTATGCAACAGTATTTGGTAAATATGTAAAGAAAGAAGTAGGGCATATATTAGCTGATTTTAATGCTTATTCTTTAGATAAATTAACTTTTAATGAATTAACCAAGTATGCCAAAGACTCGTTAACCATATTTACCAACGACAAAGAGCTTGCCGATAAAAGATTAGGTTATAACTCTGTTCGCTTGACAGCTGTTGAAGCTATTCTTAATGCAGGAAAATTTACTGAAGGGCCTTATCAGATAGATAGAGTTATTAGTAACAAAACTATTGACGAATTAAAGCAAGATATAGAAAAATCCTCTTCTATTTTGAAAGAGCAATTCGTTAAATCTGAAACTAAAAGTATTGAGGCTAAGGCAGTTGATTTTGCCATTGAAAAAATTACTTCTCGTAATGCTGGTTTTACCCATAAAGAGCTAGTGGCTGAAGCTCTTACTTATGCGTTAAGAAATGAACTTATTTCTGGTAACACCATAACTCACGAAGCTGTTATGAAAGCCATCACAGAAAAGCGTTCTACTGGTGAGCTTATTATGGGGAAATATTTTAGTGATGGGACTAGGTGGACGACTAAAGAACTTTTAGAGCTTGAACGTTCTATTATTGAAAACGTCAAGCAAGGAAAAGATAAATTGGAACAACTATTTACTCCAGAATTAGCAACAAAAATGTTAACTGCTTTAAATAATAATGACATTATTTTTACCACAGACCAAAAAAATGCATGTCATTTAATTACTACTACCAAAGATCAATTTGTAATTATTCAAGGGTATGCTGGTACTGGTAAAACAACCATGTTTGGTTGTGTACAGGAGATGCTGAAAAAGCATGCTGAAGCAATTGAGCAGGATAATTCTATAAACTCGACGCTACAAAATATTACCGTTACTATTCCTAAAATACTTGCATTGGCGCCAACTCATAGAGCAGTTAAAGAATTAACCGCGGCAGGTATTGAAAGCCAAACTTTGAAGAGTTTTCTTATTGAGCAAAAAGGAGGCAGCGTTGATAGCAGGGATAAAGGCGCTGATAACATAATAAATGAACCGATTAATAAATTACTAGACAATACCATAATTATTCTAGATGAAGCTTCTATGGTTTCTAATAAAGAGTTTGTAGAATTTTTAGATATTGTTTGTAAAACTAATAGTAGAGTGATTTTAAGTGGTGATATTGCCCAGCATATATCGGTAGAATCTGGCAAGCCTTTTGAGATAATTCAAAAGGCCAATCTTCTAAAAACTGTTTATTTGAAAGAGATCGTTCGTCAAAACAACCCTAATTTAAAAGAAGCAGTTAAAGATATTATCCATGGTGATTATGAAAAAGCTTTTGATAAGATAGCAAGTGAAAATCCGTGTGGCCATATTGAAAGGTCAGTAGAAACCCCATTTTTTGTCGACTTAAAACGTTCTATTGTTGAAGTAGATAACAATAAGTTAAAAACCGGAGAGAAAGCCTTAGAAAATTTAGTGGCTGAGGACTTTTTAACGAGAACTCCAGAAATAAGAGATAATACTGTAGTAATAGTTCATGCTAATAGTGATAGGAAGGTTGTTAATAATTATATAAGAGAAGGATTAAAAG
>CAZHSI010000032.1:0-5303 GCA_964535195.1 uncultured Coxiellaceae bacterium | reverse complement strand
CTAATACTTCTCCCCGAAGCCAATCTCTTTGCCATATACTGTAATCTTTATATTGGATAGGCAGTTCAGGTAATTTCGGCTTATTATTAATCAAATAGCTTTCATAACATAACGTAAGTTCTTTGTTAAATACTCCGTCAGACCATCCATCTGAAACAGCATGATGAAAGGTTAATATTAATATATGTTCTTTAGTATTTACCTCTAGCAACAATCCCCTGAACAATACCTCGTTATTAAAATCAAATGGTCTGGTTATTTCTTTTTTAATTTTATCTGATAGATATTGAAATAAATCATCTTTATTATCTATTTTCTGGATCACCCTTCTTTCTAATATAGATCTTTTTTTTACTACTTCGCTTTTTAAATTGAAATCTATATCTGATACTTCTTGATATGCCGTCCCATTTAAAACAATTATTTTAGTCCTTAATACCTCGTGCCTTTTAACTATAGTATTTAATGACCTAATCAAAACCTCCTTGTTTAAATATCCATTTAACCTTAAAACTAAGGGCATATGGTATAATCCTAAATCTGGCAATAACTGCTCAAGGAACCATAACCTTTGTTGTGCAAAAGACAATGGAGCCGTTTTTCCTTTAATCTGACATATAGGAGGTATAAACCCATCATCATAACGGTCTTTTTCTATAGCCTTGGCCAAATCTTTTAATACTGGATACTCAAATATTATTTTTAAAGGTATTTCTAATTCTTGAGTATTTCTGATCCTTGAAATAACCCGGGTAGCCAAGAGAGAATGTCCTCCCAAATCAAAAAAATCATCATCCCTTCCGACTTTCTCTACATTTAGCACATCACTCCATATTTCTGCCAATTGCTTTTCCAATGCTCCTATAGGCTCTTCATACCCACCCAATTTTCTATTGTCTTCATACAAAGAGAGGGCCTTTCTATCTATCTTACCATTTAGCGTTAAAGGTATTTCCTCTATCTCAATAAAAGTAGCCGGCAACATGTATGCTGGTATTTTTTCACTTAGTTTCGCTTTTAAATATTGGAAGTCAATTACTCTTTGTTGTGAAACTAAAGAAGGGTTATTACTAAGACCGCCGACATTAGCTATATTTTTATATTTTTGATAAATATAAATCTTTATTTCTTCTAGAATCTTATTACTCAATGAATTGTTTGATTTATAAAAAAATAAATCATATTTATTTTTTGCCGTATCTCCATGCAAACACAGGTGAGAATAAAGTATATAACCGTTTATACTGGCTAATTGGTAAATCTCCTCTAGCGTATATAATTTTAAAAATTGCTTAGACAACTCAACTTTATCTTCAGTACTATTTTTTGCTATCTCTGCATCTATCTCATTATCAATATTATAATGTAACCATATCTTTTTATTTGGATAACCGCTAATTATTATTCTTTCTCTCTTGCTGCTTAATATAGCTGCTATATCTATCTTGTTATCCTCTATATATTCCCAAGTTAATTCATACTGATCAGATGGTAAAATAACGTCATTAAGTAACAAAGAAGTAGACTCATTTTGCTCATTAATATGCAATATTACATCATAACGAAAACAGGTCATTTCATTTTCATATATACCTCTTTTAGGTAAAATTTCTACCCACGAAATCTTATCTATTCGCCCTAAAAATCTTGAAAAATATTCTGGCGATATTAATAACTCTAACTCTTTTTTAGCCCTGGCATTGATCAAGCTTTTTAATTCATCTGCGTCTAATTTTATACCATGATGCTTGGCCTTATATAGCTCTATTGAACAATAAAAATCTCTTGCTAACCTATAATCTCTAATATCACCTATAAATATCTTCCCATTTCGTAAAATCTGAATACACTTACCCAATACATCTTCTAAATATTCAAGACTAGGGAAATACTGAATAACAGAGTTCAATATAATAGTGTCTATGTTAGACCTACAATTTTTAATTCCTTCTATTTCTGTTATTTCGTCAGCTCTCCCTGTGTATAAAGTTACTTTATCTATTATAGATAATTGCTCTACACACCGCTGCAACTTTTTAATAACCTCAGGGGAGAAATCTACCCCTATATATTTTAAATTACCTTCAGCCAAAGGGTACATTAATAAGCCAGTACCACATCCTATCTCCAATATTGACTTTGGATTTAAAGATTTTACCCTACTAATTGTACAATCAACCCATTCTCGCATCTCTTTATATGAGATATCTTCTTGTGTATAAGAACTATTCCAACCGACAATATCAAATGTATTGATATTTTTTCCATCTTTATTATCTCGGTAAAGAGAAGCATATACTTCCTGCCATTGTTTAACTAAATTAATCGAACTTTCCTTTTGTTTTTCCTTTTTCTTTTTTTCGTCATTAGGAACGTAATATGCAAGCAACCTTTTTTGACCTTCAACATCTTCTCTTGCCAACACTACACATTGTTTTATTCCATCAATACTTTGTAGAGTAGATTCTATCTCTCCCAACTCCACTCTAAAACCTCTTACCTTTACTTGATGGTCAGTCCTTCCTAAAAATTCAATATTTCCATCGTTTAAAAATCTACCCAAGTCTCCAGTTCTATACAACCGACTCCCCTTGCTACTTTCACTATCAGCAAATGAATTTGGTATAAATTTTTCTACCGTAAGAGTTGGCTCATTTAAATATCCTCTGGCCAAACCATCTCCACCTATACATATCTCACCTATACCTCCTATTGGAACAGGATTGAAACTATCATCTAATACATAGATTTGACTGTTATTAATTGGGGTACCTATAGGTATATTTTCGCCATATTCAACACTATCGCTAACTCCATATACACTACATGCAACCGTTGCCTCTGTTGGTCCATATTCATTATATATTTTAATTTTTTTAAATCTGTCTCTAAAATACTCAATATGTCGTCTTGTTAAGGCTTCTCCGCCCACCACAAAAACATCTGTCAACTGATTTAAGTTTACTTTAGAATAATTTTGGAGTATTTCGAGATGTCCAGGGGTTAATTTGACAAATGACTTCTTCTGATGCCTCAAATTATTGCATAGTTCCTCTTCGGAAAAATCTCCCTTTAATACATCTATTGATTGCGCATTTATTAATGGCACATATAGACTAGTTATTGCCATATCAAAGGCTTGGGAACCATGTAATAATACAGATTTTTTTCCATCACTCTCAAGATAAAATGTTTTAGCCCACAATAAATAATTAATAAGATTCTTATGCGTAACAACAACTCCTTTAGGTTTCCCTGTACTTCCAGATGTATAAATCACATAAGCAGAATTTTCTGGAAAAATTTTGGTACATGGATTAATTTTTTGTTCTGCAAGATATTCTCTCATATCAAGACATATTATTTCTCCTGAATACTTTTTAAAGCTTTTTTTAAAAGCTGTTACAGTTAGTAGTATCTGGATATCTGCGTCCTTTAACATGTACTCTAAACGACTTTTAGGATACTCTGGATCAAGTGGTACATATACCCCTCCACTTTTTAATATACCTAATAAGGCTATAATTAAATCAAAACCCCTGGGTATACTTATTCCTATTCGTGTTTCCAAACCAACTCGACGCTTTTTAAGATAATAAGCCAGTTGATTAGCCCTTTCATTTAAGACCTTATAAGTCAATTGTTGGTCTTCACAGACTATGGCTGCCTTATCTTTATTACTAAACACTATTTCTTCAAATAACTCATGAACAAATTTATTTTTTGGATACTCATATTTGGTATTATTCCAAACCTTTAATTGCCCTAACTCTTGATCAGCTATCAACGCTATATTTCCTATATATCGATATTTACCCTGTATTATATTTAACAATAATTGTTTTAGGCATATAGACATCTTGTTTATGTATTCTTTAATAAAATATTTTTCATCATAACTAATTCTTAGTTCAAGAGTCTTCCCGGGGATTACCATCACTGATAGCTTATATTCTGTTTTTTCTATAGATTTTATATGCTTTATAGATAACTTTGAGATATTCTTACCAACTACTTCTCTTTGAGTTAAGGGATAGTTTTCAAATACATATATACTATCAAACAACTCCCTCTCCTTTTGTAAAGATTGCATAGTAGACAATGGTAAATATCCATAACTCTGGGCTTCAACCATTTGTATCTGCAGGTTCTTTAATAAAATCTCAATAGTTTGATTTAGATTTACTTGTACTCTTATAGGTAGGGCATTGATAAAGATTCCCACCATATCTTCTATACCAGGTAAACCAATACCTCTACCAGACATAGTAACTGCAAATACTATATCTGCTTGTCTAGTATACTTACTTACCAATATACTCCATATACCTTGCATCACCGTATTAACAGTTGCCCCTAAAGACTTGGCATAATCATATAATTTACCGGTTTCTTCTAAACTTAAACTTAACACAACTTCATCATATCTATTACTAACGCTTATTTGTTTATCAGCCAGTCTTGTAGGAACAGCCCCCAACAAACTATTTTTCCAATAACACTTTGCCCTATCTTGATCTTGTTTTAATAACCATAAAATATAGTCTTTGTAAGGTCTCCTTTTTCTTAATTTGATTTCATTGTTTTTAACTAGCGAGCTATATACCTCTTTTACTTCACTGAATATTATCTGCCCGCACCACCCATCCATTAATATATGATGCATATTCCACACAAAGTAATATCTATTACTATGGTTACCGATACTGCTGTTGCCCATATTGATAATATTGAATCTAAGCAATGGGGCCTTACTTAAATCGAACCCTTCTTTTCTCTCAAACTGTAGAAGTTCTTGCAACCTTTTCTCTTGGTCGATCACTTTACTCCAATCCTCTTCTTTCCAAGAAACGGCTACTTCCTTATATATTATTTGTATCGGCTCATTAACGCCCTCCCATGCAAAGCTTACCCTTAAACTGTCATATTGATTAATTACAATACTCCAAGCCTTATGCCAATGATTAATATTCACCTGTTCTAATTCAAATATAAACTGTTCAAAATATATATCTGAATCAGGATGATATAATGCTTGAAATAGCAGTCCCTCCTGCATAGGAGATAACGGATAAATATCTACGATGTTGTTCTCTTGATTTGTTGGCTTAATCATGTTTCTTAATTTTTATTTTTGCAAATAACTTATCTAATTGCTCTTGATTGATATTAACCAATTCAAAATCCGATGAAGTATATTCATATCCATCTTTTTTCAAACAATAGTTAATTAATTCTTCTAGCTTCCCTTTAAAACTATTAGCTATTTTTTTAATAACAACCTCTGGATACTTGGTTGTCCA
>CAZHSI010000031.1:0-6621 GCA_964535195.1 uncultured Coxiellaceae bacterium | reverse complement strand
ATCTGTACCCCTTCTAACAGCATTTTTATTACATGTCTATCGCAATGGTATTTAGGGGTTCCAGGCACTTGCCGCATAAATCGGACACCTCTGCCTTGTAACCCGCATTTTTGGCGGGTTTTTTGCTGATTTTTCTGCAGCACATATTCCATTGTAGACGTATATGGTGACCAATTAATCACGCATAGCATATGCAAACTTTTCATCAGCATAATCATACAGCAGCTTGTTATATTCATCATTTTCTATATAAGCCTGGGTGTGATCAAGCTCTTGAATAAATTTATACATATAGCTGTTCGCCTCTGCCTCCATCTCCTTTTTGCTACCCCAGTTACCAGCATTTTTTTTATAAGTAGCTTTAGTTTTTTCAAATAATTGGTAAAGATGCAGAAATACTTGATAACAAATCTCTACATTAGCTGGCATTCCTACAAATAAAACTTCACTAAATGGGTGTAACAATTCATGCCATAAATAAACATCCAATGCTCCAAACCACATAGCTATACGTTTAGCTAAAACTCCTGCGTACCAATAGTAAGCCGCCCGTGTTGTTTCCAATCTTTGGCTCTCAGCAATACACCCCTCTCTGGTATTAACAGAGATTATCTTTTGACGCAATAAGTCTGCGTATAAGCATTCTATGGCTTTTCGGATCGCTAAACTTTCACTCTCGTAATCTAGCCACGATAAATGTTTCTTGCAAATTTTGGCGATCTTTTGTGAGGGTGCTGTTTCTTTAGGTTCTTCTTTATCAAGCTCATCGGAAATTTTTAGCAATCTCTGGCGCTCAATCTCGTCATCAATAAGCGTATTGAGTAAAGCATCTGGAGAAGTTCCCACTTTATTGGTAAAGGCAATAATTTTTTGTTGTGTATCTGCTTTTAACAAATTCATTAGGTTCTTATTGTTTGTTTTACTCACAGATTAATTTCCTCCTTACAAAAAATTATTTAGATTTTAGCAATTCCTCATCAAAATAGCGTCCTATTATATCTAGCATTTCTTCGATATTTAAGGTGTTTTTAAAGCTAAAATCATACATACCTAAAAAATTAAGATGCTGCCATGCTATGGGTGATATCCTTCTCAGCAAATTTATCATTTTTTTATCTAGTTTGCCTCCCTTGCTTATTAATATTTGGGACAACATGTAAGCATTATAATAAATTATGGCGTTGGCTACTAGACGAGAACACTCGTTCCAAATTAATATTTCCATGTCTCCTTTACCACGAAATTCACCGCCACCAACGTTTCCAACAGCGCGTCTTAATTGGTGATACCCTTCGGTACGATTAAGCGCTGTTCTCACATGTCTCCTCAATTCTGGATCGTCTATATACCACAATAAATAAATGCTCATAAGTATATTATTGTACTCCCACAAAGCATCTTTGGTTTTACTTTTGCGCTTATGTGATGACAGTTTTTTTACAATAATGTTTTGTGTTTTTTCTCCAGATAACAATGCTGTAAATATTTGTTGAATATTTGGCCACTCTTCAATAATAAGATCCTCATTAATTTTTTTACATGGCTTGATTAAATGGTCTTGATAATGCTTCGGATCATTGAATGCACAAATAGTTTGTGCTTTTTTCGTAATGGTTTTATAACATGGAGCAAATAGCACTCCAATTAAATCTAACAGCGCAAAATTAAGTTGATTAGACCCTTCATTATCCGTTGATATGATATCCGGCCGTAGATTTGATGTATTATTGAATAAGACATCAAATAAAAAATGGCTTTCGTGACCAGTAATTATTTTACTATCAGCTGCAATATTATTTATCAATAGTGTATATGCAGATACACCTTTTTCTTTAAAGTATTTGCGCAGATAACGACTTTTGAAAGTTTGTAATCTAACATCAACCTTCATTCCATCTATGCCGCCATGTAGTTTATCTTCCCGTATATTGTAATGTTTAAATATTGGTAATTTTTCTATTCGAGCAATAATGTCGTTGTTTGCTTCCTCTAAAGTCTCTATCCTTATTCTACTATTGTGGATGTTAAGTAATTTATCATAGTTTAACCTTGAGCTTTCTGACATTTTATAAATACCAAGACCCGTGGCATCAGCAAGTATGCTTGCTAGAATATATTCATAATCTATATCTTTTTTTGACTCATAAGTTTTTATATGGCTAAAGGCTCTAGTATAATGACACTTTGAGTCTACAAAAGCCAAAAGATCTATGATGTTTATTTGTGGTAGCTTGTCGTAGAAGGGGTTATTAAAATCGGCATTAATTTTTTTATAAGGTAAATTCCATTTTACAACTGTACCCTTTTTCTTAATTTTAACATGTTTATTTTTCCCGCTATTGATTCTTTGATTAACTACAGTAATCATATTTTCTAGGATATCTTTAAGCTCTTTTAACCTCACCCCAATATTATCTGTTAATGCAGGGATATGAGCTTTTTGAATAATTTCTTTTTGTTTTTCCAAGTTTTTATCAAGCGATAGATCGGCATCAAGGCTTTTGTATTCAATAGAAGTATTGGAGTATATGTCGCCAGCATGTAAACCCCTCTCTATTTGCTGATAAATTAGATATTCATATTTATAGGGGTCGATGGTTTCGTGTGCTTTTTTATTTTTTGGAAATACTTTCATCAGAAAATATTTTTTGATTTCTTTAGCAATAAATTTAATTGGAAAATCTAGGATATTAAATGCGCTAAGTGGCTTAGCTGCTTTGACAGCAGCAGCCATAAAAGATGCTGCTGGCTTTAGGTTCTCGGAGATTGCACCCATTGTTGCATAATTAAAGGGTATTGCCATAAATAATGGCCGGAGATTCGTTGTTGTGGTGTAATGATTTTTTCGGTGAAAATCCCACAAAAACTCTTTCTTATCTACCCTGTCATTTTGGATGGTTTTGGTAATCTTCTTCAGGATATTTTCAGGGATAAAGCTAAACGCCTTTTGCTTTATTTTTCTGAACCTATAATGATCCAGTTTGTTATTGCCGAACATGCCAAGAACTTTACCTACTTCAGGTTGATATTGATTTATTATTGCCTTGGAATTATAGACCTCATCCTTTGCGTATTCTTCCGCCTTTTGGTCATATGTTCTAACATAATGGATAAATCCCTCTATTAGATTATTGTTGATCTTGTAAAATTGCCTAAAAACAAAGCATATAATGTAGAGCTGACATTTGTTTTTGGGAAATCTTCGTAATCTAAAAGCATTGTAATACATTGCTAAAGAAGAATAGTAGCTTATGTTATTATTAGAAATATCAAATTTTGGTATGATGTTTTTACAAGCAATGAAAAGCTTGCTGCATTTATGATGTTTATCTAATTCTCCCCGCAATTCCTGTGTTCTAAAGTTTTTGGGATCAGACTTTAATGCTGTTATAGGATATAAGCCCTCTGTTGCTGTTAATAAATTATTAATGGTTTTTATTGCATGCCGTGGTAAATGTTCATCAATAATATTTGTTAATCGCCTTTCTTCTTTTGATAGGGCTTCGCCAATTAGCGTTTGTATCGTTGCATATGCAGGCATAGGGATATTACTGTCTTGCATATATGATAACAAATCTTTAAATATATTAGCCGGAACTATGTTGTACTTAGCAAGATCACCAATTTTTTTACAAATTAGTTTATTTTGTTTCGTCTCTGTACCAATATTGAATAATTTATAGATCTTATTTTTAATCCTATTGGTGGTCCTGATGTTTATGTTTGGCAATTCAGCAGTTGAAATATTATCAGAGAAGATAAATTTTTTGATATAGGTAATATCCCGATGGCTTTTCCTAAAGCTAATTTTATAAAAAATCGTTCTAGCTTTAAAGTATCCCAATAGCAAAACAAAATATACTTTACTTTCTATCGTAGATAGCTTTTTTGTTATTGCCAACTCTTGTTTTGATAAATAAAAATGGCATTGCTGCTCATCATCTGAAAATGTTGGATAATCATAGATTGCTTTGATTTCACCCATGGTTAATAGGGTAATTCTTTTATCGATAGCCATATTTTTTACTCCGTATTATCAAAGGCAGCAGCCATTAATTTACTTGCTGCGTTTTTATCAAATAATTGACCCTCCTCGATGTACTCTCGTACAGTACTGTCATTTTTCCAGCCACCCTGGCGTTTGATCCATTCAAAATCAGCACCAATGTTAGCGGCACTAGTGGCAAAACCACGGCGTAAGCTATGGCTTGATAAATTGTCGACAAAATCAAAGCCACATTGTTTTGCCAGCGCTTTAATAATCGTGCTAACGCTGTCAGGATGTAATGGGCTGGGTTGCAGTACATCCCATCGGTTAATGGCTCTAAAGACAGCCCCATGTATTATCTGAGAGATCTCTAACCATTTTTTTACGGCATTAACTGGGCATACGACATTTTTACCATATGGCAGCGCTTTAATTTTACCTTCGCCATCTTGGTCGGTTTTAGAGCGCGGAATTAAAACCAATAATCCTTGAGTTTCAAAACGCAAGTGTTCAACAGTAATTGCTATTAATTCACTACGACGAAATGCTCCAAAATAAGCTAACTGTACTAAGGCGCTATCACGTAACGCTTTTAAGTTGTTTTGTTTATGTAAATGTGTAACCATTTTATCAATGTGTTCGGGGTGTAATGCTTTAGCCTTACGTTTTGGTTTACCATGGCTACGATAGATCCCTTTTAGCAGTTTTCTTATTTGTGCTGTTTGAGTTGGGTCTGGTAAATGTTGGTAGCAATGCCAGTTTGATATTGCCGTTAAATGTAGAGACAGTGTTCTTGGGTTCAATAAAGATGCTTTATTGGTAACGTAACGCGCAATATCTTGTTCGGCTGCTGGTAATAACCCGCCCGCCGCCTCAAACTGTCTAATGGCTGCTTGATAGGCTCGTCTGGTGTTGGCGGTAGTCGCTTTGTCTAAATAATGCTGTTGGCTTTGTAATATTAGGCCTTCATTGTTATGGGTGGCGTTATGTACGGTAATATCATTTATTATTTTTTGATTCACGTTAGGGCTCCTGGGTTTTGTATAAAAAATTTAGAATAATAATGTGCCTGTTTTTATGGCATCTGATAAACACGCTTGTCAGACATTATGTTTTACTAAAAATAGAAACTTTGCTATCATTTTTTTACGTACAAATACAATATATGTTATACAATACGAAACACGCAGAGGATACGAGTGGCTAGACCAGGGGTAACTTACTTAGAGGTGGTAAAAACCGCCACAAAATTGATAGAGCAAAAAATTCATCCGTCGATTGAAGAAGTACGTAGAGCGTTAGGTACCGGTAGCAACAGTACTATTAATAAGCATCTACGCGAGTGGCGCAATAAACACGGTTATCAAGCCGAAATGCAACAGGGTCTGCCTGAGCAATTATTGCTTGCCGTAAAAGGAATTTATGAGGGCATTAGAGAAGAAGCTGCCAATAAAATAAATGTTATAGAAAGCGAAAGTAAAAATGCTATTACTGAACTAAAGGCAAGGCTAGCTGAGCTAGACACGGAACGTAACAAATTTACTCAGGCCAATAAATTACTTGAAAACACCATTAATGAGCGCCAAGAGGAAAATTTAGCTCTACAAAGAAAGTTGAATACCATAGAACAGGTTCTTGATAAGAAAACAACGGAAAGCAGTACATTGCAGGAGCGGTTAAAAGATAAAAAGGCAGAAATAGAGGCTCTAAAGCAGCAATTGAAAAATGCCCAGGATAATCTCGATCATTACCGAGAAACAATTAGGCAAACACGTGAAACAGAAAATAATTTACTTAACGGACAAATCAAAAGTTTAGAAAACCAATTATATCAACAACAATCAACAGCAGAAAAGGCAGCCGGAGAAATAACAAAATTATCAAAAAAAGTCGAAACGCTGGAGAACGGTAAAGAAGCCGTGGTGCAAGAGCTCAATGCGTCACTAGCAAAATGCCAAGAGCAAAACAATATTATACAAAAACAAAATCTAATTCATAATGAAGTAAGCGAAAAATATAAGAATATTTTATCTGACAATAATAAGATTACTTGTGAATTAAAGACTGAAAAAGAAACAACTGCTATACTAAATAGAAATTTTGAAAAAGCGCAAGAGCGTATAATAATGCTCGAAGATGCTTTAAAAAAAGAAGAAACCAAAGTAGCTAATATTGGCGATAAAAATTTATTTTTAATACAAGAAAAAACTGAGTTGGCTTGCCAACTAAAACATTTACTACCAAACAAGCATTGAACCAATTGTGAAGGAAAAAAATAATGTGGTTTAAACAAGCACAACTTTTTAAGTTTGAAGCAAATGGTTCCTTTGGTGCCGAAGAACTAGAAGGCCACCTAGCGCAATTACCTTTTACTCCATGTTCATCAGGTCTTCCAATTAGCCACGGTTGGATATCACCAACAGATGAAGAAGATGCTCCATTGGTATACACAGCCAAAGAATTTTTATTGATTTGTCTTCAAACTGAAGCAAAATTATTACCAGCAAAGATCTTGCGTCAAAAGCTAAATGAAAAAGTTAAAGGGATACAATTAAAGCAAGACAGAAAAGTTTCTTATACAGGGTAAGCCGGAATAAGGCCCTAAAACTCCTATAAGAAAACCCTTTTGATTT
>CAZHSI010000030.1:0-8228 GCA_964535195.1 uncultured Coxiellaceae bacterium | reverse complement strand
GATTTAGCTGCCTGATATATGGTAAGTGTCAGATTAAGTTTTGACTATTACACCTTAAGCCAGGCCAGCCGTTAATAACGGGCCTCTATGTATATCAAAATTTTGGGCTATAAAATGTCTTTTCCCTATTGACTCAATGCTTCCAATTTCAATACCTAAATTTTGATTATAGGTTTGTTTGATAAAATCATTTACTTTAATAAAAATAGGTCGTAACACTTTATGTCGCGTAGCAAGAGAATTTAGAGCCAATCAAGATTTTTAGACCAAAAATAAAAAATCTTAATAATCAACCTATTATAAAAAACAATTTCAACACTTTTAGTAATCTTCTTACGCTTTATTTTTTATAAATACCTTCAAAAATTCTTGGAACATCTTGGTTAATAATCCACTCATTATAAAAAAATCAGTTCTAAAACTTCCTTCTTCTGTATCATTTTTACCTTCTTTTGATGCTTCGATTACTGAATCTTGATACTGCAATGATTGAAACGTAAAATCATTCTTTAACACAAAAGTAACTTGCTCATTCCAGGTCATTTTTATTTGTGATACTTCGAAGTTATTTTTCAGCAACGGTTGGACACAATTGGCTGCCAAATCTTGGTGCTGAATTCTAATTTTTCGTTCGGGTTGTTTGGGGTCTTGTAATACGCAAGTATCTTCTATGTTTAATGACTTGGGATGATTACCATCTAACAACCATTTGGTTAGTATCGGGGATAGTTGTTTTATTTCTGGAGATGTAATTTTTATTTTGTTTAATGAACGTTTAAAGAAAGTAATGAAACTATCCGTATTTTTAGGACTGTTAGTATCCAGGATTAGCCAATTATTTTTAGTATCGATTAGCGCATAATCACGATAGAGTACTCCAAAAGCCTGTGGTAATAGCTCACGATAAATTTCTTGTTTTAAGATGTTTCTTTCTTTATAAGAAATTTTTCTGTCTTGCGTTAATTTTATTTCTTTAATTTTTTCGTTCAATTTCTGACGCACAATTGATGCTGGAAGCAATTTTGCTTCAGTCTGAAGACAAATTAATAAAAAATCTTTAACAAGATAAACTAATGAAGAATCTTCATTGCTTGGAGGTATCCACCCATGGCTGATAGGCAATCCAGCGGGGCAGGGAGTGAATTGTAATGTCCCTAACTGTTCCTCTAGTTTTTTAGTATCAAGAGAGTTTTCTTCAAACCTAAAAAGTTGTGCTTGCTTAAACCACATTAGTTTTCTTCCTGGTCTATTATTTTTTTACGAGCAGATTTTGCCCTAGCTTGTAATTCAACCACAATATAGCGATCCGTTAATGCTCCAGAACCATGACCAGCGTCATCTCTTAAACTACTCCCCATTGTCCAGGCCATTTTTTAAATAAAAATAGACATAAAAACTTTAACAGTTTTGTATCATAAAATAATAATGCTACAATCAATTTACGGTACAGCCTGAGGAGGCGATGACCGTAACGTAATTAGGGGCAGTGGAAACGCTGCTCTTTTATTTTAAAATTACGTTTTTAAATACCTAAGTTTTACATTTTCCAAAATATACCTCTGCTGGTATTTTATAATTAAGAGCCTGGTGTAGCCTTTCATAATCATAATATTGAAAATATTTTCCTATTTTTTCCTTAGCCTCAATTATCGATCGATAAGCATTTATATAAACTTCTTCATATTTTACGCTACGCCATAGCCGCTCGTTAAATATATTATCAAAAACCCTCCCTTTGCCATCCATACTAATTTTTATACCATTATTTATTAGAACACCAGTAAAGGTATTACTAGTAAATTGTAAACCTTGGTCAGTATTAGAAATCTCTGCTTGTTTATAATTCGATATTGCTCTCTCTAGGGCTTCAACGCAAAACCCAACGTCCATAGTATTACTAATTTCCCAACTCAATACAAACCTGCTGTACCAATCCAAAACAGCAATTAAATAAACATATCCTTGCAGCAACCTAATATAAGTTATGTCGGCAGACCATACTTGGTTGGGCCTTGTTATGACAACGTCTCTCAATAAATATGGATATATCTTATGTTCAGCATCTGACACGCTCAAATATTTCTTTCGAGGGTATACTGCCAAAATCCCTATTAATCTGGTTAACCTTCGGATTCGTTTTTCATTTACCTGATGGACCAATCCTTGTAAGTATTTGGTTGTTTTCACAATAGCCAGATATGGGTGGCGCGTATATTCCTCATCAATTAAATTCATCAACATTATATTATATGGTTCTTCCTCCCGTGCTTTATAATAAAAACCCGAACGATTTATACTTAATAATTCGCACTGCTGCCTAATACTTAAGTTGGCATCGGTTGGTAAAATTAGGTTTTTTCTTTCTTCCCTTTTTATTGCCAAACACTTTTTTTTAGAAAATCCAGCTCTACCTTCATTTCACCAATTTGTTTGTATAATTGTTCAATAAGCATTTGTTCATTTTTTTCAGTGGCATTTCCCTTACCACAAAAAACTTTTTTTATTGCTTCTAATGCCTGCTGTTTCCAGCGAACAATTTGCGTAAAGTGTATGCTATATTTAGTAGTGATTTGATTTATTGTCATTTCACCTTTTATGGCATCCAATGCTACTCTTACCTTAAAATCCGCAGCATAATTTTTATGTTTAACACTCATTTTTTTCTCCACTTAAATTGACATAAATTTAACACTTTTTTATGCCTATTTCAGTGGTCCGAAAGCTGGGGAGTATTATATTATTAAATTAACATTAATCGATGCCGTAAAATACGTAATTGTATATTTATTGGAGCTGTAGTCAAATAATGCCTACCAACAGCGGGGGTAATTGTAATTACAGTATCCCAAGGTTGGGTTTTCAAAAGAAAGGAAGAATTAGTGTGGGTTAATGAGTGGCGAAGCCCGCAAGATTTTTTTGTTAAATTGGATAGTTGGGTTGAGTATTATAACAACGAATATTTACACTCATCGTTAAAATACAAAATCCCGACTACTTTTGAAAAACAAGAGCTGGAGAAAATTCTCTTAGCTGCCGCTTGATTAATGGGGAGTATTATAATTCCATATTTTAAATAAAATTTATCGGAGGTAATCTATGATAGTAAATTGCACAAGCGCTGACGTATTAAACGTTACAGGTGGGGCCTGCGAGTGTTTCTGTACCTGTCGTGCCAATCCATCTAAACGTGATGTAGGTTTAGTAAGTGGAGCTGGTGTATGCGAGAATACATGTGAAAGTCTTAGGGGATCCCATTCCTGGTATTTTCATAGTTGTTTACCTCAATATAAGGATAAAGATTTTCAGAGAGCTCTTGAAAATGCTAGGCGATTAATAGAACATGGTGGACAAATGCCTACATTAGAATGGCATTAAAAAAATTTAGTTGATTCATTTGGAGGGTCTTACAAGACCCTCCAAAAATAGAACATGTTAGAGATAATGCTGGCCATAATTCTGGGGCAATTATTGACAGGTATATTGATGTTGAGTTACAAGCCAGAGCGAAATCTGCGCGGAACAAGGTAATTAGTAATGAATAATAAGAGAAATAAAGTGAAGATATTAGATATAAATAAAAAATATTTTAGATTCTTGCTTCTCCTAGCAATATTATTGCCTAGTTTAGGTTTTGCTTATGAGCAAGAACCAAAGAACATTGTTGAATCAAGCTCAGCTTTTGGTAAAACATATAACGCAGTATATAAGTTTGTATATAACCATGAATATTTGCTTGCTCCACTATCTAGTATGGTTGCTGGAACAATAAGATGTGGCTCCAAATGCGGTGCTTTTGGTGGATTAGCTGGAATTATCGATGAGCTTGCAATGTACTTTGGCTATGCCGATAAGCACTATTTAACTTGGGGAGTATTTGGCTCAGCTACGGGGCATATGATTAAACCATCTTTAGTATCTGATATTGGTGGAGTAACTTTGGGTGTATTACTACCGTCTGGAATGCTAAACGAACATCACGGCATGGTAGCACCTATAGTAGGAGCCCTTGCCGGGAACTCAATATCTGGAGCCTATGGAACCGGATTAATGGTTGGGATATTGGATGAGGCGTTATTATCTAGTACCTTAACGAATGAATACTATAGTAAACACTATATGACATTTGGTGCAGTAGGGATGTCAGCGACAAATTTATTAGGATATTTTAACCCTCCAGTAGCTAATAGTATTGGAATGTTACTTGGAGTAATAGCAGCTAATTATGAAAAAGAGATTATCGATGATTTTTTGGCCCCAGTAAAAGCAGCCAATGAATTATATGTTACCTATAATAGGTTTATACCTAAAGAGCAACTAGATAGTCACCTTGAGGAACATGCTTTATCTCTAGTAGGCAGTCAGTTTTTAACCCAATTCCTCTCTCTAAAGGTTATGGACTATCAACAAGCTTTAACCTATAACTTTGAGCGGTTGAATAAACCCACAGGACAAGCATGGAATAACTTTGGGAAAGAGTTAACTAATTTTGCCATCTTTTTGTTTCCGTATGCGATAGGACAGACCGTGGCTAGTAGTGTAGATGATTACTTTGATAAGAAACTAAGATTTGTATTAGAGGATAAGATCAGAACCGAATTGTTTTCAGGAGAAGCACCACTTCGATTATCTCATGACCCTAACGCTACCGTCCTTATGGATAATCTAAAGTCAGATATTTCGACAGTGGTAGGTTCCGGTAGTAGTTTGATTACCGGTGCTGTTTCAACTTCAATTAATGGAGCTTATGGAGTAGGCATAATAATAGTTAACTCTCCCAATATCTTTGTTTACTCTACTCTCTATAATAAAGCTTTGGCGTTTGTCGCAGAGTATTTAGCCTCACAACGAAGGTTTTATGGAGAAAAAATAACAGCACTAGATTCTGAACTAGTAACTACCATGAAGCACGATATGGAAAATATCAGAACGATAACCGAAAGAGATGGGGTAGATGTTACCAGAGATAAGATAGCTAGTATTACTACCAGTATTAGAGAACTTGAGGGAGCCCAAAAAATATGGGGTATTGCTAATCAAATCTGGTGGTCGATACTAGGAACTACCGATTACATGTTTAACTACTATTTAACTGCCAATGAAGTGCATAAAGGAGGAATTCCGTTTAGTAATAGAAACAAGGTACAGATAGCCAGTTGGCAGGTGTCTAATTTATTATCCTGGTCAAGCCGCACTGCTCAAGATATGGTATATATAAGACAATCCTTAGATAGGATGGTTATTTTAGAAGGAAAGATTCATAAAGCATTAAATCCACTGGATCATGTTGTTCGTAAAACTCATGATCAAGACTCTTTAAAACTGAATAATCTCGAAGTTGGAGTGGACAGCCGATTATTAGTAGCCATAAAAGACCTAGAGCTACCACTTGGTAAAGTCTATGCCATTACTGGGGAATCTGGTTGTGGCAAAACTAGCCTATTATCTAAGATTAAAGGAATTAAAGAAAATAATGTCTATGGTACAGGAGTTATTTATTATCCTAAAGTAAAAGGCGACTATCCCAAGATAGTAATGCTAAGCCAGCAGGATTATTTTCCACTAAAGGCCAGCTTGTATGAGGTGGTATTATACCCAGAGAAAATGCCGAACGATACTGCGTTCAATGATGGTAGAAGGCAAGAGGCAAAGCAGCTATTAACCGAGATTGGTTTGTATGCGTTTAGTGGCTCTGATCAGCAGAGTAAAGCTGCAAAGAACGATAAAGAAGAGGTATTAACTTTAGACAGTAAAAAAGATTGGCATACTTATCTTAGTGGTGGAGAAAAGAAAAAGGTAACTATAGTCTCGGCTATTCTGAGGGAACCCGATATTCTAATTTTAGATGAGATATTTAATGGTCTCGAACAAAGGTCGGTTATAGTAGTACAACAGATGTTAAAAAAACATCTGCCGAATACATTAATTTTGGTGGTAGACCATCATGCTAGGGATAATAACTATGGATTTTATGATGCTGAGTTAAAATTTGATAATAAGCAGATAGTTTTACAAGAGATAACTGTTAGAAACCAATAGAGGTATTTATGGGGTTCTGTCGCAAGCTTTGTGTTAAAAAGCTAGAATGCTCCAATAAAGTTGGAGAGAGGAGCTAGCTAGGTATGATTAGTTTCAAAGGTAAGCATTTTGATAAAACATTAATTTTGATGGATGTGCGTTGGTATGTAGATTGTTCTCTAAGCTGCCGATATATTGAAGAGATGCTGAGAGAGCGCGGGATACTAGTTGATCATGCAACGGTTAATCGATGGGTATTAGAATATGCGCCATTGCTCGAGAATGAGTTTCGAAAAAAGCACAAACGTCCTGTTGGCATGAGTTGGCGGATGGATGAAACCTATTTAAAAAATAGCGGCAAATGAGGCTTCCTTTATCGTGCGGTAGATAAAGAAGGAGATACTGTTGATTTTATGTTTTCAGCTAAACGAGATCGTAAAGCAGTACTGAGATTTTTCCAACAAGCAATCGGCTCCAATGGTTTTCCGCATACAGTAACGATTGATAAAAGCGGCGCCAACAATCCAGCATTAGAACAGTTGAATGAGCTATTTTTTATGGGTAAATTGTGCTTTTTGTTTATGACTATTCGGCAAATAAAATACCTGAATAATATTGTGGAGCAAGATCATCGCCACATAAAGCGCATTATAAAACCGATGCTTGGATTTAAATCTTTTGCTTCAGCAAAGGCCACAATTGCAGGGGTTGAACTACATCACATGCTTAGAAAAGGACAGATGGTAGCTGCTGCTAATATGCCTGTTTGGCAACAGTTTTGTTCGTTAGCAGCATAATTGTGTCCAGCAGAAATGCGTATATAAAAAATTTAGTTTATACTGAAGATTGCGACAGAACCTAATTTACTGTTATAAAATAATTTAATTTTTAATTAAGGAGAAATGTTTTATGATTCAAGCGTTACCTGCTAATTTGTATTTTTTTGTTTCTGGAACAGGACGTTGTTCCTGTAGTAGAAGTTACCTAAAACCAAATAGAGATCCTCGCTGTTTAGACAGTAGGGAGACCGTTTATACAAGCGGGGGTGAATGTAATTCTAAAGATGCATGCAAAATAATTTGTTGTGAGCACCAGGGTGCTGATGAGTGGGAATATAGCGGAGATTCTGGGTATTGTAGCTGGACTTCATATGCATGTACTCTTCTTTAAATGGGTCTTAGGACATCCTCACTATATGCCACGAGGAGCTAGCTAGTACCGTGCTAATCAAATATCAGTATTATAGGGGTCCAGTGTGGAAGAAAAGACAAAAATAGGGATTTCAAATTTGAACTTGCAAATACTGGGTATAAAATTTAGCTCACGTAAGTTAAGTATAGATATTAATTTTCTTGGCTTTATGATATGAGTCACAATACTAATTTATTAAGATACAATATGAGATTGTTTATATAATTTAAGAAGCAAAATATGAAAACATTATAGGTGGTGACGTGTTAATATCCGAAGATTTTCTGGTTAATGAATTACTATGGATTGTACCTAATTAAAGAGGTGAAATTTGAAAAAATATATTGGTGTGGTTCTATCTGAGCATGAAATAAGTGTTACTTCTGGTGGTGATTTTATTACATGTTATTGTAAATTTGAAAAAAGTGAATGGGTTGCAGTGAGAACTGTAACTTCTGTTGATGAATGTAGAAATATATGTTGTGTTGAACGAGAGGATACAGAATACCGGGCTTTTTGTGCTAGAGGTACCTGTTACACTGCCGAACAGCTACGTGATGCGGACTACTATATTTATGACTACCATGGGCCATGATGATATTGCATTAGAATCATGTTCGTTTTAAGGTTATTTAGTATCAAACCAAAAGGATTCGTCGCAAAATTAGTTAAACACGTTCTATTTAGTATTAGTAAATTATAACTTAAGAAGAGAGAATCTATGAGCTTAACCTGTTTAGATATAAATTCGATTGCTCAAATAGCTGGCGGTAGTTGCTATTGCAGTTGTTTTGCTACACCAATTTTTGGCGCCAATTACTGGACGAGCGGACGGTGGGTAGATAGCGCGCGTGACTGTGCGATTGGCCATTGTGGAGGGTATCCAGGGGGCTGGGTCTGCCGAAATTCGGATGGTTCTTACGCCACGTGGGATCCTAATGGTTGTATTGTATCGTAAAACAAAGTGAGGTGTAATAGTCAAAACTTAATCTGACACTTACCATATATCAGGCAGCTAAATC
>CAZHSI010000029.1:0-9038 GCA_964535195.1 uncultured Coxiellaceae bacterium | reverse complement strand
TGCATCTAAATCCCTTTGTTTTCAATACCTAGATTTTGCAGCGGGAGCTGCTGGATGTTTTATAGGGGATACTTCCCCCGGTAATGTATAGTTCTGTGTGGTTATTTAAAAAAATCAATAGATTAGCTATCATGCCAATTTTTTTATCCGCGGGTAATAGAAACATTTTAAAAAATTTTCCTTATTGAGGTAAGCCTTTTTGTTGGGCGTTATGAATATTGATTGTTTAGCAATTGCTTAAATTTTTATGAGGTAACAGCCGTATGTAGATTTTTAAAAAATATACTATACTTTATGAAATGAAGTGGCCGAGTTTTTGTAATGTTAATGTTTATTTTATTCGGATAGTTTGCTGTGTGATGAAGTAAATGGAAGTTGACCGTGAGAGAAAAAGGCGTTTTATTTTTTGGAGAAACTAAATTATCGCAATGTTTGTGTTTTGACGCATAACCGAAAAATAATTTCTAACAATTGAATATTAGGTACCTTATGAAAAAATTATTGTATTATTTTTGTGTTGTGCTGTTGTCGACCTCATTATTTGGTTGTAAGGGTGGTGGTGGCAGCAATGGTGGAGGAAGCAATGATGATGGAGCCGATAACTCCAACTTCCAACAAGCTGGAACTATTTGTGCGGGCGATTGTTTCTGTGTGAGAGATCGTTCCCATTTCTCTGGAAGCCTACAGTTGGGCAATGATTATTTTCTTGTGAAGGAGAGTGATGGCTCACTATATTGTAAAGTAGATGACCCTACATCTAATACATCTAAAGTAACATGTTGCCAATCCAAAGAAGCCGGAGCATGCAAATGTTATTCTTGCAATAAGGATAGTGTTTATAGTACTGATATTGGCCTCCAAAAACATTGCTCGATAAGTAATAAGAGTAAATCACAATGCATAAGCTTTATTGGGAGTGATGGCGGTATTGGTACGTCTAATATGAAAGCAGGTGACTTCGAACGGAAAAAAAGGATAGGTTATTATAAGGAACTAGAAAAGGATGAGAAAGAACATGGGGCGGCGACTAAGGTAGGTAACGCAAATTTGGGTGACGGTATTTTTGAAGTTAGAAATATTCCGAATCAAGATACTAATGCTAAAAATAGCGTAAATCAAAGACAACAAGTTATTAAATCTAATATCGTTAAATACTTAGAGAAAAGTGCTGACCCAAAAAATGAAGATCTTAAAGGTTTTATAGCTTGGTTTAAAGATGGGCAAAATAATTTAGGTAATGAGTTAAGTATATTGTGGCTAGTTGATAAAAAAATTACAACCGATCCGCAAATTAAAACATTACGGGAGCAGACATCGCAACAGCAAGGTTATTATGATGATGATATTAACCTTAACAATATTGAGGATGCTATTTACAAGTGGGATGAAAATAAAGCGTTACCTTTGCTAGTCAAGGAAGATTTTGATGAATTTATTTTTGCAGTTTATTTTTTCCAATATTATCCTAGGTTAGCTGAGGTTGTGGGTCCATTTGAAACTGTTGGCGTAATGTTTGGAGGAATGAGTTTGGTTTCGCTTGATCCAACAAAAACTTTGTTACAGCAGTATAAAAATGTTTTTCCAAAAAAAGATGAAGATATTGTTCTGCAGATTAAGGATGCTCTCCATCAGAGTGGATTTACAGGCGGTGGTGATGTAAAAGAAATCACTTCTTCGCAAGAAATCAATAATACTTTAGAGCAAATTCAGAATCATGACTTAGTATTTATAAAGGTTGGGGCTGCTAATAAGGTTACAGCCGCGATGTTTAAGAATAATGGTAATTACTATTACTATAATCCTAGTACCCCTAAAGGTGAAGTAACCGTAGTTGAGACTTCGAAGATGGCAGATGAACTTTTAGCAGATTTTGGCGGCGTTGAAAAAGTTAAAGATTTACGCTTTTTTGTGTGGGGTTAGACACCTGTTTCTTTTAGATAATTAAACTAGTTTTTCATGCTAGGCTGAATGGAATAGAAAATTAGCTGAAACTTTGTGCCTTAGTGAGACTTGCGACGGTGTTTATCAAGGCGACTGCAATGTTTAAATGATTGGTACCGCCGCCGTGCTTGTTGGCTGCTAAATGTAAGTGCTCTTGTGTTAGAAATTTATAGATTCTTTTTATTTTATTTTCTGGCTTTTTATTCGGCCTTTTTACGATGATATGTAAAATGGCCCAATAATTATTATTGGTTTTCAATAATTTAAGCTTTATGCATTAAATTTTTGCGCTTTATCAAGATCTTCGGCGGTATTTATTTCCAAAGTTTTTTCTTCGGTGAAACAAACCCGGATGCGATAGCCGTGTTCTAGGGCACGTAATTGTTCTAGTGCTTCAGTTATTTCTAATGGGGTTTGTGGTAGTGTTGTATAATGGAGAAGAAAGTCGCGCCTAAAAGCATAAAGCCCCATGTGGTGGTGCACCACGGGTAAGTTTTCTTGAGAATTATTTCTAAAATAAGGGATCGGTGAGCGGGAAAAATAAAGTGCATTATGGTTTATATCAGTAATTACCTTCACAATGCCCGGATCAGTAAACTCTTTTTGCATATCTAGTTTATATGCCAAAGTTGTCATTTCAGGGCGCTCGCCGGCTAAATAGGGTGCGACCAATTGCTCAAGCATTTTAGGTTTTATAAATGGCTCATCCCCTTGGAGATTAATTACGATATCAGCGTCAGCATGTTTTTTTGCAACCTCAGCCACACGGTCAGTGCCGGTCTTACAGTTAGCACTAGTAAACTCCACGTGGCCGCCGCAGTTTTTTACCACCTCGGCAATTTCTTTGCTATCGGTAGCAACGATAACTTTCTCTAAAATTTTGCATTGACTGGCTTTTTCGTAAACCAGTTGAATCATCGGTTTACCTTGAATCGGTAACAATGGTTTACGTGTTAATCTAGTGGAGCCAATCCTGCTCGGAATGACGCAAAGTATCTTCATAAATTTCCCAACTAAACCAAGTTGATTACTGGGGGCGCAATGCTTTTTTAGGTGCTAAGCGTTTTTAATAATTCCTAAAAAGTCTTCCGCCTTTAAGCTGGCGCCGCCAACGAGGGCGCCATCAATGTTTGGTTTTGATAACAATTCTTTACTGTTACTTGGCTTGACGCTGCCGCCATATAGAATCCTGACTTTACTTGCGACCTCCCCAAATTTTTTGGCCAAAGTTTCCCGAATCAGTACGTGTACCTCTTCTGCTTGTTCGGGGGTGGCAGTTTTGCCAGTACCGATGGCCCAAACTGGTTCATAGGCGATTACTATTTGTGCAATGTCAGTAGCAGTTAAATCACGGAGACCGCCAGCGAGTTGGGTGGTAATGACCTCATTAATTTTTCCAGATTCCCGTTCAGTCAAAGTTTCCCCAAGACAAAAGATAGGAATTAACCCATGCTTTAATGCCGCTTTTACTTTTTTATTTACCGTATCATCGGTTTCATGAAAAAACTGTCGTCTTTCTGAGTGGCCGATAATTACATATTTTGCCCCCGCTTCTTTAAGCATGGGTGCGGACACTGTGCCGGTAAAGGCGCCCGCATCTTCCCAGAACATATCTTGGGCACTTACTTTAATGGGTGAGTTTTGGAAAAATTCTGCCACTTTATTGATGGCGGTATAGGGAGGTGCAACAACAATTTCAAACTTGGTTGAGGTTAACCCTTGATGTAGCGTCTTGGCAAGCTCTAATGCTTCGCCAATAGTTTTATTTAGTTTCCAGTTGCCAGCGATGATTGGTGTTCTCATAAGTTTTTTACCTGTACTATTTAGTTGCCTTGTCGTCCCAGCAATTATTACTGTATTTATTACGATTAGCTGGACCATTAAAAATATTACAAGAAATTTTCTAAATTTCATATATCTTCCTCATAAATTAAATTTAGCTTTGCAATCCAAAAAGCTTAAAATACTGGATTACTTCGTTGCCCCATGGTCTTTTGCAGCAATAAGTGGCGTGGTTCTATTTGCAAGGTATAACAATAATTACTAATAGCCCAATCTGGTTGCATTATTTCCAGTTACAATTGCGACACTTGCCGAAGCGCCAATGCGATCCGCGCCGGCAGCAACCATTTTTTCGGCGTCTTCTTTGGTCCGGATGCCGCCGGAGGCTTTGATTTTCATGTCAGGACCAACGATCCGCCGCATTAATCTTATGTCTTCTACGGTTGCGCCGCCTAAGCCGAATCCGGTGGAGGTTTTTACAAAATGCGCGCCAGCTGCTTTGGCTAAAACACAGGCTGCTATTTTTTCATCATTAGTTAAATTGGAGGTTTCAATAATGACTTTAACTAGATAGGGTTTTGCGGCGGTAACTACCGCCGCAATGTCGTTATAAACTGCCTGGTAATTTTTTGCCTTAAGTTCATTAATATTAATAACCATGTCAACCTCTTCGGCATAAGTGGCAATAGCTTTTTGCGTTTCCAGGACTTTAGTGGGGGTTGGATCAATCCCATGGGGAAAGCTCACAACGGCGATTGGTTTAATCGGACTATCTTTTAATAGCTTTGCTACTAAAGGAAGGTTTTCCACTCTAACGCATACGGTAGCGAAGTTGTATTTTTTAGCTTCATCGCAGGCTTTAGTAATGTCAGTTATGGTGGCTTCTGGTTTTAATACGGTATGATCAATAATGTTTGCTAGATGTTGGTCGTATTGTGGCATAGCCATGCTGTATCCTCCTCGTAAAATAAATTTGCTGCTTTATTTTGGTGCCTATTTTGCAATTTCCGAGACTGCTGCTAAGAATAGCTTAGTCAAGTTTGCCGTTGCCATTTTAGCACCATCTAAGGTTGTCTCATGGGTAATGGTTTGGCTGCTTAAACCCGCGCCTAAATTAGTGATGGCACATACTGAGACCACTTTCAAGCCGCAGTGTCTGGCAACAATTGTTTCTGGTACCGTTGACATTCCAACCGCATGACCGCCTAACATTTTATACATTCTAATTTCTGCGTGGGTTTCAAAGGTTGGCCCAGAGGTGGCGACATAAATGCCAGAGTTTATCGGCACATTTAATTTTTTCGCAACCTCTAATATTTTTTGGCGCAGAGCTTTATCGTAAGCATTATCCATGGAGGTAAAACGCTCGCCAAATGCATCATCGTTTGGGCCCATCAGGGGATTATGGCAGGTGAAGTTGATGTGATCCTCAATGACCATTAAGTTACCTGGGCCATGTTCAATACACAGTGAACCAACAGCATTAGTGGTTAACAAGATTTCACATCCCAGCATTTTTAGCGTTCTGATGATGGTTTTTATTGAGGTGATGCCTTGAGTAATTCCTTCGTAAAGGTGCGTGCGGCCTTCAAGGCAAACTACGGGGGTCCCTTTTAGGGTGCCTAAATGCATTTTTTTAGAATGACCAGTAATGTCGGTTACATGAAATCCCGGGAGATCTTTATAGGAGATAAGTTTTGCGTTCTCAATTTGTTTAGCGATAGCACCTAAGCCTGAACCAAGAATGATAGCAATTTTTGGTTGAAAATTGGGCATGGTTTTTTTTATAAGGGCCACACACTTTTTGATGCCGCTATTTGCCTCAGGCATAATTTTCATTTCCCATGTTTTATCCTAAAAATTCTGGGCCAAAAGATTTTGGTAATAAAATTTTAAGGTTGGTTGTTTCGACAACTTTTTGTGTCTTAGGATCGCATAAGTATATAGGAGCTTCGGGAGTAGCAAATTCTCTAATCACTTGGCGGCAAGCACCGCATGGAGTACATAATTCGTCGCCTGAGCCGATAATCGCAATAGACTTAATGGTTTTTTTACCAGCAGCAATCAGAGAAAAAATTGCCGCGCGTTCAGCGCAGCAGGTAAGACCATAAGAGGCGTTTTCGACGTTACAGCCAGTAAACAGTGTGCCGTCTTCGGCTTCGACACAGGCGCCAACCTTATATTTAGAATATGGCGCATAAGCATGCTGCATTGCTTCCCAGGCTTTTTGGGCCATTGAGTCTGGATTGGTTGCTGGCATACGCTCTCCTTGAATAATTATGTTTTGTAGTTTAGGGAATCATAATAAAATACGACTTTAGTATAACAAAATTTTTGTAGGTTAATATGGCTTTATTAAAAAAGATTTGTCGAGATTTAGCTAATCTTGTTGATCCAAATAATGCGAAGAATCTACAAAGGTTTTTTAAAACCAGAAAAGGTGAATATGGTTATGGCGATAAGTTTTTAGGGATTAGCGTTCCAAACTTGCGCAACTTAGCGAAAGCATATTGCCCAGTAGTTACTTTTAATGAGTTGGGCTTTTTGCTTGCGTCAAAACTACACGAAAAACGCTTGCTTGCACTTTTGATTTTGGTTTTGCAATACAATAAAAGTGATTTATTACAGCAAAAGCAAATTTACGACTTTTATTTTGCAAATAGTAAAGGAATTAATAATTGGGATTTGGTTGATTTAAGCGCGCCTTATATTGTTGGCGCTTATCTTTTAGATAAAGAGAAAGAATTTTTACATAAACTAGCTGCTGCCAAAAATTTATGGCAGCGGCGTATTGCAATTGTGGCGACGCTATATTTTATTCGGCATGGTTCTTGCCAAGAGACGCTGCGACTTACAAAAAAATTATTGTGTGATGAGGAAGATTTAATTCATAAGGCTGTAGGCTGGGCATTGCGCGAGGTTGGTAAGCGAGATCTAAATCTCTTACAAGATTTTTTAGCTAAATATTATCGGCTTATGCCGCGTACTATGTTAAGGTATGCTATTGAACGCTTGGCCCCCGAGTTGCGCCTCGCCTATTTGCATGGAAAAATATAAGAGTATAAAAATGACGAAAAAAATAATTTTAATTACCATGGCTTTAAGTGGGTTATTGCTTTCTGGGTGTAGTCATCAGAAGGTTGCGCCACCATCGCAGTTAGTGTTAGCTAAAACTAGTTTTGCTAATTTAAATGGTTGGCAGCGAGATAATCAAATTCACGCCTTACGAGCTTTACAAAAATCTTGTGTAATCATTAAAAAAAGAAAATCGCAAGCTTCTTTTTATAAAAAAATCTCACAAGCTGGTTCGGTCGCTGATTGGCAAGGGGTTTGTTCAGCCATTGATTCTGTAGATAAAAGTGATGTATCTCGGGTGCGTGAGTTTTTTGAATCTCAGTTTGAGCCGTACCATGTTTATAATAATGGCAACCCTAAGGGGTTGTTTACCGGCTATTATTTGCCAACCTTGAATTGTCGTTACAAAAAGAGCAGGCATTATCGGGTCCCCGTCCATGCGATTCCAGCCGATTGGGTTAAAATAAACTTGGGGATGTTCGATGAACGTTTAAGGGGCCGCACTTTTGTCGGCCAAGTAAAGGATCGAACAATTTATCGTTATCCGGAGAGAAAAAATATATTAAAAGGCAAGATTGCCAAAAACTCTAAGATAATTGTTTGGTGTGATGATAAGGTTGATGTTGCCTTTGCCCAGATTCAAGGGTCAGCTATAGTAAAGTTACCGAATAAGAAAAAATTTCTCATTGGTTATGAGGGTTCTAATGGCCGTTCTTATACGTCACTGGGGAAGGTTTTGATTAAGCGAGGGGAGCTAACACCGCAAAATAATTCGATGCAGGCTATTCGGCGTTGGTGTTTGCGTCATCCAAAGAAAGTGGATGATTTTTTAAATCAAAATGCCTCGTATGTCTTTTTTCGAGTTTTGGCAACTAATGCCCCATTGGGGGCGGAACAGACTCCTTTAACTTCTGGGCGTTCACTTGCGGTTGATCGGCGTTATATCCCTTATGGGGTGCCGGTTTGGCTTGATACGGTTTATCCCGATGAAAAATCTCATGAACCTTTGCCCTTACAGCGTTTGTTTATTGCCCAAGATACCGGTGGTGCAATTAAAGGTGTAGTGCGAGGTGATGTTTATTGGGGTGGAGATGGACGAGCGGCATCTATTGCCGGCAACATGAAAAGCCAGGGTGAGTATTGGCTTTTATTGCCCAAGACCAAAAAATAAATGTTGTGCTGAAATAAACCCTTTTTACGGGGTGTCGTTCTTACATGGTGTTGCACTGCGATTTACGCGCAGGGTCAGGCATTATTTAATGTGAGTGCTATTTTATGTTATGGCAATTACCTAAAGTTTTTCCGGAATTACGGCAGAAGCACTTGCACCTTTGGCGGGCGTCCCTTATTCGAGACGAGCCAGAGTTGACCCTGTTAAAAAGTTTTCTAAATCAGGCAGAACGGGAGCGGGCAGCGAAATTTGTCGTTAAAGATGCGGCGAATAATTTTGTCGTGGCACGCGGACTTTTACGCCAATTATTGGCTAATTATTTGCAGGTATTGCCGCAAAGTTTAGTGTTTGAGCGAAATCAGTACGGCAAATTATACTTAGGTTCTTCAGGATTGCAGTTTAATCTTTCACACACGCGTGATTTGGCTTTATTTGTTTTTGCTAGAGATAACCCGGTGGGGGTGGATGTAGAATTTATGCGTCAGGACTATGAGTTTGCTGATATTGTGGCAAAGTTTTTTTCACCAACAGAGTGTCGGGCGTTATTTTCTCTACCTAAAAGCGAACAAGTTCAGGCTTTTTTTAATTGTTGGACTTGTAAAGAAGCTTTTATTAAAGCTAACGGGGTTGGTATGTTTCGCGCGCTAAACGATTTTGCTGTGGAAATTTCGAGTAATAAAGGTGGAAAAATAAGGCTCGAGAATTTTAATGACAAGCTAGAATCTAATGGGTGGGCATTAGAGTTGGTGGATCCTGGTGTGTCGTATTCTGGAGCTTTCGCTACTAATTTTTTTGATTACTGTGTTGATTTTTATCAAATCTAGCAGCCTTGCAGGGGTATTTTTGTGTATCCTTTTTGTTGACAATGCTACGTCAATTGGGGAGAATGCAAAATTCAAGTTTTATAAACGGGGAGGGGTTCCCGAGCGGCCAAAGGGAGCAGACTGTAAATCTGCCGGCTTACGCCTTCGTAGGTTCAAATCCTACCCCCTCCAAAGATATGCTTTTGCGGGCGTAGTTCAATGGTAGAACTTCAGCCTTCCAAGCTGATAGCGTGGGTTCGATTCCC
>CAZHSI010000028.1:0-9097 GCA_964535195.1 uncultured Coxiellaceae bacterium | reverse complement strand
GGGAGTTTACCCCACATGTGCCGACTGAAATGAAAGTAAGAGAATTTACTCCGCATTTACCAACGGAGATGAAAGTAAGAGAGTTCACGCCGCATATGCCAACCGAAATGAAGGTAAGAGAGTTTTCTCCGTACCTATCATCCGAAATGAAAGTAATAAAAACTACTCGGTTAATGCCTAAGGATACAGAAGCCAAAACACGATGTATTTTTAATTTGTGTTGGTAGTAGTTTTTATATGGAGTGTTAACTGAAGTATTCATTTATGGGGTAAGAAGTTTCAGAAGCCACTATAAGCTCTATCACAAACAAACTACTATCATTGGTTTCTGAATGATGGAATCGGCCATTGTATGAGGTTTGCCCTATAGTTTTTCTGGATGCTATTTTTTTTAAATGAGCGAGGAAGGTAAAGTTGTTAATAAAGCTCTATATATAATAAATCAATCAGTACACAAAGATATTTTAGGCTTTTATATAGCTGATAGCGAAGGTTCCAATTTTTGGCTGGAGGTTAATGATCTAAAAGTAAGAGGCGTCAAAGATATTCTTCTTGCCTGTGTAGACCCTTACCGGCTTTCCCGAGGCTATAGCAGCTTCTTTTCCTAAAATCGAAGTATAACCTTGCATTATTCACCAAATTAGAAACCAGATAATATACTGCTTGGGCAAATTTTTCTCTGAAAGATAGGTACAGATAAAAGAGGCTATCTACCTTAGTGAAACTTAGGCGACTAACAAACATTGCTTAACTTGACGCGTATGGTTAGATGAACACTCTTACAAAACCAGAGGATAGATTTCTATTTAGCAAAATAAGTATATATCATTGCGCGTGCAGATTGGCCTACAAGCCCCATATATGAATATAACTTACCACCATGTGGCTGTGGTTGGACAGCTGGTGCTTCTTGTTGGGTTATGTTAGGAATTAATGGCGCTGGATTGACTGCAGTATGGTCTTGCCGGTCAGCAATCTCAGGTATATGTTCGCCGTTTACGCCATCGACAACATTATGTATTACTGTAATCAGTCTCCTGGCTGCATGAGTTATTACACACCTATTTCCCGTAGCTTCATCAATGGCGATATCTATAGCAAGATCTTGGTTAGCTCCTGTATGAATATTTTGTAGTTCAATTGCCCGTTCTGTTAGTTGTAATGCCGCAAGAAATGTTTGTCTTATAGTTCTAATTAATGGAGTAGGGTCTTGTATATTTACGGTGGTTGTTATCCCCTGGCCATCTTTTGTTTCTAACGCTCCTTGAGTATCTATATCATCAAAAGGAATAATTACCTGGTTAGTGGCATTATATTGTTGTAGCTGAACTAAACATCTTTCGAGCCAACATAAGTAATGTGCTCTGCCAGTAGTGTTGGGGTTAACAAAGAAGTCATCAAATATGTTTGGTGTTAATGGTACGTTTGCCATTATGGCAGCTTGTTCTTCTATGGGTAAGTTTGTTATTTCTTTATCTAAACGGACTAAGACTGTAGTTATGATCCCGTGAAAAGTATGTAAATCACTAGTTAATAGAGCATTAGACATTCTAACTGAAACTTCATCTATTAGGGAAACTATGGCTGGCGTCAGCTCATTTGTGACAAATAATTGCGCTGAGATACTAGCAAATATATTGGAAATCATGCCTATCGATGATATTAGTAGAATGATTATTATTGTTTTGATTTTTGTCATCAGTTTACCTTTTCATGGTAACTAGTAGTGTCTGGAATATCTGGCATAGCTTCACAAGTACCTTAGCCTGAATAGGTTTTAACCGTTTTTATGAGTTAATGTTAGGGTCAGGCTATGGTTGAATTATACAGCTTGATTATTAAGAAAATATTAATAGGATAGAGTTTATTATAGGTAGATAGCCATAAGTTTTATACCCACTGTGATAACTTTTTAAGTTCAGCGTGTAATTTATTTAGTAAATTTTTATTTTCTTCAAATTTTAAGCGATCTTTTTCTACCACATTTGGTGGGGCTTTTTGGGTGTAGTTGGGGTTGTTTAACTTAACCTCAATGCGAGCGGTTTCTTCGTTTATTTTATTAATTTCTTTATTAATGCGCGCGCTCTCGGCTTTCACATCAAAAAGATCACCAATAACTATATTCAACTCTAAAGTATCCACGAGGGTAGATGCGGCTGGTGGAATTGTTTCTTTATCGAGCCAATTTATTGATTCGAGTTTTGCTAAAGTCATTAAGTATTTTTTATGTTGTTCGATGTTTATACGATCTTTCTCTGTTCCCTTGCTTAGCAGTAAGGGTAGCATTTTTCCCGGAGCGATATTCATTTCACCACGAATGTTACGGATAGCGAGAACCATTTTTTTAATCCACTCAACTTCGGCGGTAGCACTAGTATCCATTTTTGCAGCGTCAAATTCTGGGTAGGGTTGTAGCATAATTGTTGGTGCTTTAATCTGCATTTTGCTTGCTACTGCTTGCCATATTTCCTCAGTAATAAATGGCATAAATGGGTGAATTATCCGAAGTATGGCTTCTAAAACTGTTATTAGAGTTTTTTTGGTTCCTTGTTTTAAGGCAGGGCTAAACTGATCAGAGTTTAAAATAGGTTTGGCTAACTCTAAATACCAGTCGCAAAACTCACGCCAGGTAAATTCAAAAATTGCTTGGGTAACTAGATCAAAACGGTAGTTTTTGAACTCTGCCGTGATGGTTTGTAAGGTGTTTTGCAACTTACTTTGAATCCAGCGGTCGGCTAAACTGTATGCTACCTCATTATTAGTATAATCGAAGTTCTCTAATTGCATTAACACAAAGCGAGCAGCGTTCCAAATTTTCGTACAAAAATTTCGATAACCTTCGAGGCGTGCTATATCAAAGTTTATATCGCGACTCGTGGTGGCAAGTGAACAAAAGGTGAAACGTAAGGCATCAACACCAAAGCCAGTTATCCCCTTAGGAAAGTCTTGGCGGGTTTCTTTGGTAATTTTTTCGGTAAGATGCTTTTGCATGAGATTACTGGTACGTTTTTCGATAAGTTTTTCTAGAGTAATACCGTCAACCAGGTCAATCGGGTCTAAAATGTTACCCTTAGATTTCGACATTTTTTGTCCATGGCTATCGCGGATTAGCCCGGTAATATAGACATCTTTGAAAGGAACGTTGCCAGTAAATTTCAGACCAAACATTACCATTCTTGCTACCCAGAAAAAGATAATGTCAAAACCAGTAACTAATGCTGAAGTAGGGTAGAAAGTTTTAAATGTTTGACTTTCGGGCCAATCCAAAGTTGAAAATGGCCAAAGTGCTGCGGAAAACCATGTGTCTAAAACATCTTCATCTTGCCTGAGTAAACAGTTTCCTAGATTAAACTTAGCGCGGACTTCATCTTCGCTATGGCCCACATAAATGTTATTTTTTTCATCAAACCAAGCGGGGATCCTATGGCCCCACCATAATTGTCGACTGATGCACCAATCTTCAATATTTTCTAACCATTGCAGATAAATTTTACTCCAATTGTCTGGAATGAATTTAATTCTGCCGTCTAAAACAGCATCGATTGCCGGTTTTGCTAAGGGTTTGGTCTTAATAAACCATTGATCGGTTAAGTAAGGCTCAATAATTGCCCCACTCCGTTCTCCTTTCGGGACTTTTAACTGATGTTTTTCGGTTTTAAGTAACAGTCCAGCGGCTGCTAAATCGGTCAGGATCTGTTTTCTTGCTTGGAACCGCTCTAGTCCTTGGTATTTTTTTGGAGCATTGTCATTGAGATGAGCGTTTGGTGTAAAAATATTAATTAAAGGTAAATTATGGCGTTCGCCCATGGCGTAGTCATTAAAGTCGTGTGCAGGGGTTATTTTCACACAGCCACTACCAAAGGTTTGGTCGACCTCTTTATCCCCAATAATCGGGATAGTGCGATCGGTGAGTGGTAATTTAATTTGTTTGCCAAGTAAATGTTGGTAACGCTGATCTTCTGGGTGAACTGCTACCGCTGTATCACCCAGCATGGTTTCAGGGCGGGTGGTGGCAACGATAATACTTTCATTGTTATCAAGAATAGGATATTTAATATACCACAACGAACCTTCAGTTTCTTCGTTAATGACCTCAAGATCAGAGATCGCTGTGTTCAATGTCGGATCCCAATTAACTAGACGTTTCCCTCTATAGATCAATCCTTCTTCATATAATTTTATGAATACATGTTGTACCATTTTGACAAGTTCTGGATCAAGGGTGAATTTTTCCCTCGACCAATCACCAGAAACTCCGAGACGTCGCTCTTGGCCGGTAATAGTGTCCCCCGAGTATTGTTTCCATTCCCAAACCTTTTTAACAAAGCTTTCCCGGCCTAGATCTTGGCGAGTTTTTCCCTCGGCGCGGATAATGTTTTCTACTACCATTTGGGTAGCAATGCCTGCATGGTCCGTGCCTAATTGCCACAGGGTATTATGACCACACATCCTTTTATAACGGATGAGCGTATCCATAATACTCATCTGAAAACCATGCCCCATATGCAGAGTGCCAGTTACGTTGGGCGGAGGAAGTACGATGCAATAGGGAGAGCCATTGCCGCTTGGAGTAAAATAACCGTTCTGTTCCCACTTTTGGTACCAGAACTTTTCAATGATGTGTGGCTCGTAAGTTTTATTTTTCATGATTACTCCTTATAAATAGAGATTATCAGAAAAAATAGGGTGAAGCAAAATCATACCCTATAGACGTTAGACTCGTATAAACTAACAGAGTTTGATAAGCTCTAGTCATCGCCCGGTTTAACCGAGCGATCTTTTCAGATTACCCGATCAAACCGGGTAATGATTATGAATCCAAGCTAGGATCTGTTCATTATATATTATTGTTTCTTAACAATGCTTGTCCGAGACTTGCGTTATAGTTTGCATAAAATTTATATGAACTGACTTAAGGCAATATGATAAAATACTACTAATTACTCAAGGACTAGGGAAGTTTTTATGTACAGAAAAATTACGGTGTTTTTTGTTGGTATATTAGCTACGTTGCTCATTTTAACTTTTACCTGGGATGTTATTGCCAAGAAACTTGAGATTTTAAATAAATTTAATTATGTTTTTTACGATACTAACTTAAAACTTTTTCATAAAAAGGGAAAACCTACCGACATTCTCTTAGTTGATATTGATGAGAAAAGTTTACAGGCAGAGGGGCGTTGGCCATGGCAAAGAAGTAAGCTTGCTACTTTAGTTACGAGTTTGCAAAATGGTGGTGCGGCAGTAATAGTATTTGATATTTTATTCCCAGAAGTAGAGCCTAATATTGTTAATACTTTATTGAGTCATATTGAGCAGCAGAAAGACGCTCCTAATGAGGTTGTCAGTTACTTAACACAGCAATTACCATTTTTTGATAACGATAAAATTTTTGCTAATACTTTAACAAAAAGTGACGTGGTTTTGGGGGTGTTTTTTAATGGGAGTCTTTATCATACTACCGGAAAACTTGGGAAGCCCCTGACCAATATTGCCAAGCCAGAAGGTTTGGTAATTTCACGCCAAGATAGATATATTGGAGATATTCCTGTTTTGGCTGATGCAGTGCGTTATTCTGGTTTTACCACTACTGCGCCTGATAATGATGGGGTAATTAGGCGTTCACCACTTTTAATTGAATATAATGGGGAATTGTATCCATCTTTAGCATTAGAGACAGTTAAAGCCTATTGGTTGACCGATAAAGTTTCTTTAGATTTACATGATCTGAATGGTAACAAGCTCTTTTTAGGTGTTACCGTGAGCGATACTTATATTCCAACCGATGCAGCGGGTAATGTGTTAGTTACCTACCGGGGACCAGCTTTTTCTTTTCCTTATGTTTCAGCTACCGATGTTATCCATAATAAGCTGCCGCCGCAAACTTTTGCTGGGAAAATAGTGTTTATTGGTTCTTCGGCAGTCGGTATTGGTGATTTACATGCTACGCCATTACAAGCTGTTGGTTATCCTGGTACTGAAGTACATGCAACTATTGTCGCCTCTATTTTAGAAAAAGACGTTATTGCTTCGCCACTTTGGTTAGTGGGAGTGGAGCGAGTATTAATTATGGTCATAGGACTTGCCGTTACGTTTTTTGCGGTATATTTCTCAGCCTTGACCATGATTTTATTAACTATTTTAATGATGGTTTTATTGTTTGCTTTTAACGCTATATTATTAGTTAAGTGGTGTTTAATCTTGCCGCATTTAATGCTTCCTTATATGCAGATGCTGTTTTTGGGGTTAGTTAATAGTGTGTTTGGCTATTTGTTTGAAACAAGACAGCGTCAGCGTTTGCACGATGTTTATGGACAATATGTTTCTTCTGCGCATATTGATAGGATGTTAGAGTCGCATGGTAAACATACTTTAACTGGTAATACTAAGTTAATGACCGTTTTATTTGCCGATGTTCGTGGTTTTACTTCTATTTCTGAGAAATTTGATGCAAGAGAAGTAAAAAAGTTTCTTAATACTTTATTTACGCCGATGACCTCAATCATTTTTGAATATAAAGGAACCATAGATAAATATGTGGGTGATATGATCATGGCATTTTGGAATGATCCTGTTGAGGATAAAGAACATGCAGCTCATGGTGTTAGGGCAGCATTAAAGATGCAGGAAAAGGTTCGGGAGCTTGCTCCAATTTTTGCCGAGCAAAAGCTAGATGGTGTTGCTATTCGTATTGGCATCAATACGGGCATGATGCATGTTGGGGATATGGGCTCTGAATATCGTAAAGCCTACACTGTTTTAGGTGATTCAGTAAACTTGGCTTCCCGATTAGAAGGGGTCAATAAGATGTATGGAACTAGTATTCTGGTTTCAGAAGCAACGAAAGAGCTATGTCAGGGGGTGGTGTTTCGTTTTGTTGATTGTATTTATGTTAAGGGTAAGGCAAAACCAACTAAAATTTACGAGCCTTTATGTTTACTAAGCGAAAAAAGTAGCACTGTAGAGGAGGAGCTAACTGAGTATGAGAGAGCTTTAGAGTTATATAATACTGATAATTGGTGTCAAGCCTTAGAGTCTTTTACTAAGTTAGTTGAGAAATACCCCCAGGTTGGCGTCTATGATGTTTATGCAAAAAGAGTTGCTCAATATAAGGCTTGTCCGCCTGCGCCAGACTGGGATCGTGGGCAGCATTTAACTGAGAAATAGATTTTTGGTGGCTATGAGTGGGTTCGAACCACTGACCTCAGCATTATGAGTGCCGCGCTCTAACCAACTGAGCTACATAGCCATTATAACTTGTACAACTATTTACTACCTATTCTCTCACTTTAGCTTTGTCTGGAGCCTCGCTGCTGCGGGGACTGCATAGCAAAACAATAGATCGTCATTCTGTCTATTTGGATATTGCTTGTCAAGACTAGATCTGAGATTAGGTGGTTTGGCTATCATAGATAAGTGCATAATTTTTTCTACTAAAATTTTATGGGGTATAAAAACAAGTGGTTTTGTGTCGGTTTATAGCAGCTCCCTAAAACATAGGTCTATGTCATTGCGAGCGAAGCGCTACGCGCTTAGCGTGGGCGATCCAGCGGCAACTATTTTTTTAGGTTAAATGCGATTATGGTCAGGTTGTTACTATATCGGCAAGAAGTAAACTGCCCTTAAAACAGCGATGGGGTACCACTAATAAGGTTATTTGATTAATGGTTGGCAACCCCCCAGAATTTGCCGAACATATCGGGAGCTTTTATACATTAAAAACTTCTATAGGGTGACCATTTTTTTGATAAGTTTGGAAACGTTTGCGCCCGAGGGCTTTCAGTTTTGGATCATTTGGTATTACTTCAATAAGATGGTTAACTTGTTGATATGATGTAATTATTTCGGTAGTAAGATTGACTAATATGTCGTTAAAACCATTCGGTATGGTTTGGTGACCAATTAATATTGGAGTATTTTGCTTGGTTTCTTGGTTGTAGATTTCGTGCGGCACAAAACTAATATCACTAAAAGTCCAAAGTTGGGTGTCGAAGTTTTGAGTTTCGTCGAGATTGGCGGTATGTATATATATTTTGTGGTTATTGGTATATGCTTTTTCGACAATGCGACAGGTATATAAGGCACGTCCCTTAAGGGATGTTTCATTATTTAGGATATAAAATGCTATTTTGGATATCATAGTTTATAACTGATTGTATCATTAAAAAAAATCTAGTCGCAACCAAAAAATCTGGTATTATCTTGCATTGGAAGTTGAATGGAGAGATGGCCGAGTGGCCGAAGGCGCTCCCCTGCTAAGGGAGTATGGGTCAAAAGCCCATCGTGGGTTCAAATCCCACTCTCTCCGCCACATTTTAGAAACATTTAGTTATAAAGAGAAACTATATGGTATTTGGGCTTACAAAAGAGAAAAAGCGACCGATATTAGTATGGGTTATTTTTATGTTCTTTTTAGTCACGGTCATTAGCACCTTGTTTTCTTTTTATTTAATTTATACGGGCAAGGTTTCTTTGTCTGAAATATCTGGTGTTAATCTTAAGAGTTTAACTGTTGTGGATATTGGTTTATCGACATTTGTTGGATTAACAAACTTAACTGGGGCCGTGTTATTGTTTTTTTTACGTAAACAAGCGTTATATTGTTTTATAACTTCTTTGGTTGTTAATCTATCAGCTTTTATTTGGCAACTTACTAGTAAGGGTATAATGGTAGTTAAGTCTATATCTTTAAATAGTTTAATTGGTATGGTTGCTGCTTGGGCGATATTAATTGCAGTCTGCTTTTACGCTTGGCAATTGAAGAAAAATGGAACTTTAGAATAATATATGTGTCTGATATGGCGATATCAGGTAAAAAGGTTTGACTGAATAGTTTTTAAGCTGCGTCTGTAGCCAAGTCTGCAAGGCGCGGCTCCCCGCGAAAGCGGGGATCCAGAGAAACTATATCTGGATAATTAGTAGTGTTTATGGGACAATTCTTGAGATGCGCCCGTAGCTCAGTTGGATAGAGTACCTGGCTACGAACTAGGGGGTCGGGAGTTCGAATCTCTCCGGGCGCACCATACCTGGCTTGGTTTTTAGTCAGATTCTCCCGCTCCAGCATTAAGATACGGAGAGCATAATATTGGTAATATCA
>CAZHSI010000027.1:0-9811 GCA_964535195.1 uncultured Coxiellaceae bacterium | reverse complement strand
ACGCCGCACACAACATCATAAATGGTACAGCAACAGCAAGCAATGAATCTCTTAAAGAACATATAGATCTTATTATTATTAATGCCGCGGCTTATACGCATACTAGTCTTGCTATTAGAGATTCATTGCTTGCTGTTGCTGTACCATTTATAGAAGTGCATATAACGAATATACATGCTAGAGAGCATTATAGAACTAAGTCCTATTTGTCAGATATTGCCGTTGGTATTATTACAGGGTTTGGGATTGATAGTTATTTTTTAGCTTTACTGGCAGCAGATAGATATTTAGAGATGAATAAAAATAAGAAAAACTAAAGGCAGATGTTATACGTATTAACATAAAGGAGCTACATTAATGTGTAGATATGGTGTAATTGGTAATCCGATTGTTCATAGTATGGCACCGTATGTTTATGCGGAATTTGCAAGGCAAACTGGGCAAGAAATATCTTATACCAAATTTTTATCAACCGAAGAAAAATTTCTGGATGATTTGCAGAAATTCTATCTAAGTGGAGGGTTAGGATTAAATGTTACCGCTCCCTTTAAGCAAATGGCTAGTAAATTTGTCCAAGTACTTAGTCATCGTGCCAAGTATTTGGAAGCGATAAATGTGATAAGTTTTTCTAATAATATTACCTACGGTGATAATACTGATGGAATAGGATTTATTAAAGATTTAAAAATAAATAATCATTACATGCCAAGAGCAAAAAAAGTCTTATTTTTAGGGGCAGGTGGTGCTGTTAAAGGAATTATGCCGGAGCTTCTGCTAGAAGAACCAAAAGAAATAACAATAGTTGATATTAACCTCGAAAATATTAGACAGCTTGCCGATAAATTTAAGTGTTATAAGAATATTAATATTATAACTTATTCAAGTTTAAAAAATACAGGTTTTGACCTAATTATTAATGCTACCAGTGCAAGCATGCAAAAGAAGTTGCCGCCTATTCCAGAGTGTATCTCATTGAAAGATAGTTGGTGTTATGATCTTGTATATGATGAAGTACCAACAGTATTTCTAGAATGGGCTAAGGCCAAGGGAGCTACTAATTGTATTGATGGTACTGGAATGTTGGTGGAAGCTCTTGCATCTTCCTTTTTTGTTTGGACTAAAACAAAACCAAATACAGGAGAAGTGTTACTTAAACTCAAAACCAAACAGAAAAAACAGAGTATTTATGGTGATTAAGTGATAATAATGTTAAAAAAGATGAATTATTAAGATGATGTTTTTTTAAATGCTATTATGCGTAACAAGCTGGTTTTCAATATTAATATTAATCCGACCCTATCTTTTGTAGAAAAAGTAGGCTTGATTGCTGGAGTAGGTTTTTCTGGTGTAGGGCTTAGGATGCCGGAAATAGAAGATTATTTAATGCAAGGGGATTCGTTTAAAGGATTGTTGGAGGCTGCTCAAGCGGTCGAAATAGAAATTATAGAATTGCATGTGCTAAGAGACTGGCTGTATGCTATTGGTGTTAAAAAAAAACAAGCGATTAATAGAATGAAACAAATGTGTATCTTCGCTAAGAATCTACATATACCGTATATTTGTATAGTAGGAGATAGTTATGCAGGAAACACCAGTATGGCTGTAAATAATTTTAAAGAAATATGTGACATTGCAGATGATTATGGCTTGGCTGTAGCTTTTGAATTCTTAGGATGGGATAGGATAAATAATCTTAAGGATGCTTGGGAGTTAGTTTATGTGGCTAATAAAAAAAATGGTGGTCTTTTGATTGATAGTGTACATTTTTTTACAGGCGGTTCTAAAATTGTAGAATTGGACAGGATTCCGGCGGAGAAGATATTTTTAGTGCATATAAGTGATCTTCCATATATGTATGGCAATGACTTGAAAAAGTTAACAAGGACACAAAGAATGCTCCCCGGAGAAGGAGTGTTAAATTTAACAGACTTTATTTCAAAGTTAGTTGAAATAAATTATTTAGGTCCTTATTCTCTAGAGATTTTAAATCGAGAATTTTTGACTTATGATCCTAAGTGCGTGGTTAAAAAAGGCTATGATACTTTGAAAGGTTTAATAACGTCTGCTACTATAAGATAAAGAAGTTTATAACATAATGACAATATATTAGTAAAAAAGAGGAGACAAAAATGGATAGGCTGGTTAAACAACTTTCGCAAGGTAGTCATCCGGTTATATTTGAACCAAGAAGTGAAAGTTATGATGAGATCAAAGAAAGATTACTAGAGATAAAATATGTGTTTGTTAAATTCATGGATACTATAGGTGAAACTGAATTAGGGATCAATATTGATGGAGATTTGACAGAATTAAAGGATGCTGATTTTACGAATGGTAGCGGTCATATTAACGTTGTTGGAACTTGCGAGTTAAATTATCATAAGGTTAGATGTGTAGCTGAAATTGATTTAAAGACGAAAATGGGAACGGCTCACTTAGAAGTTTTAGATGAAAGTTAAAACAGAGTAAGTAGTGTCAGTTAGTTTAAATTTTTTTGGGAGATATCTTAATGAACAACTTGATCGAACAAGAAGAAAAAGAATACGAACCGCAATATTATGTAGTTAAGAACCATGAAGAACAATACTCTATATGGCCCAGTTATAAACCAATACCAAAGGGATGGGAGACTGTTGGAGACCCAAGAATTAAAAATGAGTGTTTAAGTTATATAGATAAGGTTTGGACGGACATGAGACCACTGAGTTTAAGGAAAAAAATGGCGGAATTAGAAGAAAATTCCAAAGCTAAAGAAGATGATGGTATTTGTGTTAAAAAGACCTCTCAAATAGCAGGCCAAAAGAAAGGGGCGAATAGACAAAAGGTAAAAAATTAAAGAATGAATGTGAGCTATGATGTCAGATAACGTCAGTGGGCAAAGATTTAAGAGGTATAGTGTACTTGTTAAGTTATTTAATATCATTTGGAAAGATGATGGGACATCGCAAATTAAAATAGTAATTGGTATTGTATTAATTATCTTAGGTTCTTTGTTAAGTTTAACTTTGCCGTGGTGTTTGAAACTTATAGTTGAGTGTTTTAGTAAAAGAGAGACAGGTTTTCACTCGGCAGTGTTTTTGCTAATGTCATATGGATTGTTGTGGTTGGTGTCTCATTTAATGGTGAATGTACGTCAAGCTATTGTTTGTCCGGTCTTTGAGAAAGGGATACATAAATTTACTGCCGAAATATTTCAAAAAATATTAAATCTATCTTTTAAATATCATACATCGAGCTCTACTGGAAGTATTATGAATAGTATTGAGCGAGCTCAAGTATCTATTCCCATCATATTGATTGGATTAATGTTTATTATATTCCCTATGCTCATAGAGGTTGTAATAGCCGCTGGTATTTTATGGTTTTACTATAACATAAAAATAGCCCTACTACTTTTAGTAATATTTTTAACTTATGTAGTGTTCACTTGGTATTTTGTCCCATGGGTAGTTGAAGCTCAGCGAGCTGGTAATAAATGTCATAAGAAGGTAAGCGAATACATAACTGATGTATTGATGAATATTGAAGGAATTCATTATTACTCAGCTCAGCCTTTGGTGTTGGAAGAATGTGAGCAGAGAATGATGAGTAGAGAAATTACTGTTACTAAAAGATTAGTGCGATCTGAAATAGTATCCATGGGACAAACTATAATTGCTGGGTTAGGTTTTACCTGCATGACTTTAGTGGTTGGTTTTGAAGTGATGAATAATCGACTGAGAGTTAGTGATTTTATATTAATTAATGGTTATTTAATACAGTTTTTAGTTCCATTGAGTATTATAGCCGTTTCATTTTTGCGTCACATGAAGGAAGGATTTACACAGATGGAGGATGCTATAAGATTGCTTAATCAAAAAGAGGATATCATTGATAACCCATCAGCTAAAAATATCAAACGACAGCCACTTGACATATTTTTTAATAATGTTTCTTTCATTTATCCAGGTAAGGAAGAGAGTACCTTAAAAAATGTTACTTTTCATATACCCCAGGGAAAATCGGTAGCTATTGTGGGTGCTAATGGTGTTGGGAAAACTACTGTAGCTAGATTGTTATATCGTTTTTTCGATGTATCAGGCGGTCAAATTACATTACAAAAAGAAGATATAAAAAATATTGCATTATCTGATTTAAGGCGTTTTATAGGAATAGTTCCGCAAGAGATCTTTTTATTAAATGATACTGTCTATGCAAATATATTATTTGGATTAAATAATGTTGATGCCGATACTTTTAAAAAAATTATTCAGATAACTAATATTGAAGAGTGGGTAAATGCTTTGCCTGATAAATATATGACTATTGTAGGAGAGCAAGGTATTAAGATTTCTGGGGGGGAACAAAAGAGGATAGGAATAGCCAGAGCGTTACTTAGAAACCCTAAAATTCTTGTGTTAGATGAAGCTATGGTTTCTTTGGATGCTGATACTGAATATCAAGTACTCAACCATATACGCGATAATTATAAAGAATTGACCCAAATAATAATCACACATAACGCAAAGCATCTTCCTGACGTTGAAATGGTTATTTATTTAGAGAATGGATTTGTACGTGCATGTGGTAGTCATCATGAGTTGTTAGCAAAAGATGAAGGATATAAAAAAATGTGGCAAAAGTAAAAGACATAGGAAATATTTAATATATTATCAACTTGGTTATAGGTCTTTATGATTTGTGCTGGGTTATTGAGTAGGCTCCATGGCCAAGTTTACAAAGCAATTAAATATAAATAAATATGTACCAAAACTACTACAAGATAAAACATGCTCTATTAAACAAAAAGAAGAGGATTATTTGTTAGAATCGTTTTGGTATAAGGAGTATCAACAAATTGAATCTACTCAAGTTCCTTGGGATGTAGATAAAACGACTCAAGTCAAAAATGAAAATAGAAAGATCCTTAGAATAAAACAAGAGATAAAAAGTAAGATAGCACAGTATGATATTGTAAGTGCTATTACAACAATTGTATTGATTTATATATCTCGCTTATTAGACCAGTCTAGTATTAGTGTCAACTATCAAAGTCAATGGATTAAAAGAGTATGTTCAGCTTCAAAGAATTCTTTTGTCCCATTAAATATAAAAATAGATTATTGTAAAAACTTTAATGATATCTATCAACAAGTAAAAAATAAGTTAGCAGAACTACAAGTTAACGAACAATCTATCCCTGATTTTATTTATCATAATCATAAATTAACTTCTTCTATATCGCAGCTACCAATTGCTTTGATATGTGCTAATTCTAACAAAATGAAGCTTCCACCTCATGTTTTACTTGGTTTAATTATAATTGAAAATAGAGGAGATATTGTTATAGAAATAAGGGTGAATGGTAGGAAGACCTGGATTAATGAAAAAATTGATGCACATTTATGTTTATTGATGGAAAAATTAGCAAAAAATAGTTCAGAATCTGTCAATAAAATATCCTTAGTTTTGCCAAACGAACTAGCTTTGTTTAAGCAATGGAATACTACTAATAGTAAATATCCAAAGGATCAATGTATCCATGAATTATTTGAAAAGTCAGTAAAACAGAATAAAGATAAGGTAGCATTGGTATATGGAAATAAGCAATTAACCTACGAGGGATTGAATAATAGAGCGAATCAACTGGGTTGTTATCTTGTTAAAAATAAATTAATACCAGAAACATTGGTAGGTATAAGCGTTCCCAGGGGATTGGAGCTTGTATTTGGATTGTTGGGAATTATAAAGGGTGGTGGTGCTTATGTGCCATTAGACCCTGAATATCCTAACGATCGACTTAACTATATGTTGGAAGAAGCTGGAGTAAAAATATTATTAACTATCTCTAATCTTGCAAAAAAGTTTAAAAATTATAAAGGAAAGATAATATATTTGGATAAGCAGGATTATTTTGCAGAATCAACAGGTAATTTAAATCTCAAAATATTACCAAATAATTTAGCCTATATTATTTATACCTCTGGTTCTACCGGTAAGCCCAAAGGGGTATGTTGTGACCATAAAGGTGTAGTCAACAGGATAGCTTGGGCTAGTAAGAAATATAGATTTAAAAAGAATGAAGTTGGTTGTTTACAGGCGAGCATTGCTTTTGCTGTATCTTTATGGGATATTTTTTGTGCTTTATTGTCGGGTATGGAGTTAGTGCTATATGACGAATATGATAGCAAAGATATAAAAAAGATATTGTTACATTGTTATTTCTATAAAATAAATAGAATTACATTATTGCCGGCTTTATTGAATGAGTTATTACAGTCGGGTGTATTTGGGAAAAATTTAATACAGAAGAATTATCAACTGTCTTATATAGACATAACTGGTGAAGCAAGTGACCTTGAGCTATCTAATAAATTTCTAAGTCTAATAAATAAGCCCGTGAGTTTTATTGAGAGTTATGGCTCGTCTGAAACAACAACAATTTTATATCGAGATTTAACTTTACGTGGAAAAAATAAAAAAACCACCCATTTATTTGGAAATATGCGGATTCATATTGTAGATAGGTATTTAAACCTAGTGCCTATAGGTTGTATTGGAGAATTATGTATAGAAGGCGAAGGAGTTGCTAGAGGTTATTTAAATAACGCCAGTCTTACTGCCAAAAAATTTATGCCTAGCCCATTCGTTGATAATAAAGATAAGGGAGGGGGGAGATTATATAAGACAGGAGATCTAGCAAGATATTTGGAAAATGGCAGTATAGAGATATTGGGGCGTATAGACCATCAAATAAAAATAAGAGGATTTAGGGTAGAATTAGGAGAAATAATATCTACCATACAGAGTATTAATGGAGTTAAGAGATGTGTGGTAGTAGCAAGAGAAGATATAAAAGGGCAAAAGAGGCTGGTTGGGTATCTTGTTTTAAAAGATAATATCAAGGCGAGCAAGATAATCATCCAGTGTAGGGATAAATGTAGGTCTTGTTTACCTGATTATATGCAACTTGCACAAATAATGGTGCTGAAAAAGCTACCATTAACCCCTGCTGGGAAAATAGATAGAAATGCCCTACCAAAACCCGAGGGACGAGAAGGATTGGAAGAATACGAAGTTCCTATAGGATATTTAGAAAAACAATTGGCCAATATTTGGCAAGAGTTACTAAAAATAGATAAGGTTGGAAGAAGTGATAACTTTTTTAACCTGGGAGGACATTCTTTACTTGCTACGAGATTAATATCTAGAATTAGATCTGATCAGCATCTAGAAGTTCCATTAAAACTAGTTTTTGAATATCCAGTATTAAAGAATTTAGCTGAGGTTATAGAACGAAGATATTTTGTTCGCGAGATGCTACCGTCAATACAGCCGACTAAACAAGTAACAATTCCTTTGTCTTTTGCGCAGCAAAGGCTTTGGTTTATTAAGCAACTTTTGCCGGATTTAGGATTATATAATATCCCAAAAGTCTTAAGATTAGTCGGAAATTTAAATATACAAGCGCTGATTAACTCACTTAATACGATTGTTAATAGACACGAAATTTTAAGAACAAAGATAGTAACTATAGATGGAATTGCTCATCAAGAAATATTAAATACAGGATTCAAGCTAAAATTTGAGAGATTGACAGGAGATTTCTCAAAAAGGATTCAAGAAGAAATAACCAAGCCATTTGAGTTTGATATTGAAGTATTATTTAGGGGAATATTGTTAGAGATAAATCAAAAAGAGCATATTTTAATATTGTTATTTCACCATATTATTGCTGATGGTTGGTCTAATGGATTATTTAATAAAGAGCTAAATGAGTGTTACAACAGGTATCTACGTAATCAAACACCAAAACTTAATGTGCTTCCAATACAGTATAAAGATTATAGTGTGTGGCAGAGAGATTGGTTAAAAGGAAAGGTATTAGCTGAGCAGTTGGCTTATTGGAAAGAGCGATTATTTGAAGTTTCTACATTAAATCTTCCCAATAAACCTAGGCCAAAAGAACAAAGTTATAGAGGGGGGTATCATGAACAGTATTTATCGAAAGAATTGCTTAATGAATTACAAGATTTAGCTAAAGGATATAACGTAACTTTATTTATGGTGTTATTAGCATCATTTAAAGGAGTGTTAAGTAGAATTTGTAGTCAAAGCGATATAGCGGTAGGAACACCTATAGCTAACCGACGCGTATCAGAGTTAGAATATTTAATAGGTTTTTTTGTAAACACTTTAGTGCTTCGTACCGACTGTAGTGACAATCCCAAATTTGAAGAATTACTTGAAAGAGTAGAGCAAACTTCGCTAGAAGCTTATGAAAACCAAGATGTTCCTTTTGAGCTATTAGTAGAGCAATTAAATATATCCAGAGATTTAAGTAGACATCCATTGTTTCAAGTAATGTTTGTATTGCAGAATACAGATAGAGAATCTATAAAATTAGATAATTTACAGGTTAGTAATTTAACTGACTTAAGATTAACTCATATAGGTAGAGCGGAAGCATTATCAAAATTTGATATAACCTTGAATGTTATTGAAACTGAAAAGGGATTATATTTAGGATATGAGTATGCAGCAGATCTGTTTGATGCAAAATATATAGAAAAACTGAACAATTGTTATTTAAACTTCATAAGGCATATTTTAAATAATCCTAAGTCACGTTTGTCAGAAATACCAATGTTAGATTTACAGGAGTTATCGCGGTTCAATGTGTGGAATGATACTAAACGTAAATTTCCGCAGAATAAATGTGTACATACGCTGTTTGAAGAAATGGCAGCTAAAGATATGGATAGAGTTGCAATTGTCTATAACGAGCGACATTTAACTTATGAGGTTCTTAATGAACGAGCTACTCAACTAGCCCACTATCTTAAAAAGCAACACATAAGTCCCGAAAAGTTAGTAGGCATAAGCATATCTAGAGGATTTGATTTAATAATAGGAATACTAGGAATATTGAAGAGCGGAGGTTCATATCTACTTCTTGATCCAGAGTATCCCAAAGATCGCCTGGAGTATATATTAAAAGACGCAAGTATAAAATTATTATTAACTTCAACTGATTTAAAAGAATGTTTTAAAAGATTTGATGGGGATATAGTCTACATTAATCAAAACGAATATTTGCAAGAATCTAAATACAATGTTGTTACTAAAGTGATGCCTCATAATCAATTAAATGTAATTTATACTTCTGGTTCCACTGGAGTGCCTAAAGGAGTTATAAGAGAACATCTTGCTCTTTTAAATAGGATATTTTGGATGAAAGATGAGTGTGGTTTACGGAAAGATGACACCTGTTGTTTACAGGCTAATTTGAGTTTTGTAGATGCGGGATGGGAGATTTTTGGTGCGTTAATATTGGGTGCAAAACTTGTTGTATATGATGATATTGTACGTAAAAATATTTCTCTGTTATTTAAGGTATTAAATGAACAGATGGTTACAAGAATAACCTTAGTTCCTTCTATGGTTCAAGCATTACAAGATATGGTAAAGATTGATAAATCTGTATTAAAGCATAGCAAAATCAATTATTGGCAAATTACAGGAGAGCTATTGGGTAAGAAGGAGCTTCATACTTTATTTTTGATCACAAAGGAAAAAGCTTTGCTTACGGAAAGCTATGGCGCTACAGAGGCACCTACTTCAATATATAAAGAATATTTTCCAAAATCAGAAGTCTATAGTAATACCAAAATGACGGCCAATACTAAGGTTTATTTATTAGATAATTACCTTGCATTAGTTCCGGTAGGGTCAACAGGAGAACTGTATGTATGTGGAATTGGATTAGCGCGAGGTTATTTAAATCGACCGAGTTTAACCGCAGAGAAATTCATACCTAATCCGTTTATAG
>CAZHSI010000026.1:0-10670 GCA_964535195.1 uncultured Coxiellaceae bacterium | reverse complement strand
CCCACCATTATTAAACGTCTTAAAAAATTCATAATTACTCCTCTTTCTTATATGATCGATAAAATTCTGTAACAAATGATGTTAATTTACCTTGTTCCAAGGCTTCACGCAAATTTGCCATTACTTGTTGATAAAAATAAAGATTATGGATGGTGTTTAACCGCGCCCCTAAGATCTCTCGCTTTTTATCTAAATGGTGCAAATAAGCCCGAGTATAGTTTTTACAAGTATAACAGGCACAATTTCGATCTAATGGCGATAAATCGTATTTATAAACGCTATTACGAAGACGAACAATCCCTTCGGAGGTAAACAAACAACCATTTCTAGCATTACGCGTCGGCATTACACAATCAAACATATCTACCCCACACATAACACTATTAATCAAATCCTCCGGAGTACCAACCCCCATTAGATATCTAGGTTTATTCTCGGGAATTTTTGGGGCTAAGTGGTTCAAAATCTTAAACATTTCTTCCTTGGGCTCTCCAACTGCTAAACCACCAATAGCATAGCCATCAAAACCAATCTCGAGTAATGCATCTAAAGAGTGATCGCGTAAATCTGGAAAAGTGCTGCCTTGAATAATACCAAAAAGAGCGTTTTTGTTACCCGCATGTGCCGCTTTGCTTCTTTTGGCCCAACCAATAGAAAGCTCCACCGATTCTCGCGCCTTATCATAAGTAATAGGGTATGGCATACATTCATCGAAGATCATTACGATGCTAGAGTTGAGGTCGCGTTGGACCTGCATTGATACTTCGGGACTTAAAAAAACCTCAGCGCCATCGATAGGAGACTTAAACCTAACCCCCTCTTTACTAATATTTCGTAAACTACTTAAACTAAATACTTGAAACCCGCCGGAATCAGTTAAAATGGGACCTGGCCAGTTCATAAACTGATGTAATCCACCATGCGCTTTGATAATTTCCATACCCGGACGCAACATGAGATGAAAAGTATTTCCTAAAATAATTTCGGCACCAGTTGCTCTAACCTCTTCCGGAGTCATAGCTTTAACCGTACCGCAAGTCCCGACAGGCATGAATGCTGGCGTATTTACCACATAGCCCGAAGGAAATGTTATTCGTCCACGACGAGCAAAACAGTCTTTTGTAATCAGCTCAAATTTCATATACAAGTAGCATATTTAACTTTCAAAAATTTTAATGAACATTTTGTCATAAAATAAAACACATATGAAGTAACTATATGAAGTTTATTTTTAGCTGCTACAATAATTCGGTAAATAGACTTATCACTTAATTCACTATACTGGATTGTGCGTTAATCTTTAGTAAGCGCATAGTATAGTCAACATTATGGACCCTTAAATAGTTTACTTTTTGGGAAGCTAAAAACCCAGAAAACACCGCGGTTTCAAGATCACGTTCAGCAAAAGATTTTGCTGTAAATTTGCTTAAAAAAGATTTGCGTGAATGTCCTACTAAAATCTCTATACCAAGCCCCTGCAACTTTTTAATGTTTTTAATAAGAGCAAATGACTGCTCAGCATCTTTACCAAAACCAATCCCTACATCAAAAATCAACCGATTTTTATTGATACCTAAGCCAAGTAGATTCTCAATCTGCCGTTCGCCCCACTGATAAACACATGACACCACATCAGTGTCATCTGGCAATACCACCTTAGGATCAGCGGGTATCCCTAAATTATGCATAAAAATAAGCTTGGCTTTACTTGCTTTAGCCACCCCTTGCATTTTGGGATCAGTCAAGCCACCAACATCATTAAAGAAGTCTATGTCATATGCGAGTAATTTTTCAGCAACCGCTGGTTGCCGCGTATCAATACTTAATTTGGGTTTAAAATTTTGCCTATCCCAGCACAACGACCAAGCATCTAAAAAAGGCTTTAATCTTTGCCATTCTTCTGCTGGAGATATTAAGCTACTTCCAGGTCGCGTAGATTCAGCACCGACATCAATAATATCAGCACCATCATTAAACAAGTTTTTAGCATGAGTGATGGCCAATTCCAAATCATTAAATTTTCCACCATCAGAAAACGAATCGGGAGTCAGGTTTAAAATCCCCATCATTAAAGGGGCATCTACTCGATGAGAAATTTGTTTAGTATGCAGGAGCGCATTGCCATCAAAGCGGGAGCCGAATTTTTTAACTAATTCTGCTGCCCTTTTCCCCGCAAGAGGGTGACTTGGCTCGCAATACTTCCACTCTGGAGCAACATCTGCTAAGGGCCATAAAGCAAATGGCCTTTCAAGCAGCCCCTGATGAGGGATCCTTAGACGGTCGGTCTTACAAAATTCTTCGTCCCAAGCGAGAATATCAATATCAATTATGCGTGGTGACCATGTAGCACTCTTTACTCTACCCATTTGGATTTCAATAGATTTTACTTGATCAAGTAACTGCTCTGGTCTGAAGCTGGTAGTGATCCTAAGAGCCAAATTTAGAAATGGCTGATTCCATATTGCTGGAGCATCATCAAGTAACAGAGCATCTGATTCATATACAGGGGAAACTTGTTCTATTTTAATTTCTGCAATTGAATTAAGATATGAAAAAGCCACCCGTAAGTTGGCTAGACGATCACCAATATTACAACCTAATCCTAAAATAACCATAACCAAACCTCAATATAGTATAGCTCTTGCCACACTCCTTAGATTGCCACTTTGAACATCCTACCAAATAAAAAACACTCAGCTTACGATGACGATAAGAATGCCCACATATTTATCATTCAGCAATCTCAAAGGCACTTTGTGCCAAATCTTTCAATGGACGTAACTTTGCAAGATGCAAATACAACTTGCTCTCTTTAAAGATAGAATTTTTAATTAAAATAAATAATTGCTCCCCTAAAAGCTCAAGCAACGTAAATTTTTGGTTATGACAAAACTGCTTGATTTTTTGTATCAGGGCATCGTAACAAATAGTATCGTTAATATTGCCAGTTTCACAAGCACGCGGTGGCCGCATAAAGCTAATCTTTACCGTGATTAACACGTTTTGCTTTCTGGCACGTTCCTTCGCGGTAACCCCCAAATACACCGGCAGCTTAAAATCATTAAAAATTAAGCGGTGAGTATACTTGTGATTACTATGCATAGGATCACTTTAAAAGACTTAAAAATTCATGGCGAGTTTTGGCTGAATCACGGAATGACCCGAGCATGGATGAAGTTTTTACCGTAACATTTTTCTTTTCGACACCACGCGCAATCATACATAAGTGCTCTGCCTCAACCACCACCCCAACCCCATAAGCACCAGTTACCTCTAAAACACACTCGGCAATTTGTATTGTTAGATTTTCTTGTACCTGCAAACGTCTAGCAAAAAGATCAACAATGCGTGGGATTTTTGACAAGCCAATGATTTTACCACGAGGTAAATAACCAACATGACATTTACCAATAATTGGTAACAGATGATGTTCACAGAGAGAAAAAAGCTCAATATCTTTTAACACCACCATTTCACTATTATCACTAGTAAACATGGCATTTTTAACTACGTCATGGGGATCAATAGCATACCCCTGCGTTAAAAATTGTAGAGACTTAGCAGCCCGATAGGGCGTTCGGCGTAATCCTTCACGCTCAGGATCTTCGCCAATAGTAGTAATCAGGTCAAGATAAGCATCGGATAGTTTTTGGGTTTGTTTCTCAGCAATAGTGGTGTTCACCATACCTCTCCTCATAACTGCATGTTAGTATATACAACACTTAAAGTAAAGTTAAGGCCCCACCCAAACAACTAGTTACTATGCATATAGTCACATCATTATCTTCTTTGCAAAACTAGAAAACTATAAGAATATTCACCGAACCTAGAGCTTCGCCTGTCAATAATACGCCACTCCTCTTCGTGCCATTTGGGAAAATAAACATCGCCAACAATTACGTTATCAATAAGCGTTAAATACATTTTGTTAGCTAGCGGTAAAAAATCTTTATAAATTGCCGCGCCACCAATAATCATGACCTCTATTGCTACATTTTGATATCGCCGCCAAACATCGGCAAAAGAATGAACAACTACACAGCCAGGCAACCGTAGTTCTTTATTGTGAGAAAGTACTACATTTTCTGAGCCTTTTATCGGTCTACCAAGTGCCTCATAGGTGTTACGCCCCATCACAACTGGCTTGCCGTAAATTATTTTATAAAAATAGTCCCGATCCTCAGGAATATTCCAAGGTAATTTATTATCCTTACTAATAACACCATTTTTAGCAACTGCTGCAATAATAGAAAAAGACATATTGTCATTATACAGATTCTTAATGATTAATCTGGCACATTTTAAAATTAGTCTAAAATTTATTTGCTTACTAAAAAACGCCACTTATATTGTCTTTATAATAAGCATTACAACGTGCGCGATGTGAGTATATGCTCGCTCTACTTGTCAAGATTATCCTAAAAACGCATAAGATAGCAAGACTAACTTCCTATATTCCCATGTTCACGGCCAAGAGCACCCATAACCTCTGTATTTCATGCACCCTTTGCGCCTGCAAAATCTACTTAAGAAAACCTTAAGAATTTAGCCGTATAATCATATATATGTTGACCACTAAGCATAGTTTTTTACGAACCATACAAAATATCAATTCCAAAGGTAACTCTTGGGATTGGCGATATTTTCTTATCATACTTATGTTATTTGGTTGCTCGTATTTATCGTCAGCTCCGGCAATAGCAAACTCATCTGCCATCAATAAAGCCGAAGGAATAATTAACAATCTTGTTGAGCTTGAAAAAGATCCAGAATTTCAGGCAGTTACAGAACGATTAACCAATAATATAGAAAAACTTAAAGAGACTTATAACGAATTGTTAAAAAAAAATATTGATAATACGAAATTTGTCCAACTTAAAACGGCCCTCACCAACATATTACAGCAAGAAGAAAAAAATTTACATACCAACCTGAATGTTAGTCAATACTTAAAAGAACCGGAATCTGTTGTAAAAATGCTACAGGAGAACAAGAAAATCTTTGAGATTGTGATTAAATTAATTGGAGTTTTAGAAGACCACCAAGATATTTTTGCTTCTTTAAATATTGAAAATGCGATCAAAACGATAACGCCACCGGGAACCGCAAAAGATGAACAAGCAGAAAAAGCATCTGAAGAATTAGTTAAGACAATTAAGTTACTATTAGACGAGATTAGAACAGACAAAATAGCTCTTTTTAACAAATTACAAAACAAATTTAAAGACATTACCATTCAGTTTAATGCTAAAGATAAAATAGAAGCCGACACGCTTATACAACTGAGTAATACTATAATAAAAGCTATTAGTAATTTGCCTGACGAAAGTATTGTCCGAAATTTTTTGATAGGATGGTTTAGCAAACTTCTAGAATCTGTTATTAAGAATTCAGGTAGCGACAACCCTTATGCCTCCTTTTATGGCAAATCATTAACACCATTATTAATAGGTTTTAATTATAAACTTCCTATTAAATCAAAAAATTCTTGCCCATTTATCGCCGCAACCATTGGTAAAGCCACAGCTTTAGCAATGTTTACTGATAAAGAAATATTTTATAAATATTGCCTTGCTAAGATAGCAGGGGAAGATATGGTAAAAAATAAGATAACTTCTATCTTTGACAAAAACTCAGCAGGCTTTCCTGTGAAGACCGCTATAGATATATTAATCGGTTATTTTGAAAATATGACACTTGAAATGGGTGATTTTTGCAGCTTAGGGGGAATGATCTTAGAAAAAATTATTAAAAATCTTCCCACTGAATACGTACCTGCTGAATACCGGCCTACTGAGATAATCGCAGCAGCTGCAGCACCGATCGGAGCTATATTAGTCGCACAGTGTAGAAACTCAAAAAGAAATCTTGGTGCAGAAGCGCTAGCACAAGAGGATAACTGCCAAATAGCGAATGATGAGGCCTCCTATTGTACATCCCAATTAAACGGCGACGGCTCATCAAGTGTAATTTGTGATAAAAACCGTCTTTTGCAAATAAATGTGATCCAAAGTCGCCTATATTACAGAATGAGCCCTACTCAAGATATGAACGCCTATATTATGCAAATCTCACCAGAAAACTATGGACTTAATAAAGGATTTACAACTGTGCGCCGCTCTGATGTGATTAGCGCATCAGAAAAATTATTAGAAAAATTATTAGAAAAATTAAAAGATTTTTGGAAATTTTCATTTGAAAAATTTTGCACCACCATAGTTAGAAAGTTAAGTATCAATAATTTTGATGTGCCTGAGTGGTTTCGGAAGACATGGCCTGATGGAAGATTTTATCAGAATACTATATCAACGTCTGCACAAGATACACCTGCGACTAACATTTTTTTTAAGGCCTCATGGTTAGATACAAAAGACCTACCAAAGCTACCTGATGACTATGATGATCTTCTCTTTAGCTATTTTGTGAAAAATAAAAATTACAGAAGTGCTATAGGCGCTGGCCAAGTCAATGCATTTAATATTTCGGGTATTAGAGGTGTTTCTCATAGTGGTAATAATAGTATTGTTGAATTAACACTGCGAAGCCATGTTAGCAATTCTAATATACATATTACTGAGGTTCATAATATAACGAAAAATCATAAAAGCGGAGAGTGCGTGCCGAACTTCACAAGAGAGATTACAATTGGACCAAAAGAAAATCGTATTCTAGAACTAACTAACTGTGAAGCAAACAAAGATTATAAATTTCGTACAAAGTATCGGATTGGTAATCCAATATCTGGAGAATATTACCATGGAATGATCTGGTTTAAATATCCTAACGTGGACAGAAGCGGAGCAGGAACATCAAGATCCCCAACCGTGCAAACACCTGTTGCTGAAATAACTTCATCTCCTGGTACTTCAGTATCTCCTAGTGTTTTAGCAGACCTAGAAAATGGAACTCCTGCTCCAGCAACAACTCCCTTTGGTCATCTGGGAGATCCACCGGGTTGGGCTACAACATCAAGCAATTGGTTTTCTCATGATATTTTTCTAGAAACAGGTTTATTACCTCTACTTTCAGGCAGGTAGACTCATTTTTATAGCCGGGGCTATACCTCAAGTTTAGACTCGCCACGTGGTATAAACTACGTGGCTCGGTCAAGGGGGAGAACTGCGCCTCCCCCCCTTGATAATTCCCCATTGCTTTGTCACGCGGCAAGCCGCGTGGAATAAATTTTAATGGAGTTTCCAATAGGTTGAAAATATAATTGGGTTCAGATTTATGTGCTGACAGTTGGTTAAAACACTCTCAATGTTAATAAAACTACTAACCTAAATAGCTCTTTACCATCACTCCTTTTCTTGCAAGTTAATAGAGTTATTTTAAATTTTCTTTAAGCAAACTTACCGAAAAAATCTTTCACCGACTCAAACCATCCTCGAGAAATTGGGCTATGTCGCTTCCGATCTTTAGATAGTAATTCATCAAATTTACGCAACACCTCTTTTTGTTCATTATTTAGGCTAATAGGGGTTTCAATTATAACCTTACAAAAGAGGTGTCCTTGTCCCCCATGTACACCCTTAATTCCCTTACCCGACAAACGCAAGATCTTCCCTGACTGAGTTTCTGCTGGAATTTTAAGTTTGACTTTACCATCTAAAGTAGGAATCTCATATTCCTCACCAAGTGCAGCCCCAGCAAACGTTATGGGCACTTCACAATATAGATCTAAACCCTCGCGTTTAAATATTTTATGCGGCTCAACCACAATTTGTACATAGAGATCTCCCGGCGACGCACCTTTCGCACCAGCGTTACCTTCGCCAGCCAAACGTATCCTATCACCATCATCAACCCCAGCTGGAATTTTAACCGCTAGAGTCTTTTGGATTTGCTCTTGCCCCCTACCATGACATTTAGGACAAGGATCAGAGATAGTTTCACCGACACCATGACACGCGTGACAAGTTTGCTCAAGAGAAAAAAATCCTTGCTGAATATAAAGCCGTCCACTACCACCACAAGTTTTACATCTTACTGGTTTTGTCCCCTTCCGCGCACCGCTTCCCCCACACTCTGTACAATTAATTAACTGCGGTACTTTAATGGTCGTAGTGGTACCAAAAACTGCCTCTTCGAGTTTGATTTTTACATTGATAATTAAATCGTGCCCTCGTTGCGATCTACTCCGTTGCCGCGAATCGCCTCCACGAGCATTGCCAAAAATATCACCGAAAATGTCACCGAAAACATCGCTAACATTTTCAAAACCACTAAAACCACCAAATCCACCAGGACCAGCCTCACCACCTTGGGCAGCTTTTTCAAAATTTTCTGCTCCTAATTGATCATATAAAGAACGTTTTTTATCATCAGATAAAACCGCATATGCTTCTTGCACTTCTTTGAATTTACCTTCAGCACTTTTATCGTTGGGGTTACGGTCAGGATGAAGCTTCATTGCCAAACGACGATAAGCTTTTTTGATATCATCGCTTGAAGCACTTTTAGCTACACCTAAAACCTCATAGTAATCTCTTTTAGCCATTGATAACCCTATTGTTCCAGTTTTTTTAAGTTTTTGCCTCGCATAGCGAGGCAAAAACACTAGCTTGCGACGACGGTTGTTTTAGCTATGTTCCTTATTTTTTATCATCCTTAACCTCGGTAAACTCAGCGTCTACCACTTTCTCGTTTTTATCGTTATTTTCCCCAGCTTGCGCCTCGCTGCCATGATTCTCACCAGGTTGAAAACCAGCGCCAGCCTCTGGAGCTTGACCTTTTTGCGCATACACTCTTTCAGCCATCTTTGATGAAGCTTCAAGTAACTCTTGAGTCTTAGCTTCAATCACACTCTTATCGTCATTCTTAAGTACCTCTTTCAGGGCAGAAATAGCGGCATTGATTTTATTTTTTTCTTCTTCTTGAATATTATCCCCCAAATCTTTCATGGCCTTTTCTGTGGCATGAATCATACTGTCAGCATGATTACGCGCGGTTACCAACTCCTGAAACTTACGATCTGCTTCTTTGTTCTCTTCAGCATCTTTGACCATCCGCTTAATCTCTTCCTCAGATAGACCACTAGAGGCTTTGATGACAATAGACTGGGCCTTACCTGTAGCCTTATCTTTAGCAGACACATGTAAAATACCATTAGCATCAATATCAAACGTGACTTCAATCTGCGGAATACCTCGCGGCGCTGGCGCAATATCAGCAAGATCAAATCTACCTAATGATTTATTATGGGCTGCCATTTCACGTTCACCTTGTAACACGTGAATAGTTACACCAGTTTGGCCATCAGCCGCGGTAGAAAATACTTGAGAAACTTTGGTAGGAATTGTCGTATTTTTTTCAATCAATTTCGTCATCACCCCACCTAAGGTCTCAATACCTAAGGAAAGTGGCGTAACGTCAAGTAATAATACATCTTTAACCGTACCAGCTAACACTCCTGCCTGAATAGCTGCACCAACTGCTACCGCCTCGTCTGGGTTAACGTCACGACGTGGTTCTTTACCAAAAATCTGTTTTACAATCTCTTGAACTTTTGGCATTCGCGTTTGCCCACCGACTAAAATAACCTCGTCGATCTCTTCAAGTTTAATCCCCGAATCGTTAATCGCAGTCTTACACGGAGCAGCAGTTCTTTCCAGCAAGTCTTCAACTAAGGATTCAAGCTTTGCCCGTGTTATACGAATATTTAAGTGCTTCGGACCTGAGGCATCAGCAGTAATATATGGTAAATTTACATCAGTTTGTTGGGTTGATGATAACTCAATCTTGGCTTTTTCAGCAGCTTCTTTAAGACGTTGTAACGCTAAAGGATCTTGATGAAGGTCAATACCACTTTCTTTCTTAAATTCATCTGCAAGAAAATCGATAATTCGTAAATCGAAATCTTCACCACCTAAGAAAGTATCACCATTAGTAGCTAAAACTTCAAATTGATGTTCACCATCAACTTCAGCTATTTCAATAATCGAAATATCAAAAGTTCCGCCACCTAAATCATAAACGGCGATTTTAGTATCACCTTTCTTCTTATCCATACCATAAGCAAGAGCCGCAGCAGTTGGCTCATTGATAATTCTTTTTACTTCAAGCCCAGCAATTCTGCCTGCGTCTTTAGTAGCCTGACGTTGCGAATCATTAAAATAAGCAGGAACTGTAATCACCGCCTCTTTAACCTCTTCCCCTAAGTAACTTTCAGCAGTTTTTTTCATTTTACTTAACACTTCAGCCGAAATCTGTGGCGGTGCCATTTTTTTGCCATACGCTTCTACCCAAGCATCACCATTATCAGCTTTAGCTATAGTATACGGCACCATTTTGATATCGCGTTGCACCACTTCATCGCCAAATTTACGCCCAATTAACCGCTTGACAGCATAAAAAGTATTTTTAGGATTGGTAACCGCCTGGCGCTTAGCTGGCTCACCCACTATGGTTTCGTCATCTTTAGTAAAAGCCACTATTGATGGAGTGGTACGATGTCCCTCACTATTTTCAATTACGCGAACACCACCACCAGCTTCTAGGATTGCCACACATGAATTGGTAGTGCCAAGGTCTATGCCTATGATTTTTGACATAATTTTCTCCAAAAAAATTTATATTGATATATAACCATATTGGGAATAATAGGGTAAATTTCAAGGACATGATACTAATAAAAATACTAGAGTCATGCAATGCCCACCAAGCTCTAA
>CAZHSI010000025.1:11435-12588 GCA_964535195.1 uncultured Coxiellaceae bacterium | reverse complement strand
TCAACCAGAATTACATTGGGAAGAAACTGATAGTTATCAAAAAACTCTTATTACGTTAGTTTCTCATATGATTAGTAATGCTGAAAGTGAAGAGTATGACTCTCGTGAATTAAAAAAAGCCAAAACAAGAGATTTTTATAATATTGCTGAAATAAAAGATATATCAGTATATGAAGGTTCATATCTCTACGGGGTGGTTTCTGAAATCAGAAATAAAACAAAAAAACCCATAACTTTAAAACCTTCTTATTTTTATGAACCAGAAGTTAGAGCAGTGGCACTATTGCATCAAACTATTTCAGAGGGAGCAACTAGTCTTATTTATCGAGTGGTGAGTAGATAATATGAATTTAAAAGATCAATCAACTAAAAGTGCAAACTTAAATGAATCAACACGGTTTGACCAAAATAAAAAGGCAATTTATGTTTTAGGCGGTATCTTTTTATTAATTTTTATTTGTTGGTTAGTTATGCATAAAAAGCAGCCTTCAGAGACACCTGCTTTACCAGAAGCAAAAATGGATGGTGTTAAAGATAAGCAGTTTACTCAAGATTATTCTAAACAAGCGTTAGAGGAACAGCAAAAAAAGATCAAAGAATTATATGAGAAGTTAGAAACAATGGGGCAAGAACTGAAAGATGCTCAAGGAGCTCTTGATGATAAATTATCGGATCCAAATGAGTTGAGTACTACAGTTAATGATCTGCAGGTAAAAATAGCTGAGCTTGAGGAAGGTTTAAATCAATCTTCTAGAAATAATAATTTAGGAGTAGGGCAGGGTGCTGAAGCTACTGCAGTGCCAATTTCTACGGTAACTTTTACCTATCAAGAAGGAGCTACAGAATTAAAAAAAACCACTAAGAATTATGTTCCAGCTGGAAGTTTTGTTAGAGCAGTGCTTTTGAGTGGAGCTGATACCAATGCTGGTGTACATGGGCAGGCAGATACTTCACCTATTACTATGAGAATTCTTGATAATGGTACTTTACCAAATGGAGGTAAATCATCCTTAAAAGGGTGTTTTTTAGTGGCCGCAGCTTATGGTGATGCAAGTAGCGAACGGGGACAAATTAGGTTGCAACGGTTAAGTTGTATTAGGAAAGGGAAGCAGATTTTAGATATCCCAGTTGAAGGAACAATTAATGATATGGG
>CAZHSI010000025.1:0-11335 GCA_964535195.1 uncultured Coxiellaceae bacterium | reverse complement strand
TATAGAAGATAAGGCTCCAATTAAGCCAAATAGCCAAGAGTCATTGCCTGAAAATCTTACTCAAACTTTAAAAACTGCTGAAGTTGGTGATGAGATAAATGTAACTAATAATTAGAGGAATCAATGAAAATTGCCAGAATAATATTTCTAATTTTTCCATTAGGGTTAACCGGATGTGTGGGTATGAATAGTTCGTTTGATTGTAATGTTACATCTGGAGGCAAATGTGCGCCGATGACGACTATCAACGAAATGGTAGATCGAGGAGGCTTTAGAAAAATAAAAGGAAAAACCATTGGTTATAATCAATACTTCAATAACACTAATATGATTAATAGTGACCAACTTTTACGTAGTAATGAAAGTGTACAGCAGATATGGATAGCTCCATATGAGGATACAAATGGTATTTATCATGATGCTTCATCAGTATATTTTGTAGCAAAGAAAGGGTCTTGGAATGGTAAACCACCTATAGCTATTATAGGGGATGAATAATCATGGGCTTTAGTTTCTTTGATTTTATTAAAAAAATAGCAGTGGCTTTAGAAGAGGATCGCGATACAAATGTGGCTAAAGCTAGTGTGACCGATATAAACAAATTATTAGCTATAGACTACCCACGGTTTTCTATGGTTTTGCCATATAGATATTTTTGGGAGGAAAAGGATTTTTTTGTAAATAAACAAAGTATAGGATTTGGTTTTGAGGTATCGGTGTTTTGTGGTGCTGATGAGAAATTAGTGAATAGTATTGCTGATATATTAAGGTATAGAATTCCTGATGATATTGATGCGCAGTTTATTTTTTACGGCTCTAACCAGGTTGGTGAAATTATTGATCGAGCTTATGCAGAAAGAATTAAAAAAGAAAGCGAAAATCTTCATCTTACCAAAGCTAGCATTAGCTATTATCAAAAAGCTGCACAAAGTGGTTTTAAAAACAAGATGAATCTTCCTACTTCTTTACGAGAGTATCGACTTTTTATTTTTTTGTCGAAAGGAGCAAATTACTCTGAAGAACTTGTGCGAGAACTTGAAACTATCCGAGAAAACTTTACAGTTGAGCTTGAGGCACTTGGAGTAGATTTTTTATCACTTAATCTTGAAAGATTTTTAGAAGTTATGTATCCATGGATTAATCCTGATACTAGAAATATCTATCCATGTAGGATTAAACCAGAAAAGTATGCAGATTTAAATGAACAGTTAGTGGATAAATCTTTTGAATTAATTCTTGAGCAAGAAAGGCTAGCAGTAGAAATAGCAGAGAAAGAGGGGAGAGGAGGGGTTATTACTAAAATTACTAATCTTTCTATCCGCACCTTGCCTGATGAATTTTGTCTTTGGGAAGCGCCAGATAATTTTTTTAATGTGTTTCGTTCAAGTCAAGCTATTAAATGTCCATTTTTAATTAGCATACATTTAAGACTAGTTCCTCAAGCTACCGCTAAAACCAAATCTCAAAGTATGTATCTTAATATAGATAAAAAAGCTAACAGTCCTTATGCCAAATATATTTCTGGTACTAAAGAAACTGCTGCGGAATGGAAAAAGATTAGGGATGACCTAGCCTCTGATTCAATACGATTGACGAAAATTTTTTTTAATTTAGTGCTTTTTTCAAATAATGGTGAAGAAAAAAGAGATGAATCGGCGGCTATTTCTTCATATCGTTACAATGGGATTGAACTTTTTAATACTAAATATATGCAACTGCAATCTTATCTTGCAACTCTACCATTTGTTATGAGCGAAGGGATGTTTCGTGATCTTAATATAATGGGAAGACTAAAAACCGTTACTAGTTGGAATCTTGCTAATCTTTTGCCAGTTGTTGCTGATTATAAAATGTGTCGTGAAGGGGTTCTTTTGAGCTCGTTTCGTAATCAGATTTGTTTTTTTGATCCATTTAGTAATATCTTACCTACTGCTAATTATAATATTGCAGTAGCAGCGACGAGTGGAGCTGGTAAAAGTTTTTTAGTACAAAATATTTTAAGCCATACACTTAATAATAATGGGCGTTGCTTTGTAATTGATCTCGGACATTCTTATCGTAAGTTTTGTGAAATAGTTGGTGGTACCTACTTAGAATATCAATCTTTAAAACTTAATCCATTCACTAATGTTATAGAAATCAATGAAGTTTCAGAACAAATTCGTGATTTACTTGCGGTGCTTGCTTCTCCATCTGGTAATTTGGACGAAGTGCAAGAAGAGTATTTGCGTCAAGCAGTAATGGCCACATGGAAATCCCATAAGAACAAATCAAATATTGATAGCGTTATATATGAGTTGAATAATATTAATAAGGAACGCGATGATAATAGGATTAGTGATCTTATAACACTTCTTGCCAAGTATAGCACTACTGGTCCTTACCCTACTATTTTTAATGAATATTCAAATATTGCTCCGGATTCGCATTTTGTCGTATTAGAGCTTGGTGATTTAGAAAATAAACCTTATCTTTTAAAAGGAGCATTATTTGCTCTTATCTTAAATATCGAGCAACAGATGTACCAATCTCCCAGAAACCAACCAAAAATGATGGTGATAGATGAAGCGTGGCGATTACTTTCTGGTGACAATAAAGCCGCAGCGCGTTTTATTGAAAAGGGATATCGTACTGCAAGAAGACATTTCGGTTCTTTTGTTACTATTACACAAAGTATCGAAGATTTTCAAAAGAGTGATGAAGCTAAAGCGTGCTGGAATTGCTCGGATATAAAAATCATTATGCTACAAAATGCCAAGGCATTCGATGATTTTTTATTAACACACAAGGATTATTTTACGCCATATGTAGCAAGCTTGATTAAACAATTTAAAGAAGCAAAGACTAATGGATTTTCTGAGTTTATGTTGCAGCTAGGGAAGATACAAACTTTTTGTCGTCTTTTTGTTGATCCATTTTCACGGGTAATGTTTTCGTCTGCTGGGCATGAATTTGCTGCGGTGAATAATTATCAAAAACAAGGACATTCACTAAATGAAAGTATATTAAAAGTAGCACAAGAAAATTATGGCGAAGAATTTTAATATTATATTTATAAATATAATTTTTATGCTTTTTATGCAGAGTATTCCTTTTTCTGCGTTTGCTAAGAATTTAGAAGTTTATGGCGAAACTTTTCCTATTATAGAGCAGGATTTTAAAGAGGTAATATATAAAAAACTTCATGCTATGGAGCAAAACGGAGAACTAGAAAAATTAAAAACAAAGTTTGTTCATACCGTTAAAGCACATGTTCTTAGGCCTTCTCCAGTCAAAGGAATAACCACTACCACAAACCCTCAGGTTTTTTATTATGATCCCACCTATATTTCAAAAGAAGATATTGTAGATGCCAAAGACCAAATTATTGTCAAAGCAGGAACTAAGGTTAATCCATTAGATACAGTTGTTTTTAGAAGTGCCATGTTATTTTTTGATGCTAACGATATGCGTCAAATTAAATGGATAGAGAATGAAGCTAAAAAACATGAATTAGTTAAATATATTTTGGTTCAAGGGGATATCAAAAAAACAGGGGAGCTTTTAAAAGAAAGAGTCTATTTCGATCAGGGAGGAACAATTTCGCACAAGCTTGGTATTAAACATGTTCCATGTATCGTAACTCAAGTAGGCAAAAAATTAAAAATTAGTGAGGCTAATATTGATGAGCTGTTTATAAAAAGCTCAGATAATGTTCCTGACGAAAAACAATGTAAAAAGAAATGAGAAAAATTATACTACTTATAATTAGTTTTCTTTTTAGCACACCAGGCTTTGCTAAATGTGATGGTAATTTTGTTAATCCCATTAGTGATATATGTTGGGATTGTTTTTTCCCCATATCTATTGGCAGTGTAAAGGTTGCTGGTGGTGAACCTCCAGATACTGAAAATCCTAAAATGCCTATAGAATTTTGTAAACTTGTTAATTCTCCGTTGTATCGTCTAGGAATTAATATTGGTTTTTGGGAGCCGTTTGCTTTGACTGATATTACACCTACTCCTTATTGTATGGTAAACCTAGGTGGCTTTACTATTGATATAGGGAATACTGGAAGAGGTGGTAGACAAGAGACTTCCCCAGAAGCTGATTCCTCATTTTATTATGTTCATTGGTATAAGTACCCACTCATGATTTGGCTCAATATTTTGATTTCCTTCGGTTGTGTTGAAGCTGGAGATTTTGATATTGCATATCTTACTGAACTTGATCCGACTTGGAATGATGATGAACTTGCATTTATCCTTGGTTCTGAAGCTGTTCTTTTTACCAGTTTAGTAACACAAGCTGCTTGTGCTGCTGATTCGACTTCAGCGCAAGTCGAGTTACCTATTGATAAATTATTTTGGTGTATGGGTACACATGGTACCGTTTATCCATTGACAGGCACTGTATTTAGTGAGAAGGGACCGATTGATGCTGCAATTCTTCTTAGTGAGCGTATGAATTTCAAATTACATCGTCAGCTTATGATTCAAGATTCCAGTCCAGATGCTAGTAATGGCTTTAATGGACCGATCTGTACCCAGCATTTTCGTCCTATTATGCCCAAGTCTCGTTATCGATATCAGATGACTAATACTATTGCTGCAGCTGATAGGTGTTACCAATTTGGACACGATGTTATGTCATGGGAGTCTGGGAAAATTAAAATAACAAGTGGTGGGTGTTATGGATTTTTGCTATGGCGCAAGCGTAATTGTACGTTTTTGTGAGAAATAATATGGCTACTATTAAATTAATATTTATTTGTCTTATTTTTTTATTATCAACTTTTGTTTTTGCAGAAAATGTTAGAACAGAGAGTTTACAGCAAATTATTAAGCAAGGGATCAAAGATAGTGAAGTTGCGGTTAAAAATGTATTAATTAAAAGTAAGATTGTAAATGAAACAGAACAAAAACATAAGCAATTTTATACTAAAGCTAATTTAGCTAGTATTCAAAATTTAAATGGTTTAAAAACACAAATTCATCAGAACATTAAGCCAGTAGATAAATGTGCAGTATTTGTTTCATTTAGTATGCCGGAGCCAAGTCTTAAACAGATTGTCTCTGATGCTTCTTATTATAATGTTCCTGTGGTTATTCGAGGGTTATATAACAATTCTTTCAGAGAAACTGCAAATAAGATTTTGGCGCTAACTAAAGAAAATAATAAAGGAGGAATGTTGATTAATCCTATTTGGTTTAGGAAATATAATATCAAAGCTGTTCCTGCTTTTTTAGTAACTAAGAACGATGAAAGCAGCAGTTATGATTTAATGTATGGCAACATTCCGCTAAAAAGGGCGTTAACTATAATTGCTGAGAAAGGAGAGTACGCCAAAGAAGCAGGAAAGATTCTTGAGAGAAAAAAATTATGAGATTTTTTAAGTTAAAAATAATTAACGTGGTTTTTTGTATATTTACTATATCACAAAGTTATGCTGAAAAATCTTTTAATGAAAGATTTAATGAATTTTTGCAGGAGGCTCCTGCATTAAAAGATGTGGCGCTTAAAAAATCTGCAGAGCACAAAGTTGAGGATAAAATTGATGGCTATACTGCTAATCCTGCACAGGGAAGTCATTATCGAGAAGGGCAATTAGATACTATAGAAATGGAACGTTTGGCAACAAAAGAAGCTTCACCTAGCGGGCAGGAAGACCTTAATAAATATCCTGGTAAAATAGTTACTCATAGTTTTCAGACAAGACCAGTAGTTAAGATTGATAAGAATGATCCTATAATTAAAACGGCAAAGGAAATAGAAAATAATCCGGAGGCGCATGCGAGGATTGCTGTTGATAGTCAAGCTAACTGCCAAAAAAAGAAAGTAAAACATTGTACAACAGTCTCTGCTATTGAAAAAAAATGTAACGAACAGTTACGCGCTTTACAAAAAATCTGTGAGCATCAACCAAAGGTTGTTATTAAGGATTTGCCATACCCTGGATGTCAAAAGAGGGTTAGACCAAATGGTAGGGAAGAGTGCCTTATTGGTCGATTTGATATAGGCTCTCACCAAGTTGTTATCCCCAAATTTAGAGCTGCGCGGGTTGAAGTTGCTGGGTCTCGCCATGGTTATTTTTATGTGTCAGCAAAAAATGAAACTACTGGTAATATTATATACCAACATGCACATATGGATAATGGGATATCTTTTGATATTGCTCCTTCTGGTAATAGAGATGAGACTTATACTTTAGTTGCTGAACGTTCTGATGGTTGTAATTGTCAATGGCCTGGTTATCTAACTTTATATATTGATAATCAAGCTAAAGAGCCTGTTGTTGAGTCTTGGGAGGAGATTAATTGTCATGAGATATAGAACTTATCCCATAATTATATTATTCCTGGTTTTCCAACAAGGGTATGCAGAAGTCAAATGTAACTCTGCGCAAAAGGTGTGTATTGAATCAGGAAGCACTAAATATTTTTATGGGTTACCGCTTACTCTTGATTGTTGGAAATATCAAGTAACTTATGAATGTAAAGCAGATACTGATAACAACTGTGAAGAATTGCGTGCGAAAAATTGTTATCAAATTGGTGCTAGCTGCAGAGCCACATGGAATAATTCCTGTGTAGCACAAGATGAAACATTTAAATGTCCGACAAATGAATGCAAAGAGGTTGAAGAAAACATTTGTTTAGAGAATGCCTTTTGCGCTGATGGTAATTGTGCTCAAGTTACCAATGTTAAAAGCTCAAGGGAAAGTTTTGGGAAGGCCGCTTCAAATCTTGCAGTACTGGCCGAAGCAGCTAAAGAATTTAAAGAGAATAATAAGGACCAAGACACAGTTAAAAATCCTTATATTTTTACAGGCAAAGCTATGGAATGCTCTAAGAACATTGCTAACTTTAAAAACTGTTGTGGTATAAGTGGTGGTGGTTGGGGCGAAGGAGTGTTTGCTTCTTGTGATGCAGAAGAAAAAGAACTAGCTCAAAAACGTGGGGCAGGTCTTGCGGTTAGTGTTGGGGATTATTGTTATAATAAAGTACTTGGTAAATGTACTTCAGAGCATTATGTATATTGTGTTTTTCCATCAAAAATAGCGCGGATTATTCAAGAAAAAGGCAGAAAAGATCAGTTGGGTATTAGCTTTGGCAATGTTGGTGGAGATAGTTCTTCTCCCAATTGTCGAGGGATAACTCCGGAAGAGTTAAACCAAATAAAATTTGATTTGATAGATTTTAGTGAACTTACAGATGATTTAATGAATATTCAAAATAAGGCTAATCATCCAGAAACCAGATTTAAGGAAGCTACAACAAAAGTAAGTTATGATCAAATGAAGAGACGTTCGGTTAGCAATACAGTTACTTCTCAACAACAAGCTGCTGGTAGAATTAAAGATTTTTATGACCGGACGAAGAAGTAAGGTTTTTTTATTATTATTTTTTATTTTTAATCCATATTTTTGGGGAATGGCTGTGTTAGCTGAAACAAAAGCAAAAGGGTGGCATTGGTATAATGAAGCTTATTTTTTAGCAAGAAGTAAAAAGGGACATAAAAAAGCGGAAACAAAAAATAAAGTACCTAAGAAAGAGAATACAGCGGTTGAGCAAATATTAATATTGCGTAAAATTGTAGATGAGACAAAAGCTAAAGCAATACTTTACCCGACTGTTGAAAACTTAAGAGAGTACATTATGTTACAAAATTATGTAGTAAACCAAGCTACCTTATTTGGTCATGTGTGGCAGAAGACTTTATTAGAGTATCCAGAACTTGATTTTAGTATAATGCACCCGAACCAAAACGCTGCACAGCATATAGTACAAGGTGAAGAGATTAAAAAAGAGGAAGCAGCAGTTAGAGAATATAGCAAAACATTTGGATTACTATTTTTCTATCGGGGTAACAATCCTCTTGATGAAGCCTTTGCAACAACGGTTCAGGATTTTAGTAGTACTTATGGCATAACTTTAATACCAGTAACAGTAGATGGAAAGAGTTTGCCAATCTTTAAAGAAAGTAGAATAAATCAAGGGCAAGCAGAAAAACTAAAGATAAAGTTTTTTCCAGCACTTATTTTGGTAGACCCTACCTTACAGAAAGCTATTCCATTAAATTATGGTTTTATTTCGTATACTGGTTTACGAGCAAGATTTTTACAATTAGCAACAGATTTTAGAAAAGGAGAGTAAATATGTGGTCCCATAAAATAAAGAAAAGTTTAATTCTAATATTAGCAATTTTAGGTTTATCTGCCTGTGCTGAAAATCCAAACAGTTCTTTTTCAAAAGTAATTAGAACTTTTGGTGGTGGCCAAAGAATAACTAAAGTAAAAGAAGAGCGTTCTCCTATAATTCATAAAGATATTTATGAACGTAGTTCGAAAGATAAGTTGATTTATTTTTATCAAGGGAAAGATACTCACAATATAAATTTTACCAGAACTCTCAAGGAATATGCCGATAAGGCTTGGTTAGAGGTAGAGGCTTATACTTTAGATAATCATACCCTTATGGAATTTCCAGATACTAAATTTGCTACACTAGAGGTTTTAGATAAATATTTTGGTACTGCAGATGCTAGGTTTAAAACACCAGTGCTTTTTTTAGAACAGTTCGATGCCCATGCTATTCCAGTTTCAGTTGGTGACATTTCATTTACTAAATTAGTAAATAAAATGAATGCTATTGCTGAATATAGGCAGAAAAGATAATGAGAGCTTTACTAATTGTATCATTAAAGTTGAGAAGTAAAATGAATAAATCAGATAAATTGTTAATGTTACCGATTAAAATGTTCTTATTATTTTGTTTACCAATTTATATATTGGCTATTCCTTGTGTAGATGCAAAAAATAAGGAGATATCGAAAAAAACGATATCGCTTAAATTCCCCAAGCGACAAATTAATAAGAAGTACTTGAGTGTAAATAGGCAAGCTGCTGGTTTATTAAAAAAAGAATATGAATTTATCTTTTTTTACGAACCGGATTGTAGTTATTGCATAGAATTTGCTCCAATCTTAAGAGAATATTCTCAAGATAGCGGTATCAAAATAATACCTTTTTCTTTTGGTGATACTGGGTCAATTTCGCCATTATTTACAGATAGTGTACCGGTAGATCAGGGTACTGTTGATCAATTTTTTGGCAAAGGTGCAAAAATTGCCACGCCTACTCTTTTTATTTGGAATAAAATTAATGGGCACGTTTATCCTATAGCAAGCGGGATGCATACTTACCAAGAGTTAACCATGCGTATGGAGCAATTGATCCCCAAGATGTTGGAGAAAGAGAGAGAATTACAAAGGCTGCATTAATTAAAACAAATGGAATCTATGCTACGAAAGATATTTATTAGAATCAAATACCAGTTTTTAGTTATTTTGTTAGTAGTTATATATACTAACTGCTTTGCTGGAGTTAATGAAGATCTGACGTACTTTTTTGATAAGTTAGGCTATGACTCAAATGTGACTATTGCTAGTGTATATGAAGGGCAAGCTGCAGGGTATTATTCTGGTGGCGGTGTAGTAATGAGAAATAGAGTACGTAATATTGAGCTTGTACATATAGATTTACCAAGTGTTCGTGCTGGGTGTGGTGGTATTGATCTATTTTTAGGTGGTTTTTCTTTTATTAAAGCAGAAGCATTAGTTACATTTTTACGACAAATTATGAATAATGCCATAGGTTATGCTATGAATTTGGCGCTTGAAACCATGACGCCTCAGATTGCTCATACTTTAAAGTGGGCTCAAAAAGTAGTTCAAGATATTAATTCGATGAATATGAACTCTTGTGAAATGGCTTCAAGTTTAGTTGGTGGTGCTTGGCCAAAGACCCAAGCTGCTAATAATTTAGTATGTAAAAATGCAGGTGGTGTTAAGAAAAATATGTTTTCCGATTGGGCAGAAGCGCGACAAGGATGTGGACAAGGAACTCCTGATTCTGAAAAAGTCATGAGAGATGCAGCAAAGGATCCAGACTACAAAAAAGCTATTTTGAAAAATAAAAATCTTATTTGGGAGGCGTTACAAAATAAAAAGTTCATTACAGATAATGATCTTCGTGAGCTTTTCATGTCGATTTCTGGAACTATAGTTTACGATGAAGAAGGGAAATTGAAGATTTTTAGTCCTCTTGCTAAAGATAAGAATATTTTAAAATCAATATTAGTTGGCGGCGATGCCGAAGCTTATAGATGTGATGATCAAATAGATTGTTTAAAACTACATCTTGGCAAATTCAGTATCACTAAGGAACATGCTTTATACAATAAGGTATATCAGGCAATTTATGATATCTATGATACTTTGCGCGATAAGGGAAAAGATGCCGAAGGCTTATCGAGTAAAAGTAAGAGTTTTTTAACGATGACAAAATTGCCTATTTTAGAGTTTATTAAGGTACATTTAACATCAGGAGATGCTGTAACCGCGACTAGTCTTGTAGATTATTCTGAAGCCATTGCAAAAAGCATCCTTAAGGAATATCTCACTGAAACTTTAGATATTGTTGAGCATAGCCTTTCTGGCACCGATTATCCTCCAGATACTAATAAACAACTACTTGATCAAATACATCAATCGCGAATTTATATAGATAGTATTAAAGCCGATTCGCGAAAAGATATTCAAGAATTGATGAATCATATTGAAAATACTAAAAGCGCTGAAAGAGAAACAGCCTCTAGAGTATCCGGACAGCTAAGAAATATTATTGGAGGGAACCAATGAGTAATTGGCCAATATATGTAACGGCAAATGGTGAGCTTGCTAGAGAAGTTTTAAATTCAGTTGCTAATTTATTAAATAGTACAACATTTGCTACTGCGATTAAGCTTTCGATAGTTTTTGCTATTTTAGGAACTGCAGTTTCTTATATTCGTGGTAGAGATATTACCATTTTTGCTAGATGGTTTATTGTTTACTTTGTTGTAGCGGTGATAATGATTGGTCCATTTACAAGGGTCAAAGTACAGATCTTTGATATTTCCGATCCCAATAGGGCGGATCTTACTGTAGATGATATCCCGTACGGTCTTGGAGTACCAGCAAGTCTTATTACCAGTTTTGGCCATGGTTTAACAATAGCTTTTGAATCGGTTTTTCATTTACCTGGGGATTTTCAATATAACAAAACTGGTATGCTCTTTGGGTCGAGACTTTTTAGATTGTCTACCGAATTTAATATCAGTTCTCCTGAGCTAAAATCTGAGCTTAACCAGTATATAAAAAATTGTATTATTCCTGACGTTAATATTTTAAAAAAATATAATATGGGAGATCTTGCTAAAAGCAATAATATTACCAGCACTATTTTTGATGATACAAGTAATACTAGAGGTGTTTACCTTTTTAAGAGAGAAACCACGCAAGATGCTTTTGGTGT
>CAZHSI010000024.1:0-12819 GCA_964535195.1 uncultured Coxiellaceae bacterium | reverse complement strand
TAAGGTTAGCAAAAAAATTATAATCCCGCATTACACGCAGTATATCGTGATGTAGTAATTCTTTTTCTACTACAGCTCGCAAGGAAGTTAAGTGAGTTTGGTTTTTCAGCGCCTCGGTTACTAGTTTGTCAAATAGATTCATTTAATATATCCCGATTTATTAAACCACAATCTCTACATGTTTTTTTCATATCTTCGAAAGCAAGTTTAGGGCTAGCACGCCATAATCTATGGTTTTCATCATAAGTAATTTTATCCATAATTTCTGTAGGTCTACGAGAAGTGTGAATAAATTCTATTGTTCCGTAATTACCACATGGTATTTTATTGCTCCGCCCAGATGACATAATTATTATATGAGCCAAGGGTACTTGGGAGATTATTCCTGCGTCACTTAGGGCAGTTTCAAGGCTAATATAGTTAAACTTACTACTCCTTATATAAGCTGCGGCATGAAATAGTAATAATCCATTTGAGTTGCTAGCGCTATTGAAAGCATACAGTCCTCGACAAATTCTTTCTAAAATCCCTTGTTTAACAGCCCTGCTTAATAAAGTTTTAAATGTTTTTTCTGATAGAGTGGGGCATAGCGATCGTAAGTCATGTAATGTAAACAAGTAGTTTTTGTCGTTAACATGTTGTTGTAGCCATTTGGATAATGTTTTTATAGGTTGCATACATAATGCTCTACAATAGGTTACATTTACTGTAACCTATTGTAGAGACATATGCAATAAATTATAGAGGCTTACGAGGTCCAACTGAAGGCAAAAATTAGTTGCTAACATGCACAGAATTGATGAAATTTTCTTTTGGTTATTAGCACAGTGACCTTTTAAAAGTAGTCAGTAACTATAGGTGTGAGTCTAATGTATAGAAAATTCAAAAATAACTGAATATGGTTATTTTCGGTTTATTATATCTTATCCTATAATATAGGATATTACTTGACTATATAAAAATATAAGATAAAATGTTTTAATACAACGAGTGTTATGTGGTTATACGTCCTAACGTAGCATTTTTTGTTTACTTTAGTTATTCATGTTTTTATATGAATAAGATGTTTAATATAGACACTCTGTAACTATAAGTATCTTAATACTTCGGAAAAATGGAGGGGTTTGACGTAGTCACTTAACTTAGGCAATCTAAATTTAAAGATATATAATTAGGTTATATATGTGTAAACTGTGTAAAAAACACAGGCTAGATATATGAAACATTTTAACGAATATATTAAACTAGTTAGAGCTAATGGAGCCTATACTTTTACTAAACAAGAAGCTATGGCGAAACTTGGTATAACTACAAATTCATTTTATTGTGGTGTATATAATCTGAAAAAAAAGGGAGATTTAGTAAGTCCAGCTAAAAATTTTTACGTAATCATTCCACCAGAATATCAGAAATTTGGGTGTCTGCCCGCAGACGAATTAGTGCCTTTACTTATGAAACATTGGGATATTAATTACTATGTTTGTTTACTATCCGCAGCTTTATACCACGGCGCATCACACCAAAAGCCACAAATTTTTCAAGTAATAACTGAAAAGCAACTAAAATCTTTAGAGTGTGGGAAAATAAGGATAGAGTTTCTTTATAAGAAATCACTTGAAAATCTTCCGCTACAGAAAAAGGTAGTTAAAACTGGTTATTTAAATATTTCTTGTCCAGAATTAACGGTTATGGATTTGCTTATTTATTTGCATCAATCTGGTGGGTTAAACCATGTAGCCACTGTATTAACTGAGTTGATAGAAAGTGTTGATGCAGAAAAAATGTTAAAACTGGTACAAAGCAGCAAAGAAAAAGCTTGGGTACAACGATTAGGTTACATATTAGAACATATCAATCCTATAGAGTCTGAAAATCGTGATAAGTTAGTAAAATTACTGACTAATTATTTAGAGAAACAAAAAACTACTTTTGTTCCTTTGGCAGCTGAACTACCTATTCAAAATCTTACTAGGGATAAAAGGAATAAGAAATGGAAGGTAATAGAAAATATTAATATTGAGAGCGACTTATGATATCTGAGATTTTTGTAGAGCAATGGCACAGTCAAGCACCTTGGCAAGCTTTGAACATGATTGAGCAAGATTTGATTATTAGTCGCGTTTTAGTTGATCTATATAATCAGCCAAAGATTAAAACATCATTAGCTTTTCGTGGTGGTACAGCTTTAAATAAGCTTTTTATTAAGCCGTCAGCTAGGTATTCGGAAGATATTGATGTAGTGCAAATATCACCAGAACCTATAGGAGATACCTTAGATGTGATACGTGATGTGTTAGATCCATGGTTAGGAGAGCCGAAACGAAAAATCACCGAAAGAAGCGTAAAACTGTTTTATCGATATACAGCAATAGATAATACTCCGGCAAAGCTTAAAATTGAAATTAATACTACTGAGCACTTTCATATATTACCATTACAACTTGTTGAACATAAAGTTAACTCAGAGTGGTTTGATGGAACAACTAATATTTTAACTTATCAAATAAATGAATTGATGGCTTCTAAACTGCGGGCTTTATATCAGCGTCGTAAAGGAAGAGATTTGTTCGATTTGTGGTATGTTGTTAAAAAGGATCTAATTGATGTTGACAAGGTAATTTCAGTTTTTGAGCAGTATAGTAATTATGATCAGCAACAGATCAGTAGGGCTATGTTTGAGCAGAACTTGTATCTTAAAAAACAAAGTAAAGATTTTGTAGCTGATATTTCAAAGCTTTTATCTTCTAATGAAAAATGGGATTTTGATGAGGCAATAAAAACTGTAAGTGATCGAATAATTACCAGTATGAAAGGCGATCCTTGGCAAGGATAACAAGTATACAAATAATAAGGGAACAGCCCAATTTTTGTATCCATATGTTTAAACTGTCTATATATACATTTTAAATATATGGAAAATATGTATAAGGTCAATAATAATACTTACTTTGTAATGTATATTGTTACTAAGATAACAAAAGTGATAAAAAAATAGGAAAGTAATTTTTTCTATTTTTATTGCAAGGAAAGATAAAAGAAAATGGAAGTAGTACATAATAATTGATGGTTTTCGACAATACCAAGTGAGTGTTGAAAATCTTTAGTTGGCATAGGGTTATTTGAAGAACAATTTGAAGCGGTAACCAAGACTGTTGATGAGGGCAGCTGTGTTTCATCAACCTGTATGGTGTTTAGAAAGTGGATTAAAAAGAGAAATATGAATTACTTAGAAATAATAGATACAATTAAACAGGCGAGCCTTTTTGACTTATATCGTCTAAATATGGCGATAAATTACGAATTGGAGAATCCGAAACGTATTCAACAAGTACGGAATACATTTAAAGAAGGAGATATGATTTCGTATTTAGATACGAGTAGTAATAGATTAGAGCATGCTAAGGTTTTGCAGAAAAATCCTAAATATGTATTAGTTGAAAATACTAGCGACCATAAAAAGTGGAATGTTCGATATTGTGCATTAAATTTAGAAAATATTGATCTTGATTTATATAATACTTCACCGAAAGGCAAGTTTTCCAAAGAAGATCTAAGAGTTGGTGAGATTGTAGGTTTTAATAAAGATGGTGTGCAAATTGTAGGAATCATTACTAGGTTAAATTATAAAACTGTTACTATCAACACCAGAGATAACCATCGTTGGCGGGTTTCATATAGCTATTTATTTAAAATTATTGATGCTGATCTTATTAATCAATTCGATCCTAAGCAAATAGCAGTTTGGATTCAAGATGAAAACAATAATAAAAAAGACGATGAAGAATAAACAAATATTGTTTTTTGAAGCAACACAATTAAATTTAGAGACTTTTAAAAATGAATAAAATTTTAACAAGGCGAGGACAAGAATACTTTGAGGTTTTAGATAGTTTGCATTCAAAAGGATATGTTACTAGTGAGCGATGGCATTTGCTCAGCGTAAAAGAGCAGGAAAATACCCCACGTATGACTAGTAGAGTTATCGAAGATACGTTACTAGAACATGGATACTCCAAAGGGTCACCAACTGAACAAAAAAGATATCGTCTTTTATGGATGAAGGAGCGAGGGATAACAGATGGATCTATTGGAGACGATAAAGAAGATCAAATTAAAAACTTAGAAGCAGATCCCATTTTTAGTGCTGTTACGGCATTAAGAAAGCATTTACATGATGAAGCTAATTTAATGATAGAAGAAGCTGTAAAAAAAGCAGAAAAAAAAGTAACGGAAGTTAATACTAAAAATTCTGAATTAGAAACCAAGTTATCTAATTTACAGGATAAATATAATGAATTTGCTATAGTACATAATGAACTAAAAAGTAAAGCTGAAAAATTAGAAAGTGATTTATTGAATGCTGTAAGGGAAAAAACCCATTTTGAGGCTACCTTAAAAGCAGAACAAGAGAGTTTTCTAAAAGACAAATGCCAGTTTGAAACTGACTTAAAGAACTTACATGATAAACTTAATAATTTATCTAAAGAAAAAACCAAAGAAATTGAAAATCTTCATGTTAAATATAAAGAAGAGATATCCTTGATTAAAGAATATAGCGAAAGACAGCGGCATGATCATATTACGGAGATTGAAAATTTAAAAGTAGCTAAAAATAGATTAGAAAAAGAGTTAGATAAAGTCAAAGACTCTGAACAAAGAGTGAGAAGATTTAATGATGAACTTGGACAACAGTTAAAAAAAACAGAGGAAGATAATAAGAATTTTCAAAAAGAAAGTAGTCTGGCATCTATTAACTTGCGAAATACTGAGGGATCGCTTTTGGAGGCTAAAGGTGAACTTAAGCAGTTACGTATTTTATTGGCTGATCAAAAAATGGAGTATCAGAATGCTAATAAGCAATTACTAGACTACAAAGAAAAAGTAGGAAGGTTAGAAGAGCAATTGCAACAAGCTAAAATAGAATTGCTTAAGGAGGAAAATAATAAAAAAAGAAGGGAGGAGAAAGAATAGAAGAAAGTAAAGTATAACAAAAAATAAGTTTTAAAAATAGGCGCGCCGCCAGGGTGATCGAAACACCGCTGACGACGCTAAACACATCAACCTACAATGGAGGTCAACGTGTCTAACGATATTTTATATGCTGGACAGTGTTCTAGCAACAGTAAGAAAAGCAAATATAATGAACAACTTAATTTTTTGGTTGCTCAAAAAATGGTTTGGAAATTCCTATCTATTGATAGGATCGAAATCCAAGAGGTGAGGGTGGCTAGGTATACTAAGACGGAATTGGCTGTGAAATTAGGGATTACAGTAGAAGAATTAGATAAAGCTAGAAAAAGTTATTTTTATAAAAGTATAGCAAGTAAAATATCTTTACCTTTGGCAGAGTTATATTGTTCCACCAAATGGGTTGATGGTAATAATGCCAAGTAATATTTACAATAGCTGTACGGGTTTTCTTGTTGATTAGGAGTATAGGTTGACTAACCGAACAAACATTGAAAAACGCGTTATTCAAATTGCTGAAGAGACGCTACATAGACAAAACTATGTTAGTCCAATCGACATTTTTTTAGGACTTGGTTGGTTACAACCAAGTCATGTACAAGAGTGGCGTAAAGGTAAGATTCCTTATTTAGAAAAAGCAATCCAAATAAATTTAGGCAAAATTAGTTTTACTATGAAATGCTTTGGTAAATGGGCAAAAGTAAAGCAGCTAAAACCATCAGAAACCATCTATCTTGTTAGAAGTAGCGGACCCAAAAGAAAAGCTGTATTTAGTAAAAGTGGTAATCCATTTATAGAAAAGTCATACGCTACTCACTATGTTTCTCCTATTCTTTCAGAAAAGAAGCAGCAACGACTTAAAGAAAAATTAGACAAAGCTCCTGATCTTATTGCTTATGTAGTTACCCATGATACCCAATGCTCTAATTGTAATAAAGAACTCCTAAAAGGAAACTTATTATTTATGGATGGGAGGCCTTTATGTTTGAATTGTGCAGGATTTGGCGATTTGGTTTTTTTAGAAAGTGGTAATTCCATTTTAACCCGACGAGTGCGAAAATACAGTGACAGAGTTATTATTGTAGTAAAGTTTAGTCGCGCACGAAAAAGGTATGAACGGCAAGGGTTACTTGTAACAGAAGCTGCTTTACAAAAAGCAAAAAATGAGATTTCAGAGGAATGTAGTTAAAAAGTATTTACAGTTAAAAAATGACTAAGGCAGAATTAAGAAATATCCCAATAGAATACCTTAAACCTGGTAAATACCAAACTAGACGTATTTTTGCTCAGGAGGCTCTGCAAGAACTTGCAGAATCAATTAAAGCAGAAGGATTAATCCAACCTATCATAGTAAGACCTATTGATGGTGATAATAAAAAATATGAGATAGTAGCTGGGGAAAGAAGATGGCGCGCAGCACAATTAGTTAAATTAGATATGATTCCCTGTTTAGTTAACCATTATAGCGATGAACAAGTAGCTGCCATTACTCCAATAGAAAATGTACAGCGTGAAGATTTAAATCCTATTGAAGAGGCACTAGCATATCAGCATTTAATAGAGGAGTTTAATTATATTCATGAAGAGGTAGCTATAGCCGTTGGTAAGTCGCGTTCGAAGATAACTAATCTCTTACGCCTTCTTAATGTCGATTCTAGAGTCCAAGAACTGCTTATAATCGGGGAGATTAGTGAGGGGCATGGTAAAGTCATTGCAGGATTGCCTTATAATTTACAATATAAATTAGCAAAAAAATGTGCGGAATTAAAATGGTCTTCGAGAAAATTAGAGCATGAGGTTAGAAAAATTTCTAAAAGTGACCAGTCGAGTTTATCTATAACAAGTGGTAGTAAGAAACAAGATGCTGATATCCGTAGATTGGAAGAGTTAATTTCATGTCAGCTTGGCTCTGAGGCTAAATTTGAGATTGACGCAAATAAAAAAAGTGGCTGGCTTAAGATACGATATTTTAATAATGAAATATTAACTGGGATCTTGGATAAATTAGGTATTAAATATGATTAATAATCTTCTTGGAGTTTCTAGCACAGAGGCAGTTACGGACAGTAATCGTCAAATGATTTCTTCTTTCCCAACATTAAATGAACTTATAAAGCAACAAATATCAAAAGCTGCTAAACAATTGCTAGGAGAGAAGGGCAGTAATAGAGAAACTAAATATGATTGTCAAATCAGAGCAAAAAATGATATCGAAGCGGTGCAGTGTTGGTTAGATGAATACAAAGATAGAGCGACAACTTATCGCACCTATCAAAAGGAGGTAGAGCGTTTTGTACTGTGGTGTATTTATCAGCATGGTAAGCCATTATCTAGTTTGGATAGAGCTGACCTCGAAGTATATTTTGATTTTTTGAGTAATCCTCAACCAGCAAAGTTGTGGTGTGCTCCTTCCGGTGGTAGAGGTAATAAACGTGGTGGCAAGAATTGGAAACCATTTGTTGGAGCTTTGAGTAGTTCAACTAAAGCTACTGCTATTTCTATTATTTATACCTTAGTAACTTATCTTGTAGAAGCCCACTATTTAGCATATCACCAGTTACGTTTAGCCAAAAATCTTAAAAAGCAGCATAGTTATAGCGAAGAACAAAAAATAAAAGTACAAGAGAGAATCTTAGAAGAGGATGAGTTTCAAGCCATATTAAATGCTGCTTATAATTTACCAGAAACATCTGGGCATAAGAGTGATGATAAACAGAGGATAATCTTTTTAATAAAAATATTGTATTTTTTAGGTTTAAGAATTCATGAGTTGGAAACACATACCTGGAGCAGTTTTAAGCAATTACAGGGGAAATGGTGGTTCTTTGTGCTAGGCAAGGGTAATAAGTTAGGAAAAATCCCTGTCAATGATGAGTTATTGAATGCAGTGGTACAGTATCGTACTCATCTAAAACTACAGCTGTATCCGGGTTCAGAAGAGCAAGATGAAAAACGACCAATTATTCAATCTTGGCATTCCCACCATTCGTTAACCGCAAGGCATATGAATAAACTACTTAAGAAAGTAGCTTTTATAGCTTCTGAAAACTTTTGTGATAATCCAGCTAAGGTAGCTAAGCTAAGGAAATTTTCTGCACATTGGTTGAGGCATCTTTCAGCATCGATGCAAGATAAGGTAGGAATATCTTTTGGAAATATTAGAGCTAATCTTCGTCACGAAAATGACGAAACCACACGGCGTTATGTTCATGTAATAGATGAGACACGGCATAATGATATGCAGAGATTACGTTTGTCTCCAGAGAACCGTGGAGAAAACTTCTCATGAACGTAATTTTGAGTAATTTATCCAAGCCCAGAAAAATTATACATATTGATATGGATTGTTTTTTTGCAGGAATTGAAGTTCGTGATAACCCAACACTTAAGAACAAACCAGTTGCTGTTGGAGGAGCACGAGCTGAACGAGGGGTATTATCTACATGTAATTATGAAGCTAGAAAATATGGATTACATTCTGCTATGCCTACGTCGCAAGCTTTGAAGTTATGTCCAAAATTAATTTTGCTTCCGGTTAACATGCAAAAATACCAAGCGGCCTCAAAAAAACTTTATCGTATATTTAGGCAATATACCCCTTTAGTTGAAATGTTATCTCTGGATGAAGCATTTTTGGATGTTAGTAATTGCCAGTATTGTAAGGGTAGTGCAACACTTATTGCCACTACCCTCAAAAAAAGAATAAAAAAAGAACTTGGGTTGACTGCATCTGCAGGTGCAGCACCTAATAAGTTTTTAGCTAAAGTGGCTAGCGACTGGAATAAACCTGATGGCTTATATGTTATTACACCGGCACAAGTAGATTCCTTTGTAAAAAAATTACCAGTAACAAAAATATTTGGTGTAGGCAAGGTTACAGCAGAAAAATTACACAATATGCAAATTAAGACATGCCATGATTTGCAACAGTTATCTTTACCAAGTTTAGTAGATAAATTCGGAAAAATTGGTAATAGGTTCTATCAGTTATGCCGTGGCATCGACGACCGAGAAGTAGAGTCAGAATCAGTTAGGAAGTCCTTAAGTGTTGAAGAAACTTTTTCTCGTGATATTCAAAATAGAGATGAATGTTTAGTACTATTGCCAAGGTTAATTGGGAAGCTAAAAAATCGTTTGGCACCTTTATCTAGTTTGGTTATTGTTAAGCAATTTGTAAAGATTAAGTTTGGTGATTTTAGGTTAACGACGGTAGAGAGAAAAAGTAATAGTTTAGAAACAAGTCTATTTTGTGATCTTTTTCAGGTAGGGTTTAGTAGACGTAATAGACCAGTTAGGTTAATTGGCGTTGGGGTTAGATTTAATAGCTAGAAGTTGAGAATATATGATGGTAAGATGAAGTTGATCTGTTTTTATTAACTAAATAGGAGAACAATATGGTATCTAAAAAAACTGCAACAAAAAATATAAAGAAGGTTGTAAAAAAACTTAGTAAGAAGGTGATAAAGAAAGCAGTAGCTAAAACTAAAAAAAGCCCTAAAAAAGCAAAAAAGCTTTTACAAAAGTAGTCTAGGACTAAATAGGTAGGGTATTTAAATGGTTTAGCTTCTATGAAAGCAAGCTTTCACTTTTTATGACAAAATTTGGAGAGTGGAGATGTTTACAATGTCAAAAAGGAAAGTTACTAAAGAGGAGCTGCAGCAGTTAGAAGAATTTTTAATTGCTGATTATGTAGATGCTAAACCATTAAATCTTACTCAAGCACATGGTTTTTTAAGTGCTGTAGCCTCTGCTCCTTCTTTGATAATGCCAAGTAAATATCAGGAGATTTTGTTTGGAGGACAACCGGAGTTTGCCTCTATTAAGCAGGTTCAAGCCATAATAAATATTATTGCTATGTTGCTTAACGAGATTACCCTTTCTTTTTATTTAAACAAATTAGGTGCGTAACTATGAAAAATGCTTGGATAGTTTCTAGACTTGATACTCAGATAAACAACCAACCGGTAGACATCTATTTTGTATTAGATGTAGCAAATGGGAATATACTGTCTTTTGAGACCGTGGAAACAGAGTTATCACAAGCTCAAGCGGATATGCTATTAAAGATAGCGAAAACCAAGTGTTCACCTGAGAAAATTATTATAGCTAAAGGAGACCCTGCGGAACTGTTAGTGCATCATTCGGCTAACAAGTTACGCATAGCTTTTGAAACCAGTTCTGTGTTGGAACTTGAGGAATTTATTATTCCAATAAAGCGATCTTTTGGTGAGTATTTCTTTTCTCCTTCGTCATTAGGTTGTTCTGATACTACCGATACAGCAGAGGAGGAGAGTGCTAAACAGATGCTTCCTGATAGCTATGATCTTTGTTCGTGTGCATCTGGGAAAAAATATAAGTTTTGTTGTAAAGTAATACTTCGTGAAATTACAGAAGCTATGGTAGCAGCAGAGGAGGGTAATTTAGAAGAGGCTTTAAATTGGATAGACAAGGCTAGAAAAGTTGTTGGTGAAACTGCTGAGGTTTTGTGTAGAGAATCGATAGTTTACAGTTTTTTTGGTATGGAAAAAAGTAAGCTTCTTTTAGAAAAATGTTTAGCACTAAATCCCAACCATCCACGAGCTCACTATTTACGTGGTATTGATTTCAAACAACAAGGAGATAATTTGGGTGCAATCAGTGAGTATAAATTTGCTATAGCTAATTATCCCGAGACAGATCATTACCATCTCAACGAAGTTTATAATAATCTAGGGACGGCTTACTATGCTATTGGTGATTTGATAAATGCTAGAATTTCTTGGGAAAAAGCGGTGTTATTTATGCCAACTGATGATATGGCACGTAGAAATCTCACAGAATTTATTTATGAAACAGATAAACGGTTAAATTAGATTAAAGAAATGCTCTTCAGGTAGAGGTAGGGCCAGATGTTTTGGTAAATTTCACTGTATGGAACGCTAAGTAGTAAAATAATCTTGTGGATGTGCACAAGCCGGACAGAATTTTGGTGGTTCTTCGCCGGTGTATCGATAACCGCAATTTAAACATTGCCAAGATACTGAACTTTGTCGTTTAAATAATTTGTTAGAAGAGAGCTGTTCTGCAAAAAAGCTATATTGTTCTTCGTGGTGTTTTTCTGCTATTGCGATGTTTTCAAATAATTCAGCTACTGCTGTGAACCCCTCTTTACGTGCCATTTCCGCAAAAGTGGGATATAAGTTAGAATGTTCTTCATTTTCACCTGCTGCAGCTGCGCGTAAATTTTCTAGAGTAGTTCCTATAACACCGGTTGGGAAAGTGGCTTGAATTTCTAAATTTCTACCTTCGAGAAAGCTGAAGAATCGTTTAGCATGTTCCTTTTCTTGGTTAGCTATTTTCTCAAAAAGCTTTGCTATAGCAACAAATCCCTCTTTATACGCTTTCCCTGCGTAGTAAGTATAGCGGTTACGTGCTTGTGATTCACCAGCAAACGCTTTTAATAAATTTTTTTCTGTTTCAGAATTTTTTATACTCATATATCACCATTAATATTTGTAGGTTAAAACCTTACATAGGCTTTACGGCTAGTAAGTATTAAAATACAAAATTAGTAAAACTTTATATTCATCCTATAATATAGGTTGATCTTAGATAAATTTAATACTTTTGTAAAGTGGCAATTTTTATATTGTTGGTAACATGCCAGTTGTCCGGTTTAAGTAACACGCGAGTTGTCCGATTTTGATAAGGTGCTGATTTTCTAAAAACAAGAGGAAATCAGTGAATCAAAGTCAGGTGTTACAGGAGATCAGGCGTATGAAATTTGAGGAAGTATATGAGTTAAGAGGTGAGGGTAAGTTAACAATGGAAGAAGCAGCAAGAATGTTGTGTATGTCAGAACGAAATCTACGGCGTTATATTGAGCGTTATGAAGAAGAAGGGTTAGATGGTTTGAATGACAACCGACTGGCAAGAGCTGCACATAATGCTGCCCCAGTAGATGAGGTTTTTAGATTAATGGATCTTTACACTAGTCGTTACCAAAATTACAGCTCAGCTCATTTTTATGATAAATATCGAGCCACTCATTGTGGTCAACGAAGCTATAATTGGGTAAGAATAACTCTACAGCGTAATGGATTGGTATCCAAGCTACCCAAAAAAGGAGCACATCGCCATAAACGTCCTAGACAGCCAATGCCTGGCATGATGATTCACCAGGACGCTTCGACACACCAATGGATAGAAGGTGTTTATTGGGATTTAGTGGTAACAATGGATGATGCTACTAGCGAGATTTATTCAGCATTTTTTGTGGAACAAGAGGGAACTTGGAGTAGTTTGTTTGGGGTAAAAGAAGTGATTGAAAGTAGAGGTCTATTTTCTTCCTTTTATAGCGATCGAGGCAGTCATTATTGGGTGACTGATAAAGCCGGAGGAAGAGTTAATAAGTTACAGTTAACTCAGTTTGGTCGAGCAATGAAACAACTAGGAATAGAGATGATTGCGGCCTACTCTCCTGAGGCGCGAGGACGCTCAGAAAGAATGTTTGGCACACTACAGAATCTCCTGCCACTAGAGCTTAAATCAGCGGACATCAACACTATGGAAGATGCCAACCGATTTTTAAAGCACCAATTCCTGCCAGAATTTAATCAACGTTTTTGTGTATCGCCCCAAATTGAGCAAAGTGCTTTAATTCCTTGGATCCCAGGCAACATAGCATTAGAAGATATTTTATGTATCCAAGATCAAAGAATCGTAAATAATGACAACACAGTTAGTTATAAAGGAAAAATATTGCAAATACCACAGAATGAATATCGTTATTCTTATCGTAAGACTAAAGTTAAGGTCAATGAGTACCTTGATGGTCGGGTTGCATTATTTCACGGTTCTAGAAAATTGGTT
>CAZHSI010000023.1:0-15050 GCA_964535195.1 uncultured Coxiellaceae bacterium | reverse complement strand
CTAAATACCATTGCGATAGACATGTAATAAAAATGCTGTTAGAAGGGGTACAGATTTTATGCACTGTATGCAGTAAGAATGGTATTAAAGTTCCATATAGAGCCACCCACCGACAACATCCTTGTGTTTTGTGGGCAGGGGAGTCTATACAAAATTGGCGCTGGCTTAAGAAATTAGTTATAGCTTTAAATGAAGAATATAAATATCGTTATCATAGAAGAATAAACCATAAGTCTTTTATAGTTGCTACTAGGTTGCTGGAGCCAAAGTTAGCAAATTTAGGATTAACAGAATTTTATCAAGTTATGCCCCGAGAATTTCATGTTTTATGCGATCCAGTTACAGCTTATCGTCGGTACTATATTGGCAGTAAGAAGATTATAGCAAAATGGACAAGAAGAAGGGTTCCGTTATGGTTTAGAAGGGGTTATAAGTAGATTTGCTCAGCTAGTTTTGTTTAGAGGTGTTGTGGTTTTTGTTTTTATGTTTTAATATAGCCTATAAAATTATTTTATAGGCTATATTAATGGGTTCTTCAAAAACAGTAGAAATAAAAACTGATGGTGGGTTGCTTCATATATTTAATATATGGATAGAAAATCAGTCGTATACTAGTAATACCAAAAACACTTACTTAAAAATTATTAGGGACTTCTTATCTTACTTACATAATTTTAATAAAGGGCGCTTAAATAACGTTAGTATAGAATTATTACTCCAATTTGTTACAAAAAGGGGAGGTAAGCTTTACGCCCCTGCTAACACGAGTTTACGGCTATCAGCCTTAGGATTATTTTTTGCGTGGGCATATAAAAATAAGTATTGCTATAAAAATCCAATAATTGAATACAGAAAAACCAAGTTAAATAAAAAACCATTTTTCTCAAAGGCATATAAAAATGGTAATGACATTGTGATTCTATCTTCAGAAGAACAGTTAGCCCTTTTAAATAGTAATACTGATCAATCGTTTGTTGCCACAAGAAATAAATGTATTATTAGTATGTTATTAGATACCGCCTTATATGCAGAAGAATTAATTAAACTACAGGTTAATGACTTGGATTTAGAAAAATCTTGTCTTGAGATTCGAAATAAGAATCTAAGTAAAAAAAGGAAAATACAGTTCAGTACATCAGTATGTAAATTATGTCGTAATTGGTTAACTCAACGCAATAAGTTTATATGCAATAAACAAATGAATAAGTTATTTTTTACAGATAAAATTACAAAAATTAGTAAACGCACGTTATATCGCATAATTTCTAAAGCCATGCTTGATGCGGGAATCAATAAACCGCATCTAGGACCAGAAATTTTAAGACAAACTTCTATTTATAATATGTTAAATTCAGGAAAAAGCATAGAGGAGGTTCAGTTAATAACTGGTATAAAAACATTAAAAAATATTCAAAAATACTGCTCCGTTACTCATTAAATTTCATATAATCATGCTGAAGCAGGTAATATATTTGCAAAAATTTCCTAAGATTCTTTATTAATTAGTAACATTACAGTCATAAACGACTAGCATTTCTTTTGCAATTTGTTTGGCCTGCTTTGTTCCATATAGTAATTCAACTAATTTAAGTGCAAAAATAACGGCGGTTCCAGGTCCTCGGCTAGTAACACAATTTTTATCTATAACCACATCTAAATTTCGTTTATCTGGAACAGGTAACTTTTTAAGTAAAGATGGGTAAGCAGTTGATGCCACATCATCGATCAAGTTATGATGTGCTAATACAAATACTGGAGAAGCACAAATTGCACCGTATAAACGGTTGGCATTCTTTTGAGCTATGAGTAAATCCTTTAAGGCGTTAGAATCACGGAGATTTTCTGCCCCAGGTAATCCACCAGGTAAAACTATTAAGTCATAAGCGTTATCTTTGCATTCTTTTATTAGACAGTCTGCCATAAAAATAACTCCATGTGCTGCCTTTACTTGGAGATCATTAACGGATGCTAAAGTAACATTAGCCCCTGAACGGCGTAAAACATCAACTATACACATAGTCTCAATCTCTTCGATACCAGTTGCAATTGGGACTAATACTTTTTTATTCATAAGGATATCTCTCATTTTGAAGCATTTGTTATGCCAATTTTAAACTTCTTTCGGTCTCATAGCCAGAGTTATTAAATGGTTTTCTAATAATTAATAAGCTAATAAACAAATGGCAAACTCCTACTAAAGTAGCCACTTATGATAATAGTAGTAAGAAATCTTACTACTATTATCGTTGGCAATGATTGGACAGATTCAATTAGGCACCTGGGTCTAAGCGTTTACATAGATCCAATTAAATTATTTTTATATTACACGGACGAATATAAACAGAAACTTTTTTATGTTTATAGTTGATTCCATAGCACACGTGTTACAATCTCAACAGTGTGGGCAATGCAGCAGTAGATGTTATTAATTATGTTTGATGACTTGATGCAATTATGAATAGCCCTATTCCTTCCACCCCCATAAGACTAGGTTGCAAAATTTCATGGTGATGGATAGAAGGATCTTCTTGCAACATTTCAATCAAAATAGTTCTGCCGTCATATCCCCCGCGTAACGTAAAAACATCATAATGATCAACACCATTATAATAAACAAATATTGGTTCTCCAGGATATTGACGCACTTCATTGACATTTCTGATTGTTCCTTCTGGTCCTATAACAACTATTGGACGATCTAGCAAGCGCATCAATATGTTTATCTCTAAGTTGTCTGCCCACTGATGGGTACTCCTTATGTTTGCTATATATTGAGGCAGGGTTTGACCGTTAGCCAAAGGAGCAAACTCCCTCAGTGCGGCGTTTTGTTCAAGATTTGTAGCTACTCTGTTACGTAAAAACGCCACATCTTCACCTTGGCCAAGGTAATACGTCACAGCTCTATATAAACAATCCCCATCGCCAATAATTATTTCGGGTTGCAACCCTTGGTAAATTGCCGGAATTGCCGACTCTCGATAAAAACTTTTTAAACACTCAAATATTTCTATGGAATGAATGGCGCTAGCTTCTTTTTTTCTACTTGGTTCTGGAAATTCAAATTTGCTGGAAGCAACAATACCAATAACATTATTATTATTAATAATTATTGGGCTTCCAGAATTAGAGCTTACTAATTCACAATTAGTCATGTCTATGATAGTTGTTGCATCTGTTGATTTCCCGTCAAACTCCAGGTGCGAATTACCGCTCATAATGCCGCGTATATCAACAGGTTTAATCCGCCTGGAAAAATGTATCAATTTAGTGGCAGGATCAAATTTATCAAATTCACAGCATAAGACAAAAGCACCTCTGATAGGAGTTGGGTTAAAAGTATGTGTTATGTAACTATCAGGAGATTCCTTAGCTGGACGAAGTGCTGGATGAAATGATGGCATATATGTAGCAGGAAAAGAGGTATCTAACTTAAAACCACTAAGTGCAGGAAGTATGCTTGGGCTTAGATGAAAAAAAGCCAAATCCTGTCCAGCATAGATATGCTTATTGGTAGGGCTGTTGCCAGAGTATTTATCAAATATAACAGGAATGTCTCCTATACCAATAAATGTAACCTTCGGTAGCTTAGTTAGTGGATCTATTGCAGGAATTCCCGCTAATTAACGAATGTGCTGATTTTAGCAGGTTTTAGGTGCAAAGGAGAAATATTTTTCGTAAACTTTAGGTAGTCCCGAAACTGGAGGGCTACCTATGAAGGAAATGAAGAAGCACGTATCCGTAAAAGGGTTATTAAGGGTAATACGTAGACAGTTTTGTAAGGTACCAGAAAATATTAATCGTCAAAATGGTATCAGCTTAGTTGATTGCCTCATGTCTGGTTTGGCAATTTTTATGCTTAAATCGCCATCATTGCTGGATTTTGATGATAAACGTAAGGATCCAATAGTTTGTCATAACTTAAAAACCTTGTATGCGGTGGAGGATACTCCATGCGATACCTATCTTAGGGAACGACTAGATGAAGTGATGCCTAAATTACTTAGGAAAGCATTTACAAGGGTATTTACTGCATTACAGAGGAGCAAGATTTTAGAAAGGTACCAATACTATGAGGGACGCTACTTATTATCGATAGACGGAACTGGGCATTTCTATTCGGACAAGATCCAATGCGAATCATGTTGTATAAAGAATCATAGGGATGGCACGAAGAGCTATTACCATCAAACCCTAGGAGCGGTAATAGTACATCCTAGCCAAAAAGAGGTAATACCACTGGCACCGGAGCCAATTACTAAAGGAGATGGTACCACCAAGAACGATTGTGGTACGCCACGAGGCGGATATTAACTAGAGGTGAAAGTCCTCGCTGGAAAGCAGTACCTGCTGCATCCGGTATTGAGCTTTGAGCTTGTGGAGGTGACAACATGGGTTAAGTGTAAGCAAAGAAACAAGCAGGCCGTAGGCGAAAGCCGAAACGATTGAGCCTCGTAAATTCGAGATGGAGCAGTTGATGCTTTCGCAATAGCAGAAAACGAAATTAGCAAATCTGGGTAACCAGGTAGGATTTGTTAGTGCTCCCGGGGTCTTAGAGGACGGCATGTTTGTAGAGTTAATATTTGAACGTGGGATGTCTTATTCGCCCTCATAGGACATGAGTATTAGAGAACAAGTGTAACAGCAAGAACTTTAAGAAGACGGGTAAGAAGTCAGAGAAGGCGAAGTACCAGTGAAGCGTGTAACGAACGTGGAGGGAAGGCCTTCGCGGTATGATTAACTTGTGAGGGGAAACGTTGAGAGGTATAACAAAACCAATAACTGCAACGGCTACAAAACTGAGCAAGATAGCTAAACTATCTAGTGAGGATCCGGAGATGGAGTTTAAGTGGCTCATGCCACACTTCAACAAGGAATCTCTCACTAGCTGTTTCCATGAGCTGGATGGAAAGAAGGCGGTGGGAATAGATGGAGTTACGAAGGAGGTGTATGGTAAGAATCTTGAGGGGAATATAGATAAACTGATAGATAGGATGAAGTCAATGGCATACAAGCCACAAGCTGCAAGAGAAGTATTAATCCCGAAAGAGGGCAGACCGGAAGAAACCAGACCTCTAAACATTTCGGCATTTGAAGACAAGATTGTTCAGCTTCAGATATCCAAAATACTAGAAGCCATTTATGAGCCCATATTTAGGAAGTGTTCATATGGTTTTAGGCCGGGAAGAAGCTGTCACACTGCGGTGAAAGATCTCCGTACGCATGTGAATTGTAAGAGATGTGAGATAGTCATAGATGTAGATTTAAAAAATTATTTTGGGCTGATAAAACAAGAAGTACTGCTTAACTTCTTGCGGATAAAAATTAAAGATGAACGCTTTATTCGTTATATCGCAAGAATGCTTAAAGCCGGTATCTTTAAAGAGGGGCGGTTTGAAGTTAGCGAAGAAGGTAGTGGCCAAGGCTGTATAGCTAGCCCGGTACTTTCGAATATCTATGCACATTATGTATTGGATGTTTGGCTAGAGGATGTCGTTCCTAAATATACAGCCCGAGATATTAAATCCTTCCGATACGCTGATGATCAGATCATTTGCTGCTATTACAGAAGTGATTCGGTCAAAGTGTTAAGAGCGCTCAGAGGTAGGCTAACGAAGTATGGCCTGCAACTGAACGACAAGAAAACAAAGGTAGTTAAATTTAACCGGTGGGAATTTCCGAAGGTTAAACAGGGAACTTTTTGCTTTTTGGGATTTATGTTCTACATAAGGCTGTCACGCATTGGACATAGTCACGTAGCAGTGAAGACATCCAGGGTAAGGCTTTACTCGAAACTGAGGAAGGTCAAACTCTGGTGTAAGATTAATAAGGATAAATATAGGCTACGGCAATTGTGGGATGTATTTAACTCCAAGTTGAGAGGGCATATCCAATATTATGGTGTGTCACTAAACTCGGACAGCGTTTACAAGTTTGTGCATCAAGCCACAGGTATATTCTTTAAGTGGATTAACCGAAGGAGTCAAAGGAAGAGCATGACGTGGGAGCAATTTAGTACTTTCCGTAAAGCTTTTCCAACTGCCGAAGTTAAAATATGCCATCAACTCTTTTGAGCCAAATAAAGTGAGGTGAATAATCATGTTGCTAATACATTTTTTTTCAGCAACCAGGGTAATGCTTGATCGTCAGCCTATTGCTTTAGTTGAGCACGATGGGTTGGAATTGGGGACCGGATAGAGCGATCTACCGGTCTACCGACTAACGTAATGCTAGTAAAAGGCTTTTGCAAGATATTAAGAGGGAACATCCACATTTAGGATTGATAGTAATAGAAGATGGGCTAAGCTCTAACGGTCCCCATATTAAATTGCTTAAAGAACTGGATATGAGGTTTATACTGGGCGTCAAACCGGATGATCACAAATATCTTTTTGAATTTGTAAAAGCTGTTAAGTGTAGAGAGCAAGAAGAGAAGACGCCAGATGGTAAGATCCATCGTTATCGGTGGGTAGAAAATGTTCCACTAAATGACGCCAATTATACCTGTGAAGTAAATTTTTTAGAATATTGGGAGCTATCTAAAGATGGTAAGGAGCAGCACTTTAGTTGGGTAACGGATATTCCATTAACCCCATCAACTGTAGGCATTATAATGCGAGGAGGACGCTGTCGCTGGAAAATAGAGAATGAGACTTTTAATACCCTAAAGAATCAGGGCTACCATTATGAGCATAATTTTGGGCATGGGCACAAGCATTTACATACGGTATTTGCCTATCTGATGTTTTTAGCCTTTTTAGTAGATCAGATTCAGCAATTATGTTGTGAGTTTTTTAAACGTGCTTGGACAAAAATGAAAAGAAAAAAATACCTGTGGGAGATAATGAGGAATTTATTTACCACCTATGATATAGATTCATGGCAAGATTTTTATGAAGCCATAGCTTATGGGTTTAATAGGGGCAAATTGAAGCCGAATACCTCTTAGCGAGATAAAGGGAAGATTTGCCAAATGGACTTGCGGTAATGGTAGCCTAAAGATTTTTAAGTATCTAAATAGAAGTAAAAGAATCACCAATTAGTTGGTAAGGTGGGTTTTCTATCTCAAAACTTGGTTGTACAATTAAGGTTAAATAGAATTTTTAGCGGGAGCACCTGGATCTATTGCTGCATTCTTGACAACATGATGACTAGTTACTATATACCGCTCTTTGTTTATACCTACGATAAACGCAGTTCCTGTACCTACCCATTCCGTACCTTTATCTACCTTCACAAACAAGATATTTTCTTCGATACCCGCATAACTACACTGGCTATAAACTAACATCAATAGATATAGTGTTATTAATGCAACTCTGTTAATATAGCTTTTTATTGCTTTCATATTTACCTACTCCATCTCACTTGAAGTTATTGAAAATAAACCATCCGGTTAAAACAATATTGTACAATTTTACGGATGCTATTGACGCTTGTGATTGAATCCCATTTTTTTGTTTTAGGTAATAAAGAAGAATTATTAGTAGGGGAAAGCAATAGTGACAAGTTAAGAACTTTACGCCGATTTCTGAGCGTTTTTAGCATAGACCCACCAACTACATTTTACACTATAATTAACGTATAAAAACCATTAATACTATACCACTATTCTAGATAATATGCACTTCCTCCAACCATTATTCTTTTACTTGCAGGACAAGTGGGTCGTTCATTATCACGAGGGTGATATTCACATACACATTGTACTTCCTTTTCTCTCGCGGTATCTTCATCTACAAAAACACCTATTGCAGTTATTTGATCAAAGCTTTTTCCTGAATAAACATGTTCTCTAGCCCTTATTTCCGGTTCGCGATCAGTTATTCCACAATATGTAACTACTCCTCCCTCTAATAAGGTATACATATGATACAAACCTATTCCATTTATAATATTATACCTGCACATTTCAATCTGTCTTGCAACACCATGGGAGGTAACGCCAAAATCCCATTTAATGACACGTTCCAACAAGTTATCACCGATAAAAGGGGTAATAATTTTTTTATCACAATTCGCAAGGGCAATCTGACACAACAAAACCATGCTTAACAAAATTACACTATACTTAAAAATAATCTTCATATTCATATTATTCCTCGCACTCTATTTTTGTGCCGACACATTGTTTATAGTGATAGTATTGTTATCCCAGCTATAGTAGATATAGTTCCACTAATTATTGGTATGGAGAGATCTTGCTTCTTCTTAGTCTTAGTGCATACTCCCTGACCAGATTTTACCCATTGTTCATCTGGTTTATTAAACAATTCCCACTTAATTGCCGGTTCATTAGTGTCACAGCAATATGCATAACAAATATCTTGAATGTCGATATTGTTAGCGATAATTATTTCTTTAGGGGCTTGTGTGCATACACAAGCTGCCCCATTTACTTCTGTTATCTCGCATAGTTGTAATTTAGTTATCATAATTTAAACTCCTTCTACTTTTTTGATAATGCCATATAACAAGTATTTATGTTATGTTCTTTTAAGCTGCATTTTACACTTACTACCCGTAAAGTCAAAAAACTCAATGTGCTTTTATTTTGAATACACGGATGATCTATATCTGATGATAGTGTCAGTAACATGCATTAAATGTATATATTATAATGGTGATGGTATATTATGTAGTTTATAGTACATGAGTTCACGAATTTTTATGAGGTGATATGGTATGTATAAAAAAGTAATTTTAAGTATTCTACTGATATTCTTTTTTCAAGAGGTTTTTGCACAAAATGATGTTTTCGTATATCTTCTAAAATATAGAGGTGCAAGAGGAGATGTGGTGGTATATTGTGGGATTACTAACGATCCTGAAACTAGAGCGCTTGAACACGCTGAAGGTGGTACATTGGGTTATAATACTTTCGATACAATGGTTGTGTTCGCAGGGCCGATGTCTAGGGAACAGGCCTTAGAAGAAGAAACAAGATGTATTTATAGGTACGAGATTCCGAGATTATATCAAACTTACCCACGTGACCTCAGAGCAATAGCAGAATATGAGTCTCACTATGATGCTTCGCGACTTGTACAAACCAGAAATCCTATAGTTGAATATACTCCCGAGGTTCAAAGAGCTATAGATAGAATGTTTGAGTATCCTATCGAACAACCCACGTGCGAGGATTGTAGATTCAGAGTAACAAATGGTGTGGTTGATTATAGCCTTAACCACTTTAATGGGCACATATTTTGCATGAGATGTCAATCTCATCATTGGTAAATCAGTAATTCTGCATTTAGTTTTACAATATATCTTACAAAGAAATCAAGTTTATACAAATTTGGAAAATCGGTAAGGTACTGTATGATAATAGTAGTAATTGCATTATCGAGGGTTAACAATTTTAGGCCCCTCTTAAATTCTAATACTACTATTAGAGTATTGCCAATAGTACGTTACTAAGGTACTGTTAAAGTAAATTTGTTCACGGTCATGCGCTAAGGTTTGAAATGTACAATTAGCCAAATAGGATCGAATCTTGTTAATTTAAAGTTGGGAAATACTTATGAGCGAAAATGCACTTACATTAACAGCTGATGTAATCAAAACAAAAATATATTTTGTACGCGGCCAACAAGTGATGTTGGACAGTGATTTAGCAGAAATATACGATGTCGCAACCAAGGTATTCAATCAGGCAGTAAAACGTAATAAAGATAGATTTCCTGACATATTTCGTTTCCAATTGTCAGAAACAGAGTTTAACAACTTGAGGTCACAATCTGTGACCTCAAGCTTACAAGTACAGGAACATGGTGGTAGAAGGTATTTACCTTATGTTTTCACCGAACAAGGAGTAGCAATGCTTTCCGCTGTACTACATAATAAAACAGCCGTTAAAGTCAGTATCAAAATTATAAATGCATTTGTAGAAATGCGTCGTTTTATCAACCATAATGCGCAGATATTTGCCCGTTTAGGTCAGGTAGAGCAAAGACAAATCGTTTTTGAATCAGAAACCGAGAAAAATTTTGAGAAAGTATTCCAAGAATTAGAAAAATCTCAAGAAATACCAAAGCAAGGGATTTTTTATAACGGACAGGTATATGATGCTTACCTTTTTGCTTGCAATCTAATACGTAGTGCAAAAAAATCATTAATACTCATTGATAATTATATAGATGAATCCGTGCTAACCCTACTTAGCAAACGCTCAAAAGGAGTTAGCGCTACTATCTATACTAAATCTATTTCTAAGCAGCTTGATTTAGATATTAAAAAGCATAATGAACAATACCCTAACATTGTAGTAAAAAACTTCGACAATACACATGACCGTTTTTTAGTAATTGACGAAAAAGAAATTTATCATATTGGCGCTTCATTAAAAGATTTAGGAAAAAAGTGGTTTGCTTTTTCAAAGTTAGAATTAGAAACGCTAGAGATATTGAAGAAACTAGAAACTTTTATGGTTAAATAGAAGTTTTGTTATGATACAACGATTTCCAAAGCCATTAATAGATACTGGAGTAGGTTTAGGTGTTGCTGCTTTAACTGGCTGTTCTCTACAGTAATGAACCCTTAATTCAAATCGCGCCAATCCCTACTCTGATAATAGTAGTAATATGCATTACTACTATTATTAATGTGTTCCCATTATATAGGGTAGTATAGTATATCCTAAAATTTGTCCATCGTTATCTAAAATTCTTCCCCCGTCTTCTTCCCATCTGTTCAAGCGTTCTTGCCATGCCGCTAGTTCTTGATGAAAAATTTCCAAACATTCAGATATCTCTCTAGCGTGTATGGCGTTTGCTTGATTTTGCCCATCTGATTCATATTTACTAGAAGTAACAATACCAATAACTTTGTTACCATAAATAACAGGACTTCCAGAATTACCACCTACTAATTGACAATTAGTCATACATATAACGACTGTTGGCTCCGTTGTTGTTGCTAACGGCGGTGGCGGTGTTGTAATGCTTGCTATATACACTTGCTTAGAATTTAGAGAGATAGTTGTTCCTACACTAGGCGTAAATTGGGTATCGTAACATCGAGCTATTGCATTAACATTAGCATGATTGAAAGAATTATCCAGCCCAAAACCATCCCCTATTAGGTGGTTTGCACTTGGGTCTATACGAAAAAAAACCAAATCTTGACCAGAGAACCTGTCGCCAGAGCATTTATCAAATGTAATTTTTATAACTTGTCCACTAGGAAGCCTCCTATAAAACTCAACCTTTGGCAACCCAGTTGATGAATCCTTTATTGCATCTTTGACAGTATGATAGCAAGTTACTATATATTTTTCACCGTTTATGTTCACAATAAATGCAGTCCCATGTCCCATATTATTATTTATATGATCTTTATAAGCTCTTATAAATAAAACATTCTCATCAAAATTTGCGTAAACACATTGATAACAAACCAATGTTAATAGATATATTGCTACAAATATGATTAGGTTAAACCTATTTTTTATTATTTTCATGTTTATTTACTATTAAGAAGATTGCGTAATCGCAAACAAAAATTCTCTAATCTTCTTCATCATATTTAATTTTACGCCTGCCAAGTATAAAAGCAACAAATATTTTTAAGAATATTTTTAAGAACTTTTTAATTTGCTAATGCACTCAAGCTGCAAATTTATATATCAGGCCTTCCTCTATCTTTAGGCTTTTCTCTATCATAATACCACGACCCAATTTATTTCTTCTTCTAATAATATTAGTAACTTTTGTTACTAATACTATTGATTTATACGCAAAAAACTGTATACTTTATTAGATATGTTGTTTATATTCGAATATATTAATAACTCTATATAATGTATTTGGTTAACAGCTTGCTGATTTTCTTGAATTGGCGCATAAGCTGTGCCCCATTTTCATGGAGCTATTAGAAGCAGAACCAGATAAAAAGAACCTTGAATGAAACCAATTTTATTATCAATTTTTGATCAAGCAGAGTTTTTATCTATAGAACAATCCTTTCCTGCTTATTTAAAGGTATTTTCTTGTTATAAACGTGATTTTAAAGCTGCGCTTGCTTTTTTATACGCTTATAAAGACATAAATATGACTTATAATGCATATCGGAGAGAAATTGAACGATTTTTGCATTGGTCGTGGCAAATTGCTAAAAAATCCATTCTCACTTTAAAGCGAGCTGATATCGAAGCTTATGTAAAGTTTTGTCAACATCCTCGCCCTACTTGGATTGGTTTATTTAAACGACATCGTTTTATAGAAATACAAGGTAAACGCGTACCGAATCCAGCATGGCGTCCTTTTGTTGCAACCGTAACTAAAACAGAAAATAGAAAAGGGATAAAACCTAAAATCAGTAAATTTGAATTTTCTAATAATTCATTAAAAGAGTTATTTGCCATATTAAATAGTTTTTATAATTATCTATTACAAGAAGAGTATGCCAAAGTTAATCCGGTTATGCTTATTAGGCAAAAAAGCAAATTTATTCGTAAAACCCAAGGCCAACCTAAAATTAGACGTTTATCAGAATTACAATGGCAATATGTAATAAAAACTGCAGAAAAATTGGCAAATGAAAAACCCTCTAAGCATGAGCGCACTTTTTTTATTATGTCAATACTTTACTCAATGTACCTTAGAATATCAGAGTTAGTGGCTAGTGATCGTTGGACTCCTAAAATGCATGATTTTACCGCTGATAATGATGGTAACTGGTGGTTTACAACTGTAGGAAAAGGAAATAAAGAACGCAGGATCGCGGTTAGTAAGTCTATGCTAGAAGCTCTTAAACGTTGGCGCAAGGCTCTTAGTTTATCACCCCTCCCCTCTCCTGCTGATAATTATCCTTTATTACCCAAAGAAAAAGGAATCGGACCAATTACTAGTACTAATAGTATCCGTAAAATTGTACAATATTGTTTTGATAGAACGATAGAAAATCTCAATAGAGATAATCTTAATGTGGCAGCAGAGGCTCTTAACGCCGCTACTGTACATTGGTTAAGACACACGGGTATTTCTGATGATGTTAAGTTTAGACCACGTGAGCATGTGCGCGATGATGCTGGCCATAGTTCTGGCGCTATTACTGATAAATATATTGATATTGAATTAAAAGAGCGTCATAAAACTGCTAAAAATAAGGTGATTATCAGGACCCCGTCATTCTCCAATTAATCCAAGAAATGACAGCTCTAAAAACAATTCGATTTTAATCTTTTCATAAGTATTAGCAAGCTTTTTTTGCAGCTTTTTTTGCACTTTTTTTACCAAAAACTAAAAAAAGCTGTAAATATTTACAAAACTACATTAGTTGCAAAATTTTAACCATATCTATCCCCAGTCTTGCATAAATTTTAAAGAAAATATTTTATCCATTCCGTAATTCTAAAAACCAAAGACTGCTAACGCTCTATAGGGTTTAGAGGCGAAAAATCTTATAGCACTAGCTATTTTGTTTAATCCTAAAAGATTAAAAATACTAATAACAAAATTGCGTATGCTGGCCATCATTTGTGGCCCATGATTCGTTTTTATTTGGCTTCTGTCTTCATCAAACGTAAAATCTCGAACATAATGTAGCCGATCCTCAACACCCCAGTGCAGTCTGTTGTCTTGTAGTAACATATAAGGCGTGGCTCTATCTTTGCTAAGATTAGTAATACCAGCAACAAGTTCAATACTTGTTTTTTGAGTTTTGCAATTAGTAACTTCACGTTTTATCATGAAGACCTGGTTAGCATAGGGAAATTTTATATAAGCGCTCAGTTTGTCAGTGGTCCATATGCTACGTGTTTCTAGTCTGCCGTGCGCTTTCTCTATCGTTTGTTGCTCGGGTGGAGAAGAGTCTAAACCCAGAGCTTTGATCTCATCATTTAAAGTCTTTTGGTTATCTTTTACAGTAAACACATAATTTGCTCTCTTTTCTTCAACGATAAATCTCGCAGTATCAGTTTGAGTATGCAGAGCATCTGCGGTAATAATTGAACCAGCAATTTTTAGTGGAGCTAATAATGGTTTTATTTCTGGAATTTCATTAGTTTTACTATCAATTTTACGCTGGCTTATAACAACACCTGGATTACATAAAAAAGCAGTTAATAATTGTACTTGTTTACCAGTAATGTTATCTTTAGCGCCTTTTAGAGTTTTACCATCAACCGCAATCAAATTATTTTTATCTCCTTGCGTGACACTCATTACCCAACCTGTTAATCCATTATCTACAGCCTGACTATCAATATTTTGTAAAACGCGACGAATAGTTGGTTCACTTGGTGGAATAAATTTCTTGATACCAATATCATAACGAGCTCGAAATCTCCTGAGCATACTTTGTGAGCAACTTGCTGCCCATTCAGCAATTGCTAAATAAGATCTTGCTCCACATAATGTAGCGCAAATAGATATAGATATAATAGTTGCAAGCTGGTGCCGAAGACCAGTAGCAGTTCTGAAATCTGGTAATCCAAGTATTAGCTGCCGTAATTCATCTAAACGCTCTGGTGGAAAAGGAATTGTATATTGCATAGAACACCTCATATTAGATGGTAATATCGGTTGAGTTAGAAGATTGTTTACCGATTTATGGATAGGTTTTATCCATACCTTCTTAGGGTGGTTATGCTGGATATATTTCTTAGCAGATTTAGCGAAGCCTTTAGTTTCACCTAAACAAGTCCATCCAGATGCTTGATAACAAGTGCCAATAAAATATCTAGGATCAACAAAAGTCTCTGCTAAAACTATTGGATGATTAAAACGCCCTTGCCAATCTTTAGACAATCTTTTTAGGTTTAGAGATAAAATCTTCGAAGCAAGATTAGGAATTCGTACCGATGGCAAAATTAAAAACCTAACATTGTTTGCCACTAGAAATAAACGTTGCTGGCGAAATTTAGATGCCCAGCCAATCCATTTATCCCTTGGTCCACAACATAAAGCTGCTGCAGCCCAACCTAATAGCGCCAACCAATAATCATTATGTACAACTACGTAGCGTATTCCTTCACCAATTAAATCGTGAAAACCTAACCCAACTTCAGAGTCGTGCTGACAAAAAACATTTTTTATCAAATGGTTAGT
>CAZHSI010000022.1:0-16721 GCA_964535195.1 uncultured Coxiellaceae bacterium | reverse complement strand
TTGCATCTAAATCCCTTTGTTTTCAATACCTAGATTTTGCAGCGGGAGCTGCTGACCAAAACAAAACCTTCCTTTACCAGAAACTGGTAATCGCGTATTATCGCCATATGCCAATAGTTATTGCCAGCAACAACTTAAAAAAAACCCAAGAACTAGAACAGATTTTTGCTAGAGAAAATATTGCTACTATTTCACAAGCAAAACTTCAAATTCCATCAGTTGCTGAAACTGGATTAACTTTCGTTGAAAATGCAATCCTCAAAGCAAGAGATGCGTGTAAACATACTAACCTGCCTGTCATTGGCGACGACTCTGGCCTCGAAGTAGACGCCATTGCTAAACGACCGGGCATCTATTCTGCCAGGTTTGCCGGGGAAACAGCAACGGATAACGATAATATTACAAAGCTCCTCGAAGAACTTAAGCATATACCGCCAGCTAAACGCCACGCACGCTTTCAGTGTATAATGGTTTTTATGAAAGAAGCTTATGATCCAACTCCTATTATTTGCCAAGGAACCTGGGAAGGACTGATTACCTTAGCACCAGAGGGTAACAACGGTTTTGGTTATGACCCAGTATTTTGGGTGCCAAATTATAATTGTACCGCGGCCCAATTATCATCAGAAATAAAAAACAAAATTAGTCATCGAGCTCAGGCCATGCAAAAATTAATTATGGCTCTAAAAAATATTATATGATTTTTCCGGTTATACATAACCCCCAAGACCTCCCTTGCAATCAACAGCTGAAGTTCTATACACCTATTGCCATGCTATTTGTATCTCTTTTCATCATCGTTAATATTGTGACACAAAAAATTGTTCCGGTTGGTAAATGTTTAATGCTGACTGCGGGAGACTTTATTTACCCCATCAATTACCTTCTGAGCATGGTATTAACCGAAGTATACGGCTACACCATGTCCCGTCGCGTCATTTGGTCAGCCTTTGGGTGTAATATTTTTGTAGCTTTAGCTCTTTTTTTGTCGATTGCCTTGCCAGAAGCAGCCACGTGGCACACCCAAGAACAATATGCCATGATTTTAGGCCGCGTTCCTCGAATACTAGCCGCATCTTTAGGCGCCTTTTTGGTCGGTGAATTCATTGGCACTTATATTTTAGCAAAAGCCAAGGTATTTACCGCAGGGAAACACCTCTGGCTAAGAACCATGGGCGCAACTCTAATTGGACAATTTATCGATAGCATTGTTTTTACTAGCATCGCCTTTATTGGTATTATTACCTGGTGGGACATGGCCGTTTTGAGTCTTTCTGCCTATGGCTGTAAAGTAATTTATCAAACGTTATTAATGCCAATAATTTATATAGTGGCTAGTTTTTTGAAAAAACGGGAGCATGTGGACATTTTTGATCATGACACTAAATTTAATCCGTTTAATTTAGGGCTAAAATAAAAACATAATAGAGCCCTTTGGCAAGCTAGAATCTAAATTTTCTTGCGGCTTGCTTTAAGGACAAAACAATCAGGGATTACCCAAGGGGAGGAGGCGCGACTCTCCCCCTTAGGCGAGCCTCTGGTTCATACCCCAGGCAAAAAAATTGCTTTTTGGTATAGTACGTAATCATAATAAAAGACGACCGTACCGAAAGAACTCGATGAAATTAACTTTAAACACAAGGCACACAAACTCATATGGGTATTATTGAACAAAAGCTATCTAACAACCATATAAGCATCAAGAAAAAAACCTCCTTGCACCAGGGGTTTTGTCCAATTGAGCTTTATGAATTAACACAACAACGTTTTGACGGCAATTGGACACCAATTTATACTCGAGAATTTCTAAGAAAAAATAATGCTGTTGGAGCCTTACCATACGACCCGAAACATAACAAGATAGTATTGATTGAACAATTTCGTATTGGAGCATTAGGACAAAATTTCACGCCGTGGCTAATTGAAATAGTCGCGGGCATAGTAGATCGTAAAGAATCCGATAAAGAAGTAGCCTATCGCGAAATGCGCGAAGAAGCTTGCTTAGAGATAGAAGCTCTAATGCCAATATACGATTACTTTCCTTCCCCGGGTTATTCGACTGAAAAAATAAAATTATTTTGTGCCAAAGTTGATTCTACTAAAGCGCCAAAATTCGGTGGCTTGAAAGAAGAACACGAAGATATCAAGATTCATGTGGTTCCTACTGCCGATGCTTTTGCTGCCGTGCGCTCGGGCCAAATAAATAACGCTGCTGCCATCATCGCTCTTCAGTGGTTAGAATTAAATATGTTAGAGGTAAACACTCGCTGGGGAATCAATTTTTAGACTTCGCCCGAGGTATGAACCTCGGGCTCGCCCAAGGGGGAGAGCTGCGCCTCTCCCCCTTGGTAATCCCCCATTGCTTTGTCCTCGAAGCAAGCTTCGAGGAAATTTAGATTTTAATTCATGTTAACTACTTCGACTTATCATCCATAATGCGCGGAGTAACAAACACTAACAATTCCTTACGCTCCATTTTAGTTTCTTTTTTACTAAAAAATAGCTTGATTAATGGGATCTGCCCTAAGAGAGGAACGCTATTTACACGATCAACCTTGCTCCACTCGTAAATTCCACCAAGCACTACCGTTTCATTGTTATGCACTAACACTTGCGTATGAATTTTCCGCGTATCGATAGTTGGGACCCCATTAACCACTAAGCGCCCAACTTTATCTTGGTTAAGTTCTAAAGATAAGTTAATGGCGTCTTTTGCGGCCACTTCTGGAGTAACTCTTAGACTAAGTACGGCCTTTTTAAAAGCTACACTAGTATTTCCCTCTTTAGTTTTTTCTTGATAGGGGATCTCAGTTCCAGTTTCAATATGTGCTGCTTGACGATCAGCAACCACCAACTTTGGCCGAGAAATTACCTTGCCTCTTCCTTGATCCTCAAGCGCAGTCAACTGCATATCAAGAAGACCATTATTACCAAATTTAGCAATAGCAAAATTAAATTGGTGTTGCCGCAAAGTGGTTAGCGAAGGTTCACTTTGCGAAGAGTTATATTTTGCGTCGTATAACTCTAAACCTAATTCTTGTAAAAAAGAGTCATCAGCACTAACCACTCGCGCCTCAATTAAAACTTGCTTCGCTGGCACATCGATTTGTTTGAGTAATTGTTTAATGGCGGCAAGTTTCTCACCAGTATCAGCAACCACTAAAGAATTAGAGCCCACCTCTGCTTCTGACTTGCCAAACGGCGACAAGATCCCAGATGGTTTTAAAATCTTGGCAACATTATCAGCGGAAATATACCGTAAACTAAAAACTGCTGATTGCAGCATAGTTTGCTCACTCTTACCAACCTCCTCATTAGTCATAACCGTGATGACACGATTAGTTTCTTGTGCAGTTAAATTTTGCATTTGTAAAACAACCCTTAAAGCTTCGCGCCAAGAAACATCATGCAAATCCACCGTAACTTTGCCATTTATTTTATTACTGATCATAATGTTTTTATGAGAAACTTCCGCCAAAATCTGCAAAAGATCACGCACCTTAATATCAACAAAACTAAGAGAGATCGGTGTAGCTGGCTCGATACTACCAATAACGGGAAGTGCCAACCATAAAACACCAACCATAAATATCAATAGTAAGATTTTTTTAAAATACATTTTTCCTCGCCATGTACCGCTATTGCTGCAAAATATAAGATTTATCTTTATCAGTAGTAATACTGCTCTCCCCAATCGCCGTAACGATACTTGCTTCCAAACCCACTCGGTCACCAATCTTTACTCGATGTACTCCGCCCAAAGGATCACCAAGCACACCCCAAACCTCATCAGCCTCTCTAATTAATCCTAAAAACCGCAGCTCTTTCTTCGCCCAAAGAGACAAATTTTTCTTAATGATTGCTTGCTGAAAAATGTCGCGCGCCGTAAGAGCGATTGACCATTGCTTTATATCGCTAGCCAACCCTGACTTATTTTTATAAATTGTAAGAAAAATCTGCATTTGTAAATCTTCAGCCTCTCCATATTTTTTCTTGTATAAGTTTAACTCTTCTACTCCTACCAAATATGGCAAATGCATTACCTTATCAATAAATATAAGCAAATTCTTATACGTGCCACTCAGCTCTAAAACAACAGGGAACATGGCAAAGTTTGCATTGTGTTGGACTGCTTTTGGCTCAAAAAGGAGGGGCGTAACCCGGGCGGCAATTATCTCTTGTTCTAGGACACCTAAAATATTAATAGTTTCTAATTCTGCAACCACCGGTACCGCTCTTTGCGACTTATTTGCCATAACTGGGGTACGCAATAATTTCAATTTTGCTTGTGCTACCTGCACTTGTTCTTTTATGGCAAGATTGTATCTTTGCACCGCCTCTAATTTTTTATAAAGAATTCTTATATCTGCGAGATATCCCAGCACTACCACACCTACACCGAATAGCGCAATTGCCATAAGTTTTGCACCATATGATTTAGTGAAAAGATAATGCAAAATAGTAACCTCCATCTTGCTTCGTGATTTTCTGAATTGAGGAGGCACCGCTACCGTCTTTGATTGTAGTAAAACTAGTAATAAGCGGCGCAAGATCGGCTAATAACCCCACCTGCCCAAACAATTTAACTTCACCACCTTTTAGCAACAGCTGCGTGAGATACAAACTACTAGTTACTCCTTGGTGTAGCGCCGTAAAAACTCGCACTAAATTTGTGCGTTTGCTTTCTAAAGCCGCAACAAAACTGGCAAATTCTTTTTCTTTAGCAATTTGCGTTTGATTTTTAGTCTTGTCATGTTCCCTATTTTTTACTCCTAGCTCTTGCAACTGTTGTTGTAAATAATGACTACTTTTGGTTGCAACAGCGATTTTTTGACACAAAGCTAAATGCCAAAAAAATATAACTCCTAAAGCCACCATTAAACAAATAAGTGCTTGCACCCTAAGATCACAACAATAAACACCTATCGTTACTTGTGGTGTTAAAAGATTAATCTTCATGGTTATCTCTTACTCTAAGAGCTAAGCCACAACTAAATAACATTAGGGGTAACACTCGATATATATCCTCTTGAGAAAGACCGGTCGCAAGTTCCATCCCTAAAAAAGGATTGGCTCGAATAACCTGCAGATTAAACTTGGCACTTACTTCTTCCATCAAACCTGATAAGGTCGCCTGCTCTCCACTCAAAACTATCCGCGCAAGCGGCTGTAACAACACTGAATCAAGCAGGTGTAATTGGGCATCAACTAATCCTAGTATCTGGCTTATAGACACCGGGGGTCCCTCCTCAAAAGGGACCTCATGAACATACACGACCTTTTTATCATCAAGTACAACAAGCAACGCTTGGCCATCGTCGATATTAAACACTGCCGTTAATCCAGAAACCTCACCAACTTGTAACCGTATGGCGCGTTCTAAAGCATAGATATCGACATCAATAATCTTGGGAATAAGTTTAGCCGCCCGTAAAATCTTTACCCATCTTTCTACATATACATGTTGTACGGCTACTGTTTGTAATGTCATTAAGTTATTAACTATTGCCGCCCCGTCTCCTGCAATTTGATAATCAAAAGTGAGCTTCTCTGTAACCTCTCCCGGTTGCTCATTAAGATTAAAATCTAGAAACCTTCTGATTTCTTTAGCAGACAAACCAGCTGCAACTTGAAACTCCTTAAAAACAACCAGAGTATGTGACAAAGCTATCGCTACATTCCTAGTTTTTGGCGTTACTTGCTTAAGGATATTTTTGATTGCCGCCAAGATTGTCTCCTCGGACGCTTCCGATTTAACCAACTCCGTGCTTACACAAGCTTCAACACGATATCGAGAACCATGACATGACAATTCCACCAAACGAAGAAGGTTTTGTCTGACATCGATTCCTAATAAAGAAGAAGATCTAATGAAACTCATAACCAACAATTTTATTGATTAGCTCAATTGGGGCAATACCGGAAAAAACCCGAAGAAATCAACTTCTAGTATCATCTCAGGATATAAACCTAGACTCATCCAAGAGGATAGGCTCGACCTCTCCCCCTAGCATCACCTTACAACCTTTTACTAGTCACGTGACTAAAAATAGGTTAAGCTCGCCATAGTTTCCGTTTGTATGTTTTCGTAAAATGCCAAACATTGTAATCAAATTAATAAAAAACAGTTCTCTTAGTCTAATGAGCTTAGTTTTTACCGGCCTGATTATTTTGGGGGGCTTCTATTTTTATGTGCTCATTCATCTCCCAGATGTTAGACAACTAAAAGACAAGAGCATTCAATTGCCATTAAGAGTCTATTCTGCTGACGGTAAACTGATTGGTGAATTTGGTGAAAAAAAGCGGATTCCGGTAACCTTAGAAGAGGTGCCAAAACAGCTAATCAATGCCATCCTAGACACCGAAGATCAGAGATTTTATGAACATCGCGGGGTTGATTTCTGGGGCTTATTACGTGCATCTTTAGCCTATATAAAATCTGGGAAAAAATCGCAAGGAGCAAGCACAATCACCATGCAAGTAGCTCGTGATTATTTCTTCAATCGCCAAAAAACCTTTGGCCGAAAAATAAATGAGATTTTACTAGCATTTAGAATCGACAGTCTTTTCAATAAAAAAGAGATCCTGGAGCTTTATTTAAATAAAATTTATTTTGGCAATCGCGCATATGGCGTGGCTTCAGCGGCTCAAATTTACTACGGAAAACTTTTAAATGATTTAACGCTACCAGAAATAGCAATGATTGCCGGTCTTCCACAAGCACCATCACGAAACAATCCCATAGCTAATCCAGAAGCTGCCCGCGAACGCCGTAATCATGTATTATTGCGGATGCTTGAAAATAATCACATCGATCGCGCTGCCTATAACGCAGCGATCACTGCGCCAGCTGTCACCAATTATCATGAATCTCGCGTTGAAGTGCCTGCCCCGTATGCGGCTGAAATGGCACGTAACGCGGTAGTTACCCAATATGGGGATGGCGCTTATACCTCGGGGATAAACGTTTATACCACCATTGATTCTCGCTTACAAAGCATTGCCAATCAAGCCTTGCGCGATGGAATTTTGGCTTATGATCATCGTCATGGTTATCGAGGGCCAGAAGGCCACTTAGCGCAAGCCAACACTAATTACTGGCGACAAAAATTACAAGGTATTGTCACTATTAACGACCTTCAGCCCGCTGTAGTATTAAACGCCAACAATAATGCGATCTCGGCTTTATTAGCTAACGGCAGCACTATTCAAATAAGTGCACATAACTTTGCCTGGGCACAACCAAAAATAACTCGCGGTGACATCATCCGGGTTTACAAAGATAAAAATCAGTGGCTATTTGCTCAACTACCAAAAATTGAAGGGGCAATAGTTGCACTTAACCCAAAAAACGGGGCAATCTTAGCTATCAACGGCGGTTTTTCTCTAGCCTCCAATAACTATAATCGCGCTACCCAAGCAGAGCGCCAAACGGGCTCATCCTTTAAACCCTTTATTTATTCCGCAGCCCTTGAAAAAGGGTTGACTCTTGCTACTATTATTAATGACGCACCGATAGTGCTCGTAGATCCAATAACTAAAGTTGTTTGGCGACCACAAAATGATTCCCATACTTTTCATGGACCCACCAGTTTACGTAACGCATTAGTTCGTTCGGTTAACCTGGTATCAATTAGAATCTTACAAAACATTGGTATCCCGTATGCTGTAAATTATGTCAAAAAATTTGGCTTTGCGGGCTCACGTGAAGTACCACCATTCCCAACTTTGGCATTAGGATCCGGCACAACTACTCCATTAAAAATGGCTACAGGTTACGCGGTGTTTGCTAATGGTGGTTACAAAGTTACACCGTTTATTATAAATTACATAGTCGAATCTAATAACAAAGGCAACAAAATCACTTTTCAAGAAGAGCCGCCAACAATTCCTGAAGCTAATGATCCCAAGTCCAAATTACCAGAGGCCCCGCAAGTTATCACCCCACAAAATGCTTATCTAATTACTGATACCTTAAAAGACGTCATTAAACGAGGCACAGCAACTAAAGCCAAAGCCCTAAATCGAGAAGACTTAGCCGGCAAAACCGGTTCCACCAACGAACTAATAGATGCATGGTTTTCTGGATTTAACAGTGACTTAGTAGCAACGGTATGGGTTGGTTTTGACCAACCACATACCACCCACGAACACGGTTCACAAGTAGCTCTACCAATCTGGATTGATTTTATGAAAGGAGCTTTAGCTAACCAACCCACCCACAGCATGAAAAGACCAGAAGATATTACCTCTGTCAAAATTGATCCACTAACTGGTTTTTTAGCTGATCCAGATAATGAGGATGCTATATTCGAAATCTTCTCTTCTGGCACCGCACCAACAACAACTACCCCAGAACAACCACCACTTATCGATGAATCAGCCAATCCTGATGAGCCAGCCAATGAACCAATCAATGATACAACCTCAATTTTCTAAAAAACAATTTCAATTACTAGACTTTGATACTAAAATTTTTGGGTTTAAAGTTGCGCGGATTTTGCCGGCCACACTTTCCTTAAAAGAGCTGCGTACTAATTTAAATGAACTAAAAAATCAAGGGGTACGCTTGGTTTTTTGGCAGTCCGCAAGCTCTGATAAACAATCACAGCGAGCTGCGCATAAACTCCAAGGTTTTTTAAGTAGCGAACAAGTAACGTATCTAATTAATCTTAAAAAAATTGTGCGCCCATTAAAGATAACAGCTAAAATCGAACCCTATCGCGCCAAATTGCCAACGCCCACCATGAAACAATTGGCAATTCAAATTGGTGAACACTCTCGCTTTGGTATTGACCCCAAAATACCAAAAAAAACGTTCCATAAACTTTACCACACCTGGATTAAAAACTCGGTAAAAGGCACGGCCGCTGACAAAGTTTTAGTTGTCCGTGAAAAAAATAAATTCGTAGGAATGATCACTTTAAGTGCAAAAAATGGGCGAGGCGATATTAGATTAATTGCGGTGGATGCTAAATGTCGCGAAAAAAAACTGGGAACCAATCTCATTCATGCTGCGTTAAAGTATTTTATTAGTAAAGGCTACACTAAAGCTCAGGTGGTAACACAAAAAGCTAATCTTCCCGCTTGTCGTTTTTATGAAAACTGCGGTTTTCTTCAAGAAAAAATCGATAATTTTTATCATTTTTGGCTAACCCCAAAGCAAGATTATTGACGGCTTAATATTACACGGAGTGTTAGCTGAGGCATGCGTGCCAAACTAACCATCATCTGTTAATAACCTAAGTTTCTTTAAAGTAGACAGCCTCCATTTTCTGTACTTGTCTTTTAAAGAAAAATTCACCTAAACAGCAACTACGTTTTTTAAAAAATTTTTCACCTTGTCACGAAAATAATGTAGAACCAACAAAAAACCCTGGCGCGCCTTTTAAGCACAAGCATCGCTTTAGTTAAGTTAATCGCTGCGCCACTGTTTATTTCTAAGCAACTAGTCATGCCATAAAGTGGTAGAATTACACATTACTTTGCATAAAACTCACATCGCACTCGAAAGGATTTTGCTCTACCTTTCTATGCGCCAGGCAAAATCGCAAGCACATCAGATATTATGCGCTCTCTGCCTACGACCTCATATTTACCATCAATATCAGTAATCATACCCGACGATTTGCCACCATCAAGGCTTAACACTTGTTCACAGTTTTCTTTTTTTACGAGAGCAATAAAATCATCTTTAGCTATTCTTCCTCCTGACATCAGGCTCCCCTCTGTGTCCACCATTAGACTAACCTTAGGATTCTCACCTTTATGAATACAAATTGCAGTACCAAATTTTTCATATGCAGCCGCACGCCCAGGGTACATTTTGTTACCCCGAGGATCAACTTCACCGTTATATATTAACAGTTGCCCGCCAGAAACCACATCAGAACAGCTGTTAAAGAAGGCGCTTAATTCAGGATCTTCGCTGTTAGCTTCACCAGTTGCAGTATATACAGCCGCTTTTAATTCATAAGTAATACTAATGTTATCACCTTGTTTTATGGACTTTAACTCACTTACTGCATCTGCCGAGGGATTATGGACATAAAAAGAATTAAGCTTTTTATTGCATGCAATTTCTGGTACCAGCCTTATATTAGAAACCACACCATCTGACAAAGATACTTCCATAAAACTTTTATCATTTTCATCTTTGAGATAAATCACAGCATCAGTAGTATCTACATCCATTTTTGTGGAACGATCTATCTGAAGCCTTGATCCATTTTTAAAACATGAGGCATACCATACTACTTTAACTTCTCCAAATTTGATTTCTCCGGCCTCATTAATCCCAACAGCTGGCAGATAATTATCTGTGTCTGATAAAAGTTTTTTCTTGCTCATCAAAATAGCAGAAGGAAAAGCATAACCGGCATTGCTGGGATCAAAAAATTTTTCCTTAATTTTTTCCAATAAATCAGGATTGCCATATGGTCCACGATCAAAAAATCCAGCATTGATAGCTACTTCTGCCTTCGTATTTTTGAAAATGTGACTTATTTGTGCTCCCTCAGGAAAACCTTGTTCTTTGGCAGAAAACAATACCAACCTATTTTTTGCGGGATCAAACGTAACTATCCTTACCCTATCAACATTGCGTACTTCTAAAGTAGTCGCAGCCGAAGCACTTAATGACGCGCCAAATAAAACCATTAAAGCAGCAAACAAGGTCATTAATCTTTTGCGCAAACAGCGATCTTTTTTAGCGAGATATTTATTCATATCTCACATAATAGCAACCGATAATTAACATTTCCTTATGCTAAGATTAAGGAACCTTAAGTGATTTTGATGTGCGATGATAGAAGCTTGTTTAGGTAACTGCTCGTATTACACTGGGTTATCTTTATATGACAATAGCATGTTAATGAGATCTGGGTTGTTAGTAAATTTAGCGTACCTAAGGGCGGTCAAACCTGAGCTGTCAACTGCATCAACATCGACTCTGTGATATTTATCCTCTAAAAGTACTTTGACGACATCACTACACTCATCATAAATGGCTCTCATAAGCGCATTCAAGTTTTTACTACATATACCAAACTTATTAACATCTACCCTTTGATATTCATCTTCTAAAATTGCCTTTACTACCTCGCTATGACAAAAATGACTGGCTAACATAAGCGCTGTCTGTCCCTCTTTATTAACAACATCAACTGTTGTCCTCTTATCCTTCAAAAACGCTTTAACAATATCAACGTACCCATAGCTGCTGGCAAGCATAAATGCCGTATTGCCATCGTCATTAACCTTGTTAGGGTCGACTTTATTCAAGTCCAAAAAAAACTGCACGGACTCCAAACTACCAACCTCAGCTGCCATAATTAAGCTAGAATAACCATCAGCATAACCCGACTTTGGAACTGATTTTATATCTACCTGCTTCAGCAAATCTTTGGGAGACAAATATGGTTCTGTTTCTTGATCAAGAAAAAATATACGAATACCTATCGGTGATGGAGTCTGCTCTTCAAACCCATTTGCTGCAAAAATATTGGCAGCAAGATAATCAAGAGATTCGGTTACACATACGCCAACAAAGCTACTTGCATCATAATAATAATAATAATTATCTAATTTAAATAGGCCCGTAGCATGATTATGTGAAGTAATCAAAATCAACCTACGTTCGCGAATAAAATTTTTAACTTGCAAAAGCCTTCTAAATTCCTCCAAAGTAAACAATGACCCAATCGCGTACTCTTTTTTTATTGAACTTCCTTGATTCATATCTTTAATAATTTTATCTAATTCTCCTTGATTGATCTTATGGTTGTACTTTCCAATATTTTGAAAACGCTCTAACATTTTAATAAAAAAATCAACATCGACAATTTCTTCATCACTTAACACCCGCTCGCCATCCCATTCAAGTATTAAATCTACGACGGTCCAGAACCATTTTTCATCTTTTATTTTGACAGGAGGACTTTCCTGATTAGCTATGGACAACCATTTAGAATATAACCATAGAGTAGTAAATCCAACACAAAGTCCTTGATATAACCTTGATATAAAATACAACCTCATACCCTTTTTTATATTGGACATATCGCTTCGTAAATAAATTCTTAATTTTTTAGCAATTGCAAACTGTCTTCTGTTGAGCGCCAAATTAAAACCAGAATAATTCATCGGGCAACAAATCGCATGGCCGCTATTATTATAGCGGTATTCTTTTTCGGCCACTGCTACAGACGAAAAAAATATTAGAAAAAAAAATAAAGAGGAAACTTTCCAATTAATCAATCTATTGACCTCACCTATTACTTTTCACACAACAAACCGCATGGAATAAATACTAATTTAGTATACCATATAAATATTTTTCAGTTCATTAGCCCCAAATTTTCGACACTCCATAAATAATGTCAATCACTGTTAAGACTATTCAGCGATTCTCGCTGAAAAAAATCTTGTTTATTGATTTTTAGTACTTTATGTGAAAATTGCTTACGAAAAATAATTTTTAATGTCCTGCAATCATCTTGTTTTCTATGACTATTTCTTTTTAGCGGGAACAGCTAAAGATTATTCCCCATTTATCGAACCAGATAGGTTAGAGTAATCTTAATACTTAATCCCTAGCTCGTTCAATTGTGCTGCATTAACCCCCGACGGGGCTTGCACTAATGGGCATACTCCGGTCTGCGTTTTCGGAAAAGCGATCACCTCGCGAATTGATTTAGCACCACACATCAGCATAACCAACCGATCGATACCAAAAGCGATCCCTCCTTCTGGTGGATAACCATACTTAAATGCCTCAAGCAAATGACCAAACCTCTCGCTAGCAACCTCTTCACTAATCCCAATAGTTTTAAATACTGCCATTTGCATTTGGTAATCATTTATTCTCATTGACCCACCACCAAGTTCAGTCCCATTTAATACTAAATCGTAAGCGCGGGCAGAAATCGCGGCAGGATTAGCGATAACTTCTTCCGGTTTATCCGTGGCAGGTGAAGTAAAGGGATGATGCATAAAAGTCCATGTACCCTCAGCGGTTTTAGTAAACATTGGAAAATCAACGACCCAAAGAGGTTTAAAACCATGCGCCACTAAACCATGATCGTGCCCTAGCTTAATACGCAGTGCTCCCAATGCTTCACTAACGATTAAAGTCTCTCCAGCAGCAAAGAAAATAATATCTCCCGTTTCAGCCTGAGTACGTCGTAAAATATTTTCAACAAGTTCCTCAGATAAAAACTTCAAAATTGAAGATTGTAATCCCGTCACTCCTTGACTCCGATCATTCACTTTTATATAAGCGAGTCCTTTTAAACCAAAACCTGAAACATAGTCGGTATAAGCATCAAGCTCTCTACGAGAAAGAGTTGCTCCTTGGGGTAACCGTAAAGCTGCTACCCGACAACCAGGGTTTTTAGCCGCATTAGCAAACACCGCAAACCCAGAGTTCTCAACTATATCAGCAATATCTATGACTTCTAAAGGGATACGTAAATCTGGCTTATCCGATCCGAATCTGGTCATCGCCTCTTGATAAGTCATCTGCAAAAAAGGTTGTGGCAGAGCTATATTTAGCAATTTAATAAACAGTTCGCGCAACAATTCCTCGTGAATCCGCATAATCTCTTGGGCATCAACAAAAGAGAGCTCAACATCTAATTGAGTAAATTCTGGTTGACGATCAGCCCGTAAATCCTCATCACGAAAACATTTTACAATTTGATAATAACGGTCGAAACCAGCCGCCATTAAAAGTTGTTTAAAAATTTGCGGCGATTGTGGCAGCGCATAAAATTTTCCGGGGAAATTGCGGCTAGGAACTAAAAAATCACGCGCTCCTTCGGGGGTGCTTTTCGTCAAAATCGGCGTTTCAATGTCAACAAAACCTAACCGATCAAAATAATCACGGATCTGTTTCATTACTTTAGAGCGAAAAACTATCTTTTCGCCTGCTTCTTTACGCCGTAAATCTAAATAGCGATATTTTAACCGTAACTCATCGTTTGCCTCTTGGTATTCATCAAGGTTAAACGGCAAAGCTTCAGAACGCGCAAGGACCTCTAACTTAAAAGCCACTACTTCTACGGCACCAGTAACCATCTCATGGTTAACCAGACCCTCGGGTCGAGGACGGACTTTACCAGTAATAGCCAAGACATATTCATTATGAATTTTAGTAGCAATAGAGAATAGCTCTTGATTTTCTTCTTCGACAACTATTTGCACAATATCTTCGCGATCTCTTAAATTGATAAATACTACTTTACCGTGATGGCGAACCCGGTTTACCCAGCCGCATAACCGAACTTCGTTGCCAATTAATTCTTGAGTAATTTCGTTACAATAGTGTGTACGCATAGAGTTTTTCTCAAATCAAATAATTAAAAAAAGTTTAGCAAAAGTTTACGTAAAAACGTAGAAAGACAAAAAGGACAAATTATTTTTTACTTGTAACTTTTGATTTTTCAGGCAGCTTAGTTTCTTTCTTTTTAGCTTTGGAATCGGCTTGGCTTTCTTCACCCCTACCCCTCCCGCTGTCTTTCTTTTTATCTTTAAAGTCAGTGACATACCAACCAGTGCCTTTCAGTTGAAAGTTGGTACTAGAAACCATTTTTACAATCCCCGCTTTTTTACATTTAGGACAAACGCGGGGTGGTTTCTCAGTTATTTTTTGTAATTGCTCAAACTGGTATTTACAGTTTTTACATTTGTACTCATAAATAGGCATATATACTCCTCGTAAAATGGCTTTATACTTTGTTGCCCTTATTTTTATGATCCCCATTTAAAATATCGTAAAAATGAGGGCACCTCGTCTAAATCCATTTTACGAGGAGTATAACTCTGAAATTCATATTAGGTTTTGATCTTATCCTTGATAAACATAACCAAATTATCAAATTTGACGTTTTCTGCAGCAGCATTTTGTCGCGACTTATACTCCACAACCCCAGCATCGATACCACTTTCACCAATCACAATACGATGGGGGATACCAATTAAATCCATGTCAGTAAACAAAACTCCCGCTCGTTCTTTACGGTCATCTAGTAAGACATCGATCCCTGCATCAAATAGATCCCGATAAATTTTCTCTGCTACCTCACGCACCCGATAAGATTTATGCAGACTCATAGGAATAATTACTACCTGAAAGGGTGCAATTTGATCGGGCCAAATAATTCCTCGCTCATCGTGATTTTGTTCAATCGACGCAGCTACGGTGCGTGATACCCCGATACCATAACAGCCCATAAACATGGAACTCGACTTTCCTGTTTCAGTTAAGACCGCAGCCCCCATCGTTTGGCTATACTTTTTACCAAGCTGAAATACCTGTCCAACCTCAATCCCACGCATAAATTTTAATGTGCCTTTCCCATCTGGGCTCAAATCACCTTCAACCACCTTACGTAAATCAGCAACTTTGGGCAGCGGTAAATCACGCTCCCAATTTACGTTCATTAGATGTCGATCATTTTTATTAGCGCCACATACAAAATCTTTAACTGCCACCGCATCCCGGTCGATAATCATTGGTAGATTTAACCCTAATGGACCAACAAAACCGGCAGCACAACCGAAAAGCTCATGAAACTCACCAGGATTGATGAAGGTTAGTGGTGATGCAATCTCTTCTAGTTTACCAACCTTCACTTCATTTAAATCATGATCACCACGTAAAACCAACGCCACATGTGGCACATCTCTTCCCTTAACAATCAAAGTCTTCAAAATTTGTTTAGTTGTTATGTTTAAAAAGGCAGCGACTTCACTGATAGTACCAACGTTTGGCGTGGTGACCTCTTGCCTTTTATTGTCAGAGGGCTGCGCCGTAAGCGAAGGCATTAAGCTTTCTGCCGTTTCGATATTAGCTGCATAACTACTATCATCACTATAAACAATTAAGTCTTCACCAGAATCAGCCAACACCTGAAACTCATGTGATTTATTACCACCAATATTTCCAGTATCTGCAAGTACCGGTCGAAATTTTAAGCCCAGTCGCGAAAAAATACGAGTATAAGCTTCGTACATAACATCGTAAGTTTGGGCCAGCGACTCCTCATCAAGGTGAAAAGAATAAGCATCTTTCATCATAAACTCACGCCCCCGCATAACACCAAAGCGGGGACGAATCTCATCGCGAAACTTACTCTGAATTTGGTAAAAAGTAATTGGGAGCTGTTTATAACTTCGTAACTCATGCCGCGCCAAATCAGTAATAACCTCTTCGTGAGTTGGGCCAAAACAAAAACCGTGACCGTTCCGATCTTTTATTTTTAATAACTGATCACCAAAAGTATCCCAACGCTCTGATTTTAACCACAGCTCTGCCGGTTGAATCGCAGGCATTAAAATCTCAAGGGCACCAATTCGGTTCATCTCTTCGCGAATAATATTCTCTACTTTTTTGAGCACACGTAAACCAACCGGTAACCAAGTATAAATACCAGCCGCAAGTTTTCGAATCATCCCCGCACGTAACATCAGTTTATGGCTAATAACTTCAGCTTCGGCTGGTTCTTCACGTAAAGTAGCGAGTAAAAATTTTGATGTTTGCATAGGGGGGCATTTTACAATAGTTAAGCGGGTGTGTCATCTTGAGATATATCCCTAGACACCTCAAAGTGCGAAATTGTTATTGCAAAGATGAATAAAAGGCATCAATTTAATTTACGAGGGGTACTTCAAAATGCAGAATTAGCACCTAATGGAACGATACCATTTGTAAATCAAAT
>CAZHSI010000021.1:0-21213 GCA_964535195.1 uncultured Coxiellaceae bacterium | reverse complement strand
TCTAAAAAGGCTAGCGGCTTATAGGAGTTTTAGGGCCTTATTCCGGCTTACACTGCTAAAGCTTCCTTCTTCCTCATCATTTTTACCTTCGCCTGTTAATTCAACCACCGAATCCTGGTACTGCAATGATTGAAATGTAAAATCGTTTTTTAGCACAAATGTAACTTGCTCGTTCCAAGTCATTTTCATTTGAGAGATCTCAAAATCATTTTTTAGAATAGGCTGGACGTAATTGGAAGATAAATCCTGCTTTTGAATTCTGATATTTCTTTCTATTTGTTTTGGATCTTGCAGCACACAAGAATCTTCTATGTTTAATGATTTGGGATGATCGCTATTCAATAACCATTTGGTTAATATCGGAGATAGCTTTTTAATTTCTGGAGAGGTGATTTTTATTTTGTTTAATGAACGTTTAAAAAACGTAATAAAATTTTCTGTTCTTTTCGCGTTGTTGGTGTCTAGGATTAGCCAATTATTTTTAGTGTCGATAAATGCATAAGTACGATATAGCACGCCAAAAGCCTGTGGTAACAGCTCGTTGTAAACTTCTTGCTTCAGAATATTTTTTTCTTTGTAGGAAACTTTTCTGTCTTGCTTTAATTGTATTGCTTTGATTTTCTCATTTAGTTTTTGACGCACAATTGTTGCCGGCAATAACTTTGCCTCTGTTTGAAGACAAATTAACAAAAAATCTTTAACAACATAAACTAATGAAGTGTCTTCCTCATCTGTTGGAGATATCCAACCCTGAGAGATGGGAAGGCCTGAAGGACAGGGAGTAAATGCCAGTTGTCCCAGATGGCCCTCTAGTTCTTTAGCATCTAAAGAAGATTTGTCTTCGAACTTAAAAAGCTGTGCTTGTCTAAACCACATTATTCTTCTTCCTGGTCTATTAGTTTTTTACGGGCTGATTTTGCTCTTGCTTGTAGTTCAACATCAATATAGCGATCAGTAATTGCTCCTGAACTATGACCAGCATCATCACGTACATGTTCCCTAGGCCTTACTTTAACATCCTCAGAGATACCAGTATGCCGAAGCCAATGTACGGTTGCAGTACGCAATAAATCGGCCTCATGATGTTCGTCTTTTGCTTCTAGTTCATCAGCAGCGGAATCAAAACATTCTTGCACTAACATACTTATTGGGCGAGTACTAGTAATAGGTTTGTTCACATCTTTGGCATTTGGTATGAGTGGCGTTTTTTCATTTGCTGCAGGGTAGGGCGATAAATTTAAATAACTGGTTCTATAGTGTTTCAACGCTTTTAGCATTGAGGCGCTAACTGCAATTTGTCTCGCTTTATTTCCTTTTCCAACGGTTTTAAACCACCAATTGCCATTATTATCCTTAAAAAAGTCTCCCATAGTTGGCGACCAACGTAAGCTGGATACTAATTCTGAAATACGTAAATACATCCCATATAAACACGATAAAATGAATACCGTACGCTCATATTTTGTATCTTTTTTAGCTTTATCTTTTGCAACATTTATTATTGTTTGCCATTGTTTACTTGAGAGTCTTCGAATAACCGGAGCTGTTGCAGTTTTACGAATGAATTTACTTTTTTGTCTAATTAGAAGTACCGGATTAGACTGAATAATCTCTTCTTGTAAAAGATAGTTATATAAACTACCTAAAATGCCAAACATTACTTTTAACGATAGCTGCGAGAATTGATAATTAGCTTTATCAGGCTCTTTACCATCTTTATGTTCCTGTTTACTGACTTTAGCTTCAAATGGTCTCCATTCTGGGTTAGAGATCCTTTCGCCATTTATGTTCTTAAATCGAGCTACCTTCTTCAAACCGATCCATCTCTTGGGTGGCTTTAGACAAAATTCGACATATGCTTCTATATCTTCTCGCTTATGTTCTAAAATAGATTGTTGGCGGATAAACCAACTCCACTGTAAGAAACGCTCTAAATCGCGGCGATATGCAACAAAAGTATCGTGACTCCCACGATAGCTATATAAAAAATTCACTGCAGTTTGATAATCTTTAAAAACATATTGCGGTATGCCAATATCAAGGTTTTTAAAACAAAGATTGAGCCATTTGCGAATTATTTGTTGAGGGTTGTCGGAACCGTGTATATCCTTATATTGCTCAATTAGTTCTTCTATGGTATCGAAGACGGGCTTTGGGTTATAAGTTTGGTTTGACATTTTTATGCTTTTCTCTATTATCTAGTAATAAACCTTACTAGATTTAGAAGGGTATGTCAAGGATTATGCTGAAATCTGATACAAAAATTCAATTACTAACACCTACTGAGCTATTGGATATTTATGGCTCGCCTACTAGTTGGAAGATCCGTTTAAATTAGGATAACTATTTTTATGTTTATCGCTCGAATAAAATAATTTTTGTTTATTAAGATTTTTTAACCGCGGCAAAAGATCAAAATTAAGCAGATGACTAAAAGCAAAACCTATCGTACTTTGCCCATGAGTGTCTACATAAGTCTTACTCATATCCATATCCGTATCATGACGGAGAACACCCTTAATCATGCTGCCAACTTCAGATGAGACGCAAGTCTTCAAATGAGAATATACGCATGTGGCATTTTTATCTACATGCCAATAAACCATCATTCCAGAGCTATGGTGACGTACACTCCATGCCCATAAGGCGTTAATTTAATATGTCCACCTTTTTTATCCAGAATCTTTACTTTCTCATTACTAAGAATAGTATCGTTTAACTGCTGTAAATTTCGCTCCATACAATCTTTGAGCGGCTGGATAAAATCCTCAGCTTTTAGCGGTGCTTTAATTTCATTATAGTAATACTCTCTACGCTTATCATCGCCCCAATCTTTGGGCATATCCTCCTCTGGATCACGATAGCGATAACTGTTTTCAATCCAAATGCCCTTATAAGTTAAGCGTTCATGGATTAATTCCAAAATCGCTAACTCATAATTCATTTTGTCTATTTTAAGCCTCTTCTTTGTCGGTTTACTTTCATCCTCTTCTTCTACCAAACAACAATCGTTTTCAGAAATTATTCCCTCAATAGCCTCTACGTACACAGTATGCCTTATAGGCGTTTTTGATACGTTTTCCGGCTTACACTGTTCAACATTACTTGGGACATAAAAACATACAGCATACGGTACGCTATACCGAGGTAGCAACCGCTAGATTCAAGGATTTTTGGCCAGATTGAGGCCTTCGGAAAAATGGAGGGGTTCGGCGTAGAACCCCAAGCAGCTACTCAAACACTACCAATTGAAATTGGTAGGTTGAATATTACGGCTGAAAGCCGGTAGCATTTTCTAAAGAAAAGTTTGAAACATTGTCAGGTTTATGGGCATCAACATGGGTATTAATATATTCGTCAATCATGTCATCGGTTACATTGCCACTGGTAGTGCTAAAATAGCCCCTGCCCCAAAAATGTCTTCCCCAATATTTTTTACCAAGCTCAGGAAATTCTTGCTGTATTTTCCTCGAAGAACGTCCTTTAGCTTTTTTAACAAATTCACTAACTGCTACATGTGGCGGTATAGAGGCAAATATATGCAGATGCTCCGCCGAGACCACACCATTTACAATCTTAATATCCATTTCTCGAGCAACTTCTGCAATAATATCTCGCACACGCTCGCCAATTTTACCTCGCAAAACACGGTACCGATATTTAGTTATCCATACCAGATGGTAGCGATGGTGATACACTGTATGCGGCTTATGGGTATATTCAGTCACCCATACAATATAACTGAAGTTTCTCCCATCTGGAAGATGGGGGGTTCAACCATTTAGAGGACTATAAATTCTCCTCTTTATTTAAATAGTTAGAAGAATTTATAACTTATTATTTTTTTTATTTCACCTTATCTAGCATTCTTAACTTGACGCATATGGTTGGCTAAACACTCTCGGCCCCTTATCGCACGTTCCGTAACACTGGGCCTAATAATTGCGACAGAACCCTTTATCTTAATATATTATGACACGATCCATCCCACGCCCACGAAGCAAAGCTCTTATCACTTTGACACACCATAGCGCACGCATCAATGCTGGAGGCTGTTCCACGACACGAGCGTCCAGAGCAACCACGACCTGTAAAGCAAACACAGGATCCTCCAACGACGGCATCAGTGTCTCTATCGGATAATTCGATTATTTTTTTGAGTTTCATATTTATTCCTTCTTTATATTGTTTTTGTTTACTAACAATTCCAATCGGATCCTCCCCAGTTAGGAGGCACACCGGTATAAGTGTACCCATACGCCCCTCTAACTTCACAACAAAAAGTGTGGCATTCACTTTTTGTAGCACACATTTTGCTCCCTAAATCACGCGGTAATTTATTTTGCACCCCAGGATCACGCAGGCTATGTGCGCGTATCGATGAACAAAAGCAATTATCACCGCCAGCTACCCATGACACATCCGATGACTTTAACTCAATCATTTTTCATTTCCTCAGCTTTAAAACCCATACGCACTACGCATCCAGTATTGCTCTTTACTGGACTTTTCGTGACTATAGTTCAATCTGTCCTCTCTCTCAGATAAAGGAAATGCCAATCTTACCTAGCGCTCCCCTTTTCTTTTCTCAATAGAGGACATGTCCAAACTGTCACTCATTCAGCATTTTATCTGTGCCAACATTAAAATCTACAAAATTTTTAACCACAAAAGAAGAAATTTTTCTGTATGTTTTGTCCTTTACAGTATATAATGCGCATTTTTTTAAGGATTTTTGGCGGGATTAAGGGCCTCCCGCCTCATTGTTACATGAAATGGCCTAACGCGGATAGTACGTGTTTAGTAGATAGCTTACGAATTGCTGTATTATTTTCCGTGTATTATAAACTCGTAATTTACGATATAGATCAGACATCCCAGGAAAAATGAGGCTTCCAGCTGTATCAAAAATCCGGTGCGAAACTGAAACATTTTGCACCACTTTTGCGACGACTGATATCCATATGCTAAATTTTATATTAAATTTACCTAAACAAATCATCTAATGTCACCACACCGCTAATAATATCCTCTGCATAAAAATTATTTTTAACTCCACTAGCCGAAACAATTGCCAAAAATATTTGTTTTTTAGTTCGTGTCTGCTCTTTAAATACAGCCAGCTTACGCTGTAATGTAACCACATAGTCTTTTGTAAGCACAAAAGGTTCTTCTGTACACTTAATTTCACAAATGGTAATGGCATCATCATCACGATCAAACAACAGATCAATTTGTGCCCCTCTCTCTGTTTTACCCTTTTTGGGAACATAACGCCAAGTATTAGCAACTGCTCCTGGCGATATAGATAGTGCTTTCCTTATAGCTGAGATATGTTTATAACAAATGGCTTCGAAAGCATATCCCAACCAACTATGCCAAGCTGGCGTTTGTTGCACACTTTGCCAATTTCCCTTTTCTAACGCTTTTTTTTGTAATGACTTCTTAATGGGCATTATCCATTTAAGATAAAAAATTATGTATTCATCAATTAATTTATAGTATATACCCTGTCTTTTATGATAGTGGGGCGTAAAACTCACGATAAACCCAGCCTCTTCCAGCTCTTCTAGTTTTTTCAGACCACTATCACCCATAAATGCCTTACCCAATTTTTTCAACAACTCCGTTTTACCTACACCGTATTGATATTTACCAATTTCTTTAATAATCTGTACACAAATATCTGATTGGTCAAATAATGAAGAAAACAGGTTATTAAATTCATTAAATAATATTCCCTTCTCATCAAAGGCCATTTTTTCTATCACCTGGGCAGCAGACAACCCCTTTCCAACGCTTGATAAATAATAAGCCACCCCGCCTGTTAACATATAAATTAACAAAATTTGCTGATTTGTTAGCTGTATTCCTAAACTATTTAAATAAGACTTGGTCTCACGTAGATTAAAAGGATCTAAATGCATGCTCCCAGTAATTCGATTATGTAAACCTCCCGTATTATTAATAACTTTGTTAATAATCCAAGAAGCACTTGACCCGCATATAATTAATTTTACTCTTGCATCAGAAGACCAGTATTGGTTCCAATAGTAATCAAGATTTTGTAACAATCTTGATTTTCTCGTTGCCATCCATGGAATTTCATCAAAAAATAATATTATTTTTTTTGCTTGTGCTTTTTCTATTGCATTAGTTAACGACTTGAAAGCATCATCCCAATTTTTAGGTGGAGCCAAATTAGCTCCGTTATAAAACGCTTTGCCTACCTGATCACTAAAATGAGAAAGTTGTTCTATAAAAGCTCCATTTTTCGTTCCCATTACATTAAAGAATATACCTTTTTTATCCTTAAAAAATTGCTTGATTAGAAATGTTTTGCCAACTCTTCTTCTGCCATAAAGCGCCAGAAACTCAGGCTTATTTGATTCATACATCTGTTGAAGAGTATCGATTTCTTCTCTTCGGCATATTAAACTTTTAAAGTCTGTTTTTGTAATATCTGTATTAGTATTCATATTATGACGATAACATATTTAGAACACCAAATCAACTTTTTATTGTTAGCAATCTTTATATATCGCATGCAAAAACCGAACACCAGCTCAATTTTTGCAAAAACTCCCTGCTACACAATCATTTTTGATTTTTAAACTTATATTTCTTAAACAACATTTTTATAAGCTTTTTAAGTTTACTAAAAAAACATCGCCCTGTCTCTTGATTATAAAAATAACTTGGTTTAAAATAAAGCGCATTATATGTTATTTACTTAAACTAAATAAGGATTTATATATGAACCCAAAAATGCTTGCTATCGATGCAGCCAATTTCCTTAATGTGTCTATACAATACGTGCACAAACAACTAAAAACCAAAAACCTGTTGTTTAATAAAAATCAAAATAGAGTTTACTTTGACTATAATACTTCACAACAAATTTTTAAACTCAGTGTGCTACCAAAGGTAATATCTATCCAAATAGTAAAAGGCGGCACAGGAAAAACATCACTAACTCATTCAATAGCAATTAGAGCAAATTTATACGGAATAAAAGTGCTATGTATCGATCTTGATCAACAAGGAAACCTAACTCAAGCCTTTAAAATAAACCCAGAAAAAATACCGGTTATGGTGGATATCATAGATAAAAATTTTTCAGTAGAGGAAGGAATAATACCTATAATTGATGGGTTAGACCTATTACCAAGTCGCATAGAAAATGCTGTATTAGACAGTATGCTAATGCTAAAAAGACTTCCACTAGATAGGGTATATAAAGAAAAAATCGACCACCTAAAATTAATTAAAGGTTATAATCTTGTCTTAATAGACTGTCCGCCAGCTCTTGGGCAATCGGTGGCCGCCGCAAGTTTATCTTCTGATTATATTATTGCTCCAGTTACACCGGAAAAATTTAGCTTATCTGGGCTAAAGGTAACTAATCAAGAAATAGAAAATATTGAAAAAACATATCATAAAGATATTCCCCTTAAAATTATTCTTAATAAATTCGACAGCAGAACAACCTTATCTCACGAAACATTGTCTTCGTTAATAAAACATAATGAATTTGGACCAAAACTATTTAAAACCTATATAAGAATAAGCCAAGAATTCCCGAATGTTATAGCTCAAGGTATATCAATATTTGATTCCATGAGAAACAATTCGGCCAAAGAGGATATAGATCTATTAACAAGAGAGTTGCTGGGGATCGAAAGCTCTAACAACGAACAAAAAATAACCCTGGGTTCACTTGAACAAGATAAAATTGAATCCGTAGCTTAAAAAGGTGTAAAAAATTCAAAGAAAATATATGCCAAGAATTGGAAATACACTACCACCCTCCCCTTCTCAGCGGTCTTTTAAAAAGAAAAACTATCGCCCTTGGAACTTATTAGATGACCTGCAGCAATCCTCGGCAAAACCGGACACAAACCGGACACAAACTAAACACGAAACCGAACACAAACCGAACACAAACCGAACACAAACCGAACACAGGAAAAATATAAATCTAACACAAACTGAACACGAACCGAGCACGAAATCGGACACAGACTGGAGCACAAACCGGGCACAAACCGGACACAAACCGGACACAAACCATTGTTTTTCTACACTAGTTGGTTTACAAAGAAAAACATTATTATTTCTTTACGAAAATTGTAAAGCCACAAGAAGTAAAATAACAGAACCCTTAACATTGGAACATTTGTCAAATCAACTAAATATACGCATAGGTAGTGTAAAAACAACCATTCGCAGATTACAAATAAAATCATTTATAAAACGGCTTGATTTTAAAAATGGGCGTAGCGGTTGGTCTAAATACGAGGTGCCAAGCAACCTATTTTCAGAACTGCTACAACTAGAAACACAACACAAACTGAACACAAAGTGGACACAAACTGAACACAAAGCGGACACAGAACTAGACACAAAACCGAACACAACTATGCCTAGTAGTAGTGGTATCTTGAATATCTTAAAAGAAACAACAACTGGTGACGGAAATAAAAATAGCTTCAACCAGGATATCCCCGAAAATTGGCGACTTGATATCGAACCATTACAGCAAATTGGTTTTACCCAAACGCATTTGAAACAAATTGCTTCCCAAAACAAATTATCGCCCCAACTAGTACAGGATTCTATTTACGGTTTCGCTTTTGATATTGAGAACAATGATAAGCTAAAAAAAATTAACAAAGACCCAATTAGCTATTTCATGGGGATAGTCCGTACCGGTCAGGTATACACTTTTTCCAGCAATTATGAATCGCCGCAAGACAAAGCCATGCGGCTTCACTTGGAAAGAACCAGAGAGTTAGAAAGGAAGAGAAGGGAAGTGGAAAAAGAAGCTTTTGACCTTGATTTCAGGGCTTGGTTTTCGGAGTTATCTGACGCTCAAAAAAGGGAGTTATTGCCGGAGAAGATGAGGGGCGGAGCCAAGTTAGAAAAAAATATATTTTTGGAAACTTCTGCACGGAGCAAGTTTGAAACGGAGATTTGGCCTACTAAACGAAAAGAGATAACTGGTTATGAAACCACGAGCAAAGAGGAGGTGACGGAAGAGCAAGAAAAGAAAAAATAACAAAAAAACAAACAAATTTTTCACACTTATTTTTTAGGGCGCGCCGCCAAAGGTGCTGATAACACGCAATGGCGACGACTTACCAAAATTTACCTCTAGGGAGGCAAAAAATGGTCACCAAGATCATAGCTGCACTATCGGATAATGACAACAACAGCGGTCAATATCTTAGCCACGAAGCTGTAAGTGTAAGGGAGATGGTTAATAAATTTTTAACTTGCGATAGGATGGTTTTAAAGCCAACGAGGGTGTTGGCTTACACGATAGAGGGGCTTGCCAAGGAGTTAGGCATAACGCCGTTGCAAGTAAAGAATTTGATGGTTGTTTCTCAAGACGCATGGAGGACCTCAGCACCTAAGCTTAATTCGTTTTTGATTGAGCTATACTGCAGAACGAAATTTTATGCTGAGGATAACCAAGCTCAACCGGAGGGGAAAAGATGATTAGTTGATCGCAATTAATGATCATAGCCAAAACCGCCTTAAATCACCGCCAGCCAATTTTTGATACTGATAAGCCATTACCGTATTAACCAGGAGATAAAAATTGATCTTGGCGATTTTTAGGCGGTTTTATGTGGTGTGCTGATAAGTGGTATTGCTGTTATGGTTATGGTTGGTAAAAATTGGCGCTAAAATGGGCGGCATAGATACCCTAAAAAAATCCAGTAGCGATGGTTTTTTTGTTTTTGCTTTATTTTTTTGCTGTAGTGAATTTGTTAGCGGCTTATTTATGGGGAGTTACTAGACAAGAAGTTAGCGATATTGTATGCGGAAATTGTGATAGTATCGCCGCCGGTCTGAGGATTTTTGCAGTTCTGGTTTTATTGATTTGATAGAGAGATAACCGAAACCAAAAAAGGGCCGTTATTACCCTTGGTGAGAGTTACAGTAATAAGTTCTAAAATTAAATCAAAAACTATTTCAGCTTTTACTATGAAATAGACCGGTTTTTATCTTTGGTGCTCTAGTGAATTATAATTTTATAGTACTTTTTTCTTTTTTTTATAAAAGCTTAAAACCATAGTGAAATAATTATCCGCATCACAATTGGTATATAAGAATTTTTGGCAAATAAAAAGTAACTAAAAATTGGTATATTATTTGCCTAAATGCTCAAGATCAAATAGTTCTCTATCAGAATCCCTCTTTAAAAATTTATGCATAGCTTTTTTAATTTCGTCCATATTATTATTTTTGGTTGCTTCTTCGAGATAATACGCTCCAACAAGGATTTTGCGTCTTAGATCCATTTTTCTTACCGAAGATTTTTCTCGAGCTTTTATAGTTTGAAGTCTAGCTTTAATTGCTTCCATGCGCTTTTCAAGACGTTCTTTAGTAGAGATTATATTTTTAGCCATAATTAGTCTATTTATGTGTAAATTATTATGAATGTTTCTACCATGTTATTAGAAAATCATGCTAAATCAAAACCGATATAAAATCAAGAGGCTTTTATAATGCTTGGTTTATATCCATAAATAAGAACTTGAAGATATGCCAAAAAGTAGTAAAATGCCAGTAAGAAAAGAATAAAACAGAAGCGAGCGCCAGCGAGCAACGAACTAAGCCTATCTGGCGTATGAAGAGCGCGGTGATACGTTGCTTTGCAACGTACCGCTAACGATGCTAGTAGGATCATAAATGATCCTGATGGGAAAATAGATTTTAATTTTGAAAATATTAATGATCGTGTTTATAAAAGATAATTTTTTATAAATAAGAAGATAAATAAATTAAATATGTAAATGAAAAATAATGTTTTTTATATTTTGAAATGATTTTTTATAAAAAAGGCATTTGGAGAAAATAAAAGATGTCATTAGAAGAGTTGAAGATTCTAATAAAGAGCAATGAAGAATTTGAAAAAGAGATAACAAATTTGCAAGTGTGTGGATATTGTTTAGATAGGACAGTAGAAGAGTTACCATGTTCAAAGATAAAAGAGTATTTGATTTATGAGATGAGAGAAGTAACGGTATTGGACGGTATTAGCAGTTTATATCGAATAAAAGATAAAATATTAAAAGTTATTATGATGATAGAAGATCAAGATGGAGTAGATGAGGTATTAAGATTATTGGATGAGATGAAGATTGGTGTGAATAATTTAATTAATTATATAGAAGAAATAGGTAAGAAGTAGATGGCTATTTATCATTTTAGTGGTACGGTGATATCGAGAAGCGGAGGCAAGAGCGCTGTGGCATCTGCTGCGTATCGGTCTGGAGAAAAGCTATATGATGAAAGGCAAGAAAAGGTAATGAATTATAGTAAGAAGCAGGATGTGTTGTATAAAGAGATCATGTTGCCTAAGGGAGCGCCGGAGTGGATGAAGGATCGAGAGAAGTTATGGAATGAGGTAGAGAAGGCAGAGAATAGGAAGGATTCGCAATTAGCGAGGGAGGTACACTTTTCGTTACCGAGGGAGTTAAGCGAGGAGCAGAACATAGAGTTAGCCAAAGAATTTGTAAAAAATGAATTTGTGTCTAGGGGTATGGTAGCTGATTTATGTATACATGGAGGGAAGGGGAAGGATGGAGAGGAGCAGCCGCATGCGCATGTGATGCTAACTTTACGGGAAGTAACGGATGAGGGGTTTGGATTAAAGGAGAGAAGTTGGAATGCTAAGGAGAACTATATGTTATGGAGGGAATCCTGGGCTGAGCATGCTAATAGATATTTAGCGATGAATGGAATAGAGCAGAGGATAGATCATAGGAGCAATAAGGATAGGGGAATAGATTTAGAGCCGCAAAAGAAAATAGGTCCGGAGAATTTGAGAGATCATGAGAGGAGGATATTAGAGCATAACCGGATAGCAAGGAATAATGGAGAAAAGCTCTTAGAGGATCCGACAATAGCTTTAAAAGCTATTACTTACCATCAGTCTACTTTTACTCATCATGATTTAGCGAGGTTTATAAATAGACATACGGTAGATGAAGAACAGTTTAAAGTAGTATATGAAAGGGTAAAAAATTCAGAAGAGATAATATTTTTGGGTAAAGATGAGCTGGGAAGGGAGAGGTTTAGTAGCAGGGAGATGGTAGAGTTAGAAAAAGGGATGATGAAAAATGTAAGTGTTTTGGAAGAGAGGGGTTTTTGGGGATTAGAGAAGGCTGATAAACAAGAGGTTGAAGCAGGAGTAGAACGTGATTTTACAGGGATTGGTAGTGGTGGGGTGGCAGAGAAAACTTTAGTGCTGAGTGAGCAGCAGCAGGAAGCGTTGGAGCATATTGTGGGAGAGGGAAGTGTAAAGTGTTTGGTTGGATATGCTGGTACAGGAAAAAGCTGTTTGTTGGATAGAGCAAGAGATATATGGGAACAAAATGGGTATCTGGTGCATGGAGTGACTTTGGCTGGTATAGCGGCGGAGAATTTGGAGTATTCGAGTGGAATAGAGAGTAGGACATTTGCGAGTAGGAAGTATTATTGGGATAAAGGAGAGGAGAAATTAAGTAAAAAAGATGTGTTGGTGGTAGATGAAGCTGGTATGCTGGGATCAAGGCAGTTAGCAAGAATTATGGAGGAGGTCAAAGAGGGAGGCGCCAAGGTGGTGCTTTTGGGAGATCCGCAACAGTTACAGGCGATAGAAGCAGGAGCGGCGTTTAGAGCGATAATAGAGAAGACAGGATATTTAGAATTAACGGAGGTAAGGAGGCAGATAGAGGGTTGGCAGCAGGAGGCGACGAAGGAGTTTGCCTTAAGAAATGTAGATAAGGCTTTGAGTTTTTATGAGGAGAGAGGATATATACATTATTTAGGGACACAACAAGAGGCTAAAAAAGGGTTAGTTAGCAGATGGAATAAAGAGAGGTTTGAAGAACCAGAAAAAAGTAGGATAATGCTAGCGCATACCAGAAAGGATGTGGCAGAGCTAAATGAGATAGCGAGGGATTGCAAAAAAGACAAAGGAGAGCTTGGGAAAAGCTCTGGGCTAGAGGTATCAGGTGGAGTTAAAGAGTTTGCGGTTGGTGATAGGATTTATTTTTTACAGAACAATAGGGATATGGGAGTAAAAAACGGTACGTTAGGAACTATAGATAAAATAGATGGATTAAGTATTACCGTAAGAGTGGATGGTAATAAAGCGGTCAGAGAGGAGCAAAGACAGTTAACGTTTAGTTTAGATCGGTATAACCATATAACGCATGGTTATGCAGCTACTATTCATAAAGCGCAGGGAGTGACGGTAGATCAAAGTTATATTTTGGCGTCTAAGTATATGGATAGTCATTTGGCATATGTAGGGATGACAAGGCATCGGGAGAAGGCGGAGTTATTTTTAAGTAAAGAGGAGTTTGCTAATAAGGAGGAATTAGAGCAGGTTTTGGGGAGGGATAGAAGCAAGGATGTTACGGTAGATTACATTGGCCAAGATCTAAGAAAAGAGTATGGACTTGAGGAGAATGTTGAATTAGAAAAAGAGAGTAGAGCCAAGGAATTGATAGAGGAAATAGGTAAACTGGATTCCCTAAGCAAAGAAGGAGATAAAATAGAATCCAGAGATTACTTACAAGAGTTGAAGCAATTAACTCAAGGAGATAAGTCAATTGCAGAGGGTCAGAGGTATCTCCAAGAGATTAGAGGGTATTCAGAAGAGGGTAAAAATTTGCAAGAGCATAGGACATATATGGATGATCTTAAGGGATATGAAGATCAGATCAAGCAAAAAGAGAGTTACGATCGCTTTTTAAGAGAGGCAGGAGCAAAGCAGCGAGAGCAAGAGAAAGGAGCGTTGGAGCAGGGTAGAACCTATCCTAAGAATCATGAGCTAGAAAGGGAGGAGATAACTCTTAGGACGTTATCACCAGAAGAAAGGAGGGCGGAAAAATTGGTAGAGGAGTATTATAAATTTGAGCATCGGCATAATATGCTAGAAGAAAGAGGAGGTTCGAGGTTTAGTATAACTGAGGCTGAGGGTCAGATGGAAAGGTGTGCGCACGAGATTTGTAATAATAAATATGCCATGGATTATCTGAAGAACAATGATAGAGAGCTATTTAAGGAGATGGAGCAGACCAAGGAGTTGGAAAAGACGTTGCAGTTGCAAAGGGATGTGGAGCTTAGTTTATAGCATAAGTTGTCACTAAATTTGAGGGCATTAAACATGGTTGATAAAAGTGATATAGAAGAAAAAAGCTTAAAAAATGGTTCTAAAGAAGAGATAGAGGAGATATATCATAAGCTACTTAGGCTTTATGAGAGATTGGCAGCAGATAGGTTAATAGTGGTTAAGCAGGGAGAGGCGTTGTATAAGATAATAGATGAATTAAAGGCGGAGAGTAAGCTAGCGACGGAGTTTAAAGTACATGTAAGGCAAGATGTAGTGGAAAGTATAAGAAACGTAGTAGGAGAGATAAAAGAGCAGCTAAGAAATATTATTCATGATACAACATCCAAGGAGATTAATAATACTGTAAAAGAGCTGAAATCGGTTACTAACAATAGCGTAGAAGTTTTAAAAAAATATACTGAGGAAAAAGAGAAACCGGATAATGGGTGGGTTACCTACCTAATTATGGGTATGGGGTTATGTGCATTTTTGGGGATAATATATACGACAATTACTGTAGGTAAATATATGCCTAATACTTATCTTAGCAGCGAGCAGATTGACGATTACAGAAGCGGACATTTATGGAATGGTTTATGGAATCGGATATCGAAAAAGGAGCGAGAGAGGATTGTGGATTTGGCGATAGGGAAATTGCCGCCAGAGGAGTGGTCTATTGCCTGGCTTAAAGAGAAAAATCCGAAGTTGAGTGGATATGAAATTAGGAAGAAATTTGAAGAGCATGATGGTGGGTAATCTAAGAAATTAATATTTAATTTGGAAAGTAAATTATGACCCAAGGTAAACAAAAAACATTCGAGGATTATCTAAATGAACGTTTAGAGGTAACAGAGACGCAGCGTTTACAGAAGGCAGCGGAATTGGAAAAAGCGTATTTTAAGAATTTAAAAAAAGAGCTGAATACAGCGGTAAGAAAACATATGGAGAAAAATAATATTGGAATGTGTAAGCTAGCGCAATTGCTTTGTAGCAGTGATGCAAGGACATTAAGAGTAATAGCAGGAGAGCATGGTTTTACAATGGCAACGGTTTCGAGGATAGGAGCAGCTTTAGGGATGAAGCCGCATATTGTTTTTGAAGAGGGTGAGTGAAAGGGTGGTCATTTCAATTTGCTTTGCGTTGGCTATTTGGTAGTATGTGTTTGTTGTGTTTGATAATTAAACTGCAAAAGAAGAGGAGAAAGTAATGTCAGTAAAAAAATCGAAAAAGGTGATAGTAAAAAAAGCTGGTAAACCAGCTAAAACCACCAAAAAAGTAGTAAAGAAAGTTTCGAGCAAAAAGAAATAAATATTGGGGAATGTTATGAACAAAGCAGATTTGACCAAAGCATTAGCAGAGAAGTTTGAACTTTCTGGAGCTAAAGCTAACGATGTTATAACTCATATTTTAGAATTAATGACCAAAGCATTAGTTAAAAAGGATACAATCCAGCTAATTGGATTTGGTTCTTTTGGGGTTAAAAAAAGGAAAGCAAGAGAAGGGCGTAATCCAAAAACCGGCGAAAATATAAAAATACCTGCCAGTCTAGCGATAAAGTTTGCAGCAGGAAAAAGTTTGAAAGAACTGGTAAATAAGAAATAGTATAAAATAAGAGAAGCAAATATAGATATACAGAGGTACTTATGATCTCAAGATTTTTAAATCCGAAAAATGATCTGACGTTCAAACGCTTGTTCGGTAGCGAAAGAAACAAAGATATCCTTATCCATTTCCTAAATGATATTTTCGCTAGAACAACTAATCCTATAGAAGAAGTTGAATTTATTAAACCTATTATAGATCCGGAAATCAAAGAATTGAGAGTTAGTATTATAGATGTATTGTGTAAAGACCTAGAAGGCAATACCTTTATTATTGAGATGCAATGTGATGTTGATACAGCCTTTATAAAAAGGGCGCAATATTACGCTAGTAAAGTATACATATCGCAACGAGGCAAAGGGGATGCGTATAAAGACTTAAAATCTGTAATTTTTCTTGCTATTCTAGATGGAACGTTATTTCCAGACAAAAAAGAGTATTTGTCTCATCATGTTATTCTTGATAAAAATTCATATGAACACGATTTAAAAGATTTTTCTTATTCGTTTTTAGAGCTTGGGAAGTTTAAGAAAAAACCAAAAGAATTAAAAACCATCTTAGAAAAATGGACATATTTTTTAAAGAATGCTTCTGAAACATCTGACAAAGAGCTTCCATTAATAGTAGGATCAGATCACATAATAGAAAAAGCTTTTGAAGCATTAGAAGAATATAATTATTCAAAAGAAGAGATGATGTACTATGACCAGCTAGAGCGAAATGATGATGTGTATAAAACGCTTTTGAGCGATAGTGAAAATAAAGGCTTGCAGAAAGGTCTACAAGAAGGTTTGCAGAAGGGAGAAAAAGCGAAAGCAGTCGAAATTGCAACTACTATGAAAAAAGCCGGTATGAATAAAGATGTGATACAGCAATTGACTGGTTTAAGCGAGGAAGATGTAAAAAAAGTTTTTGCTGGCTAAATTAACATTGAGAAAGCGCGCATTATATACTAAAAATAATAAATAGCCAGAAAAATTTTTACTTTTATGGTTAAAAAATTTGTAGATTTTAAAATTAGCAAAGCTAAAATTGCTAGCTGAGTGACTGGTTAGATTTGTTTTCTGTTAGGTAGGGGAGTGTTGTTTGGGTTCAGTATTTTCTTTGGCCAAGGGAGAACGGACCGGACCATAGTCACGTAAAATCCAGTAAAGACTAATACTGGATGATGAGGATTAGTTTGTATAACTGGAGCTGCTATGTTTTTATTAAATATGCAAGAACTTTGTATTGTTAATGGTGGTGGTAGCTGTTTGTGTAATCTGGTAGCTATACTTAACTCTGATGATTATTATGGCGGCGGTTGTTCGTCTAATAACAATCACTGCGGTGAAGGCACAAGGTTTTCTTTTAGTGAATCGTATAATATACCAACAGCTGAGATGTGTGCAAAAAAGTGCTGTTCTGTTGGTGGTACCAAAAGAATTGATGGGCATAAAAATTTGTGGAATGTACTTTCTAGTGGTAATTATGTTTGGGATAAAAACACGTATGATTGTTGAGTTAGAGAAAGATATTGGCAGTGTGTATGGGGGGTATAATAGTACGTGCTTATGTTATTCTGCGAATGTAATCATTAAAACAGTGTCTAGTGTTTCCTCAATAAGATGTAAAAACTTTTGCTGTCCTGTTTTAAGCTTAAATAAAAATATACCTGTTAATATTACTCTATTAATTTTAGCTGGTTATCAGTTGGGAACTAAAAATAAAGAACAATGCTACTCTTCTTTTGAAATAGAAAAAATTCAAAAATCAGTAAATCAGGAAAAAATTCTTGAACTGTAGCCAGTTAAGTCTAGTAATTTTACATGATGGATAAAGTTGGTTTATGATATGAGGAGAAAATGGAAGATTTTGCTACAATTAGTGATAAACAAGAAATGATCTTGAATGATGGCTTACCAGCAATTTTAGATTTGATTAATATCGAAATTAATGAAATAGTTGGTGGGAAAAATAGATGTCAGTGTATGTGTATATTATATGCCGATGTATTGAATGGGAAAAAAATTACGAAAACAGAAGGAATATTTGAAACCACCCAACAGTGTCATAATCATTGTAGCGGCTCATACGGAAGTAAGCTAGATCGCTCTAGATGTACATTTATTAAGACTAAGAATGAATTGTGATGAAAGTAAATTTAGGTATTTGGGACTTATTTCTCGAAGCTTACTTTAAAATAAGTTAATATACTGAGCCGAGTTGTTTTCGGTGTACTGGTGTACTTAAGTATAGATACCACGTCAGCTTGTTGTGTGGATTCTTATTAAAATAATTAGTGGTATATGACAATTGATTTAAATTTTGTAATTAAAATTAGGGGATGATTATTGAAACATAACTCAAAAATTAAAACCATACTTTCATCAGTAGAAGCATGTAATATAGTAGGTGGAGTTTGTTGTGCATATTGTAAGACCAGCTGGTCTCACCCGAATTGGGGCGGTGGATGGGAAGATCCTATTGAGCCGTATGTACAAGCGTGGCCTCAGTATAAAACTCCCCAAGCATGCAGAGCTGTAAAACAAAAGTGGTTTGGTAAGAATATAATATGTATTCCGTGGTGGGTTAATAAAGCCAATTGTCCAAGTAAAATATAAAGATCTAATAGAAAAACCGTACTGCTCTAATTGAACTTTCTTACTAATAGTGAGGAGCAATATGGGTCTTTTAAGATCAAAAACTTAAGGCATGATATTTTATTAATCTGACTTGTAGTATTAGTATTGCACATAGAAGGGCTGTGTATGAAAAATGTAAAACATGTTGTTGCATCTTTAACAAAAGGACAAATATATGAAGTTAATGGCGGGAAGAAATGTACTTGCACCTGTTATGATGCTAAGTCTAAAAAGTTTATTTCAATTGGTATAACAGACTCGAAGTTAAATTGCGTATATAATTGTAATAGTAGAAAATTAGTTACTAGTCATTGTCAGGAATTAGAATTATAAAATCTTAGTATCGTGTTATTGATGTATTAAGTAGAACTTGTTTTTAGTAGTTATAAAGAGTGAAATGTGTTTTTGGGAGGAAGTTGTGGAAAATTTATTGCTTACAGAGTATAATGTTGTATCTGGTGGACAGAATTGTTGGTGTTTCTTTAGTGATGCGGGTTCGTGGCATGGAGATAAGCCATTAATAAGTAATTGCTATCAGCATTGTTGTGGAAAACGGGGATTTCAGTATATGTTTCTTAACCAGATGCACGAGTGTCCAGATAGATATATGGAGGAAGTATTAACAAAGCTTAAAGCCATCCTAGATGCTATACAAAAATTAGAAGTTGCTGTTAAAAAATAAATTGATTAGTTGCCAAGTTAAATATTACTATATAAAAAAACAGGATGCTTAGTATGATTAAACAGTTAGCAATGAGCGACATGCGTATTGTCTGTGGTGGGTTGCTCTGTAAGTGTAAACAAAAAAATGGAAAGGAGTGGAGTGGGGATAAGCAATTAATTGTTCATTGTTTTCAAGAATGTTGTAAGCGAGTAAGCGGTGGTCTTTATTCTTTTAATCAAAAAGAATGGTCATGTCCTGATAAACATATACACGATGATATATTAGAAAAATTAGATGATATTTTGGTATCTATACAAAAGGTAGTAAATAATATTTTTACTCGTAAAGAGTTGTGATTGAGTCCATCTAAAATCGGGTGGTGTTAAAACTTTATAACACTGTGAGCGCTCTACTAACAACGTCCTTGTGCAATAATTTATCTATGCCATATTGAGTCCGTAAAAAAAATAATTACGGAGCGAAACGTATAGCAGAGCCTGAAATAGGGGTTCTACGCCGAACCCCTCCATTTTTCCGATAAGCAAAATATTGGCTTAAGAGGCAGTAAATTCGGGGTGTGGAGCTAACTAGAGCGTGTCCCATTTCCCCCTATTTGGCCAGGGCCATGTTATTCGTGGCTCTATCTTTTTGAAACAATAACAATTGAAATAAGTTCTGGCTTTTAGTGAAACTTCATGTTATAAATAGAACATGAAGTTACTTACCGATAAGTATCTATCTTTGTTACCTATTAAAGATATTCTGGGCTCCATCGAAGTACGTCCAATTTTATCAGAAGAAAAAACCACGTGGGATGAGCTGATGAAAGTTCATCACTATTTGGGTTTTGGTAATTTAATTGGTGAAGGATTACGTTATGTAGCTGTTTATCAAGATTATTGGCTGGCGTTGTTAGGTTGGGCATCAGCTGCTTTACATTGTGAAGTACGTGACAAATGGATTGGATGGTCATCTAAATTTCGTGAGCAACGCTTATCTCTTGTGGCAAATAACGTTAGATTTTTAATCTTGCCATCAGTACGAATTCCTAATCTTGCTTCTAAAATTTTATCCTTAAACATAAAAAGATTATCTGAAGATTGGCAGGAACGTTTTAATCACCCAATAGTTTTAGCTGAGACCTTTGTTGATCCTAAATATTTTTTGGGTACTTGTTATAAAGCAGCAGGATGGGTTTGTTTAGGCGATACTAAAGGATTTGCTAAATTAGCGAAGAAATACATTCAGCATAATCAGCCCAAAAAGATATGGATAAAGCCTATTCATAAGTCGGCAAATAATCTTTTAACGCAGCCGATATTACCATTTAACATGAGGTGTTCTATGCAATATAAGATACCTTTTTCGTATGAGTGTTTGGATGAGTTACATAAATTAATACTTGCATTGCCAGACTTTAGAACTGCTGCAGGCAAACGACATCAGCTGGCAACGATTGTATCTATAACCATCTGTGCTACTTTATGTGGAGCAAGATCTTTTTTAGCAGTTGCTGAATGGGGAACCAGGTGTTCGCAAAGTATGCTTAGGAGATTTCGAGCTCGTTATGATAAAGATGCTAAAAAATTTATTCCACCGAGTGAGCCAACCATTCGTCGAGTTCTACAAAGTATTGATGTACAAGCCGTAGATAATGCATTAGCCAGCTGGCTCATGAGTGTCACGCAGAGGGATAAAGATAGCTTGATTGCAGTAGATGGTAAAACTCTCAAAGGAGCTAAAGATGCTTCTGGCAAGCAAGTACAATTATTAACTGCTTTTTTATGTAATCCAGGAGTTGTCATCAGCCAACGTAAGATCGATAGTAAAACCAACGAGATTCCAGAAATAAAACCATTATTGGGGTTCCATGAAGGGGTTCCATGAAAGAACCTCCATTTCTGCTTAATCTGAGATTTTAAAATTATAACTCTTTGTTTTTATTAATATTTTTATTTGCTAAAAATGCTTAAAATACCCATTTTTTAGCATTTTTTTGACCACCCTATTTTTTCATATTTTCCTACGATTTTTTATTATCAACAGGCTTAGCAAATACTTTCAAAAGTTCTTGAAATATTTGCGTCACTACCCCGCTCATTATTAAAAAATCTGCTTTGAAACTTTTATCTTCAGGATTCTTTTCTATTACAGGGTAAGCCGGAATAAGGCCCTAAAACTCCTATAAGAAAACCCTTTTGATT
>CAZHSI010000020.1:0-23009 GCA_964535195.1 uncultured Coxiellaceae bacterium | reverse complement strand
TGATATTACCAATATTATGCTCTCCGTATCTTAATGCTGGAGCGGGAGAATCTGTTGTTTTGGTGGATTTTAGGGTTTTTATGTTAAGATGGGTTTATGAAAAAGAAATTATGTTTTGTTGCTGCCCAGATAAACGCGACGGTTGGTGATGTTAGCGGCAATGCTGAAAAAATAATAAAACACGCTCTTTATGCTCGTGATCATCAGCAAGCTGACGTAGTGATATTTCCAGAGCTTGTTATCACTGGCTATCCTCCTGAAGATTTATTATTGCGCCAAGAATTATATGGTCAAATAAAGCTTGCCTTACGGAAAATTCAAACTAAAGTAAAAGGCATCTATATTATTTTAGGTTTACCTGTCAAAGAAAAACAAAAATACTTTAATAGTGCTTTAGTTATTTATAACGGCAAAATCATTACGTACTACCATAAACAATTACTACCAAACGAAGGTGTTTTTGATGAAAAGCGATATTTTGCTGCGGGGAACAAGCCTTGTGTGGTTAAGATTAGGGGGACAAAAGTTGGGGTGGTGATTTGCAGAGATTTGTGGGCTAGAGAGCCAGTTTATGCTGCAAAAAAAAGGGGGGCCGAATTAATTATTGGTATTAATGCTTCCCCGTTTGATATGCAAAAACCGTTTTTACGAGAACAAGTATTGGTTTCTCGTGCTCGAGAAAATAAACTACCAATTATTTATGTAAATACTGTTGGTGCCCAAGATGAACTAGTGTTTGATGGTGGTTCTTTAGTTGTAAATGCTCAAGGGGTTGTTACCCAGCGTGCCATGTTTTTCAGTGAACAATTAATGTTTATTGATGGTTCTTTTCCCAAGTTGCCTCAGTCGCGTATCAACATTATAGAGTTAGTGTATCAAGCTTTAGTTTTGGGAGTTCGAGACTACGTCGGAAAAAACAATATTCCTGGTGTTATCGTTGGGGTTTCTGGCGGGATAGATTCTGCTTTAACGTTAGCTATAGCTTGTGATGCTCTTGGTAAAGATAAGGTTCAGGCTGTTTACTTACCCTCACGTTATTCAAGTAATTTAAGTAAAAAAGCATCTTTTGCTTTGGCAAAAGAATTGGGCGTCAGGTATATCGCTATTCCTATTGAGTCTGCATTTAAAGCAGTTTTAAATAGTTTGCCAAAAGACCAGGGCAAGACATTCAAAAGCGTTACTACACAGAATATCCAGGCACGCTGTCGTGGTATTATATTGATGGCGCTTTCTAACCATACTGGGTCAATTGTGTTAGCTACCGGTAATAAGAGTGAGATGGCTGTTGGTTATACAACACTTTATGGCGATATGGTTGGAGGTTTTTGTGTACTTAAAGATGTTTCTAAAGAGTTGGTGTATAAACTGGCAAAGTATCGCAATAGAATTACTGAAGTGATTCCTGAGGTCATTATTACGCGTGCTCCGACAGCTGAGTTAGCCAAAAATCAAAAAGACGCCGATGATTTACCTGAATATCCAATTTTGGATAAGATTTTGAAAAGGTATATTGAATTAAATCAGACCATAAGTGAAATTACCGCTGCTGGATTTAGTAAAGAGCTGGTTACAAAGGTGATCAATATGGTAAAGCGTAGCGAATATAAACGTCGGCAAGCTCCACCCGGAGTAAAAATCACTGTGTGTGCATTTGGGCGTGAACGTCGATACCCAATAACATCGAAATTTAGTTAGGGGTTGTGAAGTTTTCTACTAATTTGGCAGTATCTTGTTGGTTCTCTGCGATGCGTTGTCTCCATCCCCCAAGGTGATGGCAACAGACCCTAAGCTTGATTTAATGGTTGTGTTAATTCGGTAATAGTGATTTTCAAAAGTGTGCAGTTCCTAAAAGTCTATGTTTTTCATAAAATCACTGGCATACACCAGGTCTACTAACTCAAATTTGGTTTTGCAGCCAAGCTTGGATTTCATGTTCTTTATGTAATATTCAACGGTACGAGGGGAGAGTTTTAAGATATTAGCGACGCTATTTATAGTTTTTCCTTTTAGTAACAATGCCATACATTCAGCCTCGCGTCGTGTCAGATAAGTATTGCCGTGTTTGTTCCCCAGGCCATAAACAGCTAATGGTCTATTTGTGTTGCGGCTATTTTTGGGGGTATTATTAGCGTTGTAAGAAGCGTTTGATTCCTTGTCGCTAAATAAATGGGTTTTTTTGCCAATCTCTTTGAGCCTCATAATTTCTTTTAACAAATCGTTTAAAGGCATGGTGTCCCCTTAATGTCTGATTTTTTCAATATGTTATATCGCTGTCAGGTGTCGACATGGGGTTAGTTAATAATCCCATAACATAGATTTTATACCATATATAATAATTTACAGGGCATCAATACGGTAAAAAGTACTTTATGGTTTTGTTGAGCAAGCAAACTTATGTTGCAGTAAAAATTCTCTGATCCCGGTTGGTAAAGGATAGCCGGGATCTGGGTGGGCTGGTTTTCGAATTATTTAGTTTTTCCTTCACGGAAATGTTTGCGGCAAACTGCGATATAAGATTCATTGCCACCGATCACGATCTGCTCGCCACTTCGTAATACGTTACCGTTAGAATCTGTACGTAAAACCATGGTTGCTTTCCGCCCACAATGGCAAATAGTTTTAAGTTCTATCAACTGATCTGCTAAGGCTAAAAGGTACTTGCTTCCCTCGAATGGTTCTCCCATAAAATCGGTACGTAGTCCGTAGGTTAATACGGGCACATTAAAGTCATCGGTTACATAGGCTAATTGTTTTACCTGCTCTTTGGTAAGGAACTGTGCCTCATCAACCAGGATACATTTGATATTATTGTCTTTATACAAGGATTGTTTTATTAGTTGATAAAGATCTTCAGTATTGCTAAAGGCAATAGCGTCAGATTGTAGTCCAACACGAGAGGCGATTTTTTTTGTACCGTAGCGATTGTCAATGGCCGGTGTTAAAAGCAGGGTGCTCATGCCTCGTTCATTATAATTATAGCTAGATTGTAGTAAAGTTGTGCTTTTGCCAGCATTCATCGTTGAGTAATAAAAGTGTAATTTTGCCAAATTATTTCTCCTTGATAAAGTTATACTGTTAGAGTGGCGCTATTTAACTTGCAGTATAAGTTTGTCTTTCATATTATAGTATGTCAAGGGAGGGAAGAATGAATTCTAAGCACTATCCGTATGTTATTGGTACCATGGTTGCGGTGTTTGTTGGGGTTGTGGTATTTAAATTTTTTTGGGGATCAACTTCAGCCATGAAAAAGTTTGCTTCTGGTAGCCCAGTGGCCATGGCTGTAAGTGGGACTGCTGAAGATAATGCCGTGCAGAAAATGCCAGCAATGTTTTGTCCCGACCCTGGATCTTTGGTAAAAGATAATGTTAAATGGGTAAGCCAAGATCAGAAATGGGAAAGTTATACGCCATCATCGGCAACTAAAATTACTAGTTATGTTGGTGCGCAGTGGGTTGGGGTAAAAGTTGGTAAAATTATTTGTTTGTACCAGGCCAATGAGGCGATATCTTTTCCAGTGGCACTAGAGCAGACTCGGAGTTTGTCTATTGTTGAGCCAAAGAGTCTGGGGTGGAGTGCTTTGGTAGGTAATCGCAGATTCTGTAAGTCAGCTAGTGTGGCTGATTGCCCGTTTTTTCTAGAACCACCCAAGGATGTTAGCAATATCTACAAAGAGATTGAATATGCTCCAGATAGAGAGGCTGCCTTACAATAGAGTTTTTTCAAAAACCGTGCCTTTTGTCATACTACCGCATTGCATATTCGGTAAACTCAGCTTGCTCACTTCATATGCGCCTTGTATTATGACAAAATACTGGGGTTTGCAACCATTCTAATGGTATGAGGAAAATTATGACAGAGCCACAAAATGTAAATATTACTACTGATAGTAAGTCTGTTGGTAGGAACAAGCTTTTTTCTTATATTCTTCCTATAACTATTGTAGTTATTCTGGTAATTAGTTGTTACTTAGGATGTAATTTTTTTATCAATAAAATTGATACTGCTGCAGTAAAAACCGAAGAGATCTATGCCGTTACTAAACAGCTGCAAGTAAAGTATGAGCAGTTACAAGATAATTTGCAGAATTTACAAAAGGAGCTACAAAAATCGAAGGTTACTAAAATTAAGTACTGGAAGCCTATGGTAATTGAGCACCTGGTGCATTTGGCGGTTTTAACTTTAAATACTACGCGAGATACCACCCTGGCTTTAACCTTTTTAGCAGAAGCAAAACAATACGCCAGCAATCATGAGTTGTCAGCAATCAATTATGCTTTAAATAGAGATATTGCTAGCTTGCAAATAGTGCCAGTTGTTGATGCTACTGATCTGATTCTAAAAATAGAAGCGATAAATCAAAAGATTAGTTCCTTACCAATAGTAACATCAAGATTTATTTCTCCGCCAAAAGCAGAAGCAGTAGCTGAAGATGAGTTGCGAATTAAAACCTTATGGCAGCGGTTTTTTAATAGCACGATAAAGGCCTTAAAAGATATTGTGATTATTCGTCACAAAGAGGTTGACCTTTTGCTCTCGCCAGAGCAAGAGGCGGTTTTACGGCTTGAAATAAAAGCTAAGTTATTGCAGGCGGAGTTGGCTGTAATGCAACGGAAAAATAAAATCTACCAAGACTGTTTAGTAAAAACCTTGGATCTTTGTAATCGCTACTTTGCTGCTAGTACCAACGATGTTGCTAATTTTTTGGTGCCCTCATTGCAAGAGCTACAAAGGGTTAATCTGGAGCCTACGATACCGTTGCCAACAGAATCAATTGCCGCTATAACCAACCTTATTAATGCAAATAAAATTTTTGATGATAAGCAAACGATGGCAGAACCAATGTCGTCAGGTGCTATGCTTGTACAAAAAGAAGAAGGGACGCCTCGGGTATGAAAAAAATCGGTTTTTACTTTTTGATATTATTAGTAGCTGTTTGGTTTGGGGTGATAATGCGGCGTGACCCCGGGTATATTTTAGTTGCTTACAACAATACGAGTGTAGAAACGTCTTTATGGTTTGCAGTAGTTGCTTTAATTTTTTTATTTATACTTTTTTATTTACTGCTGCGTTTTAGCAGCGGTGTTGGTGCTATAACTTCATATATTAAACATTGGATTAATAATCGTCGCAGTCGCCGCGCTCATAGCCAAACAGTTTTAGGGTTGTATGATTTGGTGGAAGGTAATTGGGAGCGAGCTGAGAAAAAACTTTCTCACTTTGCAAGATACAGCGACCTACCGCTTATAAACTATGTAGCAGCAGCTTTTATGGCACAAAACCAACGAGAGTTTAAGCGTCGGGACAATTATTTACGGTTAGCACAAAAAGTGGCAAAAGATCGACCAGTCGCAGCAGCTTTGACACAGGTTGGTTTGCAGATGGTTAATAAATATTGGGAAGAGGCCTGCATTACCTTGCAACATTTGCAGCAACTACAGCCAAGAAATATTTTTGTTTTGCAATTACTTCAGCGGGTATATGTAGAGCTTAAGGACTGGAAGAGTTTGGCAAAAATATTGCCACTTTTACGTAAGCGGCGAGTGCTAAGTAGTGATGAATTTAATCGCCTGGAGCAAAAGGTATATAAGGAATTATTGTTAATTGGCGCGAAGAATAATTCTATTGCTATTGTTTGGCAACAGCTCCCCCATTATCTCCAAAAGGACCCAGCAGTTGCCGCAATATATATCGAGTACTTGTTAACTAACCACCGGATGGAAGATGCGGAAACTATCTTGAAAATGATTTTGCGTAAGGTTTTAGATGTATATCTGCTTGATCTCTACGCGAAGCTATCTAGTACGCAGCCGATAAAACATTTAATGCGAGCTGAAGCGTGGTTACAACATAATCCAGAAAATGCCAATTTATTATTATGTCTTGGTCGTATTTGTCGTAAACAAAAGTTATGGGGTAAAGCGCGTACCTATTTAGAAAAAAGTACTCAACTTAACCCTAGTATGGCTGCTTGGGTTGAGCTTGCTCAAATTGCTATAGAGCAAAACGACTTACGGGGAGCATTAGAGCTTTATGCCAAGGGTTTTAAAATAGAGCATTACTAGCTATACCTCTCGTAAAATCTAAATTTCCTCGAAGCTTGCTTCGAGGACAAAGCAATGGGGGATTACCAAGGGGGAGAGGCGCAGCTCTCCCCCTTGGGCGAGCCCGAGGTTCATACCTCGGGCGAAGTCTAAAAATTGATTTCCACGCGGTCTTTCGTGTGGCAAAGCAATGGGGAATTGTCGTAGGGGAGAGGTAAAGCTTATCCCCCTTGACCGCGTCACGGGTTTTATACCACGTGGCTAGTCTAAATTTGTTTTTATGAGGAGGAGTCTATGCCAAACCAAATTAAACTTGCCAATGTCATTCGATTTTTGAGTGTTGATGCCGTACAAAGAGCTAATTCTGGTCATCCCGGCATGCCGCTGGGTATGGCTGATATTGCCACCGTACTTTGGCGAGAGTTCTTGCAACATAATCCGGCTAATCCAAATTGGCTCAATCGGGATCGTTTTGTTTTATCTAATGGTCATGGCTCAATGCTGTTATATTCTTTGCTCCATTTGACAGGTTACGATTTATCTATTGCCGATTTAAAAAAATTTCGTACATTGCATTCTAAAACCCCAGGTCATCCAGAAGTTGGTATTACGCCAGGAGTTGAAACTACGACTGGTCCTCTTGGACAAGGGTTCGCTAATGCTGTTGGTATGGCATTGGCTGAAAAGATTTTGGCGACTCAGTTTAACAAGCCGAGATTTAATATTATTGATCATTATACTTATGTGTTTGTTGGTGATGGTTGTTTGATGGAAGGAATATCACATGAAGCGGCTTCTTTAGCTGGTACCCATGGTTTGGGAAAGTTAATAGTGTTTTGGGATAACAATAATATTTCTATTGATGGTAATACTGAGGGATGGTTTACTGAAGATGTAGCCAAGCGGTTTCATGCATATAATTGGCATGTGATCCATATTGATGGGCATAATCCAGAGGCTATTCGTCAAGCTATTGTAGAATCTCAGGCGATGGTTGATAAACCTAGCCTCATTTGTTGTAAAACCACTATTGGTTTTGGTGCTCCTCATATGAGTAATACCCATGCTTGTCACGGCTCGCCCCTTGGGGAACAAGAGGTTGCAGCCATGCGTAATCATTTGGGGTGGGAATGCGAGCCATTTGTTATTCCAGAAGACATTCTCAAGTCTTGGGACGCCAGAGAAAAAGGAAAAGAGTTGGATAGTGTGTGGCAGAAGTTATTTCTATTATATCAGAAACAGTATCCAGAATTGGCCCAAGAGCTTATGCGGCGTGTACAAAAAAGACTACCACAACATTGGCAAGAGAAGTCAAACCATTATATCCAGCAAGCTATTGATAAGTTTGAAAGCTTGGCAACTCGCCAAGCATCGCAGAAGGCTTTGAATGCCTACGGGTTAATATTACCAGAGTTACTAGGCGGTTCTGCAGATTTAACTGCTTCTAATTTGACCGATTGGGGCGGCTCTAAAGATATTACCAAAAACGATGCGTCGGGTAACTATGTACATTATGGTGTCAGGGAGTTTGGTATGTTTGCCATTATGAATGGTATGTCGTTGCATGGAGGGTTTATTCCATACGGTGGGACATTTTTGGTGTTTTCTGGTTATGGTCAGAATGCTATTCGCATGGCGGCGATGATGAAGCAGCAGGTGATTTATGTTTTTAGTCATGATTCTATCGGCCTTGGTGAGGATGGGCCTACGCATCAACCAATAGAGCACCTGGCAATGTTGCGTGCTATACCGAATCTTTCAGTATGGCGCCCATGCAACGCTGCTGAAACCGCAGTTGCTTGGCAATATGCTATTGAACATAAATATGGCCCAACCGCTTTGATACTTACGCGGCAGAAGTTGGTTGCCAAAGAGGGTGGGGCTGGAGCATTAGAGCGTATCAAGCGGGGAGGATATATTTTAATAGATACTGAAACTACACCCGATTATATTCTTATCGCTACGGGCTCAGAGGTTGCATTGGCGGTTACGGTTGCTACCAAATTAAATGAGGAGGGGCATAAAGTGAGAGTTGTTTCTATGCCATCACAAGATGTATTTGATAAACAGGAGGAGGCTTATAAAAATCTGGTGTTACCACCAAAAGTTGTGAAGAGAGTTGCTATTGAGGCTGCGGCGTCGCAATCTTGGTATAAGTATGTTGGCTTAGCGGGTAAGGTCATCGGTTTAGATAGTTATGGAGAGTCGGCTCCAGATCAAATACTGTTTGAGTTTTTTGGTTTTTCGGCGCAAAATATTATTCAATTAATTTTAACTTATTAATTTTAACCATTTTTTATAATTAAACATTCAGGGGGAATTATGACAATAAAATTAGCAATTAATGGTTATGGTCGAATTGGCCGTAACGTTTTACGTGCCATTTACGAGGAGGGTTACCGTAAGGAGATAGAGGTGGTAGCCGTAAATGACCTAGGAGATGCGAAAATCAATGCGCACTTAACTACTTATGATACTGTGCATGGCAAGTTTGCTGGCACGGTCAAGGTAGAAGGTGATTATATGATAGTTAATGATGATAGGATCAAGGTCCTTGCTGAAAAAGATCCAGCCAAAATGCCGTGGAAAGATTTAGGGGTAGATGTTGTTTTTGAGTGTACGGGTAAATTTACGGCTAAAGAAAAAGCTATAGCACATATCAATGCTGGGGCTAAAAAAGTAATGATTTCTGCTCCTGGAGAAAACGCTGATGCTACCATAGTCTATGGGGTTAATCACGATACTCTCAAGGCAGATCATGTTGTTATTTCTAATGCTTCATGTACTACCAACTGCTTGGCCCCAATGGCCAAAGTGTTGCATGAAAAGATCGGTATAGTAAATGGTTTGATGACTACTATCCACTCCTATACTAATGACCAAGTTTTGATAGATGTTTATCATAAAGATTTACGTCGTGCTCGCTCAGCTACACAATCAATGATTCCAACGAAAACCGGTGCTGCGGCAGCGGTTGGTTTAGTGTTGCCAGCATTGGCAGGTAAGTTGGATGGTTTTGCTATGCGAGTGCCTACCATTAATGTTTCAGTTGTTGACTTGGTATTTGAGTCAGCTCGTGCTACTACTAAAGAAGAGATTAACTCAATCATGAAGGCTGCGGCTGAGGGAGAGTTAAAGGGTGTTCTTGGATATAACGACCTACCATTGGTATCTCAAGATTTTAACCATAATCCTCTTTCTTCTATTTTTGAATCTACCCAAACTAAAGTTATTGGCAAAACCGTGAAAGTACTTGCTTGGTACGATAACGAGTGGGGCTTCTCAACTAGAATGTTAGACGTAGCGAAAGCTTGGATGCAAGCTAAGTAACTTAGAACTTTAAAAAATCCCGCAAACAAATGCGGGATTTTTTCCGACCAGCCTAAATACTTTGGGTAATAAGCTGTGGTTTTGAACCATTGGCTTAGTTATCTGAATAGTGAAATTAATCATAACAATGGAGAAGAATTACGTATGGCAATTTTAAGAATGAAAGACTTGGATCTAAAGGGAAAGAGAGTTTTAATCCGTGTAGATTTTAATGTGCCATTAAAAAATGGTGTAATTACCAGTGATAAGCGTCTGCAAGCTTCGGCTCCTACCTTAAAGATGGCAGCTGATGCTGGTGCTAAGGTTATAGTGTTGTCCCATCTTGGACAACCAGAAGAAGGTGCTTTTAATGAAGAATTTTCTTTGAAACCAGTAGCTGATTGGTTAAGTAAGTATTTTGGCAAAACTATTCGCCTGGAACGTAATTGGCTTGACGGTGTAAATGTTGCGCCGGGGGAGATAGTGCTTTGTGAGAATGTGCGCTTCAATAAAGGCGAAAAAAAAGATAGTGAAGAGCTTGCAAAAAAAATGGCTGCTCTTTGTGATATTTTTGTAATGGATGCTTTTGCTACAGCACATCGTGCCCAAGCTTCTACCCACGGGGTGGGGAAGTTTGCTCCGATTTCGTGCGCTGGTCCTTTGCTTATGACAGAACTTGAAGCCTTGGCTAAGGCACTAGAAAATCCAGAGCATCCTTTGGCTGCTATTGTTGGTGGCTCTAAGGTTTCAACCAAGTTGCAATTATTGGAAAACTTATTAGGAAAAGTTGATCAGTTATTAATTGGTGGTGGTATTGCTAATACCTTTATGTTAGCTTCTGGCTTGCCAATTGGTAAGTCTTTATGTGAACAAGACTTTGTTGCCAAAGCCAAAGAAATTTTGGAGTTAGCTAAGCAACGTGGTGCAGAAATTCCTATCCCTACCGACGTGGTGGTGGCGAAAGAAATGAAGGAAAATGCGGTGGCCACAGTTAAAAAAGCTACGGATGTGGCAGCTGATGATATAATTTTAGACTTTGGTCCTGAGACCAGGCAGCGTTTAGGTGACTTGCTTAGTAAAGCTAAGACAATAGTTTGGAATGGTCCGTTAGGTGTGTTTGAAATGGACCAGTTTGCTGCAGGGACGAAGGCTTTAGCTATGGCAATAGTTGATAGCTCAGCATTCTCAATTGCAGGTGGTGGTGATACCGTTGCTGCTATTGAGAAGTTTGGTGTTGAGAATAAAATATCTTATATCTCAACTGCCGGCGGTGCTTTCTTAGAGTACTTACAAGGAGATAAGTTGCCAGCAGTTAAGATGCTAGAAGAACGTAGCAAGTAATTAATTTGGGGGCAGATCTTGAATTGTGGAGTTTAATTTATTAAAGTCTATTTCACGCGGCTTGCCGCGTGACAAAATGCAATGAGGGGCGTCTAAATTTGATTTCACCCCAGACAAGATCTGACCCTATATGTTTTAAATTTAGTTAACACAAGGTAAAAATATGAGAAGAACAAAAATTGTAGCAACCTTAGGACCGAACTCGAGCAGTTTAGATACGTTGCGCCAAATGGTGGCGGCGGGGGTTAATGTTGTACGGTTGAATTTTTCTCATGGTACCGCCGACGAAAAGAAAGCGTTAGTTAACCTGGTGCGACAAGCGGCACAAGCAGAAGGGAAGATTGTCGGTATTATGGCTGATTTACAAGGCCCAAAAATTAGAGTTGCTAAATTCAAAAACGGCAAAATTACTCTCCAAGAAAAAGCTCAATTTGTTTTAGATGCTGCCCTGCCGAAGGAAGACGGTGATGAAAATGCTGTGGGCATCGATTATAAAGAACTACCAGAAGATGTTAGGCCAAATGACATTCTTTTATTGAATGATGGTTTGATAGTGTTAGTGGTCGAAAAAATCGAAGGTTCACGGATTGTATGCCGAGTTAAGGTGGGAGGAGTATTATCAAACAATAAAGGGATTAATCGACAAGGGGGAGGGTTATCAGCCGGTGCTCTTACTAATAAAGATCGTGAGGACTTGAAGACCGCGGTTGCTCTGGATGCGGATTTTATTGCTATTTCTTTCGTGCGATCAAAAATTGATGTTGAAGAAACTAAAGCGCTAATTGCCAAAGAGGGTGGTAGGGCTGGAGTAATTGCGAAGATAGAACGAATTGAAGCGATTGTACCTGATGTTTTACAAGATATTATCAAAGTTTCCGATGGTATTATGGTTGCTCGAGGTGACCTTGCGGTGGAGATTGGTGATGCTGAGGTGCCAGCAGCGCAAAAAATGATGATCGAGTATGCGCGAGCTTTAAATAAACCGGTGATTACCGCGACCCAAATGATGGAAAGTATGATTCATAATATGGTACCAACTCGCGCCGAAGTTTCTGATGTAGCGAATGCGGTGTTAGATGGCACTGATGCGGTGATGTTGTCAGCTGAAACTGCTACGGGTGATCATCCGGTTGTTGTGATCCAAACGATGGATCGGGTTTGTTTGGCGGCGGAGAAGCAACCAAGATCTCTTGGTCTACTTAATCAGAATCAGTCAACATATTGCACTCGTGTAGACGAAGGGGTTGCTGTGGCCTCTATGTATGTCGCTCACCATTTAAAGATCAGGGCCATCCTTTCATTAACTGAATCTGGCAATGTTGCTTTATGGACATCGCGGACCCGTTCTGGTATTCCGATTTATGGCTTAAGTCGTGATCGTAACGCTTTAGGGAAAATGGCTTTGTATAGTGACGTTTACCCTATAGAGTTTGATGTTACGCAATATAAAACCAATGCTGAGCTTAAACAGGCAGCAATCGATAAACTCCAAGCATCTGGTTTGGTTAGAAGCGAAGATCTCGTGGTTATCACCAGTGGTGATAATATTGGGATTACCGGCAGGACTAATTCGCTGACAATTTTGCAGGTTCCTTAATGTTAGTGAAGTTGTTATGTGTAATTCTGTCAATATTTATTGTCTGGCGCTTGTTTGCTTATATTCGGCTGCACCCTGAAGCTCTTTCTAAGGAAAATCTTAATCGAGGTTTTCTTACCTTGGGTATTTTAGCGTTATTGTTAATTGGTTTTGTCGCCAGCCTTGTTTGGGTGGTTAAACACTAGCACTGGTGATTTTTTTATTTTTATCTTCTAACGCTATTTGGGATAGCTTAGCTTATTTTATGTCAAATACTGCCAAGAAAGTTATCTTAAGGGTTGCAGTCCCTTCACCGCTTCGTCATCTTTTTGACTATTGGTTACCTGAAGATTTCGACTGCCCAAAAATTCAGCCGGGAATGCGGGTTTTAGTACCATTCGGTAAACAAGAATTGATTGGTGTGATTTTTGATGTGGTTGCGAGTTCCAACTTAGCTGTTCGTAAATTAAAACCGATAATTAAAATTCTTGATGAGGTTCCGTTATTATCAGCAAGTTCTTTAGCGCTTATTAATTGGACTAGCAATTATTATCATCATCCGATAGGTGATGTTATTAATAATATTTTGCCCAAGTTATTGCGGCAGAAAAGTCGTAGAAAGAAAGACGCGGTAAATAAGAAGCTTCAGGTTTCGGTTGACCCGCGGGAGGTTATTGGTACTAGTAGCGTTATTGAGCCCAATGAATATCAAAAAGCAGCCATTGCTGCTATCAAAAAACATTTAAATGAGTTTAAAACTTTTTTGTTAGATGGTGTAACTGGTAGTGGTAAAACTGAGGTTTATTTACGAGTTATTGCCGATGTTCTTGCAGCCAAGAAACAAGCTTTAGTTTTAATTCCTGAAATTAATTTAACGCCGCAAACTATTGCGCGTTTTTCTGAGCGTTTTGTTGTACCGATAGCGGTTTTTCATTCGCGGCTTACCCCCAAGGAGCGGTTAATTTCTTGGCAGATGGCAAATATGGGCATGGCGCCAATAATTATTGGTACCCGCTCTGCGATTTTTACTCCCTTAAAAGATCCGGGAGTTATTATTGTTGATGAAGAGCACGATCTTTCGTTTAAACAGCAGACTGGTTTACGCTACTCTGCTCGCGATTTAGCAGTGGTGCGTGGTAAATTAGAAAATGTTCCGGTTATTTTAGGTTCGGCGACACCGGCAGTCGAGAGTATTTATAATGTTAAACGGCAACGTTATATTGGACTTACGTTACCAGAGCGTGCGGGCGGGGCTAGTCAGCCTAATTTTCATTTGGTTGATATGCGTAATCAAAAACTTAAAAATGGGATTGCAGAAAACCTTTTATATCAAATTGAAAAACATATCGAAAATGGCGGCCAAGCATTAATTTTTTTAAATCGTCGGGGCTTTGCCCCAATTTTAATTTGTCATCACTGTGGTTGGGTTGCTGGTTGTAAATATTGTGATGCTCGCTTAACTATTCATCAAAAGCATAATCACCTTCGCTGTCATCATTGTGGCAGTGCGGTAAAAATTCCAACTAAGTGTCCGGGGTGTGCTGAAGAAAAATTGTTAATGCTTGGTGCTGGTACCGAGCGTGTGGAGCAGGCGTTACAAGAACTGTTACCAACAGCTAAAATAGCCAGGGTTGATCGTGATACTACACAACGTAAAAATTCTTTAGAGGGGCTATTAAAAAATATTCACGAAGAGAAATATCAAATTTTAGTTGGAACGCAGATGCTAGCTAAGGGGCATCATTTTCCTAAGGTAACTATGGCAGCGATTTTAAATGTTGATCAAAGTTTATTTAGTTCAGATTTTCGAGCAAGTGAACATCTGGCGCAATTAATTATGCAGGTTGCGGGGCGTGCTGGGCGTGAGCTTATGTTGGGAGAGGTTTATTTGCAAACGCATAATCCTCATCATCCTTTATTCTTGAATTTAATTAATGGTGGTTATATGCGTTTTGTTAGTAACTGTCTTGATGAACGTCAGGCGGCTGAACTCCCACCCTATGCTTATTTGGCTTTATTACAAGCAGAAAGCAAAAAGCAAGAAGCAGTATTTACTTTTTTGCAAGCGCTTCACACATTAGCTAAAGACCAATTACATGATGCAACCAAAATTTTTGGTCCGGTGGCAACTATGATGGAGCGTAAAGCCGGCTATTTTCGTGCGCAATTATTAATTCACCATAAACATCGGGAAAAATTGCAGCAAGCATTAGCTAAGCTGTTAAATATTATCGATGAATTGAAACCCCCAAGTGGGGTCCGATGGTTTTTAGATGTTGATCCGGTTGAACTTAATGGTTAAGCGGTTTTTAATCGGTTGGAAGGTTTGGTTATTTATCCCGCGACCTTCTCGCCACAAAAAATTATTGTAGGCAGCGGTGTTATGATAAGGACGGATTACTACCCAAAAATTGTCAAAGAGTTAAAGAGAAGCTGAGTGGTTGTGTGCGCTATGATCTGGTTTTGGCGAAGAGGTTAATCTTTTTATAAACATTTATAATTGTGGGTCAGTTAAATTTATGATTAATGAAATTGGTAAAATTTATGCGCGGCCATGGGGTAGGTACCAAACTTTAGCTATCAATGCTAAGTATCAGTTAAAAGTGATTACAGTTAATCCGGCAGGACGTTTATCGTTGCAAAAACATCTAAAACGTGCAGAACATTGGGTAATTATTCAAGGACAGCCAACAGTAACTGTTGGCGAAATGGCGACAGTAAAACAACCTGGGGAACATATTTTTATTCCATTAAATACAGCGCATCGTATGGAAAATTTTACTAAAGACCTCGTTATTTTTATTGAGGTACAGCTTGGTGATTATTTTGGCGAGGATGATATTATTAGGCTAGAAGATGTTTATGGTAGGATTTCTTCGAAGTAGTTTGGATCTATAGATTTCGATTGTGGCAATGCAGATGTGTGTTCAGCATCTTTGGTGGCATGGTCATGATAGGCGTTAGAAGCTTCTGCTAAGTGCTGGTACGAAAGTTTCTAAATTGACTTTGACAGTTTGAGCAGTTACGATGTAGGCTACAAGTTTAAAGCAACGCTGGCGTAGCTCAGTTGGTAGAGCAGCTGATTTGTAATCAGCAGGTCGCGGGTTCGAATCCCATCGCCAGCTCCAATACAGATGCGGCTTTCCTCTTAATCATCCGATTCGCCAAAAACACTTTGCGTGATTTTTGCGTGAGCTAGGTTCCTAAATATCACCGGCCTTGTTAAATAATTTCTGTCATTGCCCGGCTACGTCATCACCCGACTCGATCGGGTGACCTGGCAATCTAATAAAATCCTAATTGAGATCGCCCGATCGAGTCGGGCGATGACGTCATAAAATGATTTGTTCAACAAACCAATATCACTTCGAAACCAATCTCGCAAACTTACTACGCTATATTAAAATTAACGTAGCTTATCCCGCATTATTCGTACATCTTAGTAACGTTAAAGTTGAGCTATTAGCATCTTTTTACTTCACAAACCTTATTCGTTGCTGCAATAAGATTACCTATTTCCGCAGCAGAATAATGCGTTGTGATACGTCCTGACTTATGTCCAAGTAAATCCTGTCGATCTTCAAAACTTATTCCGGTAGCTCTTAACCTTCTGCCAAAAGTATGTTTTAGATCATGTGCCCTTACAGCAAGACCAACTCTTCTCCTAGCCCTTTTCCATGCGCTGTTTAGCATTCTGGCAAGCGATCGACCATTGTAGGTAAAAACCAACTCAGAATGTTGACCCCTTCCCTCTTCTATTACCGATAGCGCAATTTTGTTTAACACCACTAAACGATCTTCACCATTTTTTACAACTTTACCTGGAATAATAAATACCGATACATCTAATTCCGGTATCTTTACTTCCCACTCCCATCTTAGAGAGCATATTTCCTGATCACGACATCCGGTGTTTACGGCAAATAATGCCATCCTTTTAAGATGAGCCGGCAACATATTAAACAACCTTTCTTGCTCTTCCCAGTTTAAGGGATAAGGCTTACGAGCATCATTGATAGGTAATAACTTGATTTTCGGTGGGCTATTTAACCACGTTAAACCGTTATCATCTATCCACTCGCTTGCAGCTAAATTCAAAATGTGGCGAACTATTTGTAAACCAAAGTTAATAGTTCTATTTTTTCTGCCACCTTTCTTTTTATCCGCAATAAAAGGCTGTAACGCTCCTATATGTACCGCTTCTATAGGAAGATCGCCAATATACTTATCCAGCATTTCAAGCTGTTCAGCATCAGATTGGATACTTCTCTTATGCTGGTTTTCTTGCAAAAACTTAGTGGCAGCTTCCCTAAATATCCGTTTAGGACGAGCGCCATATAAAACAACTTGTCTTAGTTCTTCGAGCCGCTTTGCTAAATACTTTTCCGCTTCTTCAAGCGAATCTGTTTCAGTACTTTCGCAAATTCGTTTCCCGAAAACCTGTTTATCGATATGCCAGAACCCCCCACGCTTATAGAGACCTGGCGTTCTTTTGCGCCCTATAATTTTAACCTCTCAAAGTTAGAGGGACGCCCACTACAGGTCTTATAGTAATCGACCCATTGATCAAGTCCAACCTATCAAACGCTTTTCCTTGAGCTCCTATTGGTATTTCAGTTAAAAATGGCCTGACTTCTTTGTTAAAAATCCTTCTATCCACACCAAGATAGTGTAGGATGTCCCTCAATCTAATTAAACGCGGTAATAAGTATTCTTTTTTATTCATAAAAGATTTATCTATGTAGAAATATTTGGGATTGGTAATCCTTCTGCTCTATTCCAGCACCAAGGGCAGCCTAATACATTGCCATCATTAACTAATGCTGGTGGCACATAAACATCACCACAAGAATTACAATGGGTAATAGCAGTAAAATTACCTGGTGCTACTCCTTGTTTTACTAGTCTATTTTTAAACAACAAATCTGCCCAAAGTTCTAATGCTTCTGGATTGTTTTTATAATCATTCCAATCATCGCCAAGAAATTTCTTAAGAGATTGCAGTGAAATGCCATATTTCGAATTGAAACTTTTATCTAAATTTTGAGCAATAAAGTTGCATCCGTTTTTATCTTTAGTTGTATTAGAGTTGCGATACCAGTTTCTCTCTAAATATTGTCTGGTTAAGTATTTTAAGCTGATGGTTGCATTTTGGTTGTTAGGCAAATTGCTTTTTGAAGTATCAAAGTTGCGTGGTTGCGCGTCTAAGCCAATGCAACCATGCAACTTTTGATTATTCTGATTCATAAGTGATCTCCAGAGGGGTTTGCTTTTAATGCCCCGAGGGTTTTAGCATTTTTGACATGTCTACAAACTGTCGATTTATGGATATTTAACTCGTTAGCAATCTCCTTTTGACTAAGTCCCTCATTTAATAAAGTTGTTACTTTTTCGTATGTCGATTGTTCTAGTAACTTAACTTGCCAATACTGGTTGCCTTCACCATCGCCATCACTATTGCTAGCCAATCGCGCCTCAAATGGCCCCATAAAGATGACGGGCTTTCTCAAAATGAACCTCAAACAAGGCTCCCTGATCAGAGGTGTAATTTATTGGATGCTTTAAACAGATTACATTATCGAGGACATCTTCTTTTCTTGAGGTACCGCGTTGCCCACCGTTTTTATTGCTATGATGAATAAACAAAATACTTTTACCTTTTGCCCTTAACTTTAAAGCCCATTCCTGAATTGGCAGCCACGATTCACCATCATTTTCCTTACCACTCCTAACCAAGCAGGAAAGGTTATCTACTATTATTAAATCAACTTCGTCAGTAATATATTTCTCGACTAGCTTTTGCCCAGAAGCTGTAGCTAAATCCGGCATACCAAATTCTTGTAAATCAGGAGTTAAAAATATTAAATTTGGCGGATTACCTTGCTCAGAATTAGTAATAATATCTGCCATACGTTTTTTTAATGAATCTCCAGGCATTTCTCCATCAATAAAAAGCACGCCTCGAGGCTTCGGTGATTGCCACCTTAAAATATTTCCACCCGAAGCAACCGTATAAGCAATTCCTAAAGAAATATGCGTTTTGCCAACGCCCCGGTAACCGAAAATCATATTTAAAGATTGAGTTGTTAACCAAGGCTCTAAAATATATTTGTGTGGTTTAAATTCAAACCCCAACAACTCAGTAATTGTTATTGCTTTTAGTTCTGTATTAGACGCTTCTTTTGATTCATTTTTGTTCATAATGGTTGTCTCTAAAATAATTGCTAACATGTGACATTTTAGGTGTCTTTGTGGCAAAAAATTTTCCCATCCACAAAAAAGTTTTTTAATGTTAATTATTTTCCTGTCTTAAAAATCGGACATTCGTAAATATTTTTTGGCATGAGTGTCAGATGGTTTCGGGCTATGTCAGAAGGTATATTGTGATTTCAGGAAGGTTCATTGTTGTGTAATCTCGTAAGCAATCAATTGCTCCAAAAAATTTAGACAAAATTTTTTGATCAAAAGCTACTTAAAGGCAGGAACAATATTTTTGAAGATCAGGGAAAAATAATAGGTAAGTTTTGTTGGGTTTTGACTGGTTTTGATGCCCAATTCCTAGTACACCCCACGCACTGGAGTGCTTTTTAGTTCATGCTGTTGATTCTAAGAGTAAAAGCGACTAGTTTTAAATTTTTTGCTGAATTTGCTACAGGCACTTGCTAGTGCCTGAGGAGTATCTAATTAGGCACGCGAGTTTTTGTTTCAGATCGTTTCAATTCGCTAAAATAAATACCTGACAAATAGCTAATACAGGATAATTAACCTTAAGATAGTATTAACTTACATTTAGACTGGAAGACGAGTAATTAAAAATTTAAAATTACCATAAGACTTTCTGGTTGAGATCAATATATCGTAAGAGTTTATAGAATATTATTTTAGCAGAAAAATTTGCTACCAAAATATACTAACAAATCGGTTAATTTTTATTTAAAGAATCAAGCGCCATTTTTTTATAATCCTCATAAGTTACAATACCTCCATTTTTATCAAACAAGAGTCCTTCCTCTATGTCATAATATGAAAAACCAATTTGTTCAAACGGTTTTATTTTTTTAATAGCAACAAGAAAAGTTCTTGGGGTATGAGGTTCTTCGCATAAATCAGGGTAAATTCCACACTTATCTGTTTCACAGTCACAAATGCTAAAAAATATGCTAGCATTAGCTGTTGCTATATTGGTATCTAGCTTGCTCTTCAAAGATAAAAAATCTTCTATAACAGTTTGACATTGATCTAATTGGCATTGACCCAAAGCTTTTTCTTTTTGAATTAGTTTCTGTGTATAATTAATTAAATCTTCCTCTAAAGGGATGCTAGATGCAAAGCGAGCTGCATTACCTGCCTTGCAGGCTTCTATATGTGTGCCTTCAAACCTTGTACAAATACCATAATAACCACAAACAGGATATTCTTTGCCATCAGAATCTTTAATTACTTCATATTGTTCTCTGCCTTCAACAGCTAAAAATCCTCCCTGCCTTTCATAAATTATGCCACTATATTCAGCAATTATATCCCCCGGCTCAATAGCCTCTAGAGAGAACAAGCCATAACCTATTTGATCATTTATGTAAGATATAACCACTGGTGGATAAATTTTTGGCGAATATTTAATATGCTCGTATCTATCCTTCAAGCCATCAAAATAATTGACAGGATTGTTAAAATCTACAGTATCATTATGTAATTTCTGGTAGTCTAACATTATTTGTCTACCAATTTTAAATAGATGCTCTATTTGTTTTATAAGATACTCTCGTGGCCACACATTATCAATCCATCTAATATTAAACTTTTTTTTGGCAAGTTCAGGAGTTACGTTGATTAGAGTATTTTTTAAATACTCAGTAATTTGTTGCTGAGATAATCCTTCTTTTTTTAATTTAGCGGCAATTTGTGGCAGCGGTTCGTCCGCAAGATAAACTTCCTGGCTTAAATTTTCGGCAATACAATTAATATTAAAAAAGAAAATAAAAACGAACCCAAGAAAACTAGAAATTTTCATGTTATATTTATCTATGTAAGTTTTCTTCTTCATAATTAACAGATTAGCAATTATTCATTAAAGAAACATTAACATTGATAAAAATATTTTATTTTGAGGTATTTTATATAAAACCTATCGCTATTTTTTGAATTAAAATCAATAAATAAAATGGCTACGATAAATGCCTGCCTTAAATATTGTTACTCCAACTAAAAAGTAAATAAGACAAATCAGCTTATATCTTACAAAATAATTATTGTGTAGATTTTGCGGGGATTGGTGCGCCATTGTTGCACATCGCTGCACAAAAGTAGTGGACGCCTCCTGTTATAAACACAATTAAATCAAGCAATTAAAAATCAAGTTCACAATTTGTAATAAGCAGGTCGTGGGTTCGAATCCCATCGCCAGCTCCAGTAAAATCAAGCTATTAGTCTAAATAGCATTTCATCAAAAACTCTCAGGGTAACAATCGGGGTAGCAAAATTAAAGTTTTTGCATCTTGCTAATCCTGTTCGTTTATAAACAAAAAGGAGGGAGCAAACCAGAGCAAATCAAATAAAACCCAATTTAATTTTTGTAATTTATATTAAACCGACGCACCACTGAAGTACGCGAAATACCCTAGTGATGCTAAACATACCAACTTGTATAAGAGGTCACTATGTCTGAGGACAGACATAATCGCCGGACAATCATCTGGCAACTTAAATTTTGAAACAGCGCAGAGAATTATTTATAGGTTTTAAACCGCGGAAAGGGTAAAAATTGCATTGGATAATGGCAGGGTTATAAATCCGCATTGCCTAACGAACCAAAAATAATAATGAAACCATACACTACAGAGGAGCTAGCTAAAAAGCTTGAGATAACTGTAGAAGAGCTTGAGAAACTTAAATTTCTAGATTTTTACGAGCAGATGGCAAATAAAATTTCTTTACCATTAATTAGGTTATATTGTGCAACAAAGTTTGTTGGGTAAATTGAGTTGATAATTGTAATTTTGTTTAAAAAGCGGTAGTGCAGCATTCAAAAACGATGGAGCAGCAATCTGAATAATGAATGCATTAGCACCACCCAACATTCAGTAAAATGGTTTGATGGCTAATTGTAACTCGAGTATTATTTGCTTAACGCTTAATTAAAATATTAGAGGGAAACATATGATTAAAAACAATGGGTTTTCTAAAAGAGGGGATATCCTAATTGCCTTGTTAGTATTTTTTATGTTTTTTACCGACACGTTGTATGCATCTAGAATTAAGCCTGGGGCCCTCGAAAGTATGCATTTTGTAAACATCATTGCTCCAGCAGCAGCTACTACGTCATCTTCTGCTGCTGCTGCAGCATCAGCTATCGCTACACCACCCGTCGCTGCTGTGCCATTTGTTGCTGAAGAAGAGGCTACTGCGGATGCCGACAGTAAAATGAAAGCGTCGGCGATACATCAAAAAGGGAAAAAAGAAAGCAAGAGAACACATAAAGCTAGAAAATATAGGGATCGTTTAATCTTAGGAGAAGCAGATTTTAGTTTTACATTGGCTCTAATCAAAAAGCATGCAAAAAGCCATCCTGATTTACCAAAACATATTATTGCAACAGAACTAAACCCATTAGAAAATTTAGCACGAGGTTATCCTCATACCTTCTTCAAAAATATGGCTAATCTTAGTGAACTTAACATGGTATACCAGGGACAGATAACCCAAGAACCTGATAGACCTACCAAAGATTTTGCCGATTGGTTTAGCACATGGAATAAGGGTTGGCGGTTATGGAATGACCATGGGCACTATAGTAGTGCATCTACAAACGCCGGAATGATATCAACAGGTATTGATGCCACAAAGTTACACGAAATATTTCCTATTCATGAAAGTCAATATGGGGACGGTATATGCGGCTTTCATTTTAAACGAATTCATTTTAATTGCCCAATGTCTCTGGGCTCTGCGGTTGGTGTTAGACAGTTAGTAAAAGCTTTTTTTGAAAGCGCATCAAGAATACAAATTCCTGGAGATCGCATACATTTGACGGTACCCCATGGGTTTGAAGGTTATTATGAAATTTTTTCTGCAAGCACTCCTCATTACAGAGTAGTCAAAAAACATAGAGTTACAAATCGTAGTTATCCTGAAATAAGAAATAGCACTGAAGAAGATATGTGGGAAAGATATCCTGGTTATAGACATAGTGTGAATATTGGTGTTCCTGATGTTCAAGGCGCAACCAAAAAAAAGGTACGAGATGGAAGAGAATATGTATTTGAAAGGGTTGAAGAAGGGGTTGAATCTGATGCAACGACCCCGCCTTCACCAATAACAGACGATGATTCTAGCGATTATCTTGATGATGCGGATGGAGATTGGTACTCAGGAGAAAAGATAAATGCTTTAATGGATTACTATTTCGGACAAGCACCAAGTACAGACCATCCTGATACCCAAGATCTCGGCCTTGGTCGCATGCATGCTATTAACGTAGAAGCGTTAGATGGGGATGTTTTTCGGCATAATCTAATGCAGAGAAGGGCTGCAATAACAGATGCAATAGATAGAGGAGAAGCATATGTTCCTCAATTATTGATTCCTATAAATATAGGAGCAGGAGAAGGTAACCATTGGGCCGGTCTGTATGTTCCCTTTCTTCCAGATGCTGATGGAGATATTAATATTTTCTATTTTGATCCTTTGGGTAATCCAATGCCAGATAGACTGCAAGATATCTTGAGAGAAATATATGGAGAAAT
>CAZHSI010000019.1:0-25287 GCA_964535195.1 uncultured Coxiellaceae bacterium | reverse complement strand
CTAAGCATGCTTTTGATATATAAGCTACGAGCCACAAAAAATCAACAAGCTATGGCTAGAGTGGCAATGTCGTAAAACCCTACGACTTCGGAAACTTTAAACTAAACTCGGTATATTTACCAAGTTCCGACCGACAATCAATGTCACCGCCATAAATTTTCATAACTTTTTTACAAAACGCCAAACCCAAACCTGCTCCTACTTGTTTATTGCTAGAAAAATACCCAAATATTTCGGATAATCTTTCCTTGGCAACGCCAAGAGCGGTATCAGTAAACTTTAAAATATTATATTTACTGTCGGCGTCAAAACCTATCTTAATCTCACCTTTACCAGCCTCTTTGATGGCAATCAAAGCATTTCTAATTAAATTGGATAAAATATGTTGCGTTAGTGTAGCATCCCCTTGGTAAAAAAAGTTTTTCCCTCCATACGGTTCAACTTTAACCAAAGATCTTTCATGATCTAAGAAAGGGTAGACTTGTAATATTTGGGATACACTATCTGCTATAGACAGCTTCTTAAAACCATCTCCTGTTTTCATCCCGAGGACGAGGGTTTTTAGCATTACCAACATATTGTCTATAACATAAGAGGACAACTTGACCGCATGTTTTATAGACTTTAAGTGCTTTTCTAAACCACTTCCCTCGACACTATCAGCAACAGCAAAATGCTGGGAAGTTTGCAACAGGTCAGCGCTAATACTGATAATGGCAAGTGGAGTTCTAAGCTCGTGGGCAATACTCCCTGCCAACATCTGCATAAATCCTGAAGTTCTCTCAATAACAACTTGCTCTCTTTGTGATTTTTCGCTTCTCTTCCGATCAGAGATATCGAGAGCAACCACCGTCACGCCAATAGTCTTACCTTCGTTATCAATAAACGGCATGCGGCTTATAAGATAATAGCACTCCTCCCCCGTTGATGAAAAAAACGGACCGGTCTCAACTCTCAACTTTGGCTTGCCAGTTGTAATAATCTCCAAATGTTCTTGCCGCCACTTAGCAATATTGTCAGTGAACCAAGGAATACGCTGTATAACTTCTGTAAAAGATAAACCCACAAGATCATTTCTTGACTTAAACCCTAAAAATCGAGCGTTATCATCAGTAGACCACAAAAAAACCCCACGTCTATCCAAACAAAATAGGTGACAAGAAATATTGGCAAGCACTTGTTCTAAGTAATGCTCAACCCCTCCCACCGCATCAAAAACCTTTGCTACTTTTTGTTTATTAGTTTTCATCTATTTTGTACCAAACATTCGATCACCAGCATCACCAAGACCAGGTAAAATATAACCTTTTTTATTCAACTTACGATCTAATTTTGTTGCAAACACTGGTACATCAGGATGAGCGCGGTACACCCGTTCAACACCTTCCGGAGCTGCCAAGATACAAACAAAAACAATTTTTTTCACACCTACACTCTTCAACTTGTCAATAGCTCTAACTGCAGAGCCACCCGTAGCCAACATGGGATCACAAATGTAAAACTGTCGATCTTTACTATGAGAGGGTATTTTAAAATAATACATGTGGGGTTCTAAGGTAGCTTCATCTCGATAAAGTCCAATATGGGCAACTCGCGCTGATGGCATAAGACTTAAAAAACCATCTACCATACCAACACCAGCGCGCAGAATTGCCAAAATTACTGGCTTCTTGCCAGCGAGCACCGGCATCTCACAAGTCTCAAGGGGCGTTTCAATAGACTCATTAACTAAAGGCAACTCTTTGGTTACCTCGTAAACCAACAAAGTACTAATTTCACCTACCAACTCTTTAAACTCCTTCTTTTTTGTATCCTTTTTTCTAAGCAAAGTAAGTTTATGTTGCAATAATGGATGTTGGACTTCATGGAAGTTGGCAAAAATATCGTGTTGGTTAATCGGCATGTTTATATCCTATGTGAAAATTTAATCAAGTTTAGACTCGCCACGTGGTACAAACCACGTGGTTCAGTCAAGGTGGATAAGCTTTACTTCTCCCCCTTGACCATCCCCCATTGCTTTGTCCTCGAAGCAAGCTTCGAGGAAATTTAAATTTTAATTCAGTGTGGTCACCACTTTAAAGTTAAAAACTTGCGCCCCCTGTTCCTCCCATGGGCGCATATAAATTAAGCTTATGCTGGTTAACTGTGGCACAACAAAACCTGTAGGTTTTACTTGAAATACCCATTTTTCGTAACCAGGAGCGCCTGCTAATTTCTTGTTTTCAGGCGAAAAAAATTTATGGGCCACAGGAATAATTAGATTACTGTCATAGTTTTTTAACAACCATGAATATCCGGTGGTTGGATTAGACTGCAAAACAATTTCAAAGACTGGATTAGATTTCTTTACGATAATACTTTTAGCAGAATCACTAACAACTACCTTAGGATACTTGGCATAAGTAGCCGCAACAATCAGTAGCAACCCCAATAACCAAAATTTTGTGCAATGCTTTAGCATACAACTAGACCATTAATACGTGACATTTATTTTACAAAAATGCATTATATCTGCACCACCTTTTCCCGTAAATATATCGGCAAAGCTTTTTCTGCAGTAACCATACCACCACTAGCAAAATCAGCCACCGCCAACTCCGCGACATATTTTGCTCGAACATATTGTTTGGCTATAATTGGCAGATCACTCTGACTAAACAAATCTTTATAAACATCAAAGCCATTACCAACGCCAACAAAACCATAATACGAACCAACCAGAGCGACTTCTGGTTTAATCAATTTATCAGGAACAATAGGCTGCATAATGCCAACACTATCGACTCGATATTCCCCCCAATAAATCTCCTTCATTCTCGCATCTTGAGCAACCAAAACCTGTGACCTACCCTCCTCCACTAAAACCTCTTGAGCCAAAGCACGTAAAGTTGAAATACCCATAACTGGGAGATTTGCGGCAAAAGCCAAACCTTGTGCAACACTTGCAGCTAATCGTACTCCAGTAAAACTTCCGGGACCATGACCAAAAGCTATAGCATCAAGCTCTTTATAATCAAGCTTAGCCTGGGACAATAATTCATCAATCATCGGTAAAATAAATTTGGTATGAGCAGCTGGCGCCACAATAAAACGATCATAACTAAGAGTATTGAGAGACAAAGCTACAGAACAGGCATCAGTTGAGGTGTCGAGTGCAAGGATTTTGACCATATCTCTAACATAACATTAAATACATACAAATTCAAAAACTTGACCCCTTCATTCTTCCCCAGGTAGAATCATAAAAAAACTCATCAAAAAAAACCATGTCGCAAAAAAAAATCTTTACCGAAAAGATCACGTTACAAGCTGTAGTAATCTTACTCCTAGCATCGTGCTTTTACCTTTATGAGTTTATTATCCAAGTTTCCCCTGGGGCCATTGCACAAAAACTTATGCAAGATTTTGCTATTGATGCTACGAAATATGGCTTTATCTATGCATGCTTTTATTACTCTTATACTCCATTACAACTAACCACTGGCTTACTTTTAGACCGTTACAGCGCAAGAATAATTTTAACCTTAGTCTCGGCTATTTGTGCCTTTGGAGTATTACTATTTGCAGTCGCACCTAATGTTTATATAGCGGCCATTGCTCGCCTAATCATTGGCGCGGCCTCATCGTGTGCTTTTATTGGCGTATTACATTTAGCCATACGTTGGGTCCCACCAGTTTATTTTGCCTTCTTTGCTGGTATTGTGGAAATGATGGGCTCTCTCGGTGGCGCTATAGGTAGTAAGCCATTTGCCATACTACTCGGATATTTTGATTGGCGCACAATCACTATTTGGTTTGCTTATGCTGGCTTTATTTTAGCTATCCTTATAGCTTGCCTTATTCGTAACCAACCAGCAGGCTTAGCAACTGTAGCATCACCTCAACCGAAGAAAGATTTTATCCGTAACAATTTAAAAACCGTATTGCACAGCCGAGAAACTTGGCTAATTGGCATATACTCCTTTGCTATCTGGGCACAAATCATGGGATTCGCCGGGCCATGGGGAGCACAGTTTTTACACTTAAGTTGTCACCTAGACAATGTAGCAGCAACCCAAGCTATTGTTTACATTTGGGCTGGAATAGCTATCGCTAGCCCTCTCATCGGCTGGCTTTCAGATATTATTGAAAGACGTTGCATTATTATGACTATGTGCGCTATTGCCGGCGCGATCGCCATGATATTCATAATATTTTTAACTAATATTAATGCAATTATATTAAACATCCTGATGTTTACTCTAGGATTTGCTTCCGCGGGCCAAACTTTGTCGTTTGCTCTCATTAAAGATAATCACTCACCACACACAAATAGTACGGCCAATGGCTTCAACAATATGTGTATCGTCGCTGGTGGCTTATTATTTCCACTGTTAATTGGTAAAATTTTAGATATGAGTGGCTCGGGAGTAAGCGAAAATAATGTCTACATATATAGCTTACATGCTTATCAAGTAGCTCTTACAACATTACCTGTTTGCTATCTAATTGCCGCTCTAGTTAGTATTTTTGGGATTAAAGAAACCTACTGCCGTACCACTTGGCTAAAATCTTACTAATAACCTCATGTTTTTAGGTTTTAGAATAAAACCACTCCCTCATAGGATCAACTCATTGCGAGTTTTTCTTGCCACTTTTTTATTTTCCATGCTGGATTGTTGAATAAAACTCGTCATCATGTTTTCAATTTACAATCTAAATTTCCTCGAAGCTTGCCGCGTGAAATAAATTTAACTCTGGGGTAACTGCTTTTTGGTACTATCAAAATTGATAAAAAATATTACTGACCCCACGGTAAAAAATGTAGATACAAAATCAATTACAGTGTCACTTATAATACTACTTATAATATTAAAGGAAAAATTGTCTGGGAGAATAAAACTTGAAAATGCCCTCAAAATAAACCCCAAAGAAAGCATCATAGTTACAGTAATTAATCCAATTACCAGAGAGTAACCGATAACCCTCCACCACCTATCTTTCACAATAGCCTTGCTATAATTCATGGCATCTTTGCCAAATTTATTTTGGAAAACAACTGCATATAATGAAAATACCCAATAAACACCATAGATAATTCCCGGAACTATTAATAATAAAGTTAAACCAAATAAAAATATGGATAACATTATATTGGTTCCAATTACCGCTAGCCATTTAGATAAAGACTTTTTAAGTGCTTGTCCTAGACCAATTACCTGTCCATCCACTCCGGCTTTAACAATATAAGCGATAGCCATAACTGCAATTATACCAATTAAACCTTCAATAAGCTGGCTAACCCCTAGATACAGTTTAAAACCAGGCAAAAACCCCTTCGCTTTCATAAACTTATCAATAGGAAAAAAAGCCACTAAGGTATTAATTGGTAAATGAACGATCAAAGTTACCCATAGAATCAACTGGAAATTCTCTTTAAAACTATGCCAAGATCCTACAATAATTTCACCAATAGCATATTCTTTATTATAGATTTCCTGTTTCATATTGTTTAAATTTTATAAATTGGTTAATAAATTTCTATAGGCAATGTATCACCACACCTAATATAAGTAAAGAACATGACAAATTCAGAGAAACTCTGTAGATTGTCAAAAAATTAGATAACCGCAAACAAATATAAAATTCCGCGGAGAAAAATTAATGTATGATGTCAGTATAATTGGCGGCGGTATTATTGGTGCAGCAATAGCCAGAGAGCTAGCACAATACGACCTAACAGTTTGTTTAATAGAAAAAAATGATGACGTAGGCACTGGCGCCACTAAAGCAAATAGTGGCATCGTTCATGGGGGATATGCTGAAAACCCGAAAAGTATCAAAGCAAAATTTTCCTCTAAGGGAAATCTCATGTACCGAAGGCTTGATGATGAGCTAAAATTTGGCTTTACCCAAAACGGCTCTTTTGTTATTGGCTTTGACGAAAAAGATAAACAAAAAATCCAAGAACTTTATTCCTATGGCCTAGCTAATGGTGTTCCCAACTTACAAATCGTTGACGGTAATTTTGTCAAAAATAAAGAACCAAATTTAAATAAAGACATAACCGTAGCACTATATTGCCCGACAGCTGGGGTAGTCTCCCCTTATGAATTTGCTATTGCTCTAGTAGAAAACGCTATCCAAAATGGAGTTGCCTTAAAATTACATACGCAAGTTACAGCAATACAAAAAGTTGCAGATCACTTTGTCCTAACAACTAGTGAAGGAAAAATCACCACAAAAATAGTAATTAACGCTGCCGGCCTACATGCAGACGAAATTGCTCAGATGGTTGGCCTTCATGACTTTATCATCAAACCACGCCAAGGGCAGTATTTGCTCTTTGATAAAGATGAAGGACAATTAATTAACAGCACCATATTTCAAACTCCAAGTACCATCAGCAAAGGAATCCTAGTAACAAAAACCTCCCATGGCAACTTATTGATTGGCCCAGATGCAACTGAAATTGCAGATAAAGACCACCTAGATACTGAAGAACAAAATATTAACGATATTATCGCTACTGCAAAAAGATCTTTACCTAGCTTTAATTTACAAAAAGTCATCACCTGTTTTACTGGCAATCGCGCCATCCCGAGCACCCACGACTTCATTATTGGCGAAACTGAAATCAAAGGCTTTATTAATGCTGCCGGCATCGAATCACCTGGTTTAACCGCCGCCCCGGCGATTGCCAAACATATTGTAGAAATCATCGCCACAACTAAACTAGTAACGCTCTCCATTAAACAAAATTTCAACCCTTACCGTGAACCTTATAAAAAAATAGCCAACATGGCAGAGCAGGACATCAATCAGTTGATCAAAAAAGATTGTAACTACGGTTGTATAGTGTGTCGCTGCGAAAATGTTTCTCTGGGAGAAATTCGTGAAACGCTTCATCGCGAAATTCCGATTAACTCATTAGATGCAATCAAACGCCGTACTCGTGCTGGTATGGGAAGATGTCAAGGTGGGTTTTGTACTCCTAAGATCATGGAAATAATTAGCGAGGAATTAAAAATTCCTAAAGAAAAAATAACGAAAAAAGGTGGCAACTCGTTATTGGTAAACAAGAGACCCAAATAGAATATGGCCTTACAACATTATAATTTAGTAATAATTGGCGGTGGCCCAGCTGGCATGGCAGCAGCTCTTGCTGCACACAAAAACGACATTCAAAATATTTTAATTATTGAGCGTGAAACAAAACTTGGCGGCATTTTAAATCAATGCCTACATCAGAGCTTTGGTTTACATCAATTTAAACAAGAGTTGAGCGGACCAGAATATAGTCAATTGGTTTCCCAAAAAATCCTTCAAACCAACATTGATTTTCTAACTGACACGACAGTATTAAAAATAGCACCCGATCGAACAATACACGCTATTAATAGTAAAGACGGATATATAAAAATTAAAACTAAAGCCGTCATACTTGCCATGGGATGCCGAGAAAGACCTCGTGGAGCCATTAGAATTCATGGCAGCAGGCCAGCTGGGGTATATACCGCCGGGACTGCGCAAAAGCTAATCAATATTAATGGTTGTCTACCAGGAAAAAAAATAGTTATCTTAGGCTCAGGTGACATTGGTTTAATTACAGCGCGGCGGATGGCACGAGAAGGAGCAAAAGTTGAAGCCGTACTTGAGATCTTACCCTACTCTAATGGTTCAACCAAAAATATTGAGCAATGTTTAACTAGTTTTAATATTCCACTGCTACTAAAAACAACCATCACGAAAATTCACGGCAAAGAACGGGTTGAAGGCGTAACTATAGCCGAGGTAGATAGCTCTTTAACACCGATAGAAACTACCCAAAGGTTTATCCCATGTGATACCGTTCTACTAGCGGTGGGTTTAATTCCAGAAAACGAAATCTCGCGCCATGCCGCTATAGATCTTGATCCCAAAACCCATGGCCCGATTGTTGGCGAATTAAGACAAACCTGTAAAGAGGGTATATTTGCCTGCGGTAACGTTTTACATATTCACGATTTAGTGGACTTTGTCAGTAGTGAAGGCGAACTTGCAGGTTATGGAGCCGCACAATATATCAAAAACCAATTGGCCAGTGGTTTTACCCACGATGTGGTAGCAGCAGACGGCATTAGTTATATTGTCCCGCAAAAAATAAACGTAATTAATATCGCTAATACAGTTAGCTTATCATTGCGCGTAAAAAACATTTACCCAAACAGCATAATTAAGGCATACCTTGGCGACAAAGTAATTGCTAGCAAAGAAGGAAATAGTTTTTTACCAGCAGAAATGATTAACCTTAATATCAACAAAACAGACTTAGAAACCAGCAAAACTCGAGAAATTATCATAAAAATTGCGCCGCAATAATAATCCAACTTAATGAATCTAGGCGTGTCGATTTATGTATAAGTTTCAATGTATCGCTGGTTTCAACCCCAGTCTTTCCTAAAAAAAGTTTTTATAGTTGCGACATAACCAATAAGATGTTTTTTAAATGCAGTATGAGCACTTAATATTTTATTACCCAAAATAATAATCAAATTTTCTTCGTTAATAAAACGCTCTACTGTTTTACGATCCTCTGGTTCTAACTTAAAATTTCCTAAAGTATAATTTTCTTTGAACTTTTGCACTAGATTTTCTTTGCTGAAACAGCTTTCCAAAGCAACAGCATTAGCGGTGTTTTTGTCCCCACAATAATATTCTCTAGCATTATATAATGTTTTCAGGATGACAGAACCATTGTTTTCTTTTTTAAAAGATAAGGTATCGTAATCTGTTAAAATCCATTTGTTTTGTTGTGAGGCAAGATGGAACATCTTTATTCCTGGAGAATTACCATCGGAAGTTGACATTCCAGGTATACCGTAAGCAATTTTGAGGTTGTTGCCAGCAGTTTTGTCAATTAACTTTAAATCTTCGTAATGAACATGAGCGAATAAAACTGCTATGACAGTATCCTTATATTCTTTAATAAGTTCATACAATTGTTGTTGATCTTTTTCTCTTAAATAGTTAAATCCCTTGGTTGCGCTTGATCCTCCTTCAAATGTAGAATTACCAAATGGGAGGTGTGATACAATGATAACCGATCCGTTTTCTTTCTGAGAACTTCTTAACTGAGATCTCAACCAATATGTTTGCATTTCCCCCAATTTTTCTGCAGAGGGGTTATTGGGTTTAGCAGAATATAGCATGCTATTTATAGCTATTATTTTAAGTTTAGGTCTAATATAAGCGACAAAAAAACCTAATCTTCTAACAACTAAATTTATACAAGGATACATCTTGTCTTTACATGAAACACCACTAGATAGAAAGGGGCTTAACCATCCCCCCATACCTGTGGCTATTTCTCCGGGACTATGTACGATATTAACAAGCGTTTCCTCAGAAGAATTTTCAATTAAATCTACCCCTTTTACTTCATGAAATAATCCATTTACTGCTTTTAAACCATCGTTATTTCCAAAAACATAAAACATAGGAATATCTGGAAACTTTTCCCTTAGCAAGGTAAAAGATACCTCCTCATCCTTAGCAATATTGGAGCCTGGCGGAGTAACAGACCTATTATGGCTAGCCACATCACCAAGAACAAGGATAAACTCTGGCTTTTTTTCGATAACCCCTGTGGTCGGAGAATCTATATTAGACCTAATAGTATCTAACATTAATTCGAATGTTGCTTGATCCATGTCATTTTTACGAGGGGAACCCTTCGAAATCTTTGAAGGATTAAATTCCATGGTTTCATCGGGACCATAAAAGGTGGTATCTAAATGGATATCGGCTATAGCCAAAAAATCGACTTGAGTATCTCTGTTGTTTGTACTCAAAACCGCATAGCAGCTATGAAAAATAGCAGCAAACAACAAAAAGCAAATAGCTGTAAAATAATTTAGTCGTTTATACACGAGATACCCTCCTTGGAAAAACTTCTTCATTTAACCTGTCCACAGGTACTTTTACCCCTACACACCACTAATAATAACATAATTGTAACTAAAAATCCCCCACCAACAGTTGAATCGCCATCATAATCTTGCTAATGTTGCATCTCTTGTGATGTTAGTTGGAGAGGTGTCCGAGAGGCCGAAGGAGCATGACTGGAAATCATGTATACGCTTTCAGCGTATCGCGGGTTCGAATCCCGCCCTCTCCGCCAGCTATTCATTAGAGATACCACACCAAAATTTTGAGTATAATTAGTGTGTTATACCAAAAGGACAGCAAATAATAAACTTCTTCTTTGCAAAAATTCAGCATGGTTTAATCAAGTTGAGACTCGCCACATGGTAGGAATAAGCTTTACCTCTCCACGCTGACAATTCCCTATTGCTCTACCATGCGAAAGTTCATATGGAATAAATTTTACAAAAAATACCCTGTAAAAAAGATTTATTGCTGTTTCTAACACAAAAATTGTGATATATTTTTTTATTAAGATAATCAAGCTGTTATGTCAATTCAAGATGGAAAGCTGTTCCCACATTGGCAAGCACCTACCCCCCATCATCAAAGCTCACTGCGAATAAATTTAGGTACACACAAAAAATTTGCCGCTTTAAGTATTTTTAGTTAGAATTCATTTGCCTTTTGCTGGTCCTTTTATAACGATATTTTGCCAACTCCGCCAGGTCTGGAAAGAAGCAACGGTAGCAAAAGATTCGGGTAAAAAGTAAACTAGCAAGAGGCACTTTTAGTAGCAACCTAGATAATCAGCCACCTTTCTTTAGAAGTCATTTCTATTTGCATCAACCACAACAATAGTAGTAGAATGCGGAAAGCCTTGAGGATAAAAAAACATTATTTCTCAATAATATAATTACGTAATTACGCCGTATGCCAAAAGAGAAAAGGAAACTAATTGAGGAGCTAACTTGGACAGAAGTTAGAAAAACGGTAGCCGATACTTGTAAAGAATTGAGCAACATTATCGATGAGATCTCACCTAGCAAAGAGTTCACAGTTTTTAAAGTACTCTACCCTTTCGGCACAAAAATAATAGACAAAAATTCATTTCACTTACCAATAGGTCCAGATGGTGAATATAGTAATATTAAGAACAAATTAGGATACAACACCGTACCACTTGGTATCATTATCGATAATAACGTCGAGGTTTTTTTTGACATTCATAGAAAAATATTTTCCTTGGCAGTCTTTGAGAATGATCTAGAAATAGGCATATGGGAACACTTTGGCTGGTCAAACAACTACAGTATAACGGCCGGGGCACGTTCTTTATACATGTTACCTAAAATTAGCGAAGCGTTATCACACAAACAGTTGAAAAGAAAGTTTGGCATAACAGAATCACCACCGAAGCATCTTTACGATCATTGGCAAGTGTTTGCACAACTTGCTCAAAGTAATAGTTTTCCCACTGAATGGTTTTGCGAGATAATATTTTTATCAAACAAATGGATAAACGCTATTAAAAATGATCCAGCATGGTCTAAGTTAGCCCTATATATTAGCCACAAAGGATGGCAGCATTCTAGTTATGCTCGCAAGAAAGCAGCTTTAGATATGGTTTGGGAAATATTCATGAAATCTCTAAGCAATAAGGAATTGAAATTTGATCCCTACGTTGTTGATACTCTCAAACACATAATATACGTAAGCACTGGCACTATACCTGCTAATACACCATTCGCAGGCAGTGAAAAAACTGGACCACTAAAAAACATTCAAATGATTTACGAAGATTCAAGGGGATACGGCCTTGAAGAGTATACAGCTACTATCATGCACCCAAAGTACTTTTCAATTACGGAACCAGAACCAGTTTACTACTCCTTACAGCTACCAACTCTCCTAGAGTCTTTACCAAGAGCCAAAAAAATTACCAGCGTTATCGATAATATACGGGAATTAAGTGAACTACTTAATTGCTTTCTAAATAAAGACACCGAACCTTGGTCAACGTTAATGATAGGAGATTCTTTACTTGGTGATACAATAAAAAATTTACAGGTTGACTACTTTCATGGAGATATGTTCGCCTACGGCGATCTTATAAAGTCGAGTCTAAAAATGCCCGAGCTCGACCCAAGGTTAAGGTATAGTGCCTCAAATGACAAAAAACGTATTTTCGCAAGCAACAGCTCTTTCCTCAAAGGGTGTGTAAGGATATCCACTAAACTTCCACCGCCAGACACAGGAACGGCTAAGTCTCCACCTAATCTATGAAAAACACATACCCTTCTCTGCCAAACAGCCTTATAACCAAATTTAGCATCTTACACCCATCCAAAAAAGCCTGACACCATGAATCGTTAATAGATAAATCAAGTGTGCCGCTAGTTTAAAACCTTATTGTAATACATCCTTGCATACAATAACGGTAAAACTAACGACGATGTTTGGGTATATCGTATCATCCTGAACGACACTGCCCCTCAAGCTTCTTACATCCATCCAAAAAAGTCTGACACTCTGAATCGTTAATAGGCAAATCAAGTGTGCCGCTAGTTTAAAACCTTATTGTAATACATCCTTGCATACAACAACGGTAAAACTAACGACGACGCTTGGGGACATCGTATCATCCTGAACGACATTGCTCCCTCAATAATCTTTCACACCAGAAGCTGCGCAGTTAATCTAAGTTTATCTATAAACCGTTGCAGATTAACCATCACAACCTACTAAACTCTTTACCCTCTTAACTTTGCACATTCTAACTTTAACTTTTTTTCTACCTCATGATTTCTTAAGGTTGGCTTAAGAATTCATGTTGCATATTTAATCCTATCAAGAATTGAAAAGATATATCGTACATTTAATGGAATATTTGCTATGTAAAATATTCTTAATAAATTATTAAATCTATTTACACTAATAAATATATTTATTGATATTTATTAGCAATAATTACCCTATAAATTTTCGCATATAAATACTATATGCTAAAAAAACATTATATTTCAACAAATTATACAATTTTTGCTCATTGTATAAAAACAAGCCTTTTTGTCTAAAAACATCCAGACAAGATCATCAGTGTTTTTAAGAAAAAAAATGACCGTACTTTTACTTATTTTTAAGTTTTTTTAAATACATCAGAAATAACATTATTAGAAGAAAGGTTTATTTTTTTTAATAAAACCTTAAGCTTGTTAAAGATAATTTTAAACACTTTAAGAATTACAAAAAAATTATCTAATCTAATCTTCATTTGTGCGTGACACATAAATAGCATTTAAAATGCAATTAAATTACACATTACATCATGAGATTTTTTTGTAACGACATCAAAGATAATCTATAAATATAGTGGTTTTATTTACTTAGAGCTTGCCCCTAATCTTGCTACCATAAAGTGGAGACCTCGAATAAAAATAAAGATAATTAATTTTTATTTAAGAGGTAAAAAATGCAAGTAAGAACAACAAGAGGTTATGATAAAGAATTTAAGATTCATGCAGTAAAGCTATATTTAGCTAGCGGCAAGATGTATCAAGAAATTAGCAAAGAGCTAGGTATACTCTAGTAACCTGGGTTATGAGTCATAAGAAGCACGGAGAAGAAGCTTTTCCTGGCAAGGGATACCTTAAACCATCAGATGCTAAGGTGGTCAATTTGAGGAAAGAACTGGCAATAGCAAGAGAAGAGAGAGATATCTTAACAAATACACTGGGCATCTTCTCATTACCCCAGCAATGAAATATCGCTTTATGAAAGCGCAGGCAAAAGAGTTAAAGATTGAGAGGATGTCCCAAATATTTGAAGTATTTAGCAGTGGTTACTATACTTATCTTAAACGAGAAGTATCTGATTAAAAAAAGAGAATGATAGATTATTAAACAAGATTAAAGAAATACATCGAGATAACCGCCAAACGTATGGTAGCCCTAGAGTTCACACTGAATTGATACTAACTGGCGAGAAAACTGTTAAAGAAAACGAGTAGCAAGGATTATGTTAACGATCTTAAATTAATCCAACAGTAATAGGTGTGCTAACTAGAAAATAGGGGCGACTGTAAGATCAGATCGGGATTTTTACAATTTCAGTAGTGTTTCACGCAACAGATTTACCAATAGCCCGTCCTTCTTCAGTAGCAGCTCCTGCACTATGTTGATGCGCTTTTACAATACTTCCGTCGATAAACTCCCATTCAAGATCAGGAGCTTGAACTAGCATTTTGAAAATGCTGATCAGCTTATTTTTTGCAGACCAGCGGTTAAATTTCTGGTATATGGAATTCCAACAACCAAATACTGATAGTACTTACGCCACGCCACGGACACCCAACCCTCATACCGGATAACATACCTTCAACCATCATTCTAAGACTTGGCTTGTCATAAAACACCCTGTTGGCGCCTCATTGTCCTTAGCTTTGACCATAGCTCATCAGTGAGCATTAGTCTAGCCATTGCAAACTCGTTTTAATTGTTATTTCGAAAAACTCAATTTTACGAGTTTGCTCTTATTTTTCAAAATCAATTTTTAGACTTCGCCCGAGGGGGAGAGCTACGCCTCTTCCCCTTGGTAATCCCCCATTGCTTTGTCCTCGAAGCTTGCTTCGAGGAAATTTAGATTATAGACAAAATGTCAACAGACCATAATAAATAATTATTGATAAAAAAGCTTAACCAATGATGTTGCTACTAAGCATTATTTTATTATCAAAATTTTTAACAACATTTAGACAACGCATCCTTAAATAGTACTATTGATGGTTTTTCTAAAACGGCTTAAAGCTATACTAAAAAACAATATACCTATAATTATAAGAGCTAAAAATTGTCGCCATACAATGCTAAAATTGGCAGCCCGATAAAGAACTGCTTGCGCCAATGAAACAAAATGCGTAGTTGGAGCAACCAACATAACATTTTGGACAAAAATCGGCATACTTTCACGTGGAGTCATGCTGCCAGATAACATTTGTAATGGCAGCAATATAAGTATCATCAACAATCCAAATTGAGGCATAGAATGAGCAATGGTAGCAATAAAAATAGCCATTGAAGTAGTGGCAAATAAATATAAAAAAGTACCAATTAAAAATAAATACATTGAACCTTCAATCGGCACTTTAAGCAACCCTTGGATAACAAAAGCAAGAGAGCAAGCCGAAGCAACCAAAACCACTAAGCCCATAGACCAAACTTTAGAAAACATAATCTCCCCGGGTGTTACCGGCATCACCAGCAAATGTTCTATAGTCCCATGCTCCCGTTCTCGGATCAGTGCCGCCCCAGTCAATATGATAGAAAGCATAGTTATAGCATTAATTAATTCCATTATAGAACCAAACCAAGCATTGATTAAAGATGGATTAAATCGCGCTCTTAGCACTAAGTCTACTGGCAATGGCTGCTCGCTACGATAACCTTTAGCAAATTCATCAATTTCACTTAAGACCATTTGTTGGATATAACTGCTACCAATAAAAGCTTGGCTCATCCTTGTCGCATCAACATTAAGCTGGGCTGTTGGCAGACGCTTGGCAATGACATCTCGTTCAAAATTAGGGGGTATATTAAGCACAAAAGTATATTTGCCAGTATCCATCCCAGCGTCTACTTCTGAAAGGGAAATAATTTTTGGGGAAACAAAATGTGGCGGATAAAAGGCAGATATAATCTGCGCTGATAATAACGACTGATCTTCATCGACTACGGCAATTACTGCTTTATGTAAAGAATCGGGCATGGCGGTCGCTGCTACATAAATAGCCACTGTAAAAATATAAATAATCAAACCCATTATAACTGGGTCGCGACGCAAACTCCAAAATTCTTTGATTCCTAATCGATAGATATTCGAGATACGAATCATTTTTAATTTTCCCGTTTCTTTAACAAGCAAATAGCACTAATAAAAATTACTGGAACAGCGATTAGCATTAGCAAAAATGGAGTATATAAATTTGATAACTTTAACGCTTTAGTAAATACTCCGCGACTGATTATAAAAAAATGGGTGGCAGGGTAAACCTCCCCTATTAACCTGCCAACTCCTTCTAAAGAAGAAATGGGGTTAAGCAACCCAGAAAATTGCACCGATGGAATCATTGTTCCTATCATAGTTAAAAACAATGCGGCAATTTGACTACGAGTAAATATCGAAGCAAATAACCCAAACCCTGTAGAAAAACTAATAAAAATTAGCGCTGCCAAACTCAAAGTTATAAAACTGCCTTTAATTGTTACTCCAAAAATAACATATGCCGCCAGCACCATTAGAAAAAAATTAAGCATCCCCAATGCAATATAGGGTAATTGTTTACCAAGCAAAAATTCAGTTCGTGTAACCGGAGTAACATAAAAATTAATTATCGATCCTAATTCTTTTTCCCGCACAATCGCTAATGCAGTCATCATAGCTGGAATCATTAAAAGCAAAATAGGTATTATTGCTGGAACCATAGCCGGCAAACTTTTCACATCAGGATTATAACGAAAACGAGTTTCAACATTAGCATTGCTTATATTAAAATTTTTACCTAAACGGTGCATAGCCATATCACTTAGCCATGCATAATGCATAGCTTTAGCATAACCTTGGATGGTTTCGGCTCTTTGAGGCATAGCACCATCTACCCAAGCTCCAATTTGCACAACATTCCCCCGTTTTAAATCCCTAGCAAAACCCGGTGGTATTTCGATTGCTAATGATAACTCACCACTACGCATCCTGCGATCTAAATCAGCATAATTTTCAATTGAATTATGTTCTACAAAATAGCGGGAACCAGCAAGGTTTAAAGCATAGTTACGACTTAGCATTGTTTGATCGCGATCAAGTACTGCAAAGCTAAGTTTCTCAACATCTAAACTAATACCAAAACCCATAATAAGCATAAGTAACAAGCTACCAAACAAAGCTAATGTTCCCCGCACAGGGTCATGTCGTAATTCTTTAGCTTCCCGTCCTGCATAGCTTAATGCACGAGCTATACTAAAGCTACGATGATGACAACTAGCTAATGGTGCCGAACCTATGATAGCACTATCCTTAGTTTTAGCCATCTTCGTATTACCCTCTTTTGTTTCCTCTCTTGCTTCCGCATCCTTCAGATATGCAATAAATGCCTGCTCTAATGTAACCACCCCTTTTCTTTCTATTATCTTATTTGGAGTATCACTTACTAACACTTCTCCTGCATTCATTAATGAGATACGATCACAACGCATCGCTTCATTCATAAAATGAGTAGAGATAAAAACTGTAACTTTATCTTTACGAGCAAGCTCAATAATTAAATGCCAAAAATTATCACGAGCTATAGGATCAACACCTGAAGTTGGCTCATCTAGGATCAATAAATCAGGTTTATGAATCATTGCCACAGCTAAAGATAAACGCTGGCGGATCCCAAGCGGTAAATTACTTGGTAATTCTTCAAGCAATCCATGCAGACCAAAACGATTAACAGAATCGGCAACTAAAGATATAATATTTTTTTCAGGCACATGGAACAGTCGTGCATGGAGTTCTAAATTTTGACGTACCGACAGTTCAGAATAAAGGGAAAACCCCTGGGACATATAACCAACACGTTTGCGGGTAGCTATGTCATTAGCATCAACTTCATGTCCAAATAACCACGCTGTACCTTCAGTTGCCGGTATAAGACCTGTAAGCATTTTCATCGTGGTTGATTTGCCACAACCATTTGACCCTAAAAAACCAAATATCTCGCCCCGACTGATCTTAAAGCTAACTTTATTTACAGCTGTAAAACAGCCAAATTTTTTAGTCAAATCACGTGCTTCAATAGCTACTTCGTGCTCATTATTATTAGCTAAAGGAGGTATTGAAAGTTCTCTATGATTTAAATTATGCTTTTTAGCAAGCAACGATACAAATGCAGTTTCTAAAGACAAACAATTAGTACATTCTCGTATTTCCTGAGGAGTGCCTGTAGCCAGTATTTTTCCCGCATCCATTGCCACCAACCAATCAAATTGCTCTGCCTCATCCATATAAGCTGTAGAAACAATAATACTCAATAGAGGTATTTCATGACGGATATGCTCAATTAATTCCCAAAATTGGATACGCGACAATGGGTCAACTCCGGTAGTTGGCTCATCAAGTATAAGTAATGCAGGGTTATGAATTAATGCCGAGCATAATCCTAATTTTTGTTTCATACCACCAGAAAGCTTTCCCGCAGGACGATTAAGAAATTTATAAAGATGGGTGGCTTTAGTCAGTAAGTCTATCCGTTTTTTACGTTCAGCTTCATCTAATCCAAAAAGACTGCCAAAAAACTGTAAATTTTCCTCAACTGAAAGAGTAGGATAAAGATTTTTTCCGAGCCCTTGAGGCATATAGGCTATCTGAGAACATATCTCGTCTCGGTGATGAGGATCGGCTATATTACCTTCTAGAGTTTCAACTGTGCCTTTTTTAGCTACTAACACCCCAGCTATAAGAGACATGAGACTTGATTTACCAACTCCATCAGGTCCGATTAATCCCACCATACAATTAGCTGGAATACTTAAACTAATATCGTCTAGTGCAACTTTTTTTTTATAACTTAAAGTAACATTAGTCAACTGTGATGCATACTTATATTCTTTGCCAGTAGTTATTGCATTCATTTTTCAGTCCGAATCATTAGTTCTTTTGGCCATTCAACCTTCGGATCTAATCTAAGAAAAGCTACCCCTGGCAGTCCAGTCTTAACCTGATGTAAATTTCGCTCTATAACTTCCTGATCTACTTTCGCCTTTACACGAAACATTAGCTTCTGCCTCTCACTAACGGTTTCCACAGTTTTAGGCGTAAACTGGGCAACACTAGATACAAAAGAAATTTTTGCTGGTATCACATAATCAGAAGCAGCATCCAATACAATTCGCACTTCACTTCCTATTGCCACCCTTCCAACTACTGTTTCCGGCAAAAAGAAAGTCATGTAGATGTCATGTAGATCTATCAAACTAAGTATCTTGCCTCCCCCGGCAAGAACTTCACCAGGTTGAGCGATCTTATATTGTACCTTACCATCACATGGTGATTTTAACCGACTATCATTAATTTCAGCTTCAATACGCTTAATATTAGCAATGTAAGCCGCTACTGTTGACTGTGCCCCAGAAAATCCAGCTCGTGCAGAAATAATAGCAGCTTCACTTGCTGCCACTTGTGATTCAGCTGCACTTAAAGCAGCTTTAGCGCTATTCGCTTTAGCACGATCATCGTCTAATACTTGTAGAGAAATAGCACCAGATTTTGCTAAACTTTGTGAACGGATTAATCGTCTTTTTGCCGCATCTAATTCCGCCTCTCTTTGCTTTACGACCGATTTAGCTGTGGCTAAATTACTTTCAGCTACTGTTACTTGTGCAGCTGAGGTATCAGCCATTTTAATTGCTTGTTGATTTCTTGCTATTGCTTCATCAAGCTGTGCTTGCAATACATCGATTTGCATTTGAGCTAGTACTTGATCCTTTTTAACTAATTCGCCTTCATTAACAAAAACACTAATTAAGCGTCCGCCTAATTTAGTTGCAATATCAACTTCACTTGCCTCAATACGACCATTACCACTAATAAATCCTTTACCCAATCCTTTAGGGCCCATAACATTCCATACCATAGCCCCAATTAAGATCATTAAAAAAATGATTACAAAAACAATAGCTTTATTTTTAGTTAAAAAATTATTCATGGGATACCTTAAGTTTTTTATTAATATCGTTAACCACAACGGTTTGCCTACCACCACCCAAAGCAGTATATAAGTGAATCCGACTAGAGAGTAAGCGGCTACGAGCTTCTATTAATTGTTGCTCCGATTGAATCGATATTTTTTTAACTTCTAATAGATCTAAATAAGAAATAGAACCATTGTGATAACGAGTTATAGCAATACCCTCTTGTTTTTTATCTGCTGCTAATTTTTGCTCTTGAAGCTGTACAGATCGCAAAGCGCTAAAGTTCATTGTTAAAGCATCAGATACTTCGCGAAATGCTGTTTGAATAGTCTTTTCATAGTTAGCGACAGCTATATTGTTCCTAATCTTAGCAAGCTTTAATGAAGTATAAGTCCGACCAGCATCAAAAATTGGCATAGAAATTCTAGGCGCAAATAACCATGCTGCTTGTCCAGTACTAAATAATTGACCAAACTCAGAACTTACTGAACCAAACAATCCTGTTAAAGTAATGCTCGGAAAAAATGCTGCTCGAGCAGCACCGATATTGGCCCCGGTAGCTTTTAATTTATGTTCACTAGCAATTATATCAGGACGTTTAATTAATAATTCAGAAGGCAAGCCGGCTCGCAATTTATGTAAAATAATATTTTCATTAAATTCAATCGGGGGTAATACTGGAAGCGGTGTACCTATCAAAAGGCTCAAAGCATGTGCATACATTGCCCGTCGCTCTTCAAGTTTAACCACAAGCATTTCTGCGTCTGCTAATAATTTCTTCACAGGCACAAGTTCTATTTGTGATACTTCTCCTACCTTAAAACGTTTAGTATAAATATTTAGATGCTCTTTATAATTAGCTACATTCTTATTAGCCAAAATAAGACGCGCTTCTAGCTCACGCATCAAAATATAATTATCAGCCACATTAGTTATGATAGAAAGTTTAATAGCACGATTTGCAGCTTCGGTGGCAAAAAAATTCTCTAGCGCTACATTTTTAAGATTTTTTATTTTACCCCAAAAATCAATTTCCCAAGAAAGCGAATCTAACCCAACATAGTAATTGTTCTGAAATAGTCCTTCACTAGAGTGCATTCGACTCCCACCTGCCGCAACATCTATATTGGGAAACTGATTAGAACGTCTAATACCATATGCAGCTTGGGCTTCCTCTACATGAAGTAAAGATATACGTAAATCTCGATTATTTTCTAAAGCTGTTGCAATCAATTGTTGTAAATACGGATCGGCAAAGTATTCATTCCAATCTACCTCACTTAAAACTGTTTGAACGCAAGCCACATGATCGCCCGAATATTTGTCGCTTATTGGCAACATAGGACGTTTATACTTAGGCGCCATTGAACAACCAGTAATAACAAGCACGCTACAAATCAATAACGACAATTTTTTTTTAGCCATGGATTTCATGATTCTTAATGTTCTAAATTTTTTTCAAAAACTAAAGCAGAGCAGTTCTCAGCCCCTTTTTCTTTTTGACAATTCCAAAAAAGAGCATATCCAATATTTTATTAATGTAATGTTCTGTGTTTTTAATTTGTTTTTCACTGTCCTCATCAATTAACAAATGAATTTCAAATCCTTTCAAAGCATAAATAATAGTTTTCGTCACTAAAGAAATATTATCGATAACAAAAATCCCATTTTCGACCCCAGCACTTAAAATAGATTTGACAAGTTTAAATTCTTTTTCGAGATATTTTTTCCACACCTCATCTGCATAAGGTAAACATTGTATAAGTTTGTTACGATCTAAATTACGAAAGTTCGGAGATTGTTCTAAACATTGGAATTTAACTAAAATCAACATCCTTAATTTATCGATTGGCGAGCTTACTTTAGATAAAGCATGCACAATACTTTGCAACATCTCGTCAGCTTCACTTTGCAATACCGCTAAGTATATATGGTCTTTATTTTCAAAATAACTATAAATAGTACCTTTGGCCACCTTGGCAGTTTTGGCAATTTCATCAATACTGGTCTTTTCTAAACCAAACCTAGCAAACATTTGCCTCGCGGCTGCCAAAATTATTTTTTTCGTTTTTTCCTGTTTTATCGCCATATACTAAATTTAAACATTTTGAACTAAAACCTTTTTATATACCAAAATGATAAATAGGTCAATATAAAAATATTTCTGTGCAATAACAGGTATATGTTTTACATTTCAGCTGCTGTTAAAATCTAAAATTCAGCCGCCATCCCAGCAAGGACCGCCAAAATCCAGTTATAAGGTGACCTCCTTTGTCAAAACAGTTTTTTTTTAAAAAATTAAAATATAAAATCTATCCTGATTTTTAACCTAAAAAGCAAACCAAAACCTGATTTGCACCTATACAATTTTATGCTTTTTTAGAAAAACATCATTGCCTTCATCATTAAAAGCTCGAATAGACTATTTAGCGGTTGGGATAAGCTCTACCTTAGATGGTAATTAATAAAATTATCTATAACTGGAAAAATACGTTTATTGGAAGAAGAAAAGCCATCAGCAACCACTACAAATGCTTTGGGATGATTATTGACACTATATCCACACAAACAACTAATACCAGACATATTGCCAGTCTTAGCTTTTATGTACTCTAACAGATGAGTCCTTCTAGCAAGCGTACTCTTTGGTTCACCTGGACTAGGCAAAGCCCCAACAAATTCTGTTATATCATAGCCTTGCTTTAGTATCTCAAAAAGCTTCTGTGGCTGTATTTTGTTATATCTAGACAATCCTGAGCCATCGACAAAGATAGAGTCTCTGGTATTAACACCCAAATACTTATAAACTAAATCTTTTATAACGGCACTACCATCGTTCCAACTTTCTATAGCCTCAGCGCCTGGGGTATGAATAATCTTGATATACAAATTGTCAAATATCCAATTATCAGATTTTTTTAAAGCTGGGGGGATAATACTGCCAAGTGGTTTAGATTTAATAACATTACGCAATATCAAACCCGCGGGTAGTTGCGACTGGTCGCGTACAATTACGACCCTTCCTTTTACCTTGGCTTTTTTCATGGCAATTTTAACTTTTTGTAACAGGTAATAATCAAGATCCATAGGAGAAATATTTAACCCCGCAGGAGAATGGTGCCGTTTTATGTTACCACTGGCCTTAATACGATTATTACGTACCGCTATTTTTACATACGACAACCTACGCGCAATAGTTACACTGGAATCTACTGGATATTCAGAATCATTAGTAACTATAGCAAATTTACCACCTCTTTTATTTGGACTTACTTTAACTGTAATTAAATTATGGTCAATATTAGCGCTAGTCACTGGCCGCGCCTCTGTACCAATATCCTCCGCCATTACATTTGGAGAATATGGCGGCGTTTTAAATAAAGAAACATCTAAAAGAATCTTACCCGTAACCGTAGTACCACCAATTGTTTCAAAAAGTTGTTTCAACCCCCCTAAGGTTAAGGTAGGGTCACCAGAAAAAGACACCACAACATCATGAACCTTTTGTTGCTTCTCCGTAGTATAAAATTTGGTTTCATAGCAATAATCAGCGCCAAACATTTTATAAGCTAATAAGGCGATAATGGTTTTTTGACAACTGGCAGGAGTAACATAAACCCCGGCTTCATGCTCAACGCTTATGCTATTACCCCGCACATCCCCTATAATATAGGAGTAAAAAGCTGGCTTGTTATCATAAAGCATGGTTTTGTGAGCAGAAGCACAGCCAAAAACTGAAAACAGGACAACAAAAAACACAATAAATATTTTTTTTTTCATACTTTATGTTCTTATATATACCGTTATGACTTCAAGAGGCAGAATTATAGTAAATAGTTGAGTCCCGTGTACTAATTAAGACCAGCGATCGTAGCTTATAATTTATGGTATTGCAAAAATTTTACGCAAACGAATTTTACGTAATCAGAAGAACAATAAAGGATAATTTTAGACAAGGGTTAAGCAAAATAGCTGATGCTATAAGATTTTTCGCTTCCAAAACTTATAGAGCATTAGAAATTTTTGATTTTTATAATTACAAAATAGGTAAAATGTTTTCTTTAAGATTTGCGTGCGATTGATAATAGATATGGTTAAAATTTTGCAGCAAACGTCATTTTGTAAAAATTTACAGCTTGTTTGAGTATTTTGGCAAAAAAATGCAAAACAGCTTGCCAATACTTATGAGAAGATTAGAATTAGCTTATTTTTAGAGGTTGCCATCTCTTGGATTCATTAGAGAGAATAACATGGTCCTTATGCCCATACATCCACATATGTTGCGGCACTCTACTGGATTTAAGCTAGCCAACGATGGTAGGGATACGCCGAAGTATTCAATATTACGGGACATAAAAATATACAGTATACGGTACGCTACACCGAAGTAGCAACCGCTAGATTCAAGGATTTTTGGCCAAATTAATGACTGTCGAAAAAATGGAGAGGTTCGATGTAGAATCTCCATTAAAGATGAAACCTATTGATAAATAAGACTGAGGTTATATTGTGATTAAAAAAAATAGTGCCAATTTAATAAATCTAATTTTTATACCATTTTCGGTTTTTAGCATAAGCAGTTGTTGTCATGCAGTAAGTGTAGGTGATCCCTACGGCGGCGGTACGGTATACTGCGTAAGCCAAACTTCGAATATAAAACAATGCGTTCCTTGTGGATCAGGAGATTATGGATTGATCATGGCTAACAAGGATCAAGCTAATTTTGATACCAACCCTAAACATGGTGTATCTTGGGCCAGCAAATATGATGTTGCAATTCCTGCTGCCAGATCAGATGACGATGGCGCAGCTAACACCACTGCTATTATCACCGCATTACCCCAAGATAATCCAAGTAATAATGCGGCGTGGCTATGTCATAACTACAAAGATTCTAAAGCACAAATAGGTCAGCATTTAAGCAGATGGTACTTACCATCTAAAAATGAGTTAAACAAAATGTATCTTTTCGCCAAAGCCAATAATTTGATTGGCAAACATTGCTCTGGTAGTAAAATTGGCGGGGTACAGTGTTTAATTGGCGGTTATGATGAAAAACATAAATACTACTGGAGCTCCACCGAGCGCTCAGACAGTTACTTCGGAGCATGGGACCAGCACTTTAGTGATGGCAAACAAGATAATTACATTAAAAGTAGTGATTTTATTGGGGTACGCGCTGTGCGAATTTTTAGCAAGTCCTAATTTATTTTAGGGATTGCACAAAAAAGCTACTTCCCATCTGTTGTTCTAATTTTCCTTCTACTCGTTAGCGTCGCCAAGCCAACGATAATTTATATATCTTCTTTTGTCTCGGCAATTTCGCCAACATGCCTTTTCATCTCCATTATTTCTACTCGACCATTGGTAGTCTTCAATAGGCCACCCGTTATTATCATAGCCTATCAGGCAATAACAATTGTAATGCCACCCGCCGCATACACTAGTTAACTCATCGTTATTTAATACAATCTTCATGCGCATCCCTCTCAAATTATTTTCATAAAAATCCATCCTGCTACGCAGGACCTCGAGGTTCTCTAATTGACCAAAAAAATGACAACTAAAAATAAACCAATTTTAATATTTTCGTAAGCATTAAGCAAGAAGTCACACTAAAAACCAGCAGCTCCCGCTGCAAAATCTAGGTATTGAAAACAAAGGGATTTAGATGCAA
>CAZHSI010000018.1:0-27706 GCA_964535195.1 uncultured Coxiellaceae bacterium | reverse complement strand
AATCAAAAATTATAAATTTATTTTTCATAAAAATTTTTATAAAATTAATATACAAAATAAGGGTCTGAGCAACTAAACTTATCTTTTAATTTAATTAACAGCTCCTCTTTGGGCGCTACCTTCCACTCGTCACCTAAAACCAATTTGGCGTTTGCCTCACCCCCATCATAGGCGATATAAACGGGGCAATTACCTCCACGATACTGTTGCAAAATTTCATATAAATTACCCATAACTATTTCATTAATTTGTGTTGCACTTAGTTTTAACAATAACCCACGAACATAAGTTGTCCGTGCCTGATCTAAACTCATAGCATTTGTGGCACGAATGCGATAACCATTGGAAAAATGATCCACCGCTACCTCCCCCTCCACAATTACTAGCTGATCTTCAATTAAACACGAGCGGGAAGCCGTAAAGTTTTCCGTAAATAAAGTCACATCGACAGTTGCCGTAGCATCTTCCAAGGTTACCACCGCTAGGCGATTGCCAGATTTAGTGGTAACAATTCTTATTGATTTAACAAAACCAGCAATTAATACGGTTTTGCCCGTTTCTGGCACCAACTCAGCAATACTCATACGAATAAACTTACTAAGCTCAGGTAAAAATTGTTCAATGGGGTGTCCATTTAAATAAAACCCCAGAACACTTTTTTCTTTTTTCAATCGCTCCTCTTTCGACCAATCTGCTGCTGCCACATACTCATAAGTTATTTCATATTCGTTTGCTAAGTCACCAAATAAATCAACTTGGCCACTTAGCCGCATTGCTTCATCTTGGCCCGCCGCTTTTAACGCCAACTCAACACTCAGCACTTGACGTGCGCGACTTGGACCAATGTTATCTAGCGCACCAGCGTAAATTAGCGCCTCAAGCACCCTTTTATTTACTTTACGGGTATCAACTCTTTTGCATAAATCAAATAAATCCTTAAATACTCCTCCAGTCTTACGCGCGGCCAAAATAGCTTCCACTGCGCTCTCCCCAACCCCCTTGATTGCGCCCAGACCATATAATATTTTATTATCCGTATTCACGGTAAAACGATAATTGCTAATGTTAATATCTGGCGGCACCATTGCTAATCCTAAATTCTTACATTCGGCTAAAAACAAAACCACCTTATCAGTATTGTCCATATCTGAAGATAACACTGCCGCCATAAACTCTGCCGGATAATGAGTCTTCAGCCACGCGGTTTGGTAAGAAATTAATGCATAAGCAGCCGAATGAGACTTATTAAAACCGTAGCTGGCGAACTTCTCCATATAGTCAAAAATAGTGTTGGCTAAATGCTTATCAATATTATTTTTTGCTGCACCCTCAATAAAAATAGCACGCTGCATGGCCATCTCTTCGGGTTTCTTTTTACCCATAGCACGCCGTAATAAGTCAGCATTACCTAGACTGTAACCAGCTAAACTTTGTGCCATTTGCATAACTTGTTCTTGATAAATAGCAACCCCATAAGTGGGACGTAAAATTGGCTCAAGCTTTGGATGTAAATAAGTAATTTGCGCCCGGCCATGTTTCCGATCGATAATTTCATCAAGCATCCCTGATTGCAAAACTCCCGGACGAATAATCGCAACCATTGCCACAATATCGCTAAAACAGTCCGGCTTAAAACGTTTAATGAGATCACGCGAAATTCTAGATTCTAATTGGAAAACCGCAGCGGTTTTGCCCGATTGTAACAACTGATAGGTAGCAGCATCATCAAGTGGCAAAAGGCTAATGTCGATAGGTTCTGCACCGGCTTCTTTTAACTTAGTGTTAATAGACTTAAGCGCCCAATCAATAATAGTTAAAGTTCGTAACCCTAAAAAATCGAATTTTACTAAACCAATAGCTTCAACATCATCTTTATCTAGCTGCGTAATAATTCCTTCGCCGTCAGATTCACAATAAAGGGGCATAAAATCGGTTAAAGCTGAAGGAGCAATAACCACCCCACCCGCGTGTTTGCCAGCATTACGTACGATACCTTCAAGTTTTTTGGCTAAATCAATTAAGGTTCTCACCTCTTCTTCGTCGTTATATTTTTGTTTTAATAACTCCTCTTCTTCTAAAGCTTGATCCAAGCTTATGCCGATAGCAAAAGGGATCAATTTAGCAATTTTATCGACATAACCATAAGGATAACCAAGAACCCTACCCACATCTCGTACTACCGCACGCGCCGCCATGGTGCCATAAGTAATGATTTGTGCTACCTTATCTTTGCCATAACGCTCAACCACATAAGCGATAACTCGATCACGGCCATCCATACAAAAGTCGACATCAAAATCGGGTAACGATACACGCTCTGGATTTAAAAACCTTTCAAAAAGTAGCTCATGCATAAGTGGATCAATGTCGGTAATGCCTAAGGTATATGCCACGAGAGATCCCGCACCAGAACCCCTTCCCGGCCCAACTGGGACGCCATTTTTTTTCGACCAACTAATAAAATCGGCAACGATTAAAAAATAACTAGCAAATCCCATTTGATTAATAACTTTAATTTCATACTCTAAGCGCTCTGCATACGCCTTACATAACTCTGGATTAGTATTTAGCTGCAAACATCTTTCTAAACCCAAATGTGCCGCTTTAGCGAAATGTATCTCTGGCGTAGTATCAGCTGGCGTAGGAAAAATAGGTAAAAAAGTTCTGCCCAAAGTAAGCTCAACATTACAACGTTTAGCAATTTCAACTGAATTAACTAAACTTTCCGGAAGATCGCTAAATAGATTAGCCATCTCTTCTTGTGAACATAAATATTGCTTTTCATTATATAATCGCGGGCGATTGCTATCATCTAACACATAGCCACTATGAATACAAACTCGAGCCTCATGTGCTTCAAAATCTTGTAACTCTAAAAAACGCACGGCATTGGTAGCAACTACCGGTAATTTTAAATTATTAGCTAAATCCACTGCTTTAATTAAATATTCCTCTTCCTGTTCTCTACCGGTACGTTGTAGTTCTAAATAATAACGCCCCGGGAAAATTTTTTGCCAAAATTTAGCGCTACTCTCTGCTTCGCTAAAATTATCGGCAAGCAAAGCCTGCCCAACATCACCATATTTACCGCCAGAAAGCGCGATCATCCCCTCTGCTAACTCCTCTAACCATACCCTTTTAACAATCGGCATCCCTAAATACTGCCCTGCCACATAAGAACGTGAGATAAGTTGTAAAAGGTTTTGATAACCAACATGGTTTTGCGCGAGTAACAGTTTTTTAAAAGGGCGCGCATGGTCATGTAAGTTTTCTAACCAAATATCCACCCCCACCAGCGGCTTAATACCGCAAGCAATCGCTGCCTTATAAAATTTAACCAAAGCAAAAAGATTACTTTGATCGGTAAGCGCAATTGCCGGCATCTTGTACTCAAGACACTTAGGAAACAACTGCTCAATCCGAACAATACTATCGGAAATAGAGTACTCCGTATGGAGATTTAAATGGACAAATTTTGTTGTCATATGGGGACAGAGTATAATACTGGAGCATAAAATATGCTATGGGAATCAATCTTTATGACTACGCCTGAGGGGTATAAATGCAAGGGGATACCATTACCCGAAACATAAAATTTATCACCACAAGTAAACAAATACTAAGTTTAATACAACAAGATTAAAGAAATATTAAAGGAAAAATGCCCGAACGCTTAGTTTATTCTTATTCCCGACAACACCTTTGTCACCGGAGCAAAACTGCGGCGATGAATTGGGGTCACTCCTAATTGCTTTAAAGCCGTTAAATGTTGGTTGGTACCATAACCCTTATGTTTGGCAAACCCATAACCAGGATATATGCTATCGTATTCGACCATCTGCTGGTCGCGCGTAACCTTAGCAACAATAGAAGCAGCGCTGATGGCAGCAATTAATCGATCGCCACCCACCACTGCTTCCATAGAATATTTTACTTGTGGCAAAAACAAGCCATCAACTTGAATATGATCAGGTGTTACGCTTAAATCGTGGATGGCACGTTGCATAGCAAGTAAGGTAGCCTGTAAAATATTGAGACGATCAATCTCAGCAACTGAAGCGCTACCAATAGACCAAGCAATGCAATTATTTTTTATAAGATCACAGAGAGCTTCTCGTTTCTTACTGGTTAGTAATTTAGAATCGGCCAAACCTTCAATTGGGCGGGTTGTATCCAAAATAACCGCTGCAGCCAATACAGGACCAGCTAAAGGTCCACGCCCAACTTCATCTACCCCTGCAATTAAATTCATGCGGTTATTTTAACAATCAAGATAAATTTTACAACTTATAAAACAAGCTTAGTTAAAAACCTCGTTCGTCATAAAATACTGACTATAAGGCGTACTCATAAATTTTGCAGCATTAAGCAGCGAATAATTAAAAATAACTTTCGTATATCCATCGCTACCAGCACCATTGTTTTCTGATGCTCTTAATCCATAGTGATAAACTTTAGTACCTTGAGGTATAATAATTTTAGAACCATTAACAAAATAAGTTAGCCCATAAATACTCAAACTCTTTATATTAGTAAAACTAGGTACAGACCCCGGCCCAATGATAAATGTTACCGGATTTGTTGCGCTACCAATACTAACATCAGTATTTTTCATATTAATCTTATAAGGATTATTAGAAGTACCAGGGCAACCTACCCAGACCACACCAGAAGCATTAACAAAGCCATCGTAATTACAGTTACCATTAGCTGGTGATAGTACCGTATCGGCAGTAGCTCGTACGTCAGCCATACTTTGCCCAGGAAAAAAAAGGTTCCATAACGAGGTATTAACAATATCGTTATTATTTTTGTAGATGTCTTTACCAATATTGGTCGCAGTTGATTGTGGTGTAGGAATATTGTCAATATAGGTATAAAAACCGCCTCCTGAAATAGATAAGTTACCACCACAAGCAATAGTTGAACCTTTATAATTTGTGGACTGTGGCGAGTTGACACTTGGGTTGCTTATAACAGTACCACCACCTAAAGAAACTGTACTTGCGCCAATGAAAGCTGGAGTTATACAACCGGGGAATGCACCTAAACAATGTATATTCGGATCCCGCCAAAGGGTGGTTTGTAATATTCTCTTACCAGCTGGGTTATTAAGGTTAGGAACAGCAGCTGTGGCTGTAAGAACACAAACATCCTGGGTAGCTATACTAGAAGTAGTATGTTGTTGGATCGGTGTGCCGAAAGCTCCACGAGTAACATTCAATAAATTGTTACCACTAATTTTGGAATACCAAATTGCTTCGTCACCAATTACCACAATACCTGAAGGGGCCAAATCAGCAGTACTATTTAAAGTAACTGTAGTTTGAGTAACGCCTAAACCACCCCTCAATTCCAACCCGCCAGGATTATGCGAAGCAGCATCTATTGTAAATTGACCAGTACAATTACTATCACTAGCATGCAATTTATAGCAGACATTAACATATTTATTTTGTACACTTAAACAATCCGTGGTCGTGCCAGGTTGCACTAAATCCCGAGTAGCAATTTCCAAACCAGCTTTAGCAATATAAAAAGCTGTTGTCGATTCTAGCGAATTAACTGTTGACCTTGTAGTAGCAACATACATACTAACTAAGATACTAGCAATCAGACCAATTACTACAATAGCTATAACAGCAATAATTAATAAGTAACCACCTTGATTTTTGCCTATTTTTTTAAATTCCATAAATGTACCGCTTTTGTTGCACGAGAAGTTAAGTTGTTATAATTCATAGTTAAAGTTATTACCACATAATAAATGCTAGATTTAAATGATGCGGGATCAGATAAGAAAACGCTATCACTAGCATAAGAAAATCCAACACTCTTTACCCCATCGGCAACCACTTGATTAGTACCGTTATAAGTGCGTATTAATTGGTTACCAATAACCTGATAAGCAATATTATTATTAAACATATCGGTAATGGTAATGCTATTTACCCTGGGTGAGGTTATATCTGTTGCCGAGCGGGTTATACGTAAATCACGCGTCATCCGCTCCAAAGCCAAGTTAGCTTGCCACTCTACATTTATATTATTTTTTACAGCAACAAAAGAGTTAATACCAAGCGACAAAATATTACTCGAACCGGCTATTAAAATTCCTAATATTACCATAACCATGACCAGTTCAATTATAGTAAAACCTTGTTGAGAGTTTTGTGGTTTCATAACACGCTAATATTGTGCAATTATAGTTGATAAAGTAGCCTTGGCTTTATTTGGTCCATCAACCGTAACGGTAACAGTTTTATAATTAGGATTGCTAACACCGTATAGAGTTGCACTCACATTGGTACTTAGAGAGTACCCTGGTGATGCTGTCGCCAGGCAAGTATTACAAAAAGCTGGGATATTATTAACCCCAGGATTCAAAGAGGTGCTGCTAAAACCGTTAACATGACGCTGACCTATATACCATTCCAAACAAGCAGCCGCGAGCTCGGTAGCTGTGGTTTGATTAATGCTCGTTGGTGAACCCCGAAATAAACTGGAATAACAAATAAATACTAAATTAGCAATAATTCCTAATACCACCATAAAAACTACTAACTCTATCAGGGTAAACCCATGTGGTTTTTTCATGGCGTAATCCTCCCCGTTATAGGATCAACTGTAACATTTAAGACCTGGGTCCCAGCGACTAAGGGAATTTTGACTTGGGTAGTAATAGTAGGATTTGCAACACTATCATTATGGGGTATGCCGTCGCTATCAAAAATAATTTGCTTAGTAATCCCTGTCGGGGTACCAAATACCACACCAGCAGCTAAAGTTACGGTAGCACCATTAGTTCCAGGTTTGTTAATCGGAACATTAGCAGCGTTTCTCATCTGGTAAGTATTATTACCAATAATAATTAAACTAAAACGCTGACTTTTGGTCATCGCCAAATTTTGGGCATAACGAAGATCACTAGCTAAGGAAGTTGCTTGGGAAGACAAATTCATCGATCCACCTGACCAAGCTATACTGATATAAATACCAACAATACCTACAACAAGCATCACTACGATTAGCTCTGTTAAGGAGAAACCTCTAGCTAATTTTCCTTGTTTCATAAAGTTCCTAAGATAAAATCCATCGAGAAATATTATAACATCACTAGTAAAGCATTATCAATTTAAATATACTGATGGACATATGATCGATAACGTTCGCATAGTGCTAGTCAATCCGTCTCATCCCGGTAATATTGGTGCCACCGCAAGAGCCATGAAAACCATGGGGCTTAAACATTTATATTTAGTTAATCCGAAAAGCTTTCCCAATGTTAATGCCACAGCAATGGCTGCTGGTGCTGATGATGTTTTAGCCAACGCCACTGTTACGGCGTCCCTTGCTGAAGCTTTAGTTGGTGCCACAATTGTTTTTGGTACTAGTGCCCGTGAGCGCTCTTTATCGTTAACAACCCATCACCCACAAAAAGCGGCACAAATCATTGCGAAACAAAGCTCAAGCAATAATGTAGCTGTTTTGTTTGGCCGGGAAAATAATGGATTAACTAATGAAGAATTAGCTATGTGTAATTACCATATTCACATCCCTACTAACCCAACATTTAGTTCGCTAAACATCGCCCAAGCTGTACAATTAATTGCTTATGAAATTAGCAATGCTGAAAAAACAGAGCATCTAACTTTTGTAACCAAAGAAAAACTCGCAACAATTGATGAGATTCAGAACCTTTATCTACATCTAGCACAAGGATTGCAGACAATTAAATTCTTAAATTCAAACAATGAAAAGCGGATCATGGCTAAGCTGAAACGCCTATTTAACCGCGTACAGTTAGAAGAAACCGAAGTAGGTATTTTACACGGGATTTTAACTACAATAAAAACTTATGAAAAACCTTAACCCATCACAACCAATTTATCTTGACTATATGGCCACTACCCCGCTCGACCCACGAGTAAAGCAAAAAATGTTGCCTTATTTAGGAGCGACTGATGACGGTATTTTTGGCAATCCTTCTTCAAAACATTACTATGGCCTAGCAGCAAAAGAAGCTGTAGAAAAGGCGCGCACCCAGGTCGCCAACTTAATTAACTGTGACCCCGGAAATATTATTTGGACCTCTGGAGCCACTGAAGCTAATAACCTTGCAATTAAAGGCGCGGCGTGTTTTTATCAGCGGCAAGGAAAACATCTTGTCACGACCAAAACCGAACATAAGTCAGTACTCGATACCTATAAATATTTAGAAACCCAAGGTTTTACTGTAACCTATCTATCCCCAGCCCCCGATGGTTTAATTGCTCTTAATAAATTGGCAGAGGCTTTACGACCAGAAACTATTTTAGTTTCAATTATGCATGTCAATAATGAAACTGGAGTAATCCAAGATATTGAAAAAATCAGCGAACTAACCAGAGCCAAAGGAATTCTATTACATGTTGATGCTGCACAAAGTGCTGGAAAAATTCCTGTTGACCTCCGCAAGTTAAAAGTTGATTTAATGACGTTCTCTAGTCACAAAGTATATGGTCCCAAAGGGATCGGTGCATTATATATAAGGTCACAACCAAAGTTACATTTAACGCCACAGACCCATGGAGGTTCACAAGAAAATGGCTTACGTGCCGGGACCCTACCAACCCACCAAATTGTCGGTATGGGAGAAGCATTTAATATTGCAACACAAGAGATGACTGAAGAAAGTAATCGCCTGTTACTACTTCGCGAAAAATTATGGCGTGGTATTAGGGGGTTAGGCAATATTCAACTAAATGGCTCGTCGACTAAACGTGTGGCAAATAACTTAAATATAAGCATAATTGATATTGATGGTGAATTAATCCTAGCCGCTTTAAAAGATATAGCAGTATCTAGCGCCTCCGCATGTTTAAAAAGTTTAGAACCATCCTATGTACTAAAAGCTATGGGCTTGTCAGAAAAGCTGGCCGCGAACACTCTCAGGATTTCCCTTGGGCGATTTACTACTGAAAAAGAAATAGATAAGGCAATAACACACATTAACGAGGTAGTTACTGCGTTACGATTGTCATAAATTTTATCAACGCAGTTGGTAACTTAAGCATAGTTATGCGATACCAAGGAGAATCGACAATGACAGAAACTATATATCAAATTTATTACTATGTACCAAAATCTCACCTTGAAAAAACTAAGTCGGCAATTTTTGCGGCTGGCGCCGGCACAATGGGAAACTATAGCAACTGTGCTTGGCAAATCAAAGGAACTGGACAGTTCAAACCAGAACCTAAAAGCCATGCCTATATTGGAAAAATAGGTAAAGTAGCTAACGTTACTGAGTACAAAGTAGAAACCGTTTGCAAAGCCCAGCATTTGAAAAAAGTACTTAACGCCCTCAAAAAAAGCCATCCCTATGAACATCCAGCCTTTGGTATTATAAAGCTAGAACGTTGCCATATTAGTAACAGTGGAACTATCTTGTTAAAAGGATTATAATAAGCCTCATTGAAGTTATAGAAAGTAAGTCGATTTTATTTACGACATAATTTAAAAGGGAATTTTTATGTTCAAAAAAGCTAATAATAATGCAGGACAAACGGAATCGATACGTATTGGCAATCAAGTAAGCTCCATCAAACAGTCCTTTTTAGACAATCTTGCCTACATTCAAGGAAGGTTTTCTCCAATTGCTTCAAGCAACGATTACTATATGGCGCTTGCTTATACTATTCGGGATCGGCTAATGTGCCGCTGGACAAGAACTTCTAAAACTTACTTTGAAAAAGCCAGTCGTACTATATGTTATCTTTCTGCGGAGTTTTTAATTGGTCCCCAACTAGGAAATAATTTATATAATCTCAACATCTATCCTCAGGTTAAGATGGCTATGGCAGAGCTTGGCTTAGATCTTGATACCCTAATGGAACAAGAGCCTGAACCAGGTTTAGGCAACGGTGGTTTAGGACGATTAGCTGCATGCTATATGGACTCTTTGGCAACGCTAAGTATCCCAGCCATTGGTTATGGTATCCGCTATGAATTTGGTATTTTTAACCAAGAAATAAGTAACGGCTGGCAAGTAGAAACTACAGATAAATGGTTACGTTATGGTAACCCATGGGAAATTGCCCGCCCTGAAATAGCTTTCGACATAAAGTTTGGTGGACATACTGAGAGTTATACTGACAGTAACGGCTATTACCAGGTGTCTTGGGTGGCAGATGATGTTGTTAAAAGCGTGCCCTATGACATTCCTATCTTAGGTTATCAAGCAGCCACCGCAAACTTTATCCGCTTGTGGAAAGCTGAAGCTTGTGAATCATTTAATTTTAAATCCTTTAATGTTGGTGATTATTATGGTGCCGTACAAGAAAAAATTTCATCTGAAAATATCACTAAAGTTCTTTATCCTAATGATGAACCAGTAGCTGGAAAAAAACTCCGCCTAAAACAACAATACTTTTTTGTTTCAAGCTCACTCCAAGATATGATCCGTATTTATAAACAACGGGGTAAATTCTTGGGGTATTTCAGCGATAAATATATTATCCAACTAAATGATACCCACCCTGCTATTGGGATCGCCGAACTGATGAGGCTGCTAGTTGACGAACACCAAATGGAATGGGATCAAGCTTGGGATATTACGCAAAAATCTTTCTGTTATACCAATCATACTGTTTTACCTGAGGCTTTAGAAAAATGGTCACTGTCGCTATTTACCAGTATGCTCCCGCGGCATACGGAGATTATTTTTGAAATTAATCACCGTTTCTTGGAACAAGTACGCCTTAAGTTTAACCATGATATGGATAAAATTAGACGGTTATCCATTATCGAGGAAACGGGAGAACGTAAGATACGCATGGCCAATCTAGCATGTATTGGTAGTCATGCGATTAATGGGGTGTCTAAATTACATTCCGAACTCCTAAAAACCGAAGTGCTAAAAGACTTCTATGATCTCTGGCCCGAAAAATTTAGTAATAAAACTAATGGCGTTACCCCAAGGCGGTTCATGCTGCTAATTAACCCTAACCTGGCAAGTTTATTGAATGAGGCGATTGGCAATAATTGGCTTAAGGATTTATCGGAATTACGTAAATTAGAAAAATTCGCTAATGATGCAGCTTTCCTCGAAAAGTGGTACAAGATTAAACACGATAATAAAAAAGAGTTGGCCGCTTTTATCGCGAAAAAGTTGGGAATAATAATTAATCCTGACTCCCTTTTCGATATTCAAGCTAAAAGAATCCATGAGTATAAGCGACAACATTTAAATATCTTGCACGTAATCTACCTTTACAACCAACTCCGTAAAAATCCCAATGCCATTGCTACTCCCCGCACGGTAATCTTTGCTGGTAAAGCTGCCCCCGGTTACCACAAAGCAAAACTAATAATCAAATTAGTTAATGATATTGCTCATACTATAAATAACGATGCCACCATCAAAGACCAACTCAAAGTAGTGTTTTTACCCAATTACAATGTCAAAAACGCTCACTGGGTTTACCCAGCAGCTGATCTTTCTGAACAGATTTCTACGGCAGGCAAAGAAGCATCTGGTACAGGCAATATGAAGTTTGCCATGAATGGTGCTTTAACTATTGGCACCCTAGATGGCGCTAATGTTGAAATGTTAGAAGAGATTGGTGCCGAAAACTTCTTTCTCTTTGGCCTAACCACCCCCCAAGTGTTTGAGCTAAAAAGCAAAGGATATAATCCACAAGATTACATTAATAAAGATCAAGAATTGCAAGAAGTGTTTGCTACGCTTCATTCCAAATCCCTAGTAGAAAACCCTGACCTTTTCAAACCTCTCATTGATAGCCTATTATACCATGATGAGTTTATGGTATGTGCTGACTTTAAATCTTATATCGATTGCCAAAACCACGTAGATAGCGTTTATCGTGATAAAAAAATGTGGGCTAAAATGTCCTTACTGAATGCCGCACGTATGGGAAAATTTTCCTCTGACCGTGCTATTAGTGAATACGCTGAAGATATTTGGCATATTAAGCCAGTAGTGATACAAGATTAGCTAGATAAAACAATAATACTTATTGCCCTACTGTATATCATAGACAAGTTCTGTCAGCCAAGGGATATAGTCGCTCTAATACCTTGTACTATTTAGTGAATGGCTCCAGCAATATCAGTCATTTTTTGTGGTAGGAAAATCCTTAACCAATCTACCACTACCTGTAAATGAGGAATTACAATCGATTTTTTCCACCATTCATCTTGAACAAAGGATGTGGCTGAGATTAATAACAGTATTACTGCCACAAATAAAATACCACGGGCACAACCAAAAAACATACCAAACAAACGATCGGCACCGCTTAACCCTGACTTAGTGACTATAAAGGTCAGTAAGTAGTTAAATAACATACCGAAAATTAATACTAAGAAAAATATCCCAGCAAAACTCACCATCTGCCTAATAACGGGGTTAGTAATGTGTGGCACTAAAATCGTTGCTACTCGCTCATACAATTTTATTGCCACCCAAAACCCCAGCGCCCAAATAACCAAAGACATTAGCTCTTTAATAAATCCTCGGACCAGACTAATCAGCGTTGAAGTTAAAACAACACCAACAATGATATAATCAACCACATTAAGGCTAAAAAAATTTGCTCCTTGATCAGGCCCCATTTATATTACTCACTTTTTATTATTTACCACACGCCCATTAAGCTTTAATTTTTTGTTTAGCTGCTGAGAAATTTTCTCTGCCTTAGCTTGAGTGGCTTCACGACCTACTAAAACTCGAATCATTAAACCACGAGTCGTACTAATCTTTTGTAAAAAAACCTTATAGCCACTAGCTTGTAACTTGGAAACCATCTTTTGCATTCGTTGCTTATCAGAAAAACTTCCGACTTGCACTGACCAAGATAACTTGCTATTGCCCTTAGCGACTGCCAACTTTTTAGTAGCCAATTTAGTCTTGGTTACACTCTTTGGTGTTGTTACGACAGGCTCTTTGATATTATTCGCTTCGGTAGCAGCTACATTGGCTTCAGGTATAACGTTAGTAGCTGTTTCCGGCACACTTGGTACATTTGATACGCTCGGTACACTTGGTACGCTTGGTACATTTGTTACATTTGCTACGTTCGGGACACTTGGTACACTTGGCGTGTTTGAGGTTGCTACTTCTGTGGTAGTCACTGGTAGGTCTACAGCATTAGCGGCAGAATTGCTCTCCTCTTTTGGCAACTGCGAAGAGGATAGAGTTTCAGTTGCAGTGGGCGCGACAGCAGGAGGCGTCTGTAAATTGCCAGCTGACGACAGCTCAGCACTAGGCGCTGGTGCGCTTGTCTCATTAACAGGGATAGAAGTAGTAGTTTCATTACTACCAACTGCTTGCTCCTTCTTTTTAAGACCACTAGTAAATAAAAATGGGATTAATAAAGCAATAAATGCTACTAATACGACAATACCAACAATGCGTTGTTTATTTTCTGGGCTCACTGTTACTCTCCAAAATGTTTTCTAGAATTTCTGCAATCGTATAAAAAGATCCAAACGCCACTATTCTATCTTTTTCTTGGCATTCTGCAATCGCTTGTGTAAAAGATGTTTTAACATCAGGAAATAGAGTAAAGTTAGTAACCCCATTTTCCTGCAAAGCATGCGACAACTGCTCTGCGGAAGCTGCCCGCTTAAAAGGTAATACTCCCACATACCATCGATCTACCACGCTTGCCAAAGGAGCAAAACTTGCTACCATGTCTTTATCTTTAAACATACTTACTACCGCTAAAATACGGCCATTTATCTTCTCACGGCTTAGGTTTTTGGCAAGTAAGCTTGTAGCTTCAGCATTATGTGCACCATCTAACACAACCTTTTTACCCGCAAACCCCTGTTCTTCAAAACGGCCAGACAAAAAAGCATTTTTTAAGCCGTTATCAATGGCTAACCGCGATATTTTGCCTTTATACAACAATTTTAATACCATCAAAGCCAATGCGGCGCTAGCTATCGGCAAACGTGGTTTAGGCAAGTTTTCTATAACGGCATCATTATGATACCAATGCCAACAATCATTTTTCTCAATATAAGAAAAATCTTGGCGAAGAGCATATAACTCTACTGATAAACCACGAGCTATCGCATACACACTTGCTGGCATATTTTCACCGCAAACTAAGGGGCGTGATCGCCGCATAATACCAGCTTTTTCTCTGCCGATCGCCTCTCGAGTATCTCCCAAAATAGCAGTATGATCTAAAGCAATAGTAGTAATAACCGCAATATCACTATCTAAAATATTCACTGCATCAAATTTACCACCCAAACCTACCTCTAGTATTAAAACATCAGGGGAATATTGCTTAAAAATAACTAGGGCCGCAAGGGTGCTAAATTCGAAATAACTAAGAGTTGTGTTAGCTCGAGCCTGCTCAACCAAGGTAAACGCTTGACATAAAGTATCATCATCAACATCTTTACCATTTAAACGGATCCGTTCCGTATAATTCAAAACATGGGGAGAAATAAAAGCACCAGTTTTTAAACCGGAGGCTAATAAAATAGATTCCAAAAAAATTACGTTTGAACCCTTACCGTTGGTACCTGCTACAGTGATTATTTTTCCGGTAAAATTAAGTAAATCTAGTTTGCTGGCAATTTTTTTTACGGCCGCCAGCGACTTGTTTGTCAAACCGGAGGGTAAAGACTCAAGGTAAGATAACCAACCAGTTAAACCCATCTATATCCTCGTAAAATATATTGTAACCATTCAGCATAATTTTATTGTGTTCTAACAAAATGTTAAGCTACGCTTGCAGTTACGATATTTTCTTATTCAATATGTTTAGGATCTTCTAGATGCAATAATTTAGCAAGGAGACTGGCAATAACATTTCTCATATCATGGCGGGAAACAATCATATCAATAGCGCCGTGATCCAAGAGGAACTGGCTGCGTTGAAACCCTTCGGGTAATTGTTGTCTTACAGTTTGTTCGATTACGCGTTGCCCAGCAAATCCAATTAAAGCGCCGGGTTCAGCAATAATAATGTCACCCAGTGTTGCCAAACTAGCAGAAACTCCACCAGTTGTTGGGTCGGTTAAAACCGAAATAAAAGGGATATCTTGACTTGCAAGCTTAGCCAAAGCGGCACTAGTTTTTGCCATTTGCATTAAAGATATTAAACCTTCCTGCATTCTGGCACCACCACTTGAGGAGAAATTAACTAACGGCAAACGTTCAGCTAAACATGCGTTAATAGCACATACAAATTTTTCCCCCACTGCCCCGCCCATTGAACCGCCAATAAAGTTAAAATCAAAAAAAGTCCCAACTATTTGGATATTTTTTACTCTACCTTTCATGGCTACCAATGCATCTTTTTCGCCAGTAGCTTCTTGGGCTGCAGCCAATCGATCTTTATATTTTTTTACATCTTTAAATTTAAGACGATCGATAGGTTCAACTTCCGTTGCAAGTTCATAACGATCATTCTTGTCTAAAAATATATCAATACGTTGCCGCGCAGTAATACGAAAATGATAATTACACCGCAGGCACACAAATAAATTGTGTTCGAGTTCAGCATGATAAACGGGAGAATTACAAGCATTACACTTAGCCCAGATTCCTTCCGGCACCCCTTTGCGTTGGGAGTGATCAGTAGAGATCTTCGTAGCAATTAACCGTTTAAACCAGCTCATAATATTTACCTGAAAAGTAGATGGTTTCAAATTTGGCAAGACCATCCACCTTCTTAGTCCTTGACCAATGTATATAAGCTATCGAATCTTTATTTTCCCCAAAATTAGCTTCTTTTACATAATTTTTAAATTTTGGAATCTTTTTCATAAATAACCCGCCCTTTTACTCATGTCACGTGTGGCGATAATACGAACCAACCGATTTCTATTGACGAGTGTATATTACAAAAAATACATGTCAACGTTTTGTATTTTAAGGAACCGCTATCACTCTAAGAAAAATCTGAATAATAATCAAAGCAATACCGCTTACGCCAACAAGAAATAGCAACCATTTACCACAAAACACCCGGTAAGGTGACACTAGATTATTTTTAACATAACGTAATCGATAAACCATAAGGGCCGGAAAAACAATCTCAAGCATGGTTACAAAAATCGCGGCATAACTTAAAGCCAAAATAAACCCCTGGGGATAATATATTGCAAAAATAAATGGTGGAATAAAAGTCAAGCTCGCTGTTTGCAAACGACCCAAACGGGTATTGGGACGTTTTAAGCCATCAGCAATAAAGTCAAACAAACCTAGAGCTACCCCCAAAAAAGAGGTAGTCATTGCCACGTTAGAAAAACCATTAAAACTATATATCACCCCCCACTTGTTACTAGTAAACGCAGCAATGGCCATAGCTAAACCGCCAACTGAGGTTTTTTGGTTAGCTATTTCTGCAAAACTATTATCACCAGTAAGCGGCACAATATTTAAAACGATCAATATCCAAGCAAGGTAAACCACTAATGAAGCGGTGGTTGCCCATATAATTATATTACGCAACTCCCGAGTTTTATCACCGACATAGGCGCGGATACTGGGAATAACCGTATGATAACCAAAAGAAGTAATAAAGATGGGTAAAGCTGCAAATAAGTACTTATTCTCACTGACAACTTCTGGGGTAAGAAGCGATGAGAAATCTACATGTGGCATTAAAAGTATTAGCGCAACCAACAATAAAAAGCCTTTAATACTGATAAGACCACGATTTAAAATATCGGTAGCTCGCGTACTCCAAAAAACTGCCACACCTAAGACAAGCACAAATAGTATCGCACTAACAAAATTAGATATGTTAATGTTAAAATAATAAGAAAAGAGATGTCTTAACAAAGAAGAGGCTCCAGCAATATAGGCTGCAGTCAAAGCGTATAATAATAATAAACACAACAGCCAAACAATAATCTTTCCTAGGTAACCGGTGGTTTTTTCTGCCATACTGCTAAAGCTACAAGCAGCAGCATCGAGAGATAAAGTTGCCTCTAAAACTAGTAGGCCGGTTAGGGTCATAAGAGCCCAAATAACGAGCAACAAGATAGTTGATAAAAATCCGCCAAGTGGCGCACAAACAAGCGGCAATGCTAAGATCCCCGCACCAATAGTGGTACCAATCACAATCAAGACGCTACCAATAAACTTACTTCTGTTCATAAATCTCACCCATACTTGTAAACAGGTTTTCAGCTGAAATTACTAGTGTAACTAGACCGCTCGTCAGTTAAACTCAAAAAAGTGCTCTTATTTTTTGCGACCGGAGGTCACTGTTACATAAACGAGGATCGCAAAAAATAGGGGGCAACAAAGCTAAATTTAATTTAGCTGCAGTACATTCCCACGCCAAGTAAAATAATATAAAATTACTTCAATGTCCAAGAGAATACCAGCAAAACTTAAAGCCGAGCTTGGCGAGCGTTTGGCCAAGTGGTATCGCCGTTTCGGACGGGTTGCGCCACGCCGCGCTTACCACGAAGATGATGATGGTAAAGGCGGAGCAGCAAGTAATGCCCCGCCACTATTTGAAGGTCACCCATTTCTCATGGATATGCCGATCGGTGCCTCATCTGATTTAGCTTCTATTCTGGTTGCCGATGAAAGAACTCTAGATGAAGCAGACAAACGTACTGAAGAAATGACAGAAGAACTACAAAATAGACTAAATTTAGAATTAGGCCAAAAGAAACAAAAAAAGTTTTTATACGAACAACATATGAGACCACAACCGTTTTAAGATCTAGTTAAAGGAATTATTATTCTTATGTCCTTGTCAAAAACAATAATCTACGGTTCTAACCAAGAGGTAGCAGACCTTTTAAAACGCACCACTAAGCTCAATGTCATTGATGAATATGGTTATACTCCCCTAATTCAAACCGCCATCATTAATAGTGTACCTAAAGCTAAACTGCTGTTAGCAGCAGGTGCTGCGGCTGATTTTACCGATTTAACTGGCAGAACCGCCCTCTTTTGGGCCGCAGATAATAATAATCTAGAGCTATGTAACTTATATTTACATTACCATGCTAATCCCAATGCTTATTCTAGTGGTGGTCAACCAATACTGGTTATGCCACTTCTGAAAAATCAACAAGAAGTAAAAAAACTCCTAATGTCATCAGGAGCCAAGCTACATTTTGCTCAAGATTTCTTAAACTCTAAGTTGATTGGTCATGGATTTGAACTTGAAGGTAGAATAGATATTGTCGATACGCATAACGTCTTTATTGAAGTTGAATTAGAAGGTTTTTATTTAAGATTTACTTTAGAAGTCGTAGCAAGCTCTCTAAGTGACTTTAGACATAGTTTTGCTGCAAAAAAATTACGTCAATACTTTCCTCATATCGATAAAATTATTCATTCCCTAAAAACTGCCGTTGAACTTCTCAGGCTGCAACATTATTTAATAGACATTAAACAATTCCTCGACAAAATCAATATGCTATTAAATACTGAGCCCCTGATCTTGCCGATTTCTTTTGGTGGCCACGCCATTACTTTAATTAAATACTTTGACAAACTAATCCGCTGCGATCGTGGTGCATACGGTAGAGAACACGGTACGGTAATTTACTATCACTTGCGACACCAACCCCTTTTTACTAAAGCCCTATGTCGTGAACTTTTATATAAACGTCAATATCCAGAATTTATTAATTCCGGGTTAATTAACCAATTAGGGTTACAACCAAAAAGAACTCTTGGTATACCCATACAAAAAACTGGCAATTGTTCTTGGGCAAATGTAGAAGCAGTTATCCCAGCCCTTATGTTCCAAATGCTCCTCGATGAAAGGGGGGCCAATAAAGTTGAAGGTTGCGAAAAGGATGCACTAAATTTTTATCATGAATGGCAAGATTGGAACAATACTAGGTCGCTAGATTTTTGTATCCAAAGCCTTAAAGAATCGGAACCGGCACGCAGATGTACGAAAGCAGCCTTACTGGCCGCTATCTTGTTTCAGTCTTGTGACAACAAAAACTCAAAAGATCGCCTAAAATCTAATAAAATTCTTGCCATATTATCACAGCCAGAATACCTACCAATACTAAACTGTTACGCAAAAACCTTTAATAAAGAACAAGATAACTCACTTTGGCAAAACTTTACTAATTATTTAGAAGAGTATGGCATTAACCTTGAAAAGTTATTGGCATAAAAAGCGCCCCCCTTTTTTGTAACCAATCCATTGTTTTTTAAGAAATAACCATATTATTTTCATATGGTTATCCAATGAAACGTCAAGAAAAGCAAAATAATATAGTTGGGTAATCGCCAAAAAATTATGTTATACTTTGTTAGGTTTAAAAACTTATGATATTTCATTCTCAAGTAATATTAGACGAAGAGCAAAAGTTACATCGTTTTAATCGAATTAAGCGTCTTCTAAAAGAAAAAAATGCGGTACTAATTGCTCATTTTTATGTGCATGCGGATATACAGAAGCTTGCCGAGGAAAGTGGTGGGTTCGTCGGCGACTCTATGGAAATGGCAGTGTTTGGTAGTAATACCTCAGCTAAAACTCTGATAGTTGCTGGCGTACGCTTTATGGGTGAAACCGCCAAAATTTTAAATCCAGAAAAACAAATCCTAATGCCAACTTTAGCCGCCGACTGTTCGCTAGATTTCTGCTGCCCTGCCCCGGAATTTGCCAAATTTTGTAAAGTAAACTCCGATAGAACCGTGGTAGTTTATGCCAACACTTCAGCCGCAGTAAAAGCACTCGCTGATTGGGTAGTAACCTCAAGCATTGCCATCCAAGTTATTCAACATCTACATGATCAAGGAGAAAAAATAATTTGGGCCCCAGATCGTTATTTAGGCTCATATATTCAACATCTAACTGGAGCCGATATGCTTTTATGGCAAGGCTCGTGCGTAGTACATGAAAAATTTAAAGCAAAAGGTATTTTACAACTTAAAAAGTTGTATCCAGAAGCAGCAATATTAGCCCACCCAGAGTCACCGCCAGCCGTCATAGAGTTGGCAGATGTTGTGGGTTCAACTTCACAATTACTAGCAGCGTCAGAAAAAATGCCTAATAGCACATTTATCGTAGCTACCGACTCTGGGATCCTTTACAAAATGCAGCAAAGATCCCCACAGAAGATTTTTATTGTAGCCCCAACTAGTGGTACCGGAGCCACCTGTAAAAGCTGCGCCCACTGTCCTTGGATGGCCATGAATACTCTTAATAGCATTGAAGACTGCCTCGTTACCGATAAAGAAGAGGTGCAGATACCAGCTAAAATCATTAAAAAAGCGCTAGTACCACTTAAAAAAATGCTTGATTTTAAAAAGGGGGGCGCCAGATAATAATAGTTGCGATGATGGCAACATTTAACTTTGTGTAGTGGCCATACGAACGCATGGAAATTAAGCATAAACTAAGGAGGGTATGATGATATCTCCAGATCATAAAAAAAGCACTCAGCAAACCGTAACTGTGGAAAATAGTACACCTAGACCCTCGTCACCAATGAATGTGTACCAAGAGATATTTAATTCCGAAGATACCTATTGTAGAGATCTTGCAGATTCGTCTAAAATTATCTTAACGACCCTTGAAGATGATTCAGACTCAAGGTTAGTAATTGAAGCCGCAAAGCATTGTGCAGATATAGCAGCTGCCGGAAGAAATACTTTAGAATCATATCATCTTGAACCAAATGCAACTCTAAAAGATGGGGCAAAACTTGCCTGTATATTATTAAGGGCTCAATTAGAAGGCACGCTAGAATCTGTAGAATGGGTAACTTCAAGACAGGAAGAAATTATAAACTTCTTCACTGAACACCAAAAACTTAACAATACTCTAAAAAAAATCTAGCCAGGTTAGGAAAAAAACTAGACGCACTTGCGTACCTTATCAAACCAATACAAAGATTTCCCAGATACTCCTTACTTATAGGAGAATTAATTAAAAAGATTACTGAATATAACCAAAGCGCGTCATCAGAAAACCAAATACCACCCGAGGAGCTAGAAAAACTTTATGGGGAATTAAAAAATGCAACTGACAAGCTAAATGAAGCAACAAAACGAAGACAAGAACAGCTTTTGACGCAATCATTTGGAACAGAAAACCAAGAACTTGTAGCAATATTTTTAGCTTTAAATATTGTGCCAAAAAAACCAATAGATCCAACAACAGGAAATGGTATAGCTAGAAAATTATTACATGAAGAGCCATCTATGGCTACGGTAAAAGCAATATTTGATACATACGGACTACCAGACCCTAAAAATTTCAGAAGACAATTATTTATTCAACGATCTATTAAACGATCTATTGAACGATTCATAAAAGGTGCTGAGTTAAAAAAACTGTTACAAACAGTAAACGCTACCCCAACGCTAATGCTTAGCTTTACTATGCAAGCACAGTCACCAACTATTGCTATGAGATTGGAGGCAATAAGACATGGTCATATAAGCGTCATAGCTTATTTAATGACCAGGCTTGATGAGGTATATAGTGCTGAAAATCAAGCTGATATAAATAAGTATGCAGCAACTTTAGGATTAGACCTAAAAAAGTTAAAAGCATTAGTAAAACAAGAAATTATTCAACGAAATGTCCAGCCTGGTGAATTAAGAAACCTATTAACAGAGCTATTTAAGGAACAAGAAACCATACAATCAACAGATACAAGTATGGAATTAGAAGCAAAAACAAATCATTATACAGAAGATGTCGCTACCTACGTAATAAGTAAACTTGTAGAGGCATATAATAATCAAAACGAGACCGAGGTTGCTAGATATGCAACAGCATTGCGGGTAAATCCCACCAAGCTTTTGGAGCAAATTAAAGAAAAAAAAACTGAAAGTCAGCAAAGAGAAGAAAATCCTCCTCCACAGCTACCACCGCCCCCCACTCCTAAAGAAGATATTGAATCAAGGGTTGTGCCACTAACAGAACAAGTAAAACCGTCTCAAGCAGTCGTTTCGCAAGCACCAATACATATGCCACCTCATAGGTCTCCACCACTGTCACCTTCTCATAGAAAGGATAGCACATCAGTTTCTTCTACCCCGAAAACTGGAGATAGACCCTTACAACACTCACGGATGGCTGCTGCTTTATTAGACCATGGCAGAATGGGAGCGTCACTTGACGGAGTTAAGCCGACACCGACAAAGGAGCAACCGCCACATAGACAACCACTACCAGCTCCTTCACCAAGAATGGGATGACCTAATTTAGCGTTAGATTCTACAAAAACGCAAAAAATTCTCGGTAGTTTGGTTGACAAATGATTCATAAGAAATACCAAGAAGGGTTGCCATAAATTCTGCGGTATAGGGTAGATATGCCGGCTCATTAGGTTTACCACGCATTGGGACTGGTGCTAAATATGGAGCATCAGTCTCAATTAAAATTTTATCTATGGGTATAGTTTTGGCAATATTTCTTAACTTTTCAGCATTTTTAAAAGTTATAATCCCTGAAAATGAAAGATAAAAACCGAGACGTAAAGCCGCTTCGGCCATAGCCAAACTGCCAGTAAAACAGTGCATCACGCCCCCAACTCTTTTGGCTTTTTCAGTCTCTAAAACCTCAATAATTTCTTTATCGGCCTCACGCGCATGGATAATTAGGGGCATATTAAGCTCTAAGGCTGCGCGAATATGTAACTTAAATAGATCTATCTGTTTTTTAGTATTAACTTCATCCTTACCCTCATAAAAATCTAACCCAGTTTCACCAATGGCAACTACCTTTTTATTTTGCGCAAGCTCTATTAGTTCATTTAAAGTTGGTTGATGCGCTTCCTTTTCTGTAGGATGAACTCCCACTGCAGCAAAAAGATCAGCCTCAGTTTCTACAATTTTTAAAATATTAGGAAATGCTTCAACGGTTATTCCAGGACATAAAATATATTTCACCCCCTTAAGGCGAGCAGCAACAATGGCCTTATGCACTTCTTGCTTATAAGGAGAAAGATCCAAACAATCTAGATGACAATGTGAATCAGCTAACATACACTCCTCGTAAAATCAAGTTTAGACTCGCCACATGGCTCGTTCAAGGAGGATAAGCTTTGCCTTTCCCCTTGCCTTTCCCCCATTGCTTAGTCACACAATAGACCGCGTGGAATAAATTTTAATGCTTTGTTGCCCTTATTTGTTACACGGTCCTCATTTATGAAAATATAAACTCCGGCCGCAAAAAATAAGGACGTCGCACCTAAATTCATTTTACGAGGAGTATGCTTCCTTTAGTAACTTTGCCATGAATGTCAATTTGCTAACAGTTGCAGCCACTCAATGATTAGATTCTCCATGACCATTTGGTGGTTCAAACTAATTTTCTTTAAATAACACCTACGCAATTTATATAAATGATCTTGATAAGCAAACAATTTACCAAGATTAGCTTTGATGGCAAAAGTCGTAAAACGCGCTATTTGATCTTGGTTTACAAGATGGCACTTATCATTAAACTTGATTTTAATCACATCAGTTACTGCATACAACATTATTAGCAAAAACTCTTCTATTTCCCAATCTAAACAGTGTGTAACCATCTGTGCTACCCCATTTTTTCCTTGCCAACATTCATCAAGGCCGACCAAAAACTCTTGGCGTCTACGCAAAAAATCACCTTGAGCTAGACTTAACGCTTTTAGGGGAGCATTTTCTGCCAAAGCCAATAAAAGTGTAGCATCCGCTTCTGGCATTTGTTTACGTAACCACGCTTCAGCATCCAAATATTTTGGGGTATCAATAGATAGCATCTGACAACGGCTACGAATAGTTGCTGGCAACATCCGTGGATGAGCAGCCACTAAAATTATAACTGTATATGGCGCAGGCTCTTCTAGGGTTTTTAGTAAAGCGTTAGCAGCGGCAACATTTAATAGCTCTGCCGGCTCAATAATTAATATCTTATAGCCCCCTCGATGAGAGGTATTGCTTAAGTCTGCTATTACTTCACGTACTTGATCGATTTTTATTGCCTTTCCTGGCTCCTCTGGTTGGACAACCAATAAATCTGGATGATTATTAGCACGCAATAACATGCAAGCATCACATGTGCCACAAGGAACCGCCGCCTGCTCTGTTTGCTCACAAAATAATAAGGCAGCAATATTCTTAGCCAACAACAATTTGCCAATACCACTGGCGCCGTTAAGTAAAATGGCATGAGGAAATTTATTAAGATTTTTGCGATCGACTAAATATGCAAAATCTTGCTGATGCCAAGGAAGAATAGTATCCATAGTTTTAGAATTTACCAATTGTTCATACCGAACGCAATGTGGAATAAATTTAAATCTAAATTTTCTCGAAGATTGCCTCGAGGGCAAACTAATTTACGAGAGGGATATGATACGCTGTAAAAACTGTACCAACTGCTCTGTCACTTCAGCAAAAGTTTTATCAGCATTAATGGTATAAAAACGCTCGGGCTCCTGTCTTGCTCGCTCAAGATAACAAGTACGCACTTTTTCAAAGAACAACGCCTCTTCTTCTTCAATCCGATCAAGGCAACGATTGTTTCTAATCCGCGCCAAACCAACATCAACCGTAACATCAAATAGCAACGTATAATTAGGGCGCAGGTCACCTTGTACCCATTGTTCTAAAATAGCAATCTTTTCCTGTAACAATCCACGACCACCACCTTGATAGGCATAAGTAGCATCAGTAAAACGATCACAAATCACCCACTCTCCCCGCTCTAAAGCTGGAATAATTTTTTGATGTAAATGTTGAGCTCTACTAGCAAAGTAAAGTAGCATTTCGGTATCAGGATGCACTACTTCTTGGTAATGGTCTAAGATAACTTTACGAATTTTTTCAGCAACCTCGGTGCCGCCAGGTTCACGAGTTAAGATAAATTTGATATTAGCCTTATTTAAATATTCGACCAAAATCTGAGCGGCCGTACTTTTGCCAGCGCCTTCGATGCCTTCAAGAGTTATAAATAAGCCTTTTTTCATAGAAACCACCTCGACTTAAAAATTGGATCGTGATGACACCATTACTTATGCAGCAAATATTTTTTAATCGCATTACTCTGTGCTTTAAGAGTATCAGAAAACTTGTGCGTCCCATCCCCTTTGGCAACGTAATACCAAAAACTATTTGCTACCGGATGTAAGGCAGCATTGATTGAGTCTTTACCAGGCATAGAGATAGGGGTTGGCGGCAATCCTTTATGGACATAAGTATTATATGGAGTATTCTTCGCTAAATCAGTCCGACTTAACTTACCAGAAAACTTTGGCCCCAGACCGTAAATTACCGTTGGATCAATCTGTAGCGGCATCCCCTTGTTGAGACGACGTAAGATGATATCGGCGATCATAGCCTTTTCTTGAGTTATCGCGGTTTCCTTTTCAATCAAGGAAGCGGCTATTAATGCCTCATAAGAACAATGATACAAAAGATCTTTAGCTCTACTATCCCAAGCTCTTTTTAGCTGCTTTTGCATCAATTGATAAGCATCAACCAATATATCAACATCGGTTACCTTTCCACTAAAAACATATGTATCAGGAGCAAACCTACCTTCAGGATGCTCACCCACATGCCCAAGTTTCTCCATGATTTTAGGTGCATCTAAACCTTGAATAGTATGAATAACATATTGATTACCATTTAATGCCGCAACAATTTTCTGAAAAGTCCAACCTTCAACAATTGTAAAAGCGTGGCGCAGCATATCGCCTTTAACCATTTTTTCTACTAATTTACGTGGGGTTGTTCCAGGCTCAATAACATATTCGCCAGCCTTCAACTTGAACTCAACGTTATCTAAACGCACAAATAACACTAAATATAATGGATGTTTTAATAAGTTTCGTTCGGCCAAAGCATAAGCCATTTTCTTTACTGAAGTGCCTTGAGCAAAAAGGAAAGTCGCAGCCTCACCCTCTTTAGCTATTAGTGGAGTATTTAAGAACGACCATAGGGTAAAACCAAACCAACTACCAGCTACCAGTAATAAAGAAACTATTGTGATAATCAGTTTTTTTTTAATTGATAACATAAGAGAGCTCCTTTAACCCTCAAACAATGACTTTGCCCCCATAGAGGAGATGACACGCGTTTCTAAATCTTCCTAAAGGCTAAGCAGGAGTTAGTTCCACCAAAGCCAAAAGAATTAGAGATAGCCACATTGATCTTAGCTTGGCGAGCATGGTGTGGAACAAAGTCTAAATTACAACCCTCATCTGGATTATCGAGATTAATTGTTGGTGGTGCCACTTGATCGCGCAAAGCTAATAAAGAAATAATTGCTTCTACCGAACCAGCAGCGCCAAGCAAATGCCCATGCATAGACTTAGTAGAGCTTACCGGAATCTTACAAGCATAATCACCAAACACTTTTTTAATAGCGACTATTTCTGCTATGTCTCCAGGAATAGTAGAAGTAGCATGAGCATTAATATAACCCACCTCTTCTTTATTTATTCCACCATCATTGAGAGCATTTTTTATTGCTAAAGTTGATCCCAGGCCTTCTTGGTCAGGTAAAGTAATATGAGAAGCGTCATCACTCATACCATAACCAGCCAGTTCACCATAAATACGAGCGCCACGCCGTTTGGCAAACTCATATTCTTCAAGAACTACTACCCCGGCGCCCTCTCCCAAAACAAAACCATCGCGATCTTTGTCCCACGGACGACTTGCTTTTTCAGGCGCATCGTTCCGCTTTGATAACGCACGAATAGCCGCAAAACCACCAATTCCAAGAACCGTAGTCGCCATTTCACAACCACCAGCAATCATCACATCAGCATCACCATAAGTAATGAGACGAGCAGAGTTGCCAATATTATGGGCACCAGTACTGCAAGCAGTGACTATTGATAAGTTTGGTCCCTTGCAGCCATATTTAATTGCGACAATACCTGGGGCCATGTTAGTAATAGCATAAGGAATAAACATGGGAGAAATTCTTCTTGGTCCGCCAGATAAAAAAGCTTCATGATTACGTTGAATTGATAATAAACCACCAATGCCAGCACCGATAGAAACCCCCACTTTCTGTGAGATCTCTTCATTAATCACTAACCCTGAGTCAGTAACGGCCTGTGTAGCAGCAGCGACAGCATATTGAATAAACGTTTCTGTCTTACGAGCATCTTTAGCATCAAAATACAGCAACGGATCAAAATCTTTAACCGCAGCACAAATTTTCACAGGAAATTGCGATACATCAAAAGTGGAGACCTCACGTACTCCACTTTTGCTAGCTAAAATAGCACCCCACGTATCATGAGCATTTAGCCCCAAAGGGGTAACCATTCCTATACCTGTAATAACCACGCGTCGTTTTGACAAAAAAATACCCTCAATATAGTTATTGTGCTTCTTTAGAATGAGACTTAACGTAGTCTATGGCCTGCTGTACAGTAGTAATTTTTTCTGCTTCCTCATCAGGAATTTCAGTACCAAAATCTTCTTCTAAAGCCATAACCAGCTCGACCGTGTCTAACGAATCAGCACCCAAATCATCAACAAAAGATGACTCATTGGTAATTTCTCCTTCGTTAACACCAAGTTGTTCCGCAATAATTTTTTTAACACGTTCTTCTATAGTTGGCATACGCACTCCCATACATTTAAAATTAAAAATAAATTGTTATATCAAAACGCCCCTAAGTTTATTCAAAAGATATCAACTTGCAAGAAATATTTTCACATAAACAACTAATATTTAAATCATAGACATACCACCATTTACGTGAATAGTTGCGCCTGTAA
>CAZHSI010000017.1:0-30859 GCA_964535195.1 uncultured Coxiellaceae bacterium | reverse complement strand
TCCTAAGATAGGGTTTCGGGTGAATTAACTATTCTTTTACTTTCGTTGCTTCCTTTGTTCTGTCTAAAGCTGAGATAACTTTGTAAAGTATATAACCACCTACGAAAGTTATCTGAAATAATCTCCAAGTCAGTTGTTTTTTATTAGCTCCTGCATAAACTAGCTTAATTTCTTCAGGACATAAATCGTTAAGTTTGTTTATCATATATGTTTTCACCTAGTTTTTCAGTGTGCATGTACATATTAGCTGAGGAACATTTAATAATCACTTTAAAAAATAATCGGTTTTTTTTGCTATATTTAAATCTGTGATTTTCTTATTGCAAAAAAACACCTTAATTCATGCACAAATGTAGTTAAGCTTTTGTTAATAATTAAATAAGCAACTCTTAATAATCGCAAGCTATTTTGAATGGTGAGAGATTAAAAAATTTACCGAACGTGGTTATGCCAGATTTAGGCGTAAAGCAAGAGGTAAATAGTTAAGCTCTTAATCCAGTGAAATATCAAATAACTTTTTAGAGGAGTTTATATATGAAATTTTTGTCAAATGTTGAAGTTAGTAAGGTTGCTGGTGGTAATTCTTGTTGGTTGGTAAGAGATTGTTATTTTGATACCGAAAAAAAAGTTGTGCAGGGAGGTGATGGTTTTTCCTATTCTTCTATTTGTCCAGAACTATATCCAGCTAAGGTAGGGGCGACAACCGATGGTCTTACAGTCATTAGTATGGAAAAGTATGATACATCTTTAAATGGAGAGAAAGGTGATGCAGGCGTGCTTTACCACGCTCGTGTTCGTAAGAATATTTGTCAATAGTAGGTGTTAGAAAATTTGTGGTGTGGTTTTTAGTACCACACCACGAGTTTCAAATCTAGGAGATGATTAAATGCTATTTAAATCAAAAAGAAATGTAAAGAAAGCTTATTTTTTAAACTTACTTTTTTGTTTTGCTGCAGTTTATGGCATAAAGGCCGAGGCAGCCGATGGTATTTCTCCTTACGTTAAGGTTGGGGTTTCACACGTTGCTGGAAATAACAATAGAGCAGGGCTAGAAACAGATACTTTTATTCCATTTATTAGCATAGATAATAAGCTATTATTCTCTAATGTGAAAATGAACAATTATTCTGACAATAGTTTTGATGGTGGTTTTTATTTAGGGTATCGTTTTTTGCTACCAGAAGATCAGCAGTTATATGGGGTTTATACTGCTTTTGATTTTAAGAAAACTGGTAATGGTAATTACTTTAATCGAATTAATTTTGGTTTGGAATATTGGCTTGGGCGTTGGTTTTTTGGCACTAGTGTCTATATTCCAGTAGGAGAGAGAGTTAAAAATAATGGCAGTTATTATGCTAAAATTTTGCCAGGGCTTGGGGGTGAAGTAGGCTATGAATTTTCTAAAAAAACCAGCGCTTATGTAGAAGGATATTATTTTGATTCTGAGGGCGCAGGTACCGTGCCAGGAGTAAAAATTAAATTTAAACAGAACCTATTTAGTAAAGATAATTCTTCCGGGATCCTCGACAAGGTGGATTTAGAGGTAGGTGTGCAAAAAGATAAGTTGTTAGGAAGTCGTGCTTTTTTAGAAATAGCCTTTAAAATTGGCGCTTCCTCAAGTGTTGCTCCTGGTGGCGTTGCTGCTCATATGGCTGATACCATTTATCGAAGTAACCCGCCATTTCCGGTGTTAGAAACTTCAAAACCAGCCCCAGAGTTAGAAAGCTCAAAATCAGATAATTCAAAAACGGTTAAACCGTACCGGCTTATGTGTCAATATGATCGGCAAGATGGTGGGGGGTATGAGTTGGCAGCAGAGCAACCACCACAATGTCCTGCTAATCCTAAGCGCATAGGTAGTGCAAGCTTGGTAGAGGACCAAGTAAATGAATATGGGGATAAGACGCTTACTCTTCGTATAACTTGATAGAAACAGACGATGGTTTAACTGGTTAACGTAGCTATTTAATTTTCAAGCTATGAATAGATTTTCTAATACGATCAGTTGCTTTTTTGGCTTCTGCTACACTGCAGGTTCCTACTGAAAGTCTGAACCATGGTAAAGTTTCTTTCATACCAAAAAAATAAAATGGTACGACGGCTATTTTGGTTTCGTCCAGTAAATAATTTAGAATGTCATCTACAGTTTTAAGGGTTTTATTGCTTTGAGTTTTAGCGCCAATTAGATCAAATTTAATTGATAGATAGATGGCTCCTTGAGGCTCAATAGCATCTACTTTATAACCTTGGGTTTTGAGTTCTTGGATGACAGTGTAAAAGATATTTAATCGAATAAGGATCTCTTTCTTGAACTTATTAATAAAGTTAGCTACCACCTGGTGGTCTTGCAAAAATCTTGCCGTACCAATTTGTTCTGGTTTTGGTGCCCAAGCCCCTAAGTGAGCAAGCATTGAACGCATTTTTTCAATTATTGGTTGTGGTCCAAATGCCCAGCCTAATCTTACCCCCGTGGCGGCAAAACATTTGGAGATGCCATCGATAAAAACAGCATAGTTTCTGATTTTTTTATTAAGCTTGAGAGGGCTAGTGCATTTATTCTCATTATAAATAAGTAGCCAATAAATAATGTCGAAGAAGATGTATAATGGTTTTTGTTTCTTTTGTAGTCTTCTTTCGTTTTCAGTAACAATTAAATCAAAAATCTCTTTAAGCGTTTGTTGGTTAAATATAGTACCACTAGGATTTAGCGGCGAGTTTAGGGTAATCAGGGCCGCCTTTTTTATATGTGGCTTTAAGTCTTTAGCTGTTACTAAAAAGTTATTTTCTGGTTTGGCCGAGATTACTATAGGGGTTGCGTTGGTAAGGTAAATAAAGTGTTGATTGTTCCATGATGGGACAGTATAAATTATCTTTTCTCCGGGATTTACTACCGTGCGAAAAAGAATATAAGTTAATGGGCGAGCGCCGCTAGTAACAATAATTTCGTTTGGTTTGTAGTTGAACTGCCCAAATAGTTTAAGGTGTTTAGCAATAGCCTCACGTAGTTCCCGCATACCACCGACAAATGGATAATTGGTATGTTTTTGGTGATAAGCGGTTATGATTTCTTCTTCAAGCTTCTGTGGTATGGGGAAATATTTTGGGGAAAAATCTCCAAGGGTAAAGTTACAAATATCTTGTCCTTTGCGGTTCTTTTCGTCTATTTTTTCAGATAGTTTGCTTATCGAAAGGGAGGTTAGACCGTTTGCTAGTTTTGACAGCTTTAATTTTGCTGGTCTATGAGTTGTCATGTGTTTATTTGTCTCACTACGGTTTTTATAGGGTATTTGTTACTTATATAAAAACGATTGAGGATTATATAGCAAAAAGATAACAGGTCAAAATCTTTATTTATCCCGGCTTTTCTAGATAAAAATTTTATAAAAAGCTAGTATATTTTAAAACTTATGGTATTGTTGCTGCCGTAGTAATACATTTATCCACTTAAATAAGAGGAGTTTTATGCCAAAGAAAATGCAAAAAGGTAAAAAAGTCATTAAGAAAGCTAGTCCCAAGGCAAAGGTTTCTAAACCCATGACAGCTGGTTCACTTAAGGTTAGCAAGCCCTTTAATAAGTCAAAAGTAGCAACTGCTATTGCCGATATGACTTGTGTTAGCAAAAAAGACGTTAATTGTGTGTTTGATGCTTTATTTGAAATTATAGCTGCACATCTTAAAAAACGTGGCGGTCCAGGGGAGTTTACCTTACCTAACGTTGCCAAGTTTAGAGTAATTAATAAGCCAGCAACCAAAGCACGTGAAGGTATTAATCCTTTTACTGGTGAAAAAATGATGTTTGCTGCCAAGCCTGCGCGTAACATTGTTAAAATTAAAGCATTAAAGAAGATTAAAGATATTGCTAAATAACTCTTCTTTTGGTTTTATGTCGTACCCAAAAGTACCGCACTTTAATGAAAACGTGCGGTATTTTTTTTTATGTGTTATACTTATGGATATCGGGGGCGATCGGTCTCGACGTAGATTGCGAAGCTCGAGGTGCATGCCGAGGAAATAGTCTTTCTCGTAAAATATGGCTATAAACAAAATAAACGCTAAACGTAACAAAAAGTTAGCTCGTAACGATGCTAACGCGTTTGCTCGTAAAGCTGCTTAAAGCTTTACCCGTTCGTAAAATGTGCTTATGCGTTTTATAGTGACGGTCATATATATAAGCCTGTAGTTATGGCGTGTTTGGTGCCATGACTATCAGTATTAAACTAAACTAGCTAGTTGTTTTTCTTGTTCATCAGTAGCAACTAGTTAAAGCCAAGATGAACTACGCATGTAGTACCAAAGGTAGAGAATTTGCGGACGCGGGTTCAATTCCCGCCGCCTCCACCAGATACACCTTCGTGCTTCAAAGTGCAAATTTGTATCGGGTGGAACGATGACACTCATAAATTAAATTCATGTAAGGCACCCTTATTTTTCATAGGGGTAGTAAAGCTAAGTTTAAATTTGTTCCACGTGGTCTTTCGCATAACAAAGCAAAGGGGAGTTGTCAAAGGGGAGGGGTAAAGATTATCTCCCTTGACCGAGCCACGTAGCGAGCCTAAAGTTGATTTTACGAGCGGTATATTTTAAGGAAGTGTAACCATGGAGTTCAGTAGTGAAAAAATAGCGCCAGATACGATCAAGATAGCTTTTTCTGGAAGACTAGATATCGATAATGTTGCTAAAATCTGGCAGTCATGTGTCGCTGAAATAACGCGGCAAGCTCCTCGTGAATTATTACTTGACCTTAATGCAGTTGATTATTGTGATGGTGCTGGATTTGCTTTAATAAACACTCTGCAACGAAAACAAAACGAAAACCATAAAAATTGCACTATTTTAGGACTAAAGCCAGCTTTTCAGCAGCTTCTAAGCTATATTGACGAACATCCAGATGATGTAAGTGGTGATGGGGCGTTGCGTCAAAGATTTCCAGAAAAACTGGGTCATATTACGGTAAATACGCTAAAAAACTTGCAAGATAACGTGATTTTTTTAGGACAATTATCGTATCATCTATTTTTTTCACTATTAAAACCTGCCAAAATTCGTTTTGGCGATTTTTTAAGAATTGCTGATGATACAGGACCACAGGCATTACCTATCGTTGCTCTTATTGGTTTTTTAATTGGTTTGATCTCAACTTTTCAGGCAGCACCATCTTTTGCAAATTTTGGGGCACAAATCTATATGGTAGATTTGGTTGGCCTTGGTTTAGTAAGAGAAATGGGGCCATTATTAACCTCGGTATTATTAGCTGGTAGAACGGCGTCGTCTTTTGCTGCTGAAATAGGTACGATGAAAATCAACCAAGAAATCGATGCCTTGGAAACAATGGGGCTCAACTCTATTCGTTTTCTAGTTATCCCCAGAGTTTTAGTGACGACGTTGGTAACACCAATATTGGAAGTGTTCTTTATTATTTTTGGCTTATTAGGTTGTTTAGTGGTTATGCTTTCTTTGGGTTATACCGCCGATTCTTTTGTGCACCGTTTGTACGAAGCTATTGCACCAGTAGATTATATTGGTGGTTTAATTAAAGTTTTTGTTTTGGGTTTGGTTATTGCAAGTACCGGCTGTTTGCATGGTATAAAAACCAACTTTGGGGCTCAGGCGGTTGGTAGAACTACGACTCAAGCAGTTGTTAGTAGTCTTATTATGTTAGTGGTTGTTGATGGTATTTTTGCTATGGTTTATTACGTGCTAGGAGTGTAGTTTGTGACGCAAACCCCGGTAATTGAAGTTAAAAATCTAGTAGCCCGTTATGGGCAACGGGTTGTTTTGAATGATATAAGTCTTAATATTTATCCGGGTGAAATTTTTATGATTATTGGTGGTTCAGGGTGTGGTAAGACTACTTTGTTGAGTCATATGATTGGCTTATTGAGGCCAGTTAGTGGTGATGTATTAATTGATCGACAAAATCTTAATCGAGCATCTGAAACGGAGCGACTAGCTATTTTAAAAAAAATCGGGGCTCTTTATCAAAAAGGAGCTTTATTTGGTTCGCTGACTTTATTGCAGAACGTTGCTTTACCACTAGAAGAGCTTACGCAGCTGCCCCCCGAGGCTGTTTTAGAAGTTGCCCACAGTAAATTGAAAATGGTAGGTTTAGGGAAGTTCTTTGATTATATGCCAGCAGAGCTTAGTGGTGGTATGCAAAAGAGGGGGGCGTTGGCGAGAGCTATGGCACTTGATCCTAAGATTCTTTTGTTAGATGAACCAACTTCAGGATTAGATCCTATTACTTCTTCTGAAATTGATCAACTTATTGTAAACTTATCTAAGATTTTGGGGGTGACTTTTATTATTGTATCGCATGACATTACGAGTATTTGTAGGATAGCGGGAAGGGTTGTTTTATTAGATAATGGTAAGGTGGTTGCTGAAGGAAGACCAGCTGAGCTTCTAAAAAGTAGTCAGCCATTAGTGGTAAGATTTTTTGAAAATAGATTTTTGGGTGGGAGAGGTATTTAGATTGGGAGTATGTGCTCCTCGTAAACAGGTTCTTAGGGTATTTTTTTTGATGCCATACCCTTCGTAAAATGAATTCAGGCGCGAAACTTGCCTCAAGCAGCCGGAGTATATTTACGTAAATGATGACCGCGAGCAGCGTAGATGTCCAAGTCTCAATTCATTTTACGAGGGGTATAATGGTTAAACTTAATGACAGCAATGGTTTAAACTATTTTAAAATAGGTACCTTTGTTTTGGTAGGTATTGGGTTAATGATTTTTGCTTTATTGATTTTTGGTTCCAGCAAGCTTTTTCAAAAAGTAATTTATATTGAAACCTATTTTGAGGAGTCGATCCAAGGAGTTTCTGAAGGTACCCCAGTAAAATATCGTGGGCTACAAATTGGCTATGTTAAAAGCATTTCTTTTGCTAGTGAAATATATAAGCTGGCTGGGGATTTAGATAAAGATGAACGTACCCGCGCTATTTATGTCAAAATTGCTATTACTTCTAAGCTTTTTACAGAACTTTCTAGCGAAGAGGTAGCGCAATTTTTAACCAAAGAGGTTGCGGAAGGTTTGCGAGTTAAACTAGTAGCGAAGGGTTTGACGGGGACTAGCTACCTTGAACTTGATTATGTTGATCCCAAAACTAGTCCTCTCCCTAAGCTCGATTGGGAGCCGAAGGTGTTTTTTATCCCCACAGTAACCAGCACCTTGACTCTATTAAGTGAAAATGCTCAGAACATTATGAACGAGCTAAAAGATGTAGACTTTAAACGATTATTTTCTAGCATGATCACTTTGACTGCCTCACTTAATCGGGTAACTAATAGAGCCGAAATATTATTAAACCAAATTAATAATCCGCTGTTAAACATTGTGCAAAATTTTAAAATTGTTTCTGATGATCTCCGGGTGGTATCTAACAGAATCAAACTTAAGCCATCGGATATCGTATTTAGTTCTTATCCACCGCCTTTGGATCCGAATAAATTATGAAAAAAAGAGATCACTATTCACTGCACCCGCTATGCTCGTTCCTCGCAATGATGGTAAGAGCAGTTATAAAAAGGGTTTACTTTTTGTCAATAATCATTTTATGTGGCTTTTTGGTTGGTTGTGTTTCTAGTAAATATGTTGAGCGTAAGCAGTATTTATTAGCTGCTCCAAAAAACTTAGTAAAGAAAAGTATTGTTGGTTTATCGAGTTGTTCAGTTTTTGTCGAACAACCAAGTGCCTCCTCTCCTTTTGATCGCTTAGATTTTCTTTATCGGATAGGGGCGGATAGTTATTTGGTGGATTATTATAATGGTTTTTTAGTCTTACCAGCGGAGCAGCTGGATTTACTGATAAAATCTTATTTACAGTTCTATACTGGTTGTGACTTAGAAGCCACTCAATCCTTAAATACACGAAATGTTTTGCAGGTTAAATTAGTCGAATTATATGCTGATTACCGTGAGCGAGAAAAGCCACAAGCAGTTATGGCGATACAATTTCGTTTAACTAACACAGTTGATGATAAAGATATGCTATTACTAGACCAAGTGTTTCGTGTAACTCAGCCATTAAAAGCTAAGAATAGTGAGAGTCTATTAAATGCTTGGAATGAAGGGCTACAAAAGGTTATGATGCAAGTAACAAGAATTTTAAAGCAAAAGCTAAAGAGGTAAGCATGGGGCAATATTTATTTACTTCAGAATCGGTTGCCGCGGGGCATCCCGATAAGGTTGCTGATCAGCTTTCCGATGCAGTGTTAGATGCTATTATGTGTCAGGATGCTCATTGTCGCGTGGCGTGTGAGGCTATATTAAAAACCGGTATGGTTTTGATAGCTGGAGAGATTACGACAACGGCCTGGGTTGATATTGAAGAATTGGTGCGTCGGGTTATTCGTGAGATTGGTTATACTGATCCTGAACTTGGTTTTGATGCGGATTCATGTGCAGTGTTAAGTGCTATTGGTAAACAATCTCATGATATTGCTCGGGGAGTTAATGAAGGCAAGCACAAAAAACAAGGAGCGGGTGATCAAGGCTTAATGTTTGGTTATGCCACTAATGAAACCCCAGAACTAATGCCAGCAGCATTAATGTATTCTCATCGCTTGATGGAGCGCCAAGCCAAAATTTTGCATGATAATGTTTTTCCCTGGTTGCGGCCAGATGGCAAATGCCAAGTTACGGTTAAATACGAAGATAGTAAGCTAGTTGGCATTGAAACCGTAGTTTTTTCGACGCAGCATACTAAAGATATTTCTCATAAGGATTTAACTGAGGCAGTTATTGAAAAGATTATTAAACCGGCATTACCAGCAAAGTTAATTAAAAATACTAAATATCTGATTAATCCAACTGGTAGGTTTGTGATCGGTGGTCCTAAAGGAGATACTGGTTTGACTGGGCGTAAGATCATCGTCGATACCTATGGTGGTGCTGCTCATCATGGCGGCGGTTGTTTTTCAGGTAAAGATCCATCTAAAGTTGATAGGTCTGCAAGTTATATGATGCGTTACGTAGCAAAAAATATTGTGGCCGCAAGGCTGGCGGATAAATGTGAAGTTCAGGTTGCTTATGCTATTGGTGTTGCTGATCCGGTTGCCGTTAGTATTGATACCTTTGGTACAGGTAAAGTTAGCGACGATAAAATACTTAAATTGATTGATAAGCATTTTGATCTTACTCCCCATGGTATTATCGATACTTTAAATTTACTTCGCCCAATCTATTATAAAACTGCTGCTTTCGGTCATTTTGGTAGAAATGATGTTAACTTTACTTGGGAGCGTACTGACAAGGTTGAGGCTTTATGTGGTGACGTATAATGCCAGGTTCTTTGTTACAGGATGTGGGGATGACGCAAACGGGGGTAGAGTTTATCCCTTTAGGCAAGTCCGCGGCGAAGTCAAAAAATTGATCCGTTTATAGTCGAAGTAAATGTAAATGAGGAGCAAATATAACATAGTTTTAATCGGTCCCATGGGTGCTGGCAAAACCAGTATTGGTAAAGCTTTATCTCGAGAAATTGGTTGGGAGTTTTATGATTCTGACCAAGTGATTGAAGAGCGAGCTGGTGTAGAGGTGTTATGGATATATGATCTTGAAGGGGAAGCGGGTTTTCATCGCCGTGAACAAAAAGTTATTGCCGAACTTACGCAGAAATGCAATATTATCTTAGCTACTGGTGGTAGTACGGTAGCAATCGCTGAAAATAGGCAAGCCATTAGTCGGCATGGAATAGTTATTTATTTGTATACCTCTTTAGATGATCAGTTAGTCCGGACTGGTTATAGCAAAAAGCGTCCATTATCTGCAGAGGTCGAACAACGTCGCAACATTTTAAAACAGCTCCACGATGAATATATGCCGCTCTATGAAGAGTTAGCTGACATTGTTTATAATACAGACCATAAGTCGACACAAGTCGCTGTCGCTGATTTGGTCAAACTAATTAAAACCAAAAATCCTACCTTATTGTAACTTTATGATTAATACCAAAGGACAAGCTGGAACCTCTTATCAACCTTTGGCTGCACGTATGCGACCACGCTGTGTCGATGAATTTATTGGACAACAACATTTATTAGGTAGGGGTAAGCCGCTGCGATTGGCAATTGAAAATAAAGTTTTACACTCTATGATTTTATGGGGACCTCCGGGTAGTGGTAAAACAACTTTGGCTAAATTATTGGCGGTTAGTGTCGGTGCCAATGTTGAGAGTATTTCTGCAGTTCTTGCCGGGGTAAAAGATATTCGTGAGGTAGTAGGTCGCGCAAAAAATATCCGTGAAACTAAGAATCAGCCTACCATATTATTTGTTGATGAGGTACATCGTTTCAATAAGGCACAGCAAGACGCATTTTTACCGTTTGTAGAAGAGGGGATTTTAACATTAATAGGCGCTACTACTGAAAACCCCTCGTTTGAGTTAAATAGCGCCTTACTTTCGCGAGCAAGGGTTTATGTTTTAAAAAGGATGAGTGAAAAAGATATCTTACAAGTAATTAACCAAGCCCTTTTTGATGAAGAACGTGGTTTTGGTAGACGCCAGATAATTTTTCCAGAAAAATTACGGGAAAAAATAGCGCATATCGCTGACGGGGATGCAAGGCAAGCACTTAATTTTTTGGAAATTTGTGTCGATTTTGCTGAAAATAAAGCGGGTAAAGAGGAAATTTCTGATGAGTTATTACAAGAAATTCTCCCTGAAGGGATGCGGCGTTTTGATAAAGGTGGAGAGGTGTTTTATGATCAGATTTCAGCATTGCATAAAGCGGTGCGTGGTTCTTCACCGGATGCAGCTTTATATTGGTTTTGTCGTATGCTTGATGGCGGATGCGATCCGCTTTATATCGCACGTAGGATAATTAGGATGGCAAGCGAAGATATTGGTAATGCAGATCCCAGGGCATTAACTCTCGCACTTGAAGCGACGGCCACTTATGAGCGCTTAGGTTCCCCTGAAGGGGAGCTTGCTATTGCCCAAGCAGTTATTTATATGGCAGTTGCTGCCAAAAGCAATGCTTGTTACGTTGCTTTTGGCGAAGCAATGCATGACGTTAAAGAGTATGGGTCACTTGAGGTGCCGCTCCATATCCGTAATGCGCCGACGAAGCTTATGAAGCAACTTGGATATGGTAAGGATTACCGTTATGCTCATGATGAGAATGAGGCCTACGCTGCAGGAGAGAATTATTTGCCAGAAGGTCTGTCTAAAAGACAATATTATCGCCCTACCTCTCGCGGTCTTGAAATTAAAATTAGTGAAAAATTAGCCCATCTACGGAAGTTAGATGTAGCGTCGCAAAAGTAATCGACTAGCTAACCATATTACATTTTTGTCGTACAATTTCGGAGTATGGTCCGAAAAATAAAAACTTAATTTAGACTATAAGTTTTTATTATATGCGAGCCGAAGGCGAATTCCAAACGCTTAAAAACACTGGATTGCTACGCGCTTGCTCGCGATGATATAGATCTATATTTTAGGGAACTGCTATAAGCGACCGAAAAAACCTATATTATTTATTGAAATCAATAGTTCTCACAATACTCAAGCGGGATCTTGTTCAGTTACGGTTAATAACAAAAGATTTTAAAAATTGTGAATCGGTTTATTTTTAGCAAGATCGGCGAAAAAAAACAATTTAAGGGAATTACTGTTACTCCTTGGTAAGAAGGGATAACAAGATATCGCCCCCGATCTTAAGAATAAATTTGGCTTAGCCGTATATACCCCCTACGTGTGGGTAACCGTTGGTGTCTACTAAAGCCAAGGTTGGTTGTTATTTAATCAAGTTTAGACTCGCCACGTGGCTCGGTCAAGGGGGAGAGCTGCGCCTCTCCCCCTTGACTGTCCCCCATTGCTTTGTTCTCGAAGCAAGCTTCGAGGAAATTTAGATTATAGTTAATTTAAGTGGAAGAAATACCTTATGTATCAAGTTGATAGCTTTTGTGTACATCTGTGTATATTTGTGGATAATTGGCTAAAGCAGAAGGTTTTGTAATATTAAAATGGGGAAATAAGGTATGCTTGATCCAAAATGTTTTCGACAAGAATTACAAGAAACGGCTAGACGTCTAAAAAAGCGTGGCTTTGTGTTAGATGTAGCCTTAATCCAAGAGCTTGAAGAGAAGCGTCGCTTATTACAGATTGAAGTACAAAACTTACAAAATGAACGTAATAAAAACTCAAAAGAGGCTGGTTTAACTAAAGCCAAAGGTGGGGATATTTCCGCTATAGTTGCTACAATGCAAGGGGTTGGGGAGAAACTTGAAGCCAGGCAAAAGGAGCTTGAAGAAATACTAACTAAGACTAATGAGATTTATACTAGTGTACCAAACTTACCCCATGAAACTGTTCCTGATGGTTTAAACGAAGAAAGTAACGTAGCAATTAGATATTTTGGTAAACCCCGAGTGTTTGATTTTACGCCGAAAGATCATATTGCTTTAGGTGAAGCTTTAAGCATGATGGACTTTGCCGCATCTGCTAAAATTACTGGCGCAAGGTTTGTGGTGTTATACAATAAAATTGCCAAATTACACCGCGCCCTCGCACGATTTATGCTTGATGTTCATACTAAAGAACATGGTTATAAAGAGGTTTATGTCCCACACTTAGTTAATGAAGCAAGTTTGTTTGGCACTGGGCAATTGCCAAAATTTAAAATGGATCAATTTAATATTGATGGCGATTTTAAGTATAGCTTGATTCCAACCGCTGAAGTACCGGTTACTAATTTAGTTCGTGATGAGATTGTTCTTGAAGAGAGCTTGCCATTAAAGTTTGTTGCTTATACTCCTTGTTATCGTAGTGAGGCTGGTAGCTATGGTAAAGACTTGCAAGGAATGATTCGGCAACATCAGTTTGAAAAGGTAGAATTAGTCCGGATAGAAAAGCCACAAAATTCTTACCAGGCTCACGAAGAGTTGACGAGTCATGCTGAAAAAATATTACAAAAATTAGAGTTACCATATCGGGTGATGGCGCTATGTAGTGGCGATATGGGTTTTTCTGCTGCAAAAACTTATGATTTAGAAGTGTGGCTGCCATCCCAAAATAAATATCGGGAGATTTCTTCGTGCAGTAATTATGAGGATTTTCAAGCGCGACGTATGCAAGCGAGGTTGCGGTATGCTGCAACTGGCAAAACCGAGCTCTTACATACTTTAAATGGTTCGGGGTTGGCAGTAGGGCGCACGCTGATTGCGATTATGGAGAATTATCAGGATCAAAATGGACAAATTCATTTGCCCGAGGCCTTGTGGAGTTATATGGATGGGGAAAAAGTTATACTGAATGAAATTTGATTCTTAGTAAAATAAGGGCAACAACGGATTAAATTTATTTTACGAGGAGTATACAATGAAAATAGTAACACGGTACCTAATGCGCGAAGTCTATACCGCCATGCTGGCAGCGATGGTGGTATTACTTTTTATTTTCTTAAGTAATATGTTGGTGCGTTTTATGCATTCTGCTGCAAGTGGCGTGTTATCAGGCGAGGCCGTTAAGTTGTTACTGCTGTTACAAATACCACTTTTATCAGCTATACTTTTGCCAGCTAGTTTATTTATTGGGATCTTGCTTGCTTATGGACGCTTATATGCCGATAGCGAAATGATAGTATTTGCTGCTTGTGGTGTTAATCCTAAGCGTCTATTGATTACTACTTTAATTTTTTCTGCAATAATTATGTTATTGGTTGCCGTTCTTTCTTTATGGCTTAATCCCAAAGTGTATAAATATACTGATCATATAATGTCTGGTGCTACTTCAACTAACCTGGAAATGATTAAGCCTAATCGTTTTAATGAAGTTGCTAAAGATGGTAAATGGGTATTTTATGTTGGATCAGTATCTGAAGATAAGAAACAGTTTTATGATGTTTTTGCTGCCGAACAACCCGATCTGCAACTTAGTGGTAATGATTCCAATTCATGTGTTGTTACGGCGAAGCGTGCCTACAAGAAGATTGACCCTGAAACTGGTAACTCCTATATGGTATTAGTTGATGGTTATCGCTATCTTGGTACGCCGGGGAAAAAAGATTATGAGATAATAAAGTACAATGAGTATGGGATTCAAATACAACAAGAAATACCGAGTTGGCGTAGTGATGAAAGTAGCATCCCTACCTTCAAACTATGGAAAGAACGTAAAAGCAGCTTTGCTGCGGCGGAGTTACAGTGGCGCCTCTCTTTTCCTTTGTCTGCTTTTATTCTAACTTTGGTTGCTACTCCTTTAAGTCGGGTGCAACCAAAGCGGGGGCGTTATGCTAAGCTTGCACCAGCTGTTTTACTTTATATAATATACGCTAATTTTTTATCTTTATCTAAGGCATGGATTAGGAGAGGAGTATTGACACCAGTAATTGGTATGTGGTGGGTGCATGGTTTAATGTTGTTTTTAGCAATTATTTTAATTGGTCATGAGCTTGGCTGGTGGTTATCCTTGTCTAGGCTATTAAATTTTAAAGCTCGAAGAAGGTTCTGCGGGAGTTAATATGGTAATTATTAAATTATTTCCTATTAATAGTTAAGAAAAGCAATGAAAATCCTAACTCAATATTTAGCAAAAACTTTGATCGCTTATGTATTACTTGTGATGTTGTTTTTATTTGGATTACAAGTTTTTATCGAGTTTATCCACGAATTTCCAAGTTTAGGGGTTGGTAATTATGGTTTATCGCAGGTGTTAACTTATGTAATTTTAATGTTGCCTTATGATATTTATCAATTTTTTCCAATGGCAAGCCTTCTTGGTTTTATTATCGCTCTTGGTTTACTAGCATCACATGGCGAGCTAATCGTTATGCGTACCTCAGGGATGTCGATAGCTAATATCGTTTCTGTGGTAATTAAAGTGAGTATATTTTTATTAGTCATTATGATACTGCTTGGTGAAGTGTTGTCTCCTATGGCACAGCGTAAGGCCTCGCAAATAAAAACTATAGCGAAGAGCGGGGGTAAAGTTCTGCTAACTAAGCAGGGAGAAATTTGGTTATACCATCAAGGAGAAGGAGGAGTGATTAATATTGGTTCTGTCGTAAATAATAAAGAACTACATAATATTACTAGTTATCAATTTGCTGCTGGTGGGGCAAAATTAAAGTCGATCAGTTGTGCGGCTCGTGGCATTTATAAAGATGGCAAGTGGGTGTTCCAAGATATGCTACAAACTGAGTTTAAAGATGCCGCGACCGCCAGTACAACTTTTCCCGAAAAGCAATCGAAATTAAAGTTTAATCCAAAGCTAACTGGTGTCAGCAATCTTGATACTGATCAAAAAAACCTTTTTCAATTATACTCTTATATCAAGCATCAAGAGCAGACTGGTTTAGACTCTGTTAGAATTCTGTTCACTTTTTGGCAAAGGATCTTTGCTCCACTTGCCGTAATCGTTATGACTTTGCTGGCTGTTCCTTTTGTGTTTGGGGTACTACGTAGTAGTACTATGGGATTTAGAATGCTAATAGGAGTATTGTTTGGTTTCGGTTTTTATATTTTACACCAGTTTGTTGGTCCAATGAGTATGGTTTATCAGGTACCGCCAATATTAGCTTCAGTGTTGCCACTACTAATATTTTTTATGATAGGTGTGGTATTGTTGTGGAGGGTACGGTAATTAACTTTTCTAATAGACCATACCGAGCGCTCTCGTTAATTTCTGGCGGTCTTGATTCCATGCTTGCTACGAAACTAATTCTTGAGCAAGGGATCCTCGTCGAGGGGATTAACTTTTTTACTGGGTTTACAGGTGATCATGATTATTGTTTTAAGCGAGAATTTAATGGGAGCCATAGTGCCCGCTGGATTTGTGATCAATTAGGGATCAAGTTACATATTGTTAATATAACCGAAGAGTTTAAGTCGGTTTTATTGTGCCCTCGGTATGGTTATGGTGCTAACCTTAATCCGTGTCTTGACTGCAAACTATTTATGATAAGGCAAGCTCACAAGTGGTTAGAGCAGCATGGGTTTGATTTTTTAATTAGTGGGGAGGTTTTAGGGCAACGTCCAAAGTCGCAGCGTAAAGATACTTTACCTTTGGCAACTAAAATGACCTCTAATTTAATCGTACGGCCACTTTCGGCAAAGCTTTTGCCGCCTACGTTACCAGAAATAAATGGTTGGATTAAGCGCGACCTACTTTGTGACTTTAATGGTCGTAGTCGTCAGCCACAGATGAGGCTTGCAGAAAAATTTGGTTTTAAAGGATATGCGCAACCTGGTGGCGGTTGTGTACTTACCGATCCTAATTTTTGTAAGCGCCTTCAAGATTTATTAGATCATCGCAACAATCGTGATTATAGCTTAGACGATATTTTGCTTTTGCACTTAGGACGGCATGTGAGGGTTAATCCGAATTTAAAGGTTATTATTGGTAGAGATCAGGTTGAGAATAACTTTATAGAAAGATTTTCTGATAAACATACATTACTAGAAACTGTCGATTATCCTGGGGCGTTAGTTTTGCTTGATGGCGCAGTAACTGATAATGGGTTAGTTGAAGCAGCTAAGCTTGCAGTACATTATAGCAAAGGGCGCGAAGCTAAAGATGTAAGGGTGTTAGTTAGGCAGCCAGGCGTACTGGAACACATGCTTCTAGTATAGCTCCTATTATACGGCCTGACCGCAATCCAAGTTACGCCCAGTATAAAATTTATTCCACGCGGTCTTCCGCGTAACAAAGCAACGGGGAGTTGTCAAGGGGGAGGGATAAAGCTTGTCCCCTTTGGTCGAACTATGTGGCGAGTCTAAACTTGATTACCGATTTTGAAATTTTAATATAATTTTTAACCTAGGGGCGGCCTTGGCGGAGTGCTTTCTTCTGCTTCCACGTTTTTTTCTGCGAGCCTGATAGCCTCCTCTACGCTTTTTACAACAAATTCTACTTCTGCTGCTGGAAAAGAGAGGGTGCGAATGATATTCCTAGCTGTATCAATATCACGATCATAGAAGGCTTGATTAAGGGTTTCTAGGACGCTAATTGTTGTACTTTTGTAACCAGTAGCGCTTACAGCAGCCTTAAGTGCCCCTATAACTCCGGAAACACTACCGCTCATGAGCGATTGTTCATTGTACCTATCTCTCAAACCTTTAAAGTGTAAAAGTGGAGAAAGGTCTTTTTGGGAGCTAAGCCAGTAACCACTAGGTGTACTGTTTGTATCATTTCCGAGAGAACTCAGATAGTCTAGATGTCCTTCGCGCACAGCATCACGTAATGCAGGGCATAATGCTAGATAATAATCCCCTTTTTGGCTTCCTGCTTTTTCCGCCCACTGTCTGTATCTATTTTTTTCCATTGAAACCTCCCTATTAAATTAATCAATTATTACTAAGTTTCCTTACTTCCTTTTTACCTCTGTTCTAGTATATACTCTAGATGTACTAGGGTCAAAGTACAGTGCAGTTAGTCTATCCCTATTCTAGGGGGGTTCTATTCTAGTTGTGAGTAGTTGACTAAAAGGCCTGTAGCGTAGTAAAAAATTTCTGTTACAATACTTAAAACTCGTATAAGGACCAACCAAAATGACTCGTTATATTTTTGTCACAGGCGGCGTAGTTTCTTCCCTTGGTAAAGGGGTTGCTTCGGCATCTCTAGGAGCTTTACTCGAAGGCTATGGGTTAAAGGTTACTTTAATCAAGCTTGATCCATATATTAATGTTGATCCTGGAACCATGAGTCCATTTCAACATGGTGAAGTTTTTGTCACTGAAGATGGTGCAGAAACTGATCTTGATCTTGGTTATTATGAACGCTTTATTAATACCAAGATGACTAAAAATAATAATTTAACTTCAGGTAGGGTATATGCTGAAGTAATTCGTAAAGAGCGCCGTGGTGATTATCTTGGTGCTACAGTGCAAGTGATTCCTCATATTACCGATGAAATTAAGTTACGGATCCGTGAGGGTGCTTTTGATAGTGATATCGCCATCATAGAAATTGGGGGAACAGTTGGTGATATTGAGTCTTTGCCGTTTCTTGAAGCCATCCGCCAAATGCGGATTGAGTTTGGTTTACACAATACTTTATATATTCATTTAACCCTCGTGCCATTTATTACTTCGGCGGGGGAAATCAAAACTAAACCAACGCAACATTCGGTTAAAGAGATGCGATCTATCGGTATTCAACCCGATATGTTAATTTGTCGTTCTGAACATCCTCTTGGTGAGTCAGCGCGAGAAAAGATTGCATTATTCACTAATGTTGATAAGCGAGCGGTAATTTCTTTACCTAATGTTGATAATATCTATAAGATTCCATTGTTGATGCGTGACGAAGGTATTGGCGAATATATTAATGACAAGTTTGGTTTAGCTCGGACAACGGTTGACTTAAAGGTATGGGAAAACGTTGTTAGCCTTGCCACCAAAGTGACTCATGAAGTTACGATTGCTATGGTAGGTAAATACGTAGATTTGGTGGATGCATATAAATCAATTAACGAAGCGTTAAAACATGCTGGGCTGCATACAGGCGCTAAGGTAAATATTAAATATATTGATGCTGAAGATGTGGAGAAGCAAGGTGCTAAGGTGGCACTTGCGGATATTGATGGTATTTTGGTTCCTGGTGGTTTTGGTAAACGAGGTACTGAAGGGATGATTATTGCGGCAGAATATGCGCGGAAAAATAATGTGCCATATTTAGGAATTTGTTTAGGGATGCAAATTGCGGTAATTGAATTTGCTCGGCATGTAGCTAAGATGCGTGATGCGAATAGTAGCGAATTCGATCCAGATACCAAATATCCAGTAATTGCTTTAGTTACTGAATGGTTAGATGAAGCTGGCAAACTTGAGAAGCGGGACAGTGAGGCTGATTTTGGTGGGACTATGCGGTTAGGTAATTATTCGTGTCATTTAGTGCCAGGGGCATTTTCTCGTAAAATCTATAATAGTGACACTATTGTTGAGCGTTATCGTCATCGTTATGAAGTTAATGGTAAATTACTACCTCTTTTAGAAGAGGCTGGTTTACGAGTTGCAGGACATTCGAGTGATGGCAATTTAGTAGAAATAATCGAACTATCTGAACACCCGTGGTTTTTGGGTTGCCAATTTCATCCTGAGTTTAACTCTAATCCTCGCCAAGGGCACCCGATTTTTATTAGTTTTATTAAGGCGGTGGTTGTAAGGAGTGGTAAGGTCTAATGCTTAGCTGCTAAGAAAGCTAAGTAATGTGGGTGTCAAAGGTGGGGCAGAGCTTACTTAACTTTCTGGGATAAGCCAGGGGTTTGTGCCTCGGGTGAGATCTATAATTTGATTTATCAGATATTTGGGATGATAAAAAAATGAACCATATAAAAGTAAATCTTGTTTTTATAAGTGTAATTCTGTTGTTGGTTGGATGTAATACTGTCAGTAAACTTGGTCGGTCTGATGAATATAGAAAAGCAAAACCTCACGATCAATCTTTAGTGTTACCAAGTGATATTAATAATGGGATGATTAAAAACGATTACCCTATGCCTAATAAGAGATGCAACAATCAAAAAACGCCATCTGATCTTTCCTTAATTGTTCCGCCTGGTTGTAAGTTATAGTTAACTAACGTACGATCCTACAAATTGGGTCAAAGTTACATTGCTGACAAGCTTGAGGTGAAGCCGGAGTGACAGCGGCATGACCTATAGCAAATTCTGTCGCAATTTTGGTTAAAATGTCTCGCCAGTATTTTAGTAATTCGTGCCAAGTGATGCCATTTTTAAAATGGCTGGCGATATCATTAGTATGTAAAGAGGCGGTTATTTCTGCCAAACCGATGTTTTTAAATTTAGTTGCCTCTGCATTAATTTGCATTAATGCTAGTCCTTCAATTGCATCTGTTGTCAAGCTATAAAGGAGAAGTTGGATATTTTCTGGTCGTGGCTTAAACCAGTCGAAGGTGGATGGTAATTTTTTACCAGTTTTATAATCTAGCAATAATATTTTGTCATCATTGAGTCGATCGATACGATCAATGCGCAGTTTAAGTGGTATGGTTGATAACTTTATTTCCACTGGTTTTTCAGTGGCGATTACGGTGAATGGGTGGCGTTCTTTTTCTATAAGAAATAGTTTGGTTAAGAGAGGTAGGAGATGTTTTTTTTCAAGCTCATGTAGTGGGGTAGGTAAGTTGAGTTTAGCCAAGTGTTTTTCGGTGCACTCAAGGATTGTTTTTTGTAACCCTTCTTCACTTAGAGTACACAAGTTTTTATGATTTTTAGTTTTTTGCCAGAATTCTTCAAGAATACTGTGAATAGTGATGCCTCGATCTATTTTACTTATACCGACGTTTGGTTTTTTGAATTCTTTAGTTTTTAAACGAAACTCTACGAATGCACGAAAAGGACATAGTGATTGTAGTTCAACCAAGCGACTTGGTGCCTGGATGATTTCATTGGGAGCTAGCGGGGGAGCACAATCATCGGTTCTTTTTTCAAGAAGTTTGCTGCAATAGATTTTTTCTAGGGAGCTTTGGTTTTTAGCTAAGTTTAGATCTTGTATTGTAATGTCTGGTATATCTATCAATAATGAACTAGGTGCAACTGTGCGGTCTTCACATTGTTTGACGTAACTAAAAACAATTTCTTTGGCGCTGCGTTTGTAGCGTTCGATTAAAGTTTTACAAAAATGTAATTCGCGCTCTACCGATGAATGGGGTAGGGATAGCTTTTTTTGGATAGTGATGGGAATAAAAGGGTTGGGCTTAGGGATTCTTGGCCAATTTTCTTCGTCTACTCCCATTATCCATAGGTAGTCAAAGTTAATACCTATAGCTTCTAAGGTGCCGATTATTTGCACGGGGGCATCATCGTTTTCCGGGCCCGATTGTAATATGTGGGCCACGGTAAATTCTCGTATTGTTTGTACCGCTTTTTTATAAGGCATTTTATCTATAATAGGTGAACTATTTGTTATAACTCCTTGTAATAGCTTGGTAAAATGGTGTACGGCGATGGTTTCAATGTTGGTTAGATTATTTTCACCTGGCCAACCGAAGACCTTAAGTATTTTAGTAAAAACATGTGCCCAATCAGAGGCGTGGAGTATTTTGTTAACTATGTTAGGTTGTAATTCTCGCCATTTTTTTAGTGCGTTAAATAATAACGAAATATCTTTGTTATGTATTTTGGCTAAAGCCTCGATGTTTTTTAAGGTTAGGTGCGTCGTTGCTAGTTGTTGCAGCTGGTAGTGAAATGAGAATCGTTCTGATTTTTCAAATTTTGATCCACAGAGGTAGGGGGATGTCAAAATGGAGCTAATTGTTTTGAGATCAAAGGGTTCGTTGAGTGATAGTAATGCTAAGGCAAGGTTGACAATCGGGATAGTGTTTAAGGGAGTGCCAGCGGATATATTAATGTTTTTTGTGTCTACAAATATTTCGGTGAAGATTTGATCGATTTTATAACGTAACTCCATAAGGTTTGGTACTATAATGCCAACCCTTCGTTTGGGATCATTATTAATTAGTTGTTTTGCCCATGTGGCGCTTATAGTTATTTCTTGGTTTAGGTTACCAATCCCTAAGAGACTCTGTTTTGAATTTTTATAATTGTTAGGGTCGATCTCGTGCGTTTTGCAACCAGTACTTTTAATAGTATCTATAAGTAGTTGTAATTGTGGACTATATTCATGAAAACCAGCAAAAATGATTTCAGAAAAGTTATAAGTTGATAGATACGGTATAATGATGGTCGGTATTTCACTGATTGTTACTAACCCTTTGTTTTTACAGTAATTGCAAAATTTTTTGTAAATAGACTGAAAAACAATTATGTCTTCTGTTTTATTTTTATAGGATAAAATATCACTTATTTGCCAATTATTTATCAGATTATGAAACTCTATAGCATTTTCTGTTAGACTACAGAAGCTTTCTCCTAGAGTTTCTGTTATAACTTTTTGCAAGATTAGTTTTTCTTGGTAAGGGCTTAATAAAATCCGTTGGTCAGAACATTCTTGCCAGCAATTTATCAGCCAAGCATTGAGTGGTAAAATTTTTTTGCTGTACCAGGTAGAGTGATTTTGCGAGGACATAGCCTTGCAGAATTGTTTTTGTAAGTGCTTAGAAAGGCGCTTATTAGGGGTTAATATGACCGATTTTTCTTGCATTTTCTGCACAGGAAGAAATTCTTTTTGAGATTTTTAACCCTTTTTTGTTATTAACACAATGTTTTTTCAACCTATTATGTAAGTATTTGATAATATGATATTTTTTTTGAGGTCAAATTTTGCGCAATTTGTACGGAAGCCTATATTTTCAGTGTCCAGAGAGAAAACAATATGAAATACCCACAAAGTTATCCACAGTTTTTGTGAATAATTTTTTGGCGATTTTTCACGCTACTTTATTAGCATATAGCCAACGCCGCGTATGGTAGTGATATTTTTAGATTTTAATTTTTTTCTTAGATTATGTATATGTACTTCTAAAGCATTACTATCAATGTCGTAACCCCACCCATACATACTCTGGGTTGCTTGTTCTCTCGATACTACCTTGCCAGAATTTTCCAGTAGCATTTGTAGCAAGACAAATTCACGACGAGATAATTCAACCATTTGACCACCTTTGAATACAAGCCTCGTGGCTGGGTCTAAGGCTATATCACCAACAGTTATCATAGTGTTAACCTGTGATGAATTATTGGTGCGTCTACGTATGGCGCGAATACGTGCACATAATTCTTCAAGGTTGAATGGCTTGGTAACGTAGTCATCAGCTCCACTATCAAAACCTTTAATACGCTCATGAATAGTGTCGTAAGCGGTGAGAATGATAACTGGTACAGGGATATTTTTGGCACGAATATTTTTTAGTACCTCTTCCCCAGAAAGTTTAGGTAAGTTAAGGTCTAAAATTACCAAATCAAAATGTTCCGTTTGCAGAGCAGACCATGCAGCCAAGCCATTTTTTACCCAATCAACGGTGTATTGATACTGAGTTAAACCAGAACGTATGCTATCGCCAAGCAATTCATCGTCTTCAACAAGTAATACTCTCATTTTTCCTCTCCTCGGAAGCGGTGGTCACTTACATAAAAGTTATTAATTGTTTTAAGTATATATCATATTATGATTTTTTGCTAAACAGAGATAATTGATTTTTAATTTTACCCCATAAAAGTTTTATTTTTTAAGATATTGAGGTGGTTCAAAATTAACCAAAGCTTGATCAGCTATTGAGAAGAAGTCTTAACTACATGAAAGTGGAGTTAATAGACTGGTTTTTCTAATGTGTGTTAGTAACATGCAAACATGTCCGGTTTTAGTAACACGCGAATTGTCCGATTTAAATAAAAAATTTATAATCCATCTTATTGAGCTTGTGGTCCCCGTGGGCGAGAATTCAGCAAGTGTGGTAGGGTTGTGTGACAACTCGTTTCTCAGAGTTGTCCATTAACTTTTCCACAAGTTCCGAAGGGCGAAGGACGTTCCGCAGGATTCGGCCACAAGTCCACAAGCTTGCTATATAAATAATCTGAACCCATATCTGTTTTGGGTGCAAAATCAATTAGTTTTCTAGGGACATGGGGTGTAGCAATTTTGCCATCTAAAAATTTATTAACTCTAACTTTGGTTTTGCGATATGAATATCGAAATTCGTCTCCAGGTGTTTGAAATTTCTTCCCTTTATAGCTAATTGTATTATCATTGTTAACTATTCTTTGGTCTTGTATGCATAAAATATCATCGAGTGGTAAGTTACCAGCAATCCAAGGAATAAAAGCTCTTTTCGCTATTTGTGGCGCTACACGAAAGCGTTTCTTAAATTCTGGCAGGTAAAAATTGGTTGGCCGCTCATGTTAGAGATGCCAGCTGATTTGAGCTTTAGTGGCAACCGCTGTTGTAAAGTGCCGAACATCCTTTCTGAATGGCCTATAGCTTCTGGAGAATAAGCCGCTATCATTTCTATACCTAATTGTTTCATTGCTCTGCCAAATTGGGTCGGCGATATCTTATTAACTTTGCCTCCAGCTTTGTCGATTAACCAGTAGTGGCTACCTCGGTCAGTATAAAAACCACGAAACAAGCCTTTATTTTCAATCACTTCTTTTACTCCTTGAAAGCTACTCCAAGTTCCTTTCTGTTCTACAAAAAAGCAGAATAAATTTCACTAGTTGCTTCATCCATGGTTATTATTAAATTACAATACTTATTCTCTACCCATTGGTGCGTAGAGGTGTCTTGATGAATCATTATCCCTACCATTGGTTGTCGTGGTCGTTTGTAATGCTTCCCATTAAAAATTTTATAAAATAAGGTATGAATTTTTATTGGTAAGAAATAGGGTGCTTTTATTTTATGGTTTTTGCTAAGATAAACATAAATAGTACAGCTTAATTAAAAATAGGGTGGTATATGAATAATATTATAAAAAAACGCAAAAAAATAATCATTCAACAAGAAAGTTCGCTTAGAGAATTATCAGTAGAGGAAATAGCGTTTATTCACGGCGGGTTGGGAAGAAACCATATTGGAGTAGCATTTGTGGTTACTATTGAAGGAATTTTAGCAAGCACAATTGGTTCCTTTAATACCCTTTTTCTAAATACAGGTATAATAATTATTTGTGCAAATCGAGCCATAGGAAAATTTTTATTTCCAAATAACCAATTTTTATCTCGTATGTGTGGTATGCTAAGTTCTGCTGCTAGTTTTATAGCGTTATACTCTGGCACTAAAAAAGAATTTTCAATAAATCCTTTTGATTATTTAAATAATAACAAAGGCACTAATACAAACCCATAGCCTGTACCATGCCCCTTAATTATCAAATGTGGCACATCATGCCACTAAGAAATTATCCTTATCCTTTCTCGTTTTTTACTTATATATTGTGTGCCATATAATACTCCCAAATTTTTAGACTACGGCAAGAGACATAAAAAAGGTGTTTAGACTATTCCCCTGTAATCCCCCTCCATTTGTAGAGCTACTCAAAAGTAGCATTCTTCTGCTTTGGAATTGCTAAAAAATCCTTATGTTTCTCAACAAAGCTAAATGGTGCCAAACCATCCAATGATTCGTGAGGTCGATCATTATTGTAGATCCTCAACCATCCAGCAGTAATTTATTTAACTACATTTAAATTATGAAATAAATTCATGTCTAATACATCTTCACGATAAGTACGATTAAACCGTTCTATAAACCCATTTTGTGCAGATTTTCCTGGTTGGATATGATGAATCATGATTTTGTGTTTAGCTGCCCAATTTTTAAATATCTCTGACCTAAATTCATGACCATAGTTTACCCTGATTATCTCGGGATAACCTCTGATTAAAGCTATTTTATCCAATAGCAGGATTACCTTGGTTGCTGGCAAGGAGGATCCAGGTGCAACCAGCAATTTCTCGCGACTGTAATCATCTATTACATTAAAAGTTCTAAGTTTGGGTCCCTCCTGCTGAATTTATAAATTAGCAGAAATTTCTATTTACAAGCAGTTCTATTTTTATGGGTGGATTACCCGGCAAACTAACCAAATGATTTATTATGTTTTTTTATATTAAAGAGTGGCTATAAATATATATGCCGTTGTTAATATTAGGTTTGTTCTATATAATGCTCTCAGCATTAATGTGCTTTTAATAAAGAAATTTTACAAGGAATATTTACGCTAGTAAAAACTGTTATTTTTGTTTCAGTTGGATGTTGTTGTGGTGACTAATTATTAAGATTTAATTGTGACTTTGTCCTAAATTTTTTACGAATAAAAGTTAAATAAAGCTTGTCGATATTTATTTAAGATAACGGTTATAAAAGTAATCTAAAATTTATTTACTATGAAGCTTTATATGAAATTAAAATTTTCTTTATATGTATTTGTCATAGTAATGGTGTTACCATTAATTTGTAAGGCTAGTAGTCCTAAAGGAACCGTTAATATCTTAGCTAGATATAATTATTTTGATTCGTCAGAAATAAATTCTTTAATTAAAAATAAGTGTAATGTCGTAGTTTCTTATGACAGCTATTATAGTACCGCGGAAAGTCTTAGAAGAATTTCTACTACCGAGGAGCTTTATCATTATGATATAGCTATATTTCCCAGTGAAATATATGAAATTATTAAAAAGAAAATAGCTCTAAAAAATTCGGATTTAAATAAGGTGATAAAAAATTATCACGATGATTTTAAAAAAAATTATCTTACGAGTGGTTATACTAATAACGTTGTATATTTTGTGTTGTCAATTGCTGGGTTTATTTGGGATCCATTGAAGATTGATCTTTCAATAAATGATTGCATTGAGTCAATGTTTGAGAAAGCTAAAGATAATCGGGTGGTATTAATCGAAGGATACAATGGGGTAAAAAACTTAATTGATAATGAGCAAAAATTATCGGGACAAGCATTAACTAACAGATTTAAAGAAGTCATCCAAGATGCGAATGTGTATATTACTAATGGATATAATAAAATATATAGTAAAGATAATTTTGCATTTGCATTCCAACGCTCAGGAGAGGCTGTTTTTATTATAAAACATGTAAAAAATAAAGCCTTATCATTTATTGTGCATCCTAAATATTCTTATGTTCTACCTGACGTGTTAGCGGAGCTAAATGATCGGTTAGAAACCCATTGTGTTGCAAGAGTTTTGGCTAGTAAGGAAGCCCTAGATATTATTCAAAAAGAGACATATTACTTATCACCATATGGAACCTATAAAGCAAATAAAGATCCTCTGTTTCAGAGTGTTTATGCACAGTTTTTAAAAAACAAACATAACATTCGTTGGCTAAAACCAATTTCTATGGTTAAACATAGTGAGCTGTATGATGTCTGGGATAAAATACATACATTGCCACAAATAATGAAAAACAACACCTTGGTTTTAAAAACTAAATTTAATTTTAAAAAATAAATCTTCTTATGTTATTTATTGACTATGAGTAAAGTTGCTACGCAAAATTTAGGAAATATAACAAGAAAGATTAATAAAAATATTATTATATCTTTTGTAATAACTTTAGTATTTTTTGCTGTTATTATAGGTTTTGTATTTATAAATTACACCAATAATGAAAAAAAATTTATATCCCAAAAATTAAATACTACTTTTTCAACCTTTATTGCTAAAGAGTCGCAAAAACTTATATCGATAACTATGCTGGTAGGATTTAGAGATTATCTCCATTCTGGCTGGATAAGTAGAAGAAATCGCTATAATGCATTTTTAGCTCAGATGTTAAGTTCAAATTTAGATACCATCTCGGGGATGATTATCTATAACTCACATGAGGAAAATATTTTTTCTTATGGGGAAGCAACTAAAGATTCAGTTTTGTTAGACTTGTGTTATTTAAATAGAAGACTACTTAATTTTGATGTTGGTACTTGTTCCTACAAATGGAAAATTTATTTTAAACAGGATGTCATTACTAAAAAATTAAAAGAGCTTAATCCGGAGTTGGTAGATTGTACCAACTGTAGCAAACCAATTATAGAAGGAAATTCTTTTGGTGATTTTCCTATGATACAGTTTACAAATATGCAAGTAAGCTTAAATATAGCAGATCGCCCCTTAACCATCTTGTGGAAAATGATTGTTTTTATTGTGATCTCTATTTTGGCTCTAGTCTTATGGAATGTTGCTAGGATTAAAAGTATTTTTAAAGAATATCTTTTTCGACCTATTGTGGAAATAACCTCAAGAATCAAGGAAAATAAAAAGCTACCTCGAGTAGATATGGACGAGTTAGCATATTTGGTTGAACAAATTGAACAATGGAAAAAACAGATAATAGAGTTAGAAGAAGTTAGAGCAAAAGAAAAAACTAAAATAGAAGAGGAAAAATTTAAAATGATGCAATCCATTGGTGCAAGCATTGCTCATGAGTTACGTACACCATTGCGTTCTATTATTTCTGGGGTATCTGGGATTGAGAAATATTTACCAACCTTATTAGATGCTTATGATTTGGCTAAGAGAAGCGGTTTGGCAGTTCAGGTTATTAAACCACAACAACTTGAATTATTAAATAAAGTGTTAAGTAATTTAAAAATAGAAGGAGGTTCAGCTAATACAATAATAGATATATTTCTGATGAAAATTAAAGAGTCTATTGTGGTCGCCGAAATAAAAGACCTATCTATTGCTGAGTGTTTAGATGAGGCCTTGCACAGATATGGTTTTCAAGAGGTAGAAAGGAAATTAATTAATTGTGATATTACAAAAGATTTTAAATTTAAGGGGGATAGGCTTTTAGTGGTGCATATTTTATTTAATTTATTTAAAAATGCGTTATACTACATAGCTAGCGCCAGAAAAGGACAAATATATATTTATTTTTCTAATGAACAAGATGGGAATAAGCTTCATTTTAAAGATACCGGCAAAGGGATCGAAAAAGAGATGCTCCCCTATGTTTTTAATCGGTTCTATAGTAAAACAGAAGGAGGGGTTGGTATAGGATTATATTTTTGTAAAATGGCTATGGAATGGATGAAAGGGAGTATTACTTGTGAATCAGAGGCAGGAGAATATACAGAGTTTACTCTGTATTTTCCAAAACTGAATTAGAAGGGTAAGCTTATGGTTAAATCAAATATTACTTGCTATTACCATCCAACAACCATAGTGTTTGTCGATGATAATAAGTCTTTTTTAGATAATATTTTATTAGAGCTAGATGAAAACATTAATGCATGTTCATTTACTGATCCTACTAAAGCTATTGAGTATATTAAGAACCATCAACCAATTTCCATTGCAAGTAAATGTTTAAAATCATTAAAAGAAAATGAGAATTCTACAGAAATAAACATTGGTAATATAGAGCATGGTTATGTTGATATTGATGTATCAAATATCTATAAAGAGATTTATAATCCTGCAAGATTTAGTACGGTAATTGTTGTAATAGTAGACTATACGATGCCCGGGATGAATGGTCTAAACTTTTGTCAAGCTTTGAGAGATCTACCTCTTAAATTCGTTTTAATTACCGGAGACGCAACGTTAGCTAATGCTATAGAAGCGTTTAATGCTGGTTTGATTCATCAATTTATTCCTAAAAGCATCAATAAGTTTATTGATAAACTACAGGAAGTAATTTGTGAGTTACAACAGGTTCAATTTAAAGAGTTCTCTGAGGTTATTATTAATAATTTAGCAACACAAAAGACCACTATTTTAAGCGACCCTTTGTTCAGTGATTTTTTTAAGAACTTTTTGCAAAAGAATAATATAATTGAATATTATTTGGTTAATAAATCAGGCTGTTTTTTACTAGCAAACGCTATCGGCGAATTAAGTTGGTTGATTATAAAAAGTGAAGAAGAAATGTTAGAGTATACTAATGCAGCTATAGATAATTATGGTAAAGGGCAGGTAATTGAGGCATTGCAGTCTAGAGAAAAGTTATTATTTTTATATACAGAAAAGGATCATGTCCATGTTGCCGTTGATAAATGGGAGGAATTTTTATATAAAGCAACGAGATTTGTGGGGAAAAATAATACTTACTACTATTCGCACATTAAAGACAAGATTGGTAAAAAGATTTTAATAGACAAAGTTATTTCTTATGATCATTTTTTAATAACGAAATGATGTTTTTTCTATGCCAAACAACGGGAGCAATATCTATTAGCTCAATATCCTGAAGGATAAATTGCTGTTTACTGTTTGCATTGGAGCTTAGGAGAGTAAATAACTCAGGGGTACTACCTTTTTGAACTTGGCGTACAAAAATTTTATTGTTTTTGGTGCGGATTATGCAGTTCATGCCTATAGTTTTCTCGTAATCATTTCGCATAACTTTGATGCCAGCAACTATGTCTCCTGGTAAAAAATATGGTGCCATAGCATCGTCTGCTATAGTAAAATATAGTGTTTCCCAGTTGTTGCTATTACAAAAAAATTCTAATTCAGCCTGAATACGTAGTTGCTCGATAACTATGGGGGATTGGTTGGTGGCTTTGGTTGAAATCATTTCCTTAAATTGGTTGATTCGATGGCATAATATTTTTTGGGGCGATTCCCCTATACCAAACATTAGCCAATCGACAGAACAATTAATTCCTTCAGTTTGCAATATGTTTACTAGTAGTTCCGCCCTTTTTTGCGGGATACCGCCAAATCTAGCATTTTCCCAGCCTTTATATGTTAATACCGAAACATTTGCCATTAGCGAGATGTCTTTTCTCGATAGTTTTGCTAAGTTTCTTAGGTGGATTAATCGTTCCGCTTTTTTTATGGGTGTATCTAGTTCTTTCATATATACAATTATTCAGTAGTGAAAAACTGCTTTTTAAAATTTTACTTTACTTTCGTAGTAAAATAATTTAATATAAAGTTGTCCTTTAAAATAGTTAAGGGATAACTAAACTAAAATTAACCAATGATTTACCTAAACATTATAGCAAAAGGAAGGCAAAATTAAAGTTTATACTTAAGAGTTGAGAGTGAAAAGGAAAATATAAAGCTTATATTGGTAATCACAATAGAAGTTAAGGTATTGGCTAGGGTGATTAAGTTTTGCTTTTATAAGGTATATGCCAAGACAAACACTTATCACTTCTTAAGTTTAGGTCGACAGAAACGTTTTGTTTTTAATAACAAGCTAAAAATGGAGGTCTAATTATGAACAGAGAACTAGCTATAGTATCTTGGAAGGAAGTGCGTAATGATGTGTTCCAGGTAAATAAGGAGCTTGCTAGTATAATTGATTCACTTGATCCTAGTGATAGTTTAAAATTTGTAAAAGCAAAATATTTATATGGCGATGTCTTTGTGAGAAAAGGGGAATTGTTGCTTCCTACTGATGATGGACTTGAACCATTAACTAGTTATTCTCTTAATAATGAAGTTTCAAAATTACTATCTTATAATAAAACTATTCCTTTATTTTTAAACTTAGAAAAAAATAATGAAATATTCTTTCATTTAA
>CAZHSI010000016.1:0-31432 GCA_964535195.1 uncultured Coxiellaceae bacterium | reverse complement strand
TAGGTATAGTAGAAATGACCACCTACTTTGAGGGAGATAAAATATTTTCGGCGATGATGGTAAAAAGAGGAAAGCCAATGCCAGATTTATTTTTATATGCCGCAGAAAAGTCGCAAGTAGCTATAGGCGACTGTATCGTAGTTGAGGATAGTGCTATTGGGATTAATGCAGCAAAAGCTGCCAAAATGAAAGTAATTGGTTTTTTAGGTGGAATACATGCCAAAAATTCTTGGTACCGTAATTGGGTGGCTTCCGCTAAACCAGATTTAATTGCTAATAACGCTTCTGAACTTATAAAATGTTTGTCATGTTTAGCTTGTGATTTGCTATAACAATAACGAGTTTAAAATTTGCCTATTAACCCCCAGGCCGACACCGCACAAAACGTAGCTTAACCTGGGCTGGAGAGGCATTTTGCTCCTATGGAACTGACTATAACAATATTTGTAAATTTAGAGGCGCTACCATACGTAGTATGGCAGCTAGCATACGTGCTTAAACTATGGAAGGCTTATTAAATAGGGCTAGATTTTATCACAGTTAAGCTGACCTAGAGGGCTTTTAAGTTGCCGCGAAATGGTCTGATTTTTAGGCTTCGTCTAAGGATAGAGAATATCAGGTTGTAAAAAAAGAGGTAAGATAGTGTTTAATAAAAAAAATTATACTTAATATTTACTGCTATCATAAGTGCTCTACTCTTATTAAGTACAATTAGTGCAAGAGCTAACGAACTGAGTTACAAAGACCGACTTCCTGAGATTCAAGCAAAAGCTGATGAATTATTTAATGAATTAGCAGACGAGGAGAAAAGCATGTGGCTCATAAATGGCCCGGAAGGCAAATATTATATGTGCCTTGTTGATGATGAAAAACTTATCATGGATATAATTCATTCTGCTCCGGCCGAACAAAAAGAGTTTTATTTTATAGATGTGGGCGCTGGTAAATTTCAATGGGTTGACAATATACACGATTTTTTAAAAAATAACCCTAATGTTCCTGCTGATAAAAAATATCATATTATAGGATTAAACGCCGAAGGAAAAGATCAGGTAAATATAGAAAATAACTTTATAATCTATAAGCTAGGGCGTTTTAAAACAGAAAATATTATAGAAGCTTTTGCGGCAAGGAAAATGCATTTAAATGGCAAAATAGATCTAATAGTATCTCAATGGACCTTAAGGCACCTCGCTGATCCCTTAGGAACTTTCTTACAGTTGTTTGAATTAACAAAGCCTAATGGATATATGTTATTGGAAGGAATACCTTTTAATCGGCTAGATAAAAATGGTAATTATATTTATACAAACGATATTACCGGTCATAACTTGAATGCTGAACACTTGTTACGTGATATGAAACAATCTTACTTAATGTGTCCAACTAATGAGGCTGGCGGTAGAGCATTGCGTGATATTATGATTCAAAAAAGAGAGTTGGATCCAAATTATGATATAGGTTTAGCATATCATAGTTTGCTTGATAAAGGAAAAAGCCCTAGCAATGTATGTCAATATATTTCCCAATTTGTATCAAAAAATCCTAATAAATTACAAACAACTTATAATAATACTTATAATTATCAAAAATATAATGGAGATAAGTCATTGTATGATAAATTAATTGCAAAAGATCTTTTTTATTACCATGATGATTTTATGTCATTTGTTCCAGATTTTATTATCTCCCATGATCCTTCCTATTTAAAAATAACAGATGATAATAAAACTTATAAATCCCACGATGAGCTATAAAAAAGTTGTCAAGTATATTTTTTTTGGGGAGCATTACCCGAACCAAGCTCGTCAAGCTAGAAGCGCTAGACAAAGTGAAATAAAAATTGGCATTCTGAACGGTTACCCTTTTTTTACCATCGGTACAAATCTGACATCTAGCAAATCTATGCTGTTATAGTTATCATGAGAGACTTTAATAATCTGTGTTAACACTTGCTCTCCCGTAGCTTTTAGTAGTGGTATAATCATAGTGCCGCCTATGGTCAATTGTTGTATGAGAGCCGGAGGAATCTTTTTAGCCGTAGCGGAAGCAATAATAGCATCAAATGGAGCAGCCTCGGGCCATCCCTCATTACCATCCCCAATTTTAAAACTAATATTTTTATAGCCAAATGTTTTTAATAAACTAGTGGCATCGCGGGCTAGTTCCTCTCTTATTTCGATAGTAAATACCTCTCGACATATCTCTGCCAGTATGGCAGTCATATAGCCTGAGCCAGTACCAATTTCTAGTACTCGCGAATTACTATTTAAGTTGGCTGCTTGTACCATATAAGCAACTATGTATGGCTGCGATATGGTTTGATCGTGCTTGATCGGTAAAGGCCTATTATCATAGGCGTATTCTTCTAATTCTTTATCAACAAATTCATGTCGCGGTATTTTTCGGATAGCCTTAAGTACGGCTTGATTGTTTATGCCTTCGACATTTAACGCGGACACCAACATTTTACGCTTGTCGGTAAGATTTTTTATTTTTACCCGGCTAGTGAAGCTAGAACCTGATTCAGACCGCATTAATAGATTTAGCTTATGGTTTGCCTGCCTTGATGATTGCTCTAAATAAAAGAACGCTATGGCTAATGTAGATAGCATAATAATTATTAAAATCAACTTATATATCATATAGTTGGTTTCCTGTTGTCATTAACACGGGCACTGCGTATGGCGATCCGGCCATTTAATTATATATGCGACTAAGTTATTTTATCGATAGTTTTTTTCTGCCATATAATGTTAATAAACCTAAAACCGTAAGTTGCAGGATATGCTAAACCTGTCACCATTTGCAAGCAATAAACAAATGGTGACAAATGGACAAAAAAATACTAAACACATTGGTGAGCACAAAAAAAAAATAAATTTTCTTCGCGCCCTCATGACAAGCATTCGCGGAATTATCATTGCGAAGAGCATTCTTTATAAAAAATGCAATCCAAGTTTTTAATTTTTGGATTGCTCGCCGCTCGTTTCACCCGCTTCTTGCAATGGCGAGATTTATTTAGTCAACAACGCTCTTATTATACTGAAATTTTTTTCTGTATAACTTGTAAAAGTGCTTGTGAAATATTTGGATTGCCAGCGATTACATTGCCCGAAGTTAAATAACTATTTTCGCCGGCAAAATCGGTAACGATTCCCCCAGCTTCTTGAATTATTAAAGTTCCTGCCGCGATATCCCACTCTGAAAGACTTATAGCGCAAACACCGTCAACTCGACCGCAAGCAACATAGGCAAGGTCGAGGGCTGAAGAACCGCTGCGACGAAAGCCAGCGGTTTGTGGAGAAATGGTTGCTAAAATTTTTAAATAGTTTTCTAAGTTGCGGTTATTTTTATGGCCAAAACAAGTAGCAATTAAAGATCCCATGAGTTGTTTTTGCGGGGCTACACGAATTCTACGATCATTAAGAAATGCTCCGGCACCATAAGTTGCTATAAACAACTCTTGGCGCAAGGGGTCGTAAATTACACCATGTTCCATCCTATCTTTGTATTTTACGCCAATAGAAATACAAAAATGGGGGTAGCCATGCATAAAGTTAAGTGTGCCATCAATTGGATCGATAATCCAAGTATAGTCACTAGCACCGCTGGCTCCACTTTCCTCGCCAAGAACTGCATGATCGGGATACGATTCATGAATAGTGCGAATAATTTCTTGTTCGGCAAATGTATCGATATCGGTAACGAAATCATTATGCCCTTTTTCGCTAATGCTGATGGTATCTAAACGATCAACAGCGCGTAAAATGATTTTACTGGCGTTACGGATGGCTTTAGTAGCTATATTTATTAATGGATGCATATATACTCCTCGTAAAATAAATTTCATGCTTTCGCATGTTTAGTTTTTTATCATTATATTTTCCCACAATCAACACATGGCACAGTTTGGTTGGGAGTTTCAATTTGAATAGTAGTATGAGTAATACCAAACTCTTTTTGGATAATGGCACGTAAGTTATCGATGATTTGTGACCATGGTTCGTGATCATTTACCACAACGTGCACCGTTAGTAATACCATACCTGAAGTTAGAGTCCAAATGTGAAGATCGTGAACAGTTTGTATGCCTGCAATATTTTTTATGATTTGTTCAACTTTAATACAATCGATATTAGATGGTGTACCTTCCATCAGGATTAAAATGGATTCACGCAAGAGGTTAATTGTAGCAACTAAAATTAAGCCGCACATAAAAAACGAGAGTATAGCATCTATTTTCGTCCAACCAGTGAAGTAAATTATTATTCCGGAGGCCAGTACTGTTACTGAACCAAATAGGTCATTTAAAACATGAAGTAGGGCGGCCTTGGTATTGATAGTTTTTTCACCTTGATGGAGGATCCAGGCAGTTATGATATTTATTATCAGGCCGATAATCGCGACAACTATTACCGTCTTACTAAGGATAACGTTGGGTTGATGTAGGCGATGAATTGCCTCAATGACAATGCCAATTATTACTAGTAACAATAAGATACTACTAATCCATGAGACTAATACTTCCATCCGGCCAAAGCCATAAGTGTGTTTGGAGGTGGTCGGACGTTTTTTAATCCATGAGGCAAGAGCGGCAAAGGTTAAAGTTAGGGAGTCAGTCCACATGTGGCCAGCGTCACTTAGTAAGGTTAGCGATCCTGACCATAAGCCAGCAAGTGCCTCCACGAGACCAAATGCCGCAATAAAACCTGCGGCATAAATCGCGGTGTTTTTAGGTATTGACGGTGAGTGTTGTTTACAGCAACAATGATCCATTGCAATTACCAAGAAAATATTTTAGCGATAGTGGATTGTACCGAAATTGCTAAACGTTCTGTAAGGGATTTTTTAATGGTATAGGTAACCACAAATATATTACTTCGGTCTCTTGCCGATAAGAGATAGTCGTCGCTAGTTATAAGGTCATCTACTAGACGTACTTCTTGTGCTTTAGTTCCATACCAATATTCCCCGGTCGCGACTTTTTCTATATCTACTATTGGCCGGTTAAGCGAAATAAAGTTTTTAAATAAGGTATGCACTTCTTCCGTTTCTTGTTGTAGTTTATGTCTGCCTTCTTTGGTGTTTTCACCAAACAGAGTTAGGGTGCGTTTATATTGTCCAGCCGTAATCTGCTCAAAGTCGATATCATGCTTTTTTAGCAAGCGATTGAAGTTTGGTAATTGAAAAATTACCCCGATAGAACCAATAATTGCAAAGGGTGCACCGATAATGCGGTCAGCGACGCAAGCCATCATATAACCACCACTGGCCGCTATTTTATCGACAGCAGTGGTAAGCGGGATTTTGTGATCCCTAATCCGTTTCAGTTGAGAGGCAGCTAAACCATAACCGTGGACGGTACCACCAGAACTTTCTATCTTAACTAAAACTTCGTCTTTCGGCGTTGCTACGGTTAAAATTGCAGTAATTGCTTCCCGCAAGTTTTCAACGGCTGAGGCGCGGATATCACCAACAAACTCTAAAACAAAGATTCTCGACCGATTAGTTGTTAGATCACTTTGTCCGGATTTTTTTTGCAAACTTTTGGTTTGTTTTGCTGCTTTTTTTAATTTCTTTAGCTCACTTTTTTCTAAGGTTTCGTAGTTTAACAACTCTTGCAGATCATCATACTTTTGATTGAGCTTTGTAACCTCGATTTTTTCTTTGGTTTTTTGTTTATTTCTGCTGGCAATAGCAATAATGCCGCCGAAAGTAGCTAAGACTACAACTAATATAGTTAAACTCTTGGCCAAAAATAATCCGTAGGTAGCTAAAAAGTTAGTCATGCTATTCCTCATTAAGTTGTTAATAAATTTTTGTCACTGCTCTACCTCTTGTTATCCCGCAAAGATATTTTATCCACTATGGGATGACAAGAGGAGAGTGGTTATAATTTTTTTTCTATTTCTTTTAGTTGTTCAATTTTAGCATTGATAATATCACGATCAGTAGTGTTTAGTTTAGGAATTTTTAGCGCCCGTTGTAAAAGAGCAATCGCTTGATGATTGTATTCCTCGATGGCATAGGCTTGGGCTTTAGCTTGGTAGGCCTCAGCAACTTGGTTGTTTTGGGCGTATGCCCGAGCCAACAAATGGTAAAGATTGGTATCGTCCTGATATTTTCTGGTTTTTATTTTCAGGAAGTTACAAGCTTCTCGGGGATGTTTGGCAGCAAGTAGAGTTTGCGCATATTGGATAACCAGCGGATAGTAATTTCCATGATTATCTAAAGATGTTTTTAAAATATTCAGCGCCTCAGTTGTTTGTTTGTTTGCCATTTTTAATTGTGCCATTAACATGTTAAACAAAACTTCCTGCGGGTAATTTTTTTGCAAATTGGTAGCTATTTTTATGGCGGCGGTTAAGTCTGATTTTTCATAGAGATTAAGCGCTGCAGCATACTGTGAGGCAGCAGAGCCCTGGGGGTAGTGAAGAGGGATTTTTTGATTTTTCGCAGTTAAAGCCCAGGTACGTGCACGGATTAGGTTGAATAATTCTGGGTTTATAAAATGTTGGAGTTGATATTGGCTGATACGATTTTTTGCTTCAGCAATACGATCATTGGTTACAGGATGAGTTAACAAAAATTTTGGAGTTACTTCAGCATAGTCGTAATGTAAACGTTGCATACGTTCAAAAATGGTGGGCATGGCTTTGGGATCAAAGCCAGATTTGTATAAAATCTTCATGCCGATATTGTCAGCCTCAACCTCATGTGATCTGGTGAAATTAATCATATATTGTGCTGCACCACTTATCGATGCCACAGCTAACCCTGTAGCCAGCTCTCCGATGCGTGATGAGGTGTTTTTAACTTTACCGGTGATAGGTTCTGTGGTTGCTTTGTTATTTGCTGCTTCACCAATAACCATAGCAGCGACCATGCCGGCTGCGGTGGCTATTTTCATATTCTTAGCACTTTCCATTAAACGTTCTATGTGGTGTTGAGTTATGTGAGCTATTTCATGGGCCATCACTGCCGCTAGTTCACTTTCAGAATGTACGGCAATAATGGTCCCGCTATGGATGCCGATATTGGCATTAGGGCCAGCAAAGGCGTTAAAGGTGGAGTCATCAATTACGAAAAAGTGGAAGTTTTTTCTTGTGGTATTGGCGTTAGATGCTAGGCGCTCACCTAAAGATTGAATATACTCGTTAATCACCACATCATTAACGATGGTGGTAGCTGCCCGCACCTCTTTCATAAACTCCTTACCCATCTCTTTTTCTCTTTTTAGCGTAATGAATGTTTCACCTTGTTGTGAGTTAGGCAATTCATCAGCTTTGATTTGGATACTGCCTAAAAGCAAGAGAAGTAAAAGGAAAAAATGTATTATTGGCTTTTTGTTTAACATGTATAATTTAAAAACTATTTCTCGTTTGGTTAGTATTAAGCTAGAATATAGTATCAGATTTGGTAATTAGATGGTACTTGGATTATGAATAGAATTTTGTCGAAGTGGCTTGATCGATATTTGTCGCACCCAGAGGCTATAGCTTTAACAATTATTTTCCTGGTGACCTTGGTTATTTTTAAGATAATGGGACATATTTTAGCTCCTATCATTATTAGCGTGGTTTTAGCATATGTACTTTTTGGGATAGTTAGAAGACTAAAAAAGTGGCATATTCCTCGTGGGCTAGCGGTAGTTTCAGTATTTTCCCTTTTTATGGGATTGTTTTTGTTAGCTTGTTTTTGGTTGTTACCAGTGCTTTGGGAAGAACTGGTGGCTCTTGTTTCTGAAATACCAGCACTATTAAATCGTGGTCACGATTTAATGTTTAAACTCCATGACGCATTCCCAGAAGTGATTTCTACTAGCCAGTTGCAACAAGTGATAACGATAATTACTCAATACTTGGCAAACTTTGGCAAAGAGGTAGTTACTTTTTCGGTAGTCTCGTTGTTTGGTGTAGTTACGGTTATTATTTATCTAATATTAGTGCCGTTGCTAGTATTTTTCTTTTTGCGTGATGGTGAGAATATCATTCGATGGTTTACCGACTTTTTACCCAGAAAAAGACAGGTATTAAATAGTGTATGGCATGAGTTGCAGGATAAGATCCGTAGCTATATTCATGGTAAAGCCATTGAGATTGTTATTGTGGCGATAGTGAGTGCAACTGCTTTTGGTTTTTTAGGGCTGCGATATGCGATTCTTCTGGGGTCATTAGTTGGTCTATCTGTAGTGGTCCCTTATATTGGGGTAGTAGTAGTTACTATACCTATAGTAATAATTGGTGTAATACAGTGGGGAGTTTCAAGCCATTTTTTCTATTTGATGTTGGTGTACACTATAATTAGCATCTTAGATGCTAACCTCTTGGTACCGCTTTTATTTTCTGAAGCAATGAATTTACATCCACTAGCTATTATTTTAGCGGTGTTGATTTTTGGTAATTTGTTTGGATTTTGGGGAGTATTTTTTGCTATTCCACTAATGACTTTGGTAAATATATTGGTAAAGTCTTGGCCTAAAGAAGAAGTAGGGCCACGGGAGTAACTTTTTTATAGAGATATATACTGATTTTCAGGAGAGATATATGAAATTATGTGGTTTTGAGGTAAACAATGATCTACCATTTTTTCTTATTGCTGGCCCTTGCGTGATTGAAAGTGAAAAGCTTGCCCTGGAGTCGGCAGCCTTTTTAAAGGAGGTTACCTCACGATTAAAAATCAATTTTATTTATAAGACATCTTTTGAAAAAGCTAATCGCAGTTCATTACATGGTTATGCTGGACCAGAATTCAGCGAAGGACTCAGAATCTTACGTAAAGTTAAAGAAGAGATTAAAGTTCCCATCTTGACCGACGTTCATGAATATACCACATATGAGGAAGTGGCTAAAGTGGTTGATGTTTTACAAACCCCAGCATTTTTATGTCGACAAACTGGTTTTATCAAAAAAGTCACCTCATTAAACATGCCAGTAAATATAAAGAAAGGACAGTTTCTTTCCCCTTGGGAGATGAAGAATGTAGTTGAAAAAGCAAAGTCTGGTGGTAACGAACAGATTATGGTTTGTGAACGAGGTACAACTTTTGGTTACCACAATTTAATTGTGGATATGTGTTCACTAGAGATTTTAAAAGAAACTGGTTGTCCCGTAGTTTTTGACGCTGGTCATTCTGTACAATCTCCAGGGTCGACGGGTACTTCAACAGGTGGACGCCGTGAATTTATTCCAACCCTAGCGCGTGCAGCTATAGCAGTCGGCATCGCTGGATTATTTATTGAAACTCACCCTAATCCAGATAAAGCGCTTTGTGATGGGCCAAATATGTTACCACTATCGCAAATAGAGTCTTTACTCATAACATTACAGCGGATTGATCAAGCGGTTAAATCCGTGCCTTGAACTGCAAGTTTTATTGACTCATTCGCTTTTTATTCATAGATAAAAAAACTTGCCTTAAGCTTGATTCTGGTCTATTTTGGCCACAATGAATCGTTTCGCTTTTGATTCAAGTCATCTGGTATAACATATAAAAATGGGGGTTAGTTATGGCAGCAACAATTGTTGATATTAAAGGGCGTGAAGTTTTAGACTCACGAGGTAATCCTACAGTAGAAGCAGATGTAATCCTTTCTTCAGGAGTAGTTGGTCGTGGGTGCGTACCCTCAGGTGCGTCAACTGGCTCAAGAGAAGCCTTAGAGCTTCGTGATGACGATGCCAAGCGCTATTTAGGCAAAGGGGTGCTAAAAGCAGTAGGGCATGTCAACAAAGAGATCCGTGACGCTTTAATTGGTGCCGACCCTACAAAACAGGGTGAACTTGATAGTCTTATGATTAAACTTGATGGTACTGAAAACAAAAGCAAGTTCGGTGCCAATGCAATTTTAGCGGTATCGATGGCTATTGCTCGTGCTGCAGCCAAAGAGGCAGGTTTGGAGCTTTACCGCTACTTAGGTGGTGAAGGACCATTTTCTTTGCCAGTACCAATGATGAATGTAATCAATGGTGGTGCCCACGCTGATAATAATGTTGATGTACAAGAGTTCATGATCCTACCGGTTGGTGCGCCGAACATGGCAGAAGCTATACGCTATGGTGCTGAAGTATTTCATAACTTAAAGAAAGTTTTGAAAGGGAAGGGGCTTAGTGTTGCGGTTGGTGACGAAGGTGGATTTGCACCAAATCTTCGTTCTAATGAAGAGGCTTTAGAAGCAATTTGTACCGCTATTGAGAAAGCTGGATTTAAATTAGGTAGCGATATTTGTTTGGGTTTAGATGTAGCTGCGTCTGAACTTTATGAGAATGGTGTTTACAATTTGGCTTCAGAAAACAAGAAATATACCTCTGCAGAATTTGTTGATTACTTAGCTAGTTGGGTTGATAAGTATCCAGCATTAATCACTATCGAAGATGGTTTGGCTGAAGGTGATTGGGAAGGTTGGAAGTTGATGACTGAAAAGCTTGGCAACAAAATCCAAATCGTTGGTGACGATGTCTTTGTTACTAACACCAAGATCTTCAACAAAGGTATCGAAGCTGGCATTTGTAATTCTATTTTAATTAAGCTCAATCAAATCGGTACAGTTACTGAAACCTTAGAAGCAATTAGAATGGCAAAAAATGCTGGTTATACTGCAGTGATTTCTCATCGTTCGGGTGAGACTGAGGACCCATTTATCGCAGACTTGGTGGTAGCTGAGTCAACTGGGCAAATCAAGACTGGTTCACTTTGTCGCAGTGATCGCGTATCTAAATATAATCACTTGATTCGAATTGCTGAGTGGTTAGGACCAAAGGGAAGCTATATTGGCAAAAAAGCTTTCCCAAGAAGTTTTAAATAGGTAACAAAACCAAGTTGTTATTATCGACATGAGCGGAGAGTTTGGACTCCGCTCATGTTTTTTGTTAATAACTGATCTTTTCTATTTCTCCCGCCGCATGTAGTAGAATGGTAGTAGAGAAAAATCCAAAATAGCAAAATCAATAACATGAGAATGACATATTGACGAGGAGTATATGCCCAACCTTTGGAGTAGTTTTAAGGGTATAAAGGTAACAATTGTAGTGCTTGTAATGGTGTTGGTAGCTTTGCAATATCAATTTTTGTTTGGCAAAAATGGGTTGATGCAGGCCTTTCGTTTGAAAAGTGAGATTAGTAGGCAACAAGCTAAAAATGCAACCCTTTTAAAGGGTAACGAGAATCTAGCAGAAGAAATTAATGCCTTAAAAAATAGCAGTGAAGCTATCGAAAATCGTGCGCGGGGTGAGCTTGGTATGGTTAAAAAGGGGGAAGTTTTTTATCAAGTGGTAAGGTAGGGGTACCAAAAATGCAAACAGCTGTGCCGACAAGAGTGGTTGGACCTATTAAAATAAATAGCATAGAATTTACTGGAGAGGTTAAAGTACCACTTGCTACTTTTGAATCACCTCTTTGGTTTTCAGTTAATCGTGGTGCGCGGGTAACCAAAAAATCTGGTGGTATAAAAACGGTAATAATTCAAGATTGCATGACCCGTTCCATTTTGCTAGAAGCAGAAAATGCTACCACCTTATTAGAAGTGGTAAACAATTTAAATTCTCATCGCCATGAATTGGAAAAGGTAGTTGCCGCAACTAGCCGCTTTACTAAACTTAAGGATTGGCATAGTCAGATAGTAGGTAACTTGCTTTATTTGCGCTTTATTTTTACCACTGGAGGAGCAGCAGGCCATAACATGGCAACACTAGCCTCAGAAAAGATCCAGCAATGGTTACTGGCTAAATATACAAAATTAAACTACGTATCTATTTCTGGCAACTATTGTGTAGATAAAAAAAACTCGGCAGTAAACGGCATTTTAGGACGGGGGAAATATGTAATTGCGGAGGTGATAATTTCCCGTGAGATTTGCGAAAGAGAATTACGTACTACGCCGGAAAAAATAGTTGCTTTAAATATCAAGAAAAATCTTATTGGTTCAATAATTTCTGGTGGTATTAGAACCGCTAATGCTCATTTTGCTAATATGCTTCTGGGGTTCTATCTAGCTCTTGGACAAGATGTCGCTAATATCGTCGAAGGTTCTCAAGGTTTTACGTACGCTGCAGTCCAGCAAAGTAACCTATATTTTTCAGTAACTTTACCTAACATTATTATTGGGGCGGTTGGTGGCACTAAAGAGTTTGAGTCGATCAAAAATAATTTAGCGGTTATTAATTGTCTAAAAACAAATGACGGTGAGTTTAATGCTAGGTGTTTGGCAGAGATTGCTGCGGCTACAGTTTTATGTGGTGAGCTTTCTTTACTTGCAGCGCAAACCAATCCCGGAGAATTGATGGCAGCGCATATAGCAATTGAACGAAAAAAAACCAGCACTAGATAAGAACTGTACAACAGCTTGCGCCCCATTAAAACATGGTAAGGAACAAAAAATGAACTCTGAGATAAACATGGTAAATACTAAGGTTAGCTTAATTGATGAGGTAGAAATTAGCGCTATATTAATGGATATTAAGCAGCATAGGAAGAGTGCAGGGGTATTTGGTTGGGCGCGCACTTGTCGATCCTTGACTGGGGCTTCAGTGTTTGGTTTGATGGTTTTTTTGGCGGTTTTAATCCTAACCTTGTCGGTGATTGTAGGTTTTTTTGTGCCAAATGCCATAATTAACCAAATGTGGCGATTGCTTTTGGTTGTGCTCTTTTTTATATTCATAGGAATTATATTGTTATCAGCCACCACCAGCATATTTAAAAAATTTATCAAAAACGATAATTTTCTTTTACAACAAGAATCTCTCCAAACCGCTAAATGGGTAAATTTTATTAATACTGCCATGAAATATAAGGTCAATTCTTTGCTTTATGTGGTAAGTATGTTAGAGCATGATATAAATCAAAATCGTGAAAAAGATAACAAAAAGGTTAGGTTATTACTCAACACAGTAATTTTTGGTTTTGTGTTTTATAGTATTTGGAGTCCTCTTAGTGATTGGGGATGGGTGAGGTGGAGCATATTTTTCTTTAGCGCCATATATACTGCCATAACTTTTTTTGCTCTGATTACTGCTGATGAAGTGCCAGAGGTAAAAAAATATATTTTTTCGTTGAGGCAGGCCATTTTCATAAAAGAAAAAGAGTAATAATTGACATTGTTGAATAAAACTCTTTATTGCCAGGCCAAGCCGGGTAATGAGGAAAGAATTGCCGCTATATTAATTTATGGTATAATTTGAACTTCCTCGAAGCTTGCTTCGGCAAGGGGGGATTATTACCAAGGTGAAGAGACACAGGTCTCGCCCTTGGGCTAGCCTGGAGTCCATACCCCAGACGAAGACAAAAATTTGAGTTATTTAAGTAAAGGCTTAGAAAGGAAATGTTAGGATATTGTGTTGAGAAAGATTGTGGCTTTTTATTTATTCCTGATAGTTTTACATAAGTATAACCATCTTTGAAAGACGCTTTCCTCCTTGGTCTTAAATTATTTTTATATTTTGTTATGCTACAAATAATCCTGAAAGAAAGCGTAAGTTATATAAAATAATGTATTTAATGGAAGAAACAAAAAATGGAAAATATATTAACTGGTATAACAAACATATTCGCGTTTTCAAAAAAAACCTTAAAAAGCAAAAGGACATTGTTATTTATTTTAACACCTGTTTTTTTTCCTGCCATTATATTTATTTTTAGTCAATTAAACTTTTTAAATAAAGACTTAAAAACTGCAAGTTCTGTCTTTTCGCAAGAAAAAAAAATTTCTAAAAAACCAAGCATTATACACATTACTACAGAATTTTTAGAAGCTAAAGCTGGTGGCTTAGGAGCAGTTGTAAATGAAATAGTGGCTTTGCAAGCAGAGCAAGGTCGTGATGTTACAGTTATCCTACCGTTATTTCAAAACGATGACGCGACCCCAGCTTATGATTTTTTATCTATTAGTGAAAGTGTAGGGTCGCCTAAAAATATTACAGCGTTCGTTGGCACTTCACGTATTGAAGCCCTTGTATATGAGTATAGGATTGCTTTGCCAAATAAACATACTGTTAGATTAAAAGCCATAAAACCTACTGGGGAGTTTGCATATCTTACAAAAATAAAAGACAGAACTAATCCGTATATTTTAAGTAATACTGCTACTTTAACAGCGTTGGATATGTGGCAACAAGAAAACGTAACAATTAAACACGCTCATAAAAAAATAAAAGAAAGTTATTATAATTTACTAAACATTGATACCCAAATCAAAGAAGTCTCCAGTGCCATATTAAATAGACTACAAGATGAATCATTTGAAACAACAGCTCCTATTGAGCGTTGGTATAATGGTTCATTAGCATATGGTGAAGCATCATATTTAGATATTAAAAATAATTTAATCGAATCATCTAATCTAAATTAGATAAATTATATGAAGACAGAAAGAAATTACTTACAGAGGTGATCGCAGGAGAAAATTGGACCCTTGATAGAATCTTATTTAAAATAGCTCATAAAAAAAGTTACTACATGGCACATTTATTTGCTGAAGTTGCAGCAAGTACCATCTTAAAAGATGACATAAAAATCGTTCACTCACACCACTTTGGTGATGAATTACAAGTAATTAGGAACTTGTTGGCTTATTATCACTATAAACAACCATACCCAGCTTTAGTAAAATCTTTACACGGCCTTAATGTAGTAGTAACTAATTTAGAAGATAGACCATATCCTATTTGCATTGGTGTTGAAGCTGCTGACTGTATACATATGGTAAGCCAAGGCTCGCTCGAAGAATTACGAGATGATATTAATGCTGATCGCTTTTACCCTGAAAGTAAATGCGTTAATCTAAATAAAGCACATATAGCGGCTAATGGGATCATATATGATAAATTTTCACTGGCAAAAAACTGGGAAGATGCCAAAAAGAATTTTCCTGAAGTATTAAAATCATTTCCTGATTCCATTGAAAATTTAAACTTATGCAAACAAAAACAGCTTTTCAAAGAGGCATTAAAACAGGTTCTGTCTAGCTTAGAAACAGGGGAAACAAAAAAACTACACTCACCTTATAAAAGCAAATATTTTAACCCTAATAAAACCATGATGTTATTTGTGGGACGTTTAAGTAAAGAAAAAGCATATGAACGTTTAGAAGTAGCTGCTAAGGTTGCAAAGGAAAAGGGAGCATATCTTGTTATTATGGGTTATGGAGATGAATCATTTATATATAGGATAAGGCGATTTTACCCGGAGGTTCTTGTTTTGGATAATCCTAATGATCAAAAGCTTGTTGGTAGCTTAATAAGAGGGGGAGCTGATATATGCTTATTAACTTCAAATAGAGAAACTGCTGGGGTAGTACTTCTTGAAGGGCAAGCTGCCGGACAAACGGTTATTACTGCTGCATTACCAGGGCCAATAAGTTTATCTAATCCAGAAACATTTCATAAATTTGATATTGCGATAAAAGAAGGATCTATGGAAAGGGATGGAGAATTTAAATATGTTGATGAGAAAAAAACAGAAGAGAATTTTGCTCGAGAAATAGAAATAGTTATTGATTATTTTATGCACGCTTCTGAAAAAAAGATTCAAATGGATATTGAGAGTAATATTAAATTTGCTAAGATGTTCACAGTTGCAAACACTCTCGTTCAACTTGATGCATTATATGCTAGTGGCAGTAAGTCGTCTGCGACAGCAAATTCGGCTTTTGGTTCCATATATTCAGGAGATATTTGCCCCATACCCAATGCTGCCATATTAACATTTATTAACTATGAAATAGCTAATATTACTAAAACTTCTAAAACCTAAAAATGGACCCCTATAATATTTCCATTTCTATCGGCTCTTTCGTTCTAAAAATCCCATATAAAGTTCCTGCAAATAGATATCCATTATATAAATGAAGATCGTATACATTATCATTGATAATAACATTACTTGATTGTATCCAATTTTCACCATCACTGGTTTGTAGAAGCACATCATGATCTTTTGCATACAGAAAATTGTCATATGAATATAAAGCACTTATATTTAGATTTTTAACTCCAAGATCAACTTTTGACCAACTCTTTCCTCCGTCTTTCGTTTTAAAAATGCCTTGTTTTTCGATGCTAGCATATAAAAAACCGTTATATGATTGCAAAGCTAAAACTGTATATTTGTGCATATCTTGTCCTTGATGCGCTAGATTATTATCCACCGGTATCCAATTTTTTCCCCCATCGTTGGTTTTAAAAATCCCATTACCATAAGTACCCGCATATAAAAAACCCTCATGAGAGTGTAAGGTTATTACAGAAAAGGCAACCGCAGATAAGTGCTTGAACCGCAAGTTCTTATTAACTGGCAGCCACTTTTCTCCATCCGTAGTTACGTAAACTCCTTTAAAGTCAAAGCCTGCATATAAATAGCCCTCATGTACACATAGGGTATTTACATTGATTAACTCATCATCAATCTGCTGCCAACTCGCCCCATTATCATTAGACCTAAAAATTCCTTGCCCTCCTGCATATAAGTAGCCTTTATAAGGTTGTAAAACATTTGGTATATCGTTCAGTGGTCCATTGTTAATTTTAATCCAACCGGTCCCTCCATGATGGGCGTGGTAGATTCCTTGTTTAATTCCGACATATAAATAATCATCTTGAAAATGGGGAGCAAGTGTAAATTTTGTTTTGCCATTTGTACAAATAGATAAATCATTAAAAGTTAAAAGTTGTTTTTCTAACTGTTGGTTGGGACAACAACCTATCTCATGAAACATCACTACTTTTGTATCAGGCAATTCTTTTTCATTTTGGGTGGTGGTTATTTGGGCCCCTTCAGCTAAGGGGAGTTGGATAAAAATTAATATTAATATTTTAAATATAATAACAGATGATTGTTTTTTTATATTCATAATTTATCCTCGTTAAATATTTTATGTCGGCACTTCGTAACCAATACCAGGTAATACGCGTACTTATATACACCTATACACCATAATTTTACTTCTACAACTTCATCGTGTTACATTAAAACACGATTTAGGGCTAACCCCATCCCTGACCTCATCTCGGGGATGGGTTCGGGGTTTTAAGTGCAGAGTTTTATTGCAAAAGGAGTTTGATGCTTAGCGCATTAATTTTTTTCCGCCTAAAAGATGCAGATGTAAGTGATAAATAACTTGTCCTCCATCGGAATTACAATTAATAAGTACTCGATAACCACTTTTATCGACGTTAAGTTCAGCCGCTAATTGTTGTGCAACAACGACCATGTCATCAATTAATCCCTTGTCTGCGACAGTAAGATCGTTCAAGGTAGCAATGTGTTTGCGTGGTATAATTAATTTGTGTATTGGAGCTTTGGGACAAACATCATCAAAGGCGATTATTTTTTTGTCTTGGTAAACAATATTTGCTGGTAATGTACCATTTGCAATTCTACAAAAAATACAATCTGTCATAGCGCCTCTTTTTTCTTGTTATTTTGTTAGATTTGAGTTAACTTACATTCAATAAAACAATATAATGTTGCTGTTATTGTAAAGCAAGTTTTTAACTTTTATCAGTGGATATGCCTACAACATAGTTCTACGAATTCTTTCGTAGTTTTTCAAAGATATTTTTATACTTTATTTGTTTTTGTTACTATGATTGTTTGTAAGTTACTGTAAACTTGGGTGATTTTTAGAATGAATGCGGTTTCTAGTTGTAAGTCTAAGAAAATTGCGGTTTGCGCCAAAGGTTTGCCACCATGTAACAACATATGTCCTGTCGGTGAAAATATTCAAGCATGGATCAGTTTAGCTAATAAAAAGAGATTCCGCGAAGCTTGGGAGGTTGTTACTGCCAGCAATCCTTTTCCGGCTGTTCACGGGCGTGTATGTTACAGCTACTGTGAAAACAGATGTAACCGTATTCAATATGATGCCACAGTTAGTGTTCATTGTATTGAAAGGTTTTTAGGTGATCTGGCATTAGCAGAAAAGTGGTCTTTTCCGGCAGTTACGGCCGAAACCAAAAAGAAAGTTTTAATTGTAGGCGCCGGCCCAGCTGGGCTATCTGCTGCTTATCATCTGCGTCGTAAGGGGCATGATGTTACCATCTATGAAGCTTTTCCTAAACCAGGTGGTACGACTTTGGTTGGCATTCCTGCCTATCGCTTGCCGAAAGAAATATTATTTGGGGAAATCGAGCGGCTTAAAAAAATCGGTGTAAAAATTATTTGCAACCGTAGGGTAGAAGATGTCATTAAAGAAAAAAAACATGGGGCTTTTGATGCGGTTTTTTTAGCAATTGGGGCGCATCTTGGGAAAAGTTTAGCCATTCAGCTCGAAAACAACTGTTTGGTTATTGATGCTATTGATTATTTACGTGGTGTAGCTTTAGGTTCGATTCACGATATTGGTTCGCGTCTAGCGGTTTATGGTGGTGGTAATACGGCTATTGATGTGGCTCGTACAGCTAAGCGGTTAGGAGTTGCCGATGTTTCTGTTATTTATCATCGTACTCGGGAAAAAATGTCAGCTTTTTCTGGTGAAATTGCTGATGCTTTATCTGAGGGGGTTAAGTTTATTTATTTGCGCACGATTACCAGTTTAAATCGTACTACGTTAACAATGAGCATCAATGAATTAGATCAGAAGGGTCGGTCGGTAAGTATTGGTAAAACTGAGACCATGGATGTTGATGCTTTAGTTTTCGCCTTGAATCAAAATCCAGATTCTGAATTTTTACGTAAAATTCCTGAAATAGAAATACAACCAAATGGTGTCATAAGTATTGATAATTTCTTTATGACTGGTTATCCGGGAATTTTTGCTGGCGGCGATGTTACTCCTTATGAACGCAGTGTAACGATAGCGGTTGGTCATGGTAAGCGTGCCGCATCCCATATCAATGCTTATTTGCACGATACAGTATTTAGTGAGCCGCCATTCTCAGAATTAATCCAGACTGATAGGTTACATATTAACAGTGCAAAATCGACCAAGACTAAAGAGCGACTACTTGATCCTGAAGTTAGATTAAAATCGTTTACTGAAGTTTTACAAGGTAACACCGAAAGTGATATTATTTATGAAAGTGAGAGATGTTTTTCTTGTGGCAATTGTTTGGGTTGTGGTAAATGTTACGCAGTCTGTCCAGTAAAAGTTATTTCTCATTCTGAGATTGACGGCATAGTTACCGAGATTAATACTGAGAGGTGTATCGGTTGTGGCAAATGTGTCAAGGTTTGTCCTTGTGGTGCAATGTCCTTGATAGAGCGACGGTCTTCATAGATCATAGATACGTTATTATTTTTCTCCTGCTATCCCGCGGCAAACTTACAGCTTTCGAGATGACAAGGGGAAAGTAATTACATTTAAATTTGATAAAAAATTAGGGGGTTGTTATGAGTTCAAATATGAAAATAATGGATGGCAACGAAGCAGTAGCGCATGTTGCCTATCGAGTAACAGAAGTTAATGCTATTTATCCTATTACTCCATCAACCACCATGGGCGAACTGGCTGATCAATGGGCAGCAGATGGCGTAAAAAATATTTGGCAGACGGTGCCAAAAGTTATTGAGATGCAAAGTGAAGGTGGTGCCGTGGCGGCATTACATGGGGCGTTACAAACGGGAGCGCTTGCGACAACTTATACGGCATCACAAGGGTTGCTTTTAATGATTCCTAACATGTATAAAATAGCTGGAGAATTAACCCCAACTGTTTTTCATGTAACGTCTAGATCCCTGGCGGCACAAGGCTTATCAATTTTTGGCGATCACAGTGATGTTATGGCGATCCGTGATACTGGTTTTGTTATGCTTGCTTCAGGTGGTGTTCAAGAAGCCCACGATATGGCATTGATTGCGCATGCTGCAACCTTAGAAGCAAGGGTTCCTTTTGTTCATTTTTTTGAAGGTTTTCGTGTTAGCCACGAAATTAATAAGATTGAAGGGATAACCGATGAACAAATACGCGCAATGATTGACGAAGATCTAGTGCTTGCGCATCGTAAACGCGCATTAAGTCCTGAGCATCCTTGTATTCGTGGTACCGCCCAAAACCCTGATGTGTATTTTCAAGGACGTGAAACTGTCAATCCTTTTTATCTAAAGGTACCAGCGATTGTTGAAAAGTATATGGATAGGTTTGCCAAGCTTACTGGCAGGAAATATTCTTTAATGCGTTATTATGGGGATGCAGCAGCTGAACGTGTAATAATTATTATCGGTTCTGCGGCAAAGACTGTAATACAAGCGGTTGAAAAACTAAATAGTCAAGGTGAGAAGGTTGGGGTAGTGCAGGTATATTTATACCGACCGTTTTCTATCGACCGTTTTATTCAGATTTTGCCCAGCACAGTACGTGCTATAGCGGTATTAGATCGCACTAAAGAACCTGGTTCTTTAGGTGAACCATTATATCAAGATGTTCTTACTGCCTTAGCTGAGTCTAATAAACAACTTAAAGTTATCGGTGGTCGTTACGGTCTTGCATCTAAGGAATTCACCCCAGCAATGGCAAAAGGTGTCTTTGATCTTTTGAAGCAGGATAAACCTAAAAATCATTTTACCGTTGGTATTAAGGATGATCTAACCAATAGCAGCATTGATTATGATCCTAACTTTACTTATGACAACCCTAAGCAAAAATGTTCGATTTTCTATGGTTTGGGCTCTGATGGCACAGTTGGTGCAAATAAAAACACTATAAAAATCATAGGCAAAGAGACAAATTTATATGTTCAAGGTTACTTCGTTTATGACTCAAAAAAATCGGGGTCAAAGACTACGTCGCATTTACGATTTTCTCCTGAGCCAATAACTGCGCCTTATTTAATTACAACCGCTGATTTTATTGGTTGTCATCAATTTAATTTTATTGAGATTGGTAACATCTTAGATTGTGCAACAAACGGCGCTACTTTCTTACTAAATAGTCCATTTGGTCCTAACGAAGTTTGGGATCACCTACCAAAAGTTATTGCTGAGACAATTATTGCTAAAAAGTTAAAATTCTATGTTATTGACGCCTATAAAGTTGCTACTGCAACCGGCATGGGCAGTAGAATTAACACCATCATGCAAACGTGCTTTTTTGCTATTTCTGGTATTTTGCCACGAGAAGAGGCGATTGCTAAAATTAAAGAAACTATCGTCAAAACTTACAAGAGAAAAGGTGAAGAGGTAGTAAAGCAAAATTTTGCTGCAGTTGACCAAACCCTAGCAAATTTATTTGAAGTAAAGCTACTCGATAAGGTGCCTGAAAAAGCACATGATATCATACCGATTGTAAGCAGTAAGGCACCAGAATTTACTAGAAACTTTATTGCCACCATTATGGCCGACAAAGGCGATGAACTTCCGGTAAGCGCCTTACCGAATGATGGTACTTATCCGACAGGCACCACCAAATGGGAAAAACGCAATGTCTCTGCTGATGTTGCTGAGTGGAACCCTGACATGTGTATTCAATGTGGACAATGTAGTCTTATTTGTCCTCATAGTGCTATTCGGGCAAAACACTTTAATCCAGATAGTTTGCAGAGCGCTCCTGCCACATTTAAAACTGCAAAGTGTCGCGCCAAAGAGTTCGCAAATGATCAGTTTAGATTACAAGTTTATGTCGAAGATTGTACCGGCTGTGGTTTGTGCCAAGAAGTATGCCCAGCAGTAAATAAAGAAAATAAAGCAATTCATGCGATGATGGTTACGCCAAAATCCCCTCGCTTAGAAGCTGAACGGAAAAATATTGAGTTTTTTGAAAGTATCGCTTACGCCGACAAACAAAGTATTGATGGCGGTAGCGTTCGTGGAGCCCAATATTTACAGCCATATTTTGAATTTTCTAGTGCATGCGCTGGTTGCGGAGAAACCCCTTATGTTAAATTAATTAGCCAACTTTTCGGTGAGCGTATGTTGGTTGCTAATGCTACCGGGTGTTCTTCGATTTATGGTGGTAATTTACCAACCACACCTTGGACTTTTGATGCCAACGGTCGTGGACCAGCTTGGGCTAACTCATTATTTGAAGATAACGCCGAGTTTGGTTATGGTTTTCGCTTATCTGAGGACAAGCAACAAGAATTAGCCGTAGAGTTGCTCAAAGAGTTTTCAGGCAAGATTGGCGATGAATTGGTACAAGGAATTATCCAAGGTATGCAAGGAGTTAATGAAAAAGATATTTTCAGTCAACGTCGTTTAATTGCTGAACTAAAAACCAAACTTGAAGCGATATCAGGAGAGGATACGCGCGCCAAGCATTTGTTAGTATTAATCGAACATTTGATTAAGCGCAGTGTATGGATTATTGGTGGTGATGGTTGGGCTTACGATATTGGTTATGGCGGGTTAGATCATGTACTAGCCGCCGATCGCGATGTTAATATTTTAGTTTTGGATACCGAAGTCTATTCCAATACTGGGGGACAAGCTTCCAAGTCTACACCGCGTGGTGCTGTGGCTAAGTTTGCAACCTCAGGTAAGCCGATTGCGCGTAAGGACCTTGGGATGATCGCTATGGCTTATAATAGCGTGTATGTTGCGCAAATTTCTCTTGGTGCTAATCCTACCCAGGCCATTAAGGCATTAATTGAAGCTGAAAACTATAAAGGGCCATCATTGGTTATTGCTTATAGCCATTGTATTGCTCATGGCTACAACTTGCGCAAAGGTGTAAATCAACAAAAACTAGCAGTTAATAGCGGTTTTTGGCCACTATATCGCTATCATCCAGATAGGATTAAGGAAGGGCTAAATCCTTTACAGCTAGACTCGAAAGAGCCGACGGTTGCTGTGCGTGATTACGTTTATAATGAACCACGCTTTAAAAGCCTGGTCACTGCACACCCCGAGCATGCTGAAGAGCTATTACAGCGATTACAAGAGGATGTTAAACGCCGCTGGAAATTATACGCTGATATGGCAGCGGTAAAGGCATAACTATTGGCATATAACTGTCTACGAACGTTTTAGATGCATTAAATTAAACGTTCGTAGCAGTATTTGTGCTCTTGGGGATTAAACGTTCTTCCTACAATCACAACTACTTTGTTTTAGAATTACAAAATCTCCATAAAAGTAGTTTGCCGGATTTGAAATTTATTTTTACCTTTTTGCCACAAAACTCATTCGACAAGGTTAATGCATCTCCCATTTGTAACAGATAATTTTTGAGATTATATTTAGCGCCACTAATGCTTAGGTTTTTTACCGCCCCACCATATGCTTGGAGGGAAAAGCTAGCACCAACTTTCCCGCAAATAATTGTGGGTTTTTTTAGTAACGTAATAATTTGATAATCATCTTTGATGTCGGCAGCAATTTTTAGTGTGGCACATTTACCTAGCAATCCTAAGCCACCTAAAAGATGATCAACTCTATCGCCGCCCAAGCATCCTAAAAAAGTGATCACTTTCACTTTAAGCTTGGCAGCTTTTTTGAAAGCCAGTTCGGCATCAGTAAGATTTTTAGCGGTAGGATAAGGCTCAACAATCACATTTTTATTTAACCAAAAATTCAGTGCCTTATAGGTAACTGAGTCAAGATCACCAATAATATAATGAGGAGTTATTTTATATTGCCATAAAATATTTGCGCCACTATCGGCGGCAATGATAATCGTGTGTTTATTTAGCTCATTAGTAATTAATTTTTTTGAGGGTGGGGCACCCCCAGCAATTATTACAGCCTTCATGGTTTTTCTCTTAATTTCAATAACCCGATAACTTCGACATGACTGGTGTGCGGATACATGTCAGCTAAGGTAAGGCTTTCCAATTCATAACCATCCCCGATTATAATCTTTATGTCGCGAGCAAAGGTTGCTGGATTACATGAAACATATATTATTTGTTGTGCCTTAAATTTTTTTATTTGTTTACATAACTCTTCAGCACCAGTGCGAGGTGGATCAAGTAAAATTTTGTTGTATTGTTTTTGATTCCATATAGCATTTGGCAGCTCTTTCGCTAAATCGGCCACATGAAATTCAATATTTTTAATATTATTACATTCAGCATTTTGGTTCGCGCGTATTATGGCCGTTTTGTTGCCTTCAATACCGACCACTTTCTGACATTTCGTAGCTATGGGCAAAGTAAAATTACCGATACCACAAAATAGGTCAAGAACAGTATCCTCTGTTTTAATTTCTAGTAAATTAAGCACGTGAGTAACTAATTGGGTATTTATTGCTTGATTTATCTGAGTAAAGTCAGTAGCTACAAAAGTTATTTTTATGTTTTGCGAAAGTAAAGTGTAATACAGCTCTTTGGTTTCTTGGCTAGTATTTATCGGTTGTATTGAATCGATACCGCCAGATTGTGAGTAAATTTGGAAGTTATGTTCGCTAGCGAAAGCTTTAATAAGTTTAAGGTCATTCTCGGAAAAATTTTGTAAATTACGGATTACTAATGCGGTAACTTCGTTACCGCAAGCAATCTCTATTTGGGGAATGTATGGATAGATCGATAGGCTGGATATTAGCTTACTTAGCAGCTTGATTTTTTTGCCAACACTTGCATGTAATATTGGGCATTCTTCAGTTGACGTAACATATGAATGGTTTTTTTCATGAAAACCAACTAAAACCTCATTTCTTTTTTTTACATACTTCACTGATAGTCGTGCTTTAGAACGATAACCTAAGATTGGGCCAACAATTGGTGGCAAGAGATTTACTTTTTCTATACCCGCAATATGTTTTAATTGTTCTTGTAAGGCTTGCGTTTTTAGAGTTATTTGCTTTTCATGGCTCAGGTGTTGTAAGACACATCCGCCACAAATATTGTAATGTTTACAATGAGGAACTACCCGATCAGGAGAGGAGTTTAAGATCTCAATCGCTGTGCCAGCATCGAATTTACTGCGGCGGTTAGTATAAATAAAATTTACCTCTTCACCTGGTAACGCATTTTCTAGAAAAGTAATTTTACCATCAACATGAGTGATGCCTCTGCCATCATGACTTAAAGCTTCAATTGTAGCGTGACCTATTTGGGGTATTTTTTGTTGCATATGTTCCATATACTATGTTATTGCTGCTTACCAAGCAACTCTATAAGATCTCTATAAGATATCTAATTATTTAATTGCAAAACTGCCGGATATTTTGCTAAACTTTCTTTACTTTTAACAATTTTACGAGGTTGATGGATATGAAAATACATCGTTTACTGACTAAACTAGCTTTAATATGTAGTTTACCTATTGCCATTACGTTAAGCGGCTGTACTACCCTTAACCCGTATACTGGTGAAACTGAAGTAAGTAAAACCGCGGTTGGTACTGGGATTGGCGCAATTGGTGGCGCATTAGCGGGAAATTTAATTGGTGGCAATACGACCAGCACCCTAATTGGCGCTGGTCTAGGTGCTGCTATCGGTGGTGTTGTAGGCCATTCGATGGATGCACAAACCACAGAACTTAGAGAAAGACTGCAAGGGACCGGGGTGCAAATAGCAAAAATTGGTAAACATGACATTCGTTTAATTATGCCTGGTGACATAACCTTTGAACATGACCGTGCTGATATTAGATCAAGTTTTTATAACACCTTAAATTCTGTAGCTATTGTCTTGAAGAAGTTCAATAAAACTACAATAAAAGTTGCAGGTTACGCTTCGAGTATTGGTGGAGCAATGTATAATCAAGAACTATCAGAAAGAAGAGCTGGTTCTGTCGCTGATTATTTAATATCACAAGGCATTGACTCCCATCGGGTCCAAGCTATTGGTTATGGTGCGCGTTATCCTGTGGCAAGCAATGCTAGCGCGGAAGGACAAGCACGTAATCGCCGAGTAGAAATAACTATTCATCAGTTGTCGTAACTATTTTTAATAACTTGCTCATCCCGGCATCCGACATGATTTGCCGGGTTTGAGCGTTCTTTCGAACCTAAACACTGGGGGCGAACCCTGAAGCTAAAGATGAGATGGATATTTTAGCGATAAGCCCTCTTGTGCTAATTAGTTTTTTTTGTTTAAATGGTACCTCTAACGTTGTTTTAGAGCCGGGGTGGCGGAACTGGTAGACGCGCCAGACTCAAAATTTGGTGGTGGCAACACCGTGTCGGTTCGATTCCGACCCTCGGTATTTTTGTAAAATGCCTTTTACGTTTCAGCTTCAAGTCGTCCAGTGAATAATTCTAAAAAAATATTCCATTCTTATTTCAAAACGTAGGATTTTTATAAAGTCGTTGGTGGCAAGTAAGCAATTTAAAAAAACAATGAGCAATTTCTTGCCGAAACCCAAGTTAACATCCAGACATTAATGAATGATTAAGATATTAATTACCAATCTTTAATTTTTCCCAATATTTTTCATAAAGGCGTCGAGTTTCGGGATCAAGATCGGATTGAATCTCGCCGCGTTTCATGATCTCTGGGTTAGGATTCGCTACTGAGTCACGTTGTAACGTAAGGGGCATCATTTTAACTGCAGTTTGATTGGCGGTAGAATAGCCAAGGCTTAAACTTATTTTTTGGGCAATTTCTGGCCGTAATATGAAATTGATAAACTTGTGAGCATTATCGATATGCGGCGCATCTTTTAGAATAACCAAACTTTCTAACCAGGTTGAAAATCCCTCTTTAGGATAAATGTATCTTAATGACGGATTTTCATTATGAGCTAACTTATAATCGCCGCTCCATGCTACGCCGATAACTGCATCTTCATCGATATAAATATTGGGGACAGTATCAATATTAAAAATTTTAATATTAGGTAAAAGTGCTTTTAATTTAAGATAAGCTTCTTCGATGTGTTTGGGATTGGTATCGTTAATAGAATATCCCAAAGTAAGTAACGCTATGCTAAAAACATCACGCATGTCGTTAAGCATCATTAGCTGATCCCGATATTCTGGGTCCCAAAAATTTTGCCAAGAAGTAATCTTTTTTGAGTTAACATACTTAGCATTTATGATAATGCCGGTACTGCCCCATAAATAGGGAACACTATAAATATTGTTAGGATCAAAAGCTTTATTAAGCAGAGCAGGGTTCAAGTTATATAGATTAGACAGCTGTTTTTTGTCTAACGGGTGGAGCATTCCCTGCTTCGCCATCCGTTCAACATAATAACTTGAGGGTACCGTGATATCATAACCAGTTTTTTTTAAAGCTTTTAATTTGGAATACATGGTTTCATTGTTATCGTATTCTGTAATATTGATTTTAATGCCAGTTTCTTTGGTAAACTTTCTTATTACTTCATTAGGTAGGTAATTACCCCAGATGTAGATATTTAGGATTTTAGAATTTTCTGCATAACCTGTGGGCGAAAACATTCCCCAAACAAATACAGTAACTATGCTTATGATATATATGTAGTTCATTATTGTTTCTTTTTAAATATACTTTGATAACTAGTAATAACTGCAAATAATGTAAATGCTAGCATTAAAGTACACAGCGCATTTACTTCGGGTTTTACTCCTAACCTTACCATTGAATAGATTTTTAACGGCAAAATATCAAAAGTTGGCCCACTCACAAAGTAACTAATAATGACATCATCAAGCGATAAGGTAAAACTTAAAAGCCAACCAGAAGCAATGGCTGGAAAGAGTAGGGGCACAATAATTTTGCGAAATATTGTGAAATCGGTTGCACCTAAATCCATGGCAGCTTCGAAAATATCAATATCCAGGGTGGTCGTACGGCTATAAACGGTTACAGCAACAAATGGTACACATAATGCAGTGTGGGCTAAAAGTAAGGTCCAAAACCCAAGAGGGATTTTTAAAAAGCTATAAAGCAACAATAGAGCAATTGCCATGACAATTTCTGGGGTTAAAATTAAAATGAATATTAATCCATGCAAAACTTTTTTACCAAAGAAACGATAACGAAAAAGACTAACTGCTGCTAGGGTACCAAAGATAGTCGCGATAGTTGCTGCTAAAAAACCAAGCACTAATGAATGCCAAGCTACTTGAAGTAGGGCACTATCGCTAAACAATGAAGCGTACCATTTAAAAGTAAACCCTTGCCAAACTAACGAATGTTTAGCATTGTTAAAAGAAAAAACAATTACGATTGCAATTGGCAAGTAAAGAAATAGGTAGACACAAGCAGTATAAAAATATTTGCCAAACTTATTCATACCAACTCTTCCTGCTCTTTTTCTTTATTAGAGTTATACCAATAAATCACAATCAGCGCCCCCATAAACAGCGAAACTACGACACTAATAGCAGTTCCTAACGGCCAGTTGTTAGCAGTCAGAAATTGATATTCGACTAAATTTCCTACGAGCAAGTTTTTGGCCCCGCCAAGCAATACCGGAATGTAAAACATGGTCATAGCAGGCAAGAACACCAGGACAGAACCGGCAATAATTCCAGGCATAGTTAGAGGTATTATTATTTTGATAAAAGTGGTGAACCAGCCAGCGCCTAAATCGCGAGCTGCTTCTAAATATTCATCGCTTAGTTTCTCGATATTGGCATAGAGGGGCAAAATCATGAAAGGCAATAGATCGTACACACAACCGATTAATACTGCAGTATAGCTATAAAGCAGCTGGAGCGGTTGGTCGATCAGCCCTATTGCTAGTAAAAAAGTATTTAAGATACCTTTGGTTTTTAAAATTGCCATAATGGCATAGGTGCGGATTAGTGAACTAGTCCAAAAGGGAATAATAACTAAGAGCAATAATAAGGAGCGATGTTTACTTTGACTTCTGGCGATGGTAAAAGCAAAAGGGTAAGCAATCATTAGACAAATAATGGTGCAAGTACCAGCTAAAGCAATCGATTGTAGTAAAATATTAACATAAGCATGGTTGAGTAATTCCCAATAATTAGCCAAGGTAAAAGTGAACCTAACCATGTTATTAGTATCTTGCGTAAGGAAACTAGTGACAAACGTTAGAACGATTGGTGTTAGCGCAAATATCCCTAGCCATAACCAAACTATATTTATAGAAATAATTTTAAAGAAGCTAGATTTTTTCTTCATAAGGCAATATTACTTCCCATCCGGGAACCCAGTCGATCCAAACTTTTTCGGTGGTATGATAGTCAAGTTTTTCGTCATCCTCATTGAAAAACTCTGCGGCTAAAATCTTTTTCTCACTATGAAGACGGACAATCAAGTCTACTGTTGAGCCCTTATAAATAACCTGTTCGACTGTGCCTGGTAACATATTTTTACTTTCTTCCGGAGTGATTTCGTTTTCTCCCCAGACGGTAATATCTTCAGGACGAATGACGACGTGAACCTTTTGTTTAGCTGTGAAATCTTTTTTATTGCTAAGGGCAATTTTTTTACCTTCGATATCTACAACCAGTTTATTATCATAGACTTCTATAACTTCAGTATTAAATATGTTGGCTTCACCGATAAAATCGGCAACGTAGAGGTTTGCAGGTTCTTCATAAACATCTTTGGGGGTACCAAGTTGTTCAATATAGCCTTCATTCATGATAGCAACCCGATCTGACATCGATAAGGCTTCCTCTTGGTCATGAGTTACAAAGATAAAGGTGATCCCAAGACGACGTTGCAATTGTTTTAGTTCTAATTGCATGTTTTTGCGTAAATTATAATCTAAGGCGCTTAAGGGTTCGTCTAACAAGAGTACAATAGGTTCGTTAATCACGGCACGAGCAATAGCTACCCGTTGTTGTTGGCCACCACTTAATTGGTTGGGCTTACGATCGTACAAGGCATCAAGTTTTACCATGCGTAGAACCTCGATGACCCGTCTATGAATTTCATCTTTAGCTATTTTTTTACACCGTAAGCCGAAAGCCACATTGTCGTAGACAGTCATGTGAGGAAACAAAGCATAACTTTGAAATACCATATTAAGGTGGCGTTTTTCCGGAGAGAGATCAGTAACGTCTCTACCATCAATAAAAATTTTTCCAGTATCAGGCTTATCAAAGCCAGAGATTAAGCGGAGGAGGGTGGTTTTGCCACAACCAGAGGGCCCAAGTAAGGTAATAAACTCACCATGTTGAATGGAGATGGTAGTTTCTTGTAAAGCTTGATAGTCTTCAAACTTTTTTGAAACGCCAACTAGTTCTATAATATTACGATTCATTTAGCGCCCTATTTGCAAGTTGGCCAGATTATGAAAAAAATTCTTTCCTTTGTCTAGTTTATTTGTAACTATTCAGCATAATTTAATATTATGCTCTAGCCAGCTTAGTTTTAGTTTGTTTTTATCTATCAGCCCTAAATAAATTGCGATATAATGCTTCGCTGATAGTGACATGGAATGGCTGACGGAGAAATGACTATGATCGTGCTTTCAGGTGATATTGGCGGTACCACTACCCGGATACAGCTTACTGAGTTTTCTCCTGCTAATGATATCAAGGTTATTAAGCGCACTGATTATGGTAATTGTGATTACTCTAGTTTTACTGATATTGTTAGTACGTTTTTTGCTGAGAATGATTTAGATGCGACTAGTATTTCTGGGACATGTTTTGATGTGGCTGGCCCTATTATCAATAGTGAGGTAAAACTTACAAACTTACCATGGGTAATTACCGTAGCTGATATCCAATCTAAGCTTAAATTAAGTCGAGTCGCATTGATTAACGATTTTGTGGCAATAGGGTATGGTCTTGATATGTTACAACCTAAAGATCTCCTGGTTTTGCAGCCAGGGGAGTTGCAGCCAGGAAAGATCAAGGCATATTTAGGGGCAGGTACCGGTTTAGGAGTTGGTTTCGTAAATTATCACCAAGGGATACCCAAAGTTTATCCTACTGAAGGTGGACATATCGATTTTGCTCCAATTGACGATATCCAAATAGATCTTTTAAAGTTTTTACGTAAAAAATTCCACCGGGTTTCTATTGAAAGAGTGCTTTCTGGGCCGGGGCTGGTAAATATTTATCAGTTTGTTCGTTCTTATAATGGTTTTAGTGAAAAAGAAAATGCCGAACTTGGCCTTTTAATCGATAGCAGAAAGCAAGTGGATATTGCTGCTGCTATTACCGAGTATGCGATCACACGCTCCGATCCTTTGGCAAAACACGCGTTGGATATTTTTATCCGCATTTATGCTGCCGCTGCAAGTAATTTGGCGCTAACTACTTTGCCATTTGGCGGACTATATCTTGTTGGCGGTATTGCCCCCAAAATATTATCAGCAATTAAGAGCAAATTATTTTTTGAAACTTTTGGTGACAAAGGAAGGATGTCTGCTCTGATTAAAACTATGCCGATTTCAGTAGTTTTATATACAGATGTAGGGTTACAGGGCGCGGCTTTGTATGCTAAAAATATGATGCTTTAAAATAATTTTATCCCATTGCTGATAAACAGCTTGGCGGTATAATGAACAAATTAAATAACCATCCCAAAAAGGCTTTGGATTTTGTATTGCCTGCTGAGATATTTCAATCGGTTAATAAGAGTACACAATAATGAAAAACAAAGAAATTGATCACCATAAAATTCGGACAGTTGTCAATAAAGATTATACGAGAGCAGATTCTCCCGCTCCAGCATTAAGATACGGAGAGCATAATATTGGTAATATC
>CAZHSI010000015.1:0-32136 GCA_964535195.1 uncultured Coxiellaceae bacterium | reverse complement strand
AAATGTAGTCGGAGATGTACCATTTAGAACTACTGCACTGCCATAAGTCTGACCACTGGTAGTAGTAATGCTAGCAACATCTGTATTAATCTTGATTGAACCTGCAGCAGTTGTGGCACTTAAGCTAGCAATATTTATATTATTATTAATACCAATACCACTGCCAGCATTCAGCACTAAATCCAAGTTAGAAATATCTATTGCTGCCTGAATGTCTATATCATTATTAGCGATCAGGGTTAGGGTATGCAAGCTAATAGGACTTAAGCTACCACTTAAAGGCGCCGCAAAGGTAATGGTCCCACCACTACCACCATCACTTCCTGTACTAATCTGAACATTCGCCACTGTATTTAAGGCATTCAAAATATCACTAATATAAACCGTTGAAACTGTAGAGTCTGCTGTCCAAATATATTGCGAATTATTACTCGTATCCCACCCAGCAGTAGAAGAGGAATTGTCGGTTATTGTTACATCATATGGATCCAATAACCAAACACCAGCAGTACCTTTAGGAGCCCCAACATTAATACGAGCACCAGCTACATCTAGCCAATCACCTGAAGTGTCAATAAAACCACCATTGCCACCTGCTGCCCCTCCCATAGCGCTTGCTGTACCATAAAAACGTGTAGCTTTTTTTGACCAAATTTCTATAGTACCGCCTATTCCATAATTAACAGCATCGGCAAGAATATTAACTCCAGGTCCAATATAGGTAGCAGCTGCTGTTGGCACTAAAGCACCTTTCGTCCCTACATAATCAGCACCAACTAGTACACCACCACCACCAGCCATCCCAGAAGCATCAATGCTAGCATTACTAAATAATCCAATATTTTCCCCAATAATTTTTACGCTACCGCCAACCTCTCCTGATTTTTCCCCACGGGCCCTAACTTTACCAGTCACATTTACTATACCACCTTCCCCACCAGACAAAATAATGCTACCAGTTCTATTAGAAATAGAATTAGCCTCGATAATCCCACTCATATTAATAACTTCATCGACAACCCCCTTTGCAGTAGCCGCAGAAAGTAGCACTCTACCGCCATTAGCTATAATTTCACCATTTTGAATTATCTTGTTATTAACTTCAGACTTAAGCCCCGGAGGAATAACAAATTGTAGCAGCTGGTCCCCATAGAAATCTAAAGTATAAGAAACCTCACTAGGAAGTGCGCCTAATACAACCTTTCCTAAATTGGCCACAATAACTCCGACATTCTTTACTGTTGGTGCTATCAAAAATGCTAAGCCATTATTAGCAATTTTTATATAACCCTCATTAATAATCTTGGCATTACCATTAGGGCCTTGTAAAAAATGGTATTTGCCTGACATAAAATCTGAATTACTAATGTTAGCGGTTGTAGCAAGAAGCCCAGCAACATCGACACGAGCATTAGGACCAAAAAGAATACCCGAAGGATTAATTAACCAAATGTGACCAGTAGCATCAAGTTTACCAAGAATAGAAGAAACATCATTACCAACAACACGATTAAGAGTGATAGCAGATTTATTTGGCTGAAGAAACTTTACATATTCCGTTGGACTAATGTTGAAACTTTGCCAATCGATTATACCTTTTTCAGTTTTTTGAGTAACTAAGGTACTAATACCATTACTAGTATCACTGCCAATAATAATATCGCCAGCCTTAACTATTCCTCCCTGAGGATCAGCTATTATTAATGCAGAAAAGAAAACTACACACACTCCTAAAATGGCTGTCAGACTAACCTTATACAAGTGTTTTTCCCTAAACATAAATCACTTCCCTGATTTATTTTATAATCTTATCCCTACACCAAAAAACAATCTCCACGCCTTAGGATTCCCATTTACTTCATCTTGTACTCCAACACCTCTCGTTAGTGGCTTGGCAAGTTCTATATTACCATAAAAGTACTTATCAAAGGTAGCTCGCAATCCTCCACCTAAACTACTAGCGCTAAACAAGCCCTCTGAAGGTCCAGAGCCCCAAACAAAACCTGCATCGTAAAAGGTATAATATTGAATTTGCTGCAAAAATCTTAAATTTGGATAAGTATTAGCTCTTAACTCTGCTTTACTCACCACTCCCGAATCACCAGCAATTTCGGATGGGTCATAAGCTCTACCAAACTGCTCACCACCAAAACCAATCTCTTCTGCTGATAATAATTGTTTTTTGAATGAACATTGGCCATTAGCAGCAACTAGTAATACAAAGCGTTCCCCCAAGGCCTGATACCGGGAAACATTGGCATTGATTTTAAAATAATTACCACGACCCATATCTCGCGAAGTACGTATATTATCAGGACCAGGTACCAAAGGAACAGCAGTTAAACCCTTGGATAACTCAATTCCAATTAAATTACCACCTTTAAATGAATCCATAAAATCGTATGAAACACCAAATCTAAGAGAACGAAGATTATCCTGAAAAAAAGTAGTACCGAGCCCCCGGGTATAGCTATCTAACCATTCAAACTGAGCATATATCCAAACGTTTTTGGTGCGGGTACGCATTAATGGATACTCAATATCAATACTCCAATCCTTGCTTCTACCAACTAAATCTAAATCCTTTAATAAAAACCCAGGCCTAGTTTCCGTTAAATTAGCACTCAGCTTTAAACGCCAATCAGTGATGCCAAGAGGGATACTATATCCCCCTTGGATATAACGTAATTCACTAGTAAAAGGAGTATCAACTGTTTGTAACAATAAGTTATCCGCACCTACGACAAAATCATTGACCGAAACAACTCCTATCCCTTGATTAGGCCCCATATATAGGGTGCCACGATTGTCAAAAGCTATATTCGCCGAGACCTTTTTTTGCTCTACCACAAAAGTTAAGTCTGCTGCGCCAATAGCAGTTATTGATGGCGATAGTACAGTTTTAACGGTTAGCCCTGGAATGTCATTAAGTGAGAGGATATAACGCTCTAACTTTTTAGCTTGTAACGGCCGCATTTTTTTAATTTCTGCACCCCACTCTTCTATCCTAGCACGTACTTTGCCAACCTCGCCTTCGATATATATTGCAGCGACATATCCTTCGATGATCTGAATATCAACCACACCTGTTTTTACCTCTTGGGCCGGGATAACAGCCCTAGAAAGCACATAACCATCCTGGCGATAACGCGCTGTAATAGCATCAGTAATGCTTTGTAAATCCTGAAAAGTAATATCTTTACCTAAATAGATCTTATAATATTGTGACAACGCATCTTTATTATAAGCAGTGGCTCCAATAATATTGATATCGTGAAGTTTAAACTTAATCGCTGCGCTTACTGCTGCTTCTAGCTTGGCAGGGTGAGGCTTTTTAATAGCTTTTGCTAAATCCTGAGGTAATTCGCCAGTTGGTTTCACATAACTTCCTGTCCCAGCTTCTTCTGGTGGAGTTAATTTTACTTTAACTCGAGCTGGGTCAATCTGGATAGCAGAAAGTGGCAGGTTAGATATATTAGGTAACGCCGGGGATGTTGCTGGATCACCTAAGACAGGTTGAAAGCATAATGCTAATAACAAAAACAAACCACTTGCTAGAGAACCTCGCGATCTACTAATAGCAATATTAGCTATTGTATAAAACAAATCATTTGTTTTCATCCTACTTTATCCCTGATTCTAAGTCCGAAGCATTTATTTAAAAACCTGAGTGGGCGAAATGTAATTATACCTAACTGACGGTTTTTATTCTATATTTTTCATAGGCTGGATAATCTTTTGCACAGCTTCAAATAACAAGGGAATACCAAGGTTATTAACCACAGATATCCACACTCTTTGCGGCAAACCTTTTGCGTCTAAATCAATTCGCGGTAAGAACTCTGGGATCAAATCAATTTTATTAAGGACTTGTAATCTTGGCACCTTATCTGCCCCAATATCTTCAAGCACTTTGTGTACCACTTCAATTTTCGCATTTTTTTGAGGGTCACTCGCATCAATTACATGCAATAATAAATCAGCCTCCTTCGTTTCCTCTAAAGTTGCATGAAAAGCATCTATTAGTTCATGTGGTAAATCTCGAATAAACCCTACCGTATCAACAATAATGGCAGTACCAAAGTCTGGTAAATATATCCGGCGCAGCAAAGGGTCTAAAGTGGTAAATACTAAATCAGCAACATCGGTACCAGCAGCAACTAATTTATTAAATAAGGTTGATTTACCGGCGTTAGTATAGCCAACGAAAGCAATCGTAGGAATATTAGAACGCTTACGCGCACGACGATTTTGTGCCCGTTGTTTTGCTAATTTATCTAAGCGTTTTTTTAAGCTGGTAACTTTTTGACGCAAAACTCTACGATCGGCTTCTAGCTGCGTTTCTCCTGGTCCGCCGCGCAACCCAATACCTCCTCTTTGCCTCTCTAGATGGGTCCAACCTCGTACTAAACGAGTAGAAAGATGCTGAAGTCGGGCCAGTTCAACTTGCAGTTTGCCCTCAAAACTACGCGCACGTTTAGCAAAAATATCTAAAATTATTTGAGTACGATCTAAAATTGCGCACTCCAAAAATTTTTCTAAATTACGTTCCTGAGCAGGCGAAAGTTGGTGATTAAACATTACAACGTTAGCCTTTTGCGATAGAACTATAGCTTGAATTTCCGCTAATTTTCCCTGTCCTATAAAATGCTTTGGGTCAGGTATATCACGCCGACAACTAACCTCGGCAACAATTATCGCACCAAGAGAAGTAACTAAGCTGCGAAATTCGGTTAAATCTTGAGTTGAAGACGTAGACTTTACAAAAGTTACGTGGACAACCACTGCTTTTATAGGCGTTGTTGTAATATTAGATACCTTTAAAAATTATGTTATTAGTCCGAGCTCTTCTTGTTTGTCGATTCATGCTTAGCTTGTAGAGATGACTGATCTCCCTCTCGTAGAGCCACCCTCTCTTTTGTTCTTCCCAGTTCAAAAAGTGAACCAAGATCCCAATCCTGCTCTTCTTTCTCTTGTGCTGCAGGTCTTTCATCTAGTTTTATTTCTTTAAGCTGGGTATGAATCTCTGCTAAGTTATAATATGGCTCATCAGTTACGCGCATACGCACAATTCCTAATAAACTAGAGATACCGCTCCTTACTCCAGTCCATGGGTTAAGACTATATTTAACTATCTCCTTAATCTTCGCAATTTTTTGCGGATCGTCCTCTTTATCTAATAATTGCAGCAATTGTACAACTATCTTTGCCTTAGCTTTAGAGTTTTCCTGATCTTTACCTGGAACTTGCATAAAATATTGCTCTAATAAAATCAGCTCACGAGGATAATCTAGCATCTGAAGTTTAGCAATGTCCACACTCTTGAAAAGTTTTAGTAGCGATTGAGGTTTTAAACGTGCAATCAAATCTCTACACTCTTCGGAAGAAAGTTGATTTAATCTACCAATAAACATACTTAAATCTGGCTGTTCCACCACATACTTCGCTATAACATTCTCATTACATTTTGCCTTAATAACTTCCGCTGCTTGTGGGTTTATACCACTCCTTTCTATAAAATAAAGTAAATCTTTATTACTGGATAAATCTAACTTTAATGATTCAAGACCATCTGGGACATTCCCTTGCAAACAAGGATACCTAGCCTCCAACTCAGCCTGTAACCATATCTGTTGGTAAAACACTTCACCCTCTACGCTCATAATTTTTTTTCTTAAAGACACTTGGTCTTTTTCTATGGCAAGTTTTAAAATGTCACTTATGTCACGCTCATCCTCTTCCGACAAAGATGAAAAACATGAAAGTATATTTATTACTAAATTGGCCTTAAACTTAGCCTCCTCTTTCGGCAGACCAAAGCATAATTCTAGTAGATTTTTGCAAGTAGTAATTTGGCCATCTTGTACTAATTTTTGCAACTTAGATACGTTATGCACCATTAGATCACGTATACGACCCTGCATAGGACTTAGCTCACCCGACTTTTTCTTAAAATAATCGTTCAAAACCATCATTCCTTGCTCTTGGTTGCATATTTGCAAAAGCAATTTAAAGCCTTCATCATAGGTGGCTCTAACACTAACTTTGAGCTCTGCTAATTCTTCATCTGTCCTTACGTCTCTAAAATACTCCACCTCATGTTCCCCAAGAGGTTTACCGTGTAACACAGCATAATCCAAATCATAAAATAATTTATTTCTCTTTAGCTTATCTTCAATACGCCGTTTAACTTCTGCACCTAACCCGTCTTTGCCAGTAAAATCAAAAGCTCTTAAATCTAAATAAGGATCTTTGTCTAATTTCGCAAAAAATTGATCAATAATATCTGAATTTTGCACGAATGGCGGACACAATAAATCGTGATAATCTCTTTCTAGTTTTGCTTGTAGTGCAGCTTGTAAAACCTCTTCATGTGTTTGTGCATGTATTCGTTGGGCTCCTACCCCCGTCTCAGTAATTTTATATACCCTACCACTTTCAGTATCGTATCCTACATCCAGCACTCTGGATGCATTCTGACTTAATATTGTTAAAAAATACTCATCATCATGTACAAAATGGCTGTCATCATTACGATAATTAAAAGCATTCTCTAATTGTGTTAATAGAAAACGCTCGTCACGTTCGGACCAGCGCTGATCTTTTGGCCTTGCGTGTTTGTCCACCTCTTGACGTAACATCTCTATAAAATTCTTATTGGTAATCATAGCAACAATTACCATAGCTTTTTTATTTGCATCCACTGGCTGTTTTTCAAATGAATCTTGCTGTCCATTAAAATAGGCTTCAAGTAACACTTTACATGCTGACAAAGGTAGCCTACTTAATGCTACAACCATACCATAAACATCGGTTTCGTCATTAGTAGCAAAATTTTCATTAAGGCTAAGTAGCCGCTTTAATTGTGTATGTTCAAATTCAGCCTGTAAGAGATACCCTGGATCCTGCAAAGCAGCAAATTTCTCCAAAAATGTCTGCCGTATCGATGGCAAAATCGGGGGGGTTAAGACGCGTAGCATCTCTAAAAGTTCGTTTCTTTTACAAGTTTCTTCGATGGCTGACATAACTTCTTGATCAAGAAGCCCTGGATCAGCTGGATACTCGAAATGTCTTAAATTAACATTGCGTGCTAAATAAGCCTTTAAAGCATCTAACTCTCCTTTCTCAGGTTTCTTAAATGCTGGTGGCAATAAACAAGCAAATTGCCCTTCCAGTTGTCCTTGATAAACTGCCTGCAATATCTTTTCTATGCTAACTTGATCTTTAAACGTTCCTTTTCTTTTCTCTTCCTCAAGGTGGTGAATATAGTACTCTAAGGTTACTCTCTTGTTTCTAGGGCCATCTAATGTATTAATCATCATGAGACACTTTCGTAACTCATTTACTTCCGGACTTTGAACTTCTGGATCATAAAACCCTTCAATAGCGAAAGCCTGAGAAACAAGCATTGCCATACCACGCGCCTCACCTTCCCCTAGTTTTTCACTAGCACAGCCCTTAAAACAATCTGTGAGTAAGTTTATTCTTTTTTGTGGGTCTAGTTGCAATAACACCTTTAAACCAAGACTGTTAAAAGGATCACGTATCGCTAAAGATTCGACCTTGGTTTCAGAACCAACTAAAGCATTTTGCAGTAACTTTAATACTATTTTTTGATCTACTTCGCGTAAAGTATCTTTAGTCGTAGCTGCAGCATACATATTAACATAGGTGATCAAAGCCTTATCTAACTCTCGTGGGTCAGAAGAAAGGGCTTCCTCATGAAATAGGAGAGATATCTGCCGTTCAATAAAAGCATTTTTTAATGCTGCAGCGGCGGTTTTTATGTAACCTTCCGACTCACCTCGCAATACATCCTGAATATTATCAGAGAACCTTTTAAGAAATTCTGCAAGTGAAGGTAAAGGCGCTGACATCTTTTTTATCTTCGCAACTGCTGCCATTTGCAATTGTTGTGCCGGATTTTCACCAGAAAAATATTTAGTTACGTTTGCAAATTCTTGACTATTAATATCTGGGTTAAATAGGAATCTATTTACTAACAACTCTCTTTCAATACTTTCAATAGTTGCTGTTGCAACCCCTGTGGTATCGTACTTAAACGTAGTAATAGTATAATTTTGGGCTAAAGTTATAGCAAACTCTTTCATGACCCCATCTATGTTATCTACACTGATAACATTTCCACTTATATCGATTGTTCTTATTACATTATTGGTCTCTCTTAAGCTTCTGGCCAAACTTTTTGCGCCCCCTTCTCCAATATAATTATGGGATAAATTTATGGTACGGCAGTACTTAGCATGAGAAGTACTAAGCCATCTACCAACAATAATAGCAGCAGAGCCACCAACACCCTTGCCACTAAGATTTAGGGTTAATTCTTCTACCTTAAAATGTTCGTCCTGAGAAAGCTTTGCAGTAATATCCCGATCTTGTTCATTAAGTGACTCAATTATTTTTTTGGTTTCTTGCACACCACGAACCCTTTCTACTTGAAGCTCTTCATCAGTTTTGCTTTTAGCTTGCGCCGCTTTATCTTCGTATGTTTTTACACGACTGGTACAGACACCAAAAATCCTAGCAACCACCAATGAAACCACTCCCCCTATAAATCCAGCAGCACCAACTATAGTCGAAGTTGTCACAATAGCATTGAGGACAACCAATGGTATAGCTGCTAAAGCAGGAGCTAGAATAGGGATAAGTGGAGCAAACACAACAGCAGTAAAACTTAAAACACCTAAAACCATTAAGCCAAAACACGTGTAACCAACAAATGTTAATCTCCTGCGCCATTTTACACTATTAAATGGTTCTCTTTTTGCAGTTTGCAATTCAGCATTCGCTTTAATCGACCCAATTAAACCTGCGGTCTCAACCGAAGTTATCATTGCCTTTTCATAGCCATCAAATATCTCATACTTTCCAGTACTAATTGCTACATCAGCTAATTCTTCCCAAAAAGTCTCGGTTTGGGTTACTGGATCTGGCGCTTTACCTATAGCAACTTTTTGAGGTTTACCAACTTTTAGTGCATCTGCAACAAGATCCCCGGGATGCCGCAACTCTTTACCTAAAAACTTAGACATTCCAGATAAAGTATCTAAAACCTGTTGCCTCTCACTCTCGCTTATCGGTGGTTGTTCTCCTTGCCAACCTTTAGGATATTTTTTAGTAATCTCAATTTTGAAACTCTGCGGATCATCCCAACTAGTATAATCTAACTCAGCGAGTGTAATGTTTTTGCCTTTTAAAGTGATCTTTACCGTATACTCTGGCTCATGTGCAAAATCGGGAGTTTTTACCTGGATTTCAGGATGTTCTTTATATCTTTCTTGGAGATGTATTGTATCAACAAGCTTTTGGTGGTCTAGTATTCTGACATGATCTAATTGAACTACTGGATGGACTTCTCTAGTATCTTTGTCCTCCTCATCCTGCCTTGAGATTTCCATATCTGGAAGTTCTAAACCAAGGGTGGAGTATTTAATACGTCTAGTGGCTCTTACATTGTATACCCCCACTCCCCCTGCCACCAAACATGCGGCGCCGGCAGCAACAGCTAATGACACAGGAGCTCCAACAAATGCAACTACCATACCTGCTAGCACTGCTGGAACCGCAGCTATCGCTGCACATTTAGTTACTTCTACTACGGGGTTTATTGGCTCTGCAAGTACAATTTTTCCAGCGTTGAGATCTTGGGCTTTCTGACGATCAAACTTCCCTGCGCCTACTAGTTCTCTTAAATTCTGTACAGGTTCTACCATAATGTCCTCCTTAAACTATATATGGGGTAGTAATATAAAGACCATACTACGCTTTGAATCAAATTTTTGCTCACCCGAGGGGAAGAGCTGCGCCTCTCCACCTTAGTAATTATCCATTGCCTTGTCCTCGAAGCAAGCTCAAATTATTCGAATCTGAAAAGTTTAAATTATATATTAATTATAAAAAGAGGTAAATCTCTTTGTCGCTCTCCTTTGTCGCTACCAGCTCAGAACATTTGTCGACTGTTTCCTCTAGATACAAAGCTGCATCTTGAACTAATAACGTTATCGACTTCATTAAAATTATGGTGAATAGTTACCACTTTTTAACTAAGCTAACGCAAAATCGATCTCTTTTTCATGAACATCGACTCTTGCTACTAAAACTTTAACTGGATCACCAAGTCGGTATACCACCCCGCTACGTTTACCAATCAGTTTTTGATGGATAGCATCAAACTTATAATAATCATTTTTAAGCGCAGTGATATGAACTAAACCTTCAACGAAAATATCTTTTAGTTCAACAAAGATACCAAAGTTAGTTACCCCAGAAATTATCCCAGAAAAAACCTTACCAACCTTATCACGCATAAATTCACATTTTAACCATAAATAAACATCGCGGCTGGCATCATCAGCACGTCTTTCGGTTAATGAACAATGGTTACCAAAATCCTGCATCATAGCTTTGGTATAATGATAATTTTTCACTCTACCTTGGGCCAATAAGTATTTAATAGAACGGTGGTTAATTAAATCAGGATAGCGTCTAATAGGAGAAGTAAAGTGAGCATAAGCTTCATAAGCCAATCCAAAATGACCAATGTTTTCTGAGGTATAAATAGCTTGTCGTAGCGAACGCAATAGAACGGTTTGGATTAGATGCTCATCGGGCCTCCCCACTATTTTAACTAGTAAATCAGCATAATGAAGCGACTTTGGTTTTTCCCCCCCTTTTAGTTCTAAACCTAAAGTTTTAAGAAAAGTACGCAAGTTAGCTAATTTAGTTGGATCTGGTCCTTCGTGCACCCGATAAAGCGCTGGTATTTTTCCTTGCAACAAAAATTCTGAAGCCGAAACATTAGCTGCAAGCATACACTCTTCAATCATGCCATGCACATAGTGATGCTGTATCGGTTTAATTGCACTAATTTTATGTTTATCATCAAAGATGATTTTGGCCTCTACCCGAGAAAAATCCAAGGCGCCACGAACCTTACGTTGTTTTAATAATACCAAATAAAGTTCTCGCAACTCCTGTAAATGTTTTAACCAAGGAGAAGTTTTTGCAGTCTTATGCTCGAGAAGTTTATAAACCTCATCATAAGTAAACCGAGCATGAGATTTTATAGTTGCCTCATAAAACTCATAATGCGTGACCTTACCTAAATTGGTAACTTGCATTTCGCATATCATGACCAAACGATCGACCTCTGGCTTTAATGAGCAAAGTTCGTTTGATAATACCTCAGGCAACATCGGGATCACCTGACGGGGAAAATACACCGAATTACCACGTTTCAAAGCCTCACCATCAAGAGCAGTGTTAAAAGTAACATAGTGACTAACGTCAGCGATTGCCACATATAAAGTCCACCCTCCTTTAGTCTGACGCTCGCAAAAAACTGCATCATCGAAATCTTTAGCATCCTCGCCATCAATCGTCACAAAAGGCAAATGTTGCAGTTCACGCCGCTTGCCTTGTATATCTTTAACCTTATTAATACGGGAAAAAGCTTTAGTTTCTTTAAGTACTTCATTTGACCAACTATCAGGCAAACCATGAGCATTAACGGCTATTTCAACTTCTAAACCTGGCCCCATTTTCTTTCCTAAAATCTTTACTACTTGCGCTGTAGCTCCATTACGCAACGTGGGGTAAGTAATAATTTCAGCACTAACAAATTGGTTTTCTTTGGCACCACCACATTTGTCTGGAGGAACCACGATATTCTGGGTAATATTTTTATTAGCTGGCACGATAAATGCCGTACCCTTCTCAGTAAAAAAACGACCAACAATATGAGTAAAACTGCGCTCTAGGATCTCAACAACTGACCCCTCTCTTTTCCCTTGTCTATTAGTAGAAACTACACTAGCGAGCACTCGATCGCCCGGAAAAAGAAGACGCATTTGTCTTGGCCCTAAGAAAAGATCGCCGCCACCATCATCAGGCACTAGAAAGCCGAATCCTTCTTTATGACAAATCACATAACCACGCACCATATCCATATTTTTCACTAAAGCATAGCGACCTCGCCGATCAACCAACAATTGGCCATCACGCACCATAGCATTCAAACGTCGTCGTAAGGCTTCAGGCGCCTTTTTTCCTCTTAATCTAAGGGTTTTTAGCAAAGCAGGGTATCTCTCCGGAGCATTTTTTCCTTCAAGATATCGCATAATAAATTCACGACTAGGAATTGGGTTTTTGTATTTAGCTGCCTCACGCTCAAAAAATGGGTCTTGTGTTTTCATAAATTTTGAAATATTCCTGGAATTGTTATCACAACATAAAACTGTATAAAAGCTTTATTTCTTTGTCCCAAGCTAAGGGATCAACAGTTTCTAAGATTAAAGGTAAATTATCAAACCTCTTGTCTTTCATTAAAAATTCAAATGGCTGTAAGCCTATCTCGCCTTTACCAAGCGACTCATGTCTATCTACTAAAGATCCTAAAACACTTTTACTATCGTTAAGATGCATCCCTTTAAGGTAAGAAAAACCTACAATATCTGTAAACTTTTGCCAAACTTCGGCAAATTTTTTCTCAGTACGAAATTCATATCCCGATGCAAATAAGTGACAAGTATCAATACATACCCCGACTCTACTTTTATCATGCACTTCATTAATTAAATGAGCCAAGTGCTCAAACCTATAACCCACATTGCCACCTTGCCCAGCAGTGTTTTCCACCACCACCACTACTTTGTTAGTAGCGGCAATTACAACATTAATCGAAGCCGCAATGTAATTAAGGCACGCTGTTTCACTAATAGCTTTTAAATGACTCCCTGGATGAACTACGATTTTTTCTATTCCGAGCCACTCACATCTTTTAGCCTCATCAATCAGCGCATCTATGGATTGCGCTCTGGCCTTTTCATCATAATGTCCAAGGTTAATTAGGTAACTACTGTGAGCTAAAATATGGCTGGGTAAAATCCCACTTGTTTTAAGATTATCTTTAAATTTAAAAATATCTTCTTCGGTATAGGGTTTGCTTGCCCACCTTTTTTGATTTTTAGTAAAACAAGCGAAAGCTTTGGCACCAATTTTTTTCGCCCGCAGTGGTGCATTAAAAACCCCACCTTCAATACTAACGTGTGCCCCAACATACTTCATAACTTCGTCAGAAAAAACTTTATTTTGGATAAGTGTAGCATATAATCCCTAAAAGCTCATAAATAAAATTTTATTAGGCAAATATTTTTTTAGGATTATTAGGATTATAATGGCACCAAAATAATGGGTGGAGTAAATATCATGAAAAAAACCTGGTTACTACTTTTTTTAACCATAATATTAACTGGCTGTGCCTATCTGGGCTCTAAATCACCTTCTGATACCCCGACCCCAAAAGAACAACTGTGCCAAGAGCTAAAACGCAATATAATTTTTAATTCCACTTCGGGACCAACATTTAGTGCGGCCTCAACCACCCAAAGAGCAGAAATGTATCGTCTTTACGAAAAATACAATTGCAATCAGCCAGAAAAAATTTAATATACGTAAAAATTAGCCGGGGTGGTGGAATTGGTAGACACGCAAGTTTCAGATGCTTGTGGAAGCAATTCCGTGGAGGTTCGAGTCCTCTCCTCGGCACCACACAAAAAAATCGCTATATATTAACTACTAAACGGGTGCTCAAGAATTATAATTTGATCTCGGTCTTGCCCTGTAGCCACTAACGCTAACCGTGTCCCAGTTAGCTCTGCAATACGCTTTAAATAATTTTTCGCCGCTGTAGGTAAGTCAGTAAAAGATTTAACCCCAAAAGTAGACTCCTGCCAGCCAGGTAACTCTTCATAAATTGGCTCACAATCTTTAAAATCGTCAGCAATTGCTGGTGCTAAATCAATCTCCTTGCCACGCAGCCGATAACCAACACATATTTTAATTTTCTCCATACCATCTAAGATATCTAACTTAGTAACCCCTAAAGCTGTAATACTGTTAAGCAAGATTGAACGACGTAGTAAAGCAACATCTAACCAACCACAACGTCGTGGTCTACGGGTAGTTGCGCCAAACTCATCCCCACGTTCCGCTAGCCTTTTACCGATATGGTTATTTAATTCCGTAGGAAAAGGACCAGCACCAACACGAGTAGTATAAGCTTTAGCTACACCTAAAACATAATCTAGGTAAAGAGGCCCAATACCTGAACCAACCGCAGCATAACCAGCAACAGTATTTGACGAAGTCACAAATGGGTAAGTACCATGATCAATATCAAGAAAAGTTCCCTGAGCTCCCTCGAATAACATATTGTCACCATTCCTATAGTGAGCAAACAACAAGGCTGGAACATCAGCAAGTAAAGGACGAATAATATCGAAAGTACTTAAGACCTCATCTAACATTTGTTTAAGATCTAATGCTGGCATATCATAATAATTCTGCAAAATAAAATTATGATATTTAACAACAGTAGTAAATTTATCAATAAAACTCTCAACATCAAGGATATCACTAGCACGTAAACCAATACGCGCTACTTTGTCAACATACGCTGGACCGATACCACGACGGGTCGTACCTATAGCAGAGCTGCCCAAAGACTTTTCCTTAGCTTGATCAAGGATCGGATGATATGGTAAAAGCAAACTACAGGCATGACTAACATAAAGACGCCCTGTGATATCAGTAACCCCTCGGTCAGATAAACCCTTAATCTCATGAACTAAGGCGCTAGGAGATAAAACCACGCCACTACCAATATAATTTACCACACCTTTATGTAGAATTCCTGACGGTAATAAATGCAAAATGGTCTTTTCCCCATTCACCACCAGAGTATGACCAGCGTTATGGCCACCTTGAAAACGGATTACGGCTGTGGCTCGATCTGTCAATAAATCTACTAATTTACCCTTACCCTCATCACCCCATTGAGCCCCAAGGATAACTACTCTTTTTGCCATAGACTGCCTCTTTACATACTATAAATTGTATATTGGTATAATTGATTGAAACATATTTAGAAATAAATAACTAGCTTCATAGCAATTCCTTAACCATTGCGAACCGAAGGTGAAGCCTCCGAAAAGTTTAAAAAAGATACGCACCATTTGAAGTAAAAAATAACTCACTTGCACTGGCAAGACTTATCTTTTAGGCAAAAGCTATAAGATATGGAAAAAAGATTATCGAATAAAATAAATATAACCGGCTATTTTGCTAAATATTACTCAATTATATCCTTAGTTAACCCATGTTCCCGCATGATAAAACGTAATTTGCGTAGACCAAGGTTTTGAATTTGTCTAACTTTCTCACGATTAATTTTCATTATCTTACTAATGGACTCTAAAGTATCTTTTTCATAGCCACGTAAGCCAAAACGACGAGAAATAATCTCCCCTTGCACTTCATCCAACTGATCAAGCCACGAATCAACCAAACCGATAACTACTTCAGACTGCATTTGAGTAGCTGGGTCAGTATTATTTTCATCAACCATGGTCTCGATAAATCCGCCCCCTCCACCCACTTCGTTTTCAGATAGTGAAGCATCTATAGATAGAGTACCATTATCTAAATTAATCAGATACTCAACTTCACCCTGAGGTTTGCCCATTTTTTTAGCAACCTCAGTCACACCGGGATCACGGCCTAAGTTTTTAGTAAGCTCATTAACACACTTGCGATAACGCTGCAGCGCCTGGATAACATGAACTGGTAGGCGTACCAGACGATTCTGATTCATAAGTGCACGCTCGATATATTGACGAATCCACCAAGTAGAATAGGTAGAAAAACGAAATCCTAGTTTAGGATCAAACTTCTCCACCGCGTGCATCAATCCTATATTACCCTCCTCTATCAAATCTAATAAATCCATACCACTACCAAAGTAACGTTTAGCAATTTTAACCACCAACCGTAAATTACTTTCTATCATTTTACAACGCGCTTTAGTATCACCGTTTCTGATTTTTTCGGCTAAGGTAATCTCTTCTTGAGCAGTTAGTAAGGGAGAGAATCCTATTTCCCGTAGATAGGTGGTTAACACGTCAACACTGGCTATTGGTAATTCATTAGCAGAGTTTTTATCTATATGTTCACTATCTAGACCACTATCCATATCCTTTTTTTCCATAAAACTCCTCAATAAAAAAATTAATCAATTGTCTCACAATCAACATCATCATCGCTAGCTATTAAAAAATTAAGAAATTCTTTATAGTTTTTAAACTGTTTTAAGTTAGATTCAACCGACTTAAACATTGTTTTCTTCTTTGTCTTTGATGCTGTTGATTTTTTTACCACTTTTGATGTTTTTTTCTTCTGTACAGCTTTAGCTTTCTGCTTCTTGATCATTGTCATTGCCTCAAACATAAAAAACCACATAGCAAAAAAAACTATGCTTATAATATCACTCACCTATAAAAAGCCCCTTTGATATTTAGGATATTATATTTAAAATATTTAGCATTAACAAACCCTTATGCATTACTTATTGCATTTAAGCAGACGCCAAAAAACAAATATATTTACTTTTCAATAAGTTAAAAAGCTATTAACTCCATAATATTACTTAATAATTCCGGGACATCGCTTTCAAACAAGTTAGCATTGCCCCACCTCTTAAGCCAAGTTAATTGCCGCTTAGCAAGTTTACGAGTCGCCAGGGGAATTAGCTCTTGCATCTTTTCATAAGGGATTTCTCCAGATAAGTACTGCACAACCTCACGATAACCAACTGTACGCATTGATGGTAAATTACAATGTAAATCATCCCTAGCATACAAGCTTTTAACCTCATCAATAAAACCCAACTGCAGCATTTCTTTAAATCTTTTGACAATATTTCCTCGCAAAGAATTAATATCTTTAGGGACTACAGCGATATTCACCACCGCATACGGTAAAGTGTTTGGCGGAGAAGCGGTTTGTAATTCACTTAAACTTTTCCCCGTAAGCTCATAAATTTCAAGCGCTCTTTGAATCCTTTGGCTGTCTTGTCGCTTGAGGCGAGCTGCGGTTTTGGGATCTATCTCTTGCAAGCGAATATAAAGACTATCTAACCCATACTGATCCTTCTCTAATCTAAGCTTTTCTCGCACCGCCTCATTAGACTGAGGTAAATCAGAGATACCATGCTCCAACACCCAAAAATATAACATAGTACCACCAACCAATAATGGCACCCGCCCTTTAGCAAAAATTTCCTGAATTTTCTGTAAAGCATCATGACGAAACTGACCAGCAGAGTAAGACTCGCTAGGGTCACAAACATCTATTAAATGATGAGGTGCAACTCGTAATTCATGGGGCATTGGCTTAGCTGTGCCAATATCCATACCCCGATAAATCATCCCAGAATCAACACTAATGATTTCTAATGGTAAACGCTGCACCAACTCGATTGCGAGCCTCGTCTTCCCAACTGCTGTAGGACCCATTAGGCAAAAGATTTTTTGTTTATCTATCATTTACACTTACACCACTATTTGCGGCTAACTATACAACTACACCATGAAGCAACACCTTCATTTTTAAATTATATATAAAATATTTACAAGCAATATAATTTTCATTATAAATAGAATAAGTATCTACTGATCGCGACTTGATTTTCAGGATAAAGTTGCGAGTAGAACTATACTCATCGTAAAATAAACTTAGGTGCGGCACTCTTGTTCTTTAAGGCCGGAGTTTATATTTATTAATAAATGAGGACCTTAAAAAATAAGGGCAATAACGCATTAAATTTATTTTACGAGGGGTGTATGTCCTATCAAGTATTGGCTCGCAAATGGCGACCAAAAAATTTTGAAGAAATAGTTGGTCAAGAACACGTTGTTCGTGCTCTAAAAAATGCTTTGACGCAAAACAGATTACATCATGCCTATCTTTTTTCCGGCACTCGCGGGGTGGGAAAAACAACCATCGCAAGAATTTTAGCTAAAGCGCTTAACTGTGCAACTGGCATTACTGCCAACCCTTGCGGCAAATGTGATGCTTGTATTGAGATTGATAGCGGCAGATTCATCGACTTAATTGAAGTCGATGCAGCATCTCGCACCAAAGTTGAAGATACTCGTGACCTTCTCGATAACGTTCAATACTTACCCACCAGAGGCCGCTTTAAAATCTATATTATCGATGAAGTACATATGTTATCTGGCCATAGCTTTAATGCTCTTCTAAAAACGCTAGAAGAACCACCAGAACATGTAAAGTTTTTGCTAGCAACAACTGATCCTCAAAAATTACCGGTGACAGTTCTTTCTCGGTGCTTACAATTCAACTTAAAAGCCTTAAGTTCGGAATTGATTCAAAAACAATTACAACATATTTTAACACAAGAAAAAATTCCTTATGAAGACCAAGCCTTATACCAGCTAGCTTTTAACGCCAAAGGCAGTGTCCGTGACGCCTTGAGTTTATTAGATCAAGCTATCGCTTTTGGACACAATAAAATTACCACCATAGATACTAAAGCCATGCTAGGCACTGTTGATACCCAAAAAGTATTTACACTGCTTGAAGCATTGGCGGTCAATGATGCGACTAAGCTTTTAGAAACTGTCTCTTCCCTTGCTGAACTAGCTGCCGACTTTGTAGATACTCTAGATGAATTATTGGAAATTTTACACCAGATCTCTTTAGTACAGCTAATACCAAATATCAGCAATATAAATTCACCATATCCAGAGTTGGTCAAAGTACTTGCAACCAAGTTTACCCCCGAAGAAATTCAACTTTATTATCAAATTAGTTTAATTGGCAAACGGGATTTATTACTAGCACCAAGCGAACGCTCAGGCTTTGAAATGATAATGTTACGCATGCTCGCTTTTCGTCCAGAGACAATCATTATAGAAAATAGTTCTTCTCAACCAACAATAGATAACAACGACACCAGTAATCTACCACAAAAACTTGAGGTTACTAGCCCTGCTAACGACACCAGCAATCTACTACAAAAACTTGAAGTGACTGGCCCTGCTAAGGCTTTACTACAACACTGCATAATAATCAAAAATAAAGAGAATGAGATTGAGCTTGCGCTTGATCCATCACAAGCCCCCCTCCTTAATAAAAAACAAGAGGAGCGTATCAGCGCTGCCATTAGCAAACACTATAATCGACCAATAGCAGTTAATATCAAACTCGGTTCACCAAATATGGCCACCCCAGCCAACATTAAAAAACAAGAAGCAGAGGAAAAACACAACAAAGCTACGCTTGCTCTAGAAAAAGACAACAACGTAAAAGAGTTAATAAATAAATTCAATGCTAAAATAATTAGTAATTCCATAAACTAAGCTAAATAACGGGAGAAAAAATATGTCAGCAAATAATTTGTTTGAAAACCTTGGTTTCAATCCAGAAAACTTAAAAAATTCAACAGACAAAATGGCACAGGTACAAAATCACATGGCTGAAGTACAAAAAATGTTAGCCGCAGCCGAAGTAGTGGGTAGTGCCGGCATCGAAAATTATAACGTTAAAATCACCATGAATGGTCGTCATGAAGCTATACGTGTAGCAATTGATCCCCAACTTATGACCCAACCAATAACTGTATTATGTGATTTAGTGGCATCCGCAATTACTGACGCCTCTCGTAAAACCGAAAGCGCCATTCAAAACAAAATGATGGGGATGTTGAAAAACCTTAATCTCCCCCAATAAAGATAAAATACCCAATCATGCCATATACTGAACTAGTAGATCAGCTAATCCAATCCTTGCGAACGCTTCCTGGCATCGGCCCAAGATCGGCACAACGCATGGCATTTTACTTGCTACAAAAAGGACGGACTAGCGGTCTTGAGCTTGCCAAAAACCTAACAGAAACATTAACCCAAGTAGGAAACTGTAAACGCTGTCGCACTTTTAGTGAACGTGATATCTGTAATATCTGCTCTAACGCCAAAAGAGATCGCTCGCTGTTATGTATAGTTGAAACCCCCATTGATATTATGTCTATTGAACACACTAATAGCTATCGAGGTTTATACTTTACCCTCATGGGACACTTATCACCCATTGATGGCATTGGTCCAAATGAAATTGGCATTGGCGAGCTAACTAGTTTACTTAGCTCGGAACTAGAGCTCCAAGAAGTTATCGTTGCCACCAATCCTACGGTTGAAGGAGAAGCCACAGCCCATTATATTGCCAACATTGTACATAAAAGAGATCAATTGAAATGCACGCGAATTGCTCATGGTATACCTTTTGGCGGCGAACTAGAATATACTGATAGTAATACATTAGTACAGGCATTAAATAGAAGAATAGAAATATAAGAGGCTTACTATATGGTATCTTGGATAAAAGATTGTTTATTGATAACCCTAATCATAGGTACGCTATTTGGCGCCACTGTTGGCAAATATCCATTAGCCGCCCCCGACGGCGGTCGCTACGCGGAAATACCCCGTGAAATGGTAGTAACCAAAAATTACCTTACGCCCCATCTTAATGGCGTAAAATATTTTGAAAAACCACCGCTATTTTATTGGCTACAAGCAGCTAGTATTAAAGTTTTTGGGATAAACGACTTTGCCGTCAGCATAGTTAACGCCTTAATGGCGCTCCTCACCAGCATTGCGATATATTGTGCCACCAGGAAATTATACGGTAGATTACCCGGGTTATTTGCGAGCTTCATTTTTGCGACCAGTGGCCTGGTTTTTGCCTTAACCCGAGCCATTACGATCGACATGACCTTAACTTTTTTTCTTACCGGCTCTCTCCTCTCATTTTTGTTGGCTTCCCAATTTACCCCCGGTGTAAAACGTTACCTATATTTATGGTTAATGTATATCTTCGCAGCCTGTGCCGTTATGACTAAAGGGCTTGTTGGCATAGTCTTTTTAGGTTTGATTGCCGTAATCTGGCTCACCTTATTTAAGGAGTGGCGCAATTTAAAAACTTATTGTCTTATAAGCGGTAGTTGTATTTTCTTATTACTTACCCTCCCCTGGCATATTTTAGTACAAATTAAAAACCCAGAGTTTTCTCACTTTTATTTCATTGAACAACACTTCCTTCGCTATTTTACCGACTATGCTGGGCGCTCAAAGGAATGGTGGTTTCTGCCACTAACTTCATTGGCAGGCTTATACCCATGGCTAGTGTTTTTACCACAAACTATAGTCTATAATATAAAAACCACTAGCAAGAACTGGCAGCAAGCGAAAACTACAGTATTTTTACTATTATGGATAAGCGTCATTTATGTTTTCTATGCTTTCTCTAACTCACAACTAATCCCATATATTTTACCGATATTCCCCCCACTAGCGATATTGATTGGCAATTACCTCGCTCAGCACCTCACCAACCCTAAAACACGCTCAATAAGTTTTGGTTTTTATAGCTTAGTGATTCTCAATCTCGCTCTAGGAGTTGCCGCAATCACCGCCGTTTGTGTCCTTGACTTTAGTGAACAGGCCTTCACTAAACAAAATTTGTACATTATTACTGTTTTTATGATCATCAACTCTTTATTCACTCTGCTTTCTTATAAACGGCATAGCCTAGCCTTAGGATTCACTATGTTAACTACAGTAACTGCGGCCTTATGGTTATATGTAAGCCCATCAATTACTATCATTAACAGACAATCGATTAAGCCCTTAATAAGTACTCTGCAACAAAAACTACGCCCTGAAGATGAGGTAATTTGTTACGGTGGTTATTATCAAGAACTGCCATTTTACTTAAATCGTATAGTAACAGTCGCTGAATCGCTTGGTGAATTAGAGTTTGGTACCAAACACCAAGACACCAAAGCCTGGATGATTGACCATAAAACGTTCTTGGAAAGATGGTTAAGCAATCGTACTGTTTATATGATAACCAACGAGAGCAATTATAATAACTTGCTAGCACAGGCGCCTAATAAGACAAGGATCATCGCAAAACTTTGGGATACACTACTTATAATAAATACTCGGTAGATGCTGTAATTTATGGCAAAAACACCTTAAAAACTAATTTGCAATTGGTATCCATCATGCACTAAAATTCAAATCCAGTAAAAAGGAGATACCGATGAGCTTAATAATATATATCTTAATTGCCGTAACTATTTTGATGAACACTGCAGCACAAATTGCCCTAAAAACAGGCATGATACAAATTGGTACTTTTAGCTTTACCTGCGGCGACCTTTTGCCAGCTGCGATCAAAATCGCTAGCTCTCCGTGGATTATTGGTGGTATTACAATTTATGTTTTCAGTGTATGCACATGGCTCATGGTACTGTCTCGCGCCCCAGTGAGCATCGCTTATCCCCTATCAAGTCTTGGTTATGTTACTAGTGCCATTGCTGCTTATTATATTTGCGGCGAAGATCTTACCGTAACTCGAATTCTAGGTATCATCGTAATTCTTTTGGGGGTATATTTGGTCGCTAAAAGTTAGGTCCCCTCGAAAAACATCCATCGAACCTCAAAATGCGTGGTTATTATTTGCGAGCGTTTAAATTTTATACTCTTTCCTTTCGGTAAAATTATTGGTAAAGTCACTATATAACGCGAGTCTCGGATAAGATTGACTTTACACTTTATCCCGCTCTTACGAGCTTTAGTGGTTTAGCTTCTATTCACCCAGACCTGCGACCAGCAAAAAGGGCTGGTCTTAGCCTGGGCTATTGGTATTCAGCTATTCGGGCTGAAAAGCTTATCCAAAACTCGCGTATATAGGCTCTCTTTAAAGTTTTACAAACTTGAGATCAGCAGGAAATATATGAAACCATACATCAGCATTGTTATACCAGTTTATAATGAAGCAAAAAATCTAGAGCCCCTCTTTTTACGTTTAGTAAAAGTATTAGATGATATAAATCAAACTTATGAGCTTATTTTTATCAACGACGGCAGCAAAGATGAATCTTCGCAAACTTTAGAAAAACTCTATACACTTCGCCCAACCCAAGTACGTGTTATCGAGTTCAGTCGTAATTTTGGTCAACACATGGCAGTCATGGCTGGATTTGAGTTATCACAAGGAAACGTTGTCGTAACTTTAGACGCCGACTTACAAAATCCGCCCGAGGAGATTCCAAAATTATTAGGGCTTATCGAGAAAGGACACGATCTAGTTAGTGGCATCCGCCTACACGAACGTAAAGATAGTTGGTTTCGCCGTAACATCTCAATTATAGTTAATAAAATTAGGGCCCTTATTACTAACATCGATATGACTGACCATGGTTGTATGTTGCGCGCCTATCATCGCAGCATTATTGACCTTATGCTCGCCCACCAAGAATCCTCTATTTTTATTCCAGCACTAGCTCATTTCTATGCTATTAACCCTGCTGAAATTAAAGTTAGCCACGATGCACGATCGGAAGGCCAGTCAAAATACAGCTTATATAAACTTATCCGTTTAAACTTTGATTTAATGACAGGTTATTCACTAGTACCGCTACAAATTTTTACGCTCATTGGTTTTAGTATTGCCTTTCTAAGCATTGCCTTTGTAATGTTCTTATTTATTCGACGTTTAATCATCGGCCCAGAAGTAGGAGGTGTATTCACACTATTTGCCATTTTATTCTTCCTGGTAGGGGTTATATTAATGGGGGTTGGTATTATGGGAGAATATATTGGTCGTATTTATAAAGAGGTTCAGCATCACCCGCGTTTTTCTATAAAAAAGATTCTAGGAGTAAAAATTAAATGAAAAAGATACTCATTCTCGGTATTAATGGCTTCATCGGTAACCAACTAACTAAAAAAATATTAACTGATACTGATTGGGAAGTATATGGCATGGATTTATGTACTAATAAACTAGACCATAGCATCAAGCATCCTAGATTACATTTCACCGAAGGAGACATTACTATCAACAAGGAATGGGTTACTTATCACATTAAAAAGTGTGATGTTGTGTTACCGTTGGTTGCCATCGCGACTCCAGCAACCTACGTTACCGATCCGCTACGAGTATTTGAACTAGACTTTGAAGCCAATTTACCAATTATAAAACAATGTGTACAATTTAAGAAAAAATTAGTATTTCCTTCTACCTCAGAAGTATATGGCATGAGTCCTGACACCGAATTTGACGAAGAAACCAGTCCCCTCATGCAAGGACCGATCAACAAAGAGCGCTGGATCTATTCTTGTTCAAAACAAATGCTGGATAGAGTGATCTATGCCTATGGTAATCACGGTGATTTAAAATTTACGCTATTTAGACCCTTTAATTGGATCGGACCAACGCAAGATGATATTCATAATCTACCGCAAGGAGGAGTACGCGTTGTTACACAATTTATCAGCAACATTTTTTACGGCAAAGATTTACAGCTAGTTGACGGTGGCAAACAAAAGCGCAGCTTTACTTTTATCGGCGATGCCATCGAAGCATTAATTAAAATTATCGAAAATAAAAATAACTGTGCTGATGGCAAAATAATTAATATTGGCAATCCACAAAATAACGTCTCAATTAAAGAGATTGCTCACAAAATTCTTGAAATTGCTAAAGGCTATCCTAAACATAAAGCTAAGGTTAAAAAAATTAAAATTATTGATACACCAGCAAAGCAATACTATGGCAATGGCTATCAAGATATTGCTCTTCGGGTACCATCAATCAAACGTGCTAAGGAAATTCTAGGCTGGCAACCCAAAACTAGTTTAGATGTAACCTTAAAAAAGACTGCGGATTATTATTTGAAATAATATCGCTATTACCAAAAATCTTGCGAGAAGTACACATGTTGCAACTTGCTATAAAAATAGATATTGACACCGAAGTTGGTACCCGTATTGGCGTTCCAAATCTTTTGGCTTTACTAAAAGAACAGCAAGTACCAGCAACTTTTTATTTATCTCTTGGTCCAGATAATACCGGGCGCGCCATTCGAAGAATGTTTCGAAAAGACTTTTTTAAGAAAGTTGCTCGCACCAACGTCATTGGCACCTATGGCATCCGCACTCTGTTAAACGGAGTATTGTTGCCGGGACCGCACATTGGCAAAAAACATGCAAAACTCTTAAGCACAATTAAAGAACAAGGTTTTGCCGTTGGCATTCATTGTTACGATCATCAAAAATGGCAAGATGGCGTAGCCCAAATGCCGCAGGCGAAAATAGCACTTTTATTACAACAAGCTTTGGATGAATTTATAAAAATATTTGGTGAACCCGCAGTAACTGCCGCAGCTCCTGGTTGGCAAGCAAATGAAAAAACCCTGGCGGCCTACGATCAAGCCAATTTTAATTACGCCAGCGACTGTCGTGGTACCTCCCCTTTCTATCCACAAGTTGGTACAACAATTTACAAAACTCTACAAATACCTACTACGCTGCCAACACTAGATGAGTTGTTAGGACGCGCAGAATTTCCTTTGCTAAACCTAACTGATCATTACTTTGCTTTACTAAAACCTGAGCTAAATGTTATAACCATCCACGGTGAGCTTGAGGGGATGAAATATCTTGACTGGTTTCGTTCTTTCTTAATTGCGTTTAAAAAAAGACAAGTCCAATTTTTAACTTTAGGGGAAGTTGCTGCTACTGCAACCACCATTAAATATCCTGTATGCGAACTTATCCAAGCAGAAGTTGACGGCCGTTCAGGCAAGCTGGCTTGCCAAAAACCCCTTTAAAATCGGCCCAAAAAATATGCAAAATATCACCTTTGACTTAGGCAATGTTTTAATTTGTCAAAGAGTAATTAACATTGTTTGGGATTTTGGTATAGTGCTATAATATCTTGCAAAACATGACCATCACAATTCTCACAATCATAGCATTTATCATTATAGCGCTCCTGATAGGACTGCTAGGGTTTTTTTTACATAAAAATAACAACCAAAACGAAACCAACCTGATAGGCCGCCTTGAAGAACGAGACAAAATCAATAACGAACTACGTGATAACATCACCCGCCTGATACTAGAACAAAGACAACAATTTAGCGAACATCAACTGCATAGTCTAAAAACCATTACGGAAAGCCTCCAAACAAGCTTAGGTGAAGTTCGAGCTCAGGTTACTACTGCTCTTAACAATCATTCCTCAGAACTTAATCAACGAGTTGAAAAACTAACTAGCGCTACCGACAAAAAACTGCAAGAAATCACTGGCCAAGTAGATAAACGTCTTTCCGACGGTTTTGAAAAAACTACGGCCACCTTCACTGATGTAGTAAAACGCTTAGCTCTTATTGATGAGGCGCAAAAAAAGATTACCGAATTATCTAGCAATGTCATAAACTTACAAGAAATATTAACCGACAAGAGAGCTCGTGGTGCTTTTGGTGAAATCCAACTATCAGCCCTCCTACATAACATTCTTCCCTCAGAAAACTTTGCGCTACAATATACTTTATCAAATAACAAACGGGTCGACTGTATACTTTTTTTACCCGAACCTACCGGAAATATTGCTATTGACGCGAAGTTTCCACTGGAAAGCTACCAAAAACTGGCTGATCCACATTTAGCTGAAAGCGAGAGACGCTTAGCGCAGCAACAGTTTCGCTTAGATATTCGTAAACACATTCAGGATATCGCTGAAAAATACATTGTTACAACTGAAACCGCGGACAGCGCCATGATGTTTATTCCAGCTGAAGCAGTATTTGCGGAAATTCATGGACATCACCCAGAATTAATTGAACTCTCGCATCGCTCTCGAGTATGGCTTGTGTCCCCCACCACTTTAATGGCAATCTTGACCACTGCTCGTGCTGTAATCAAAGATTCTGCCACCCGCAAACAAATCCATCTTATTCAAGAACACTTAATAACTCTTAGTAAAGATTTCGTGCGTTTTCAAAATCGTATGGATAACTTAAAAAAACATATCGATCAAGCACACGCCGACGCTGAAGACGTAAATAAATCAGCCAAAAAAATCACTAGTCGCTTTAGCAGTATTGAACAGGTAAAGCTGATTAAAGAAGATACGCCTAACGAGAATGGAAATTCAGAAGAGATTACTTGAACTTAAACAAAAAAAAAGCCAGAAAATACATTCTGGCTTTTTTATTACCCAAATAAAACGATTACTTGGTGATATCTTTTTCTAACTTCTCTTCCCCAAGCTTGCTTTTGGCTTTTTTGTGCTTTTTGTGAATACCTTTCTTGCCAGCAGCATTAAGTTCAGATTGAGTTTCTTTATAAGAAGCAGTTTCTGGTTTATCAGTAGAAGCACAGCCAACTAAACCAAAACCAAGAACGGCTGCACACAAGGCAACTAACATTACTTTTTTCATTTTCAATTCCTAAAATAAATTAAAAACACGCCTGCTTAAAGCAGACGCCCTATTCTATATTGTAACGTTACAATACAATACGCGGTATAAAAATCTCTTCCCCACGTAACAGGTTCTACTTTTATAGCATTTCTTTGAAAAAAGCAAGTATTTTTAAAGTTTTTACTAATTACACCACAAATTTAACAGTTATATAACATATAAACATTATTCCCAGTACTGTCAGGGCCCCTCCTATATTTATTTTCTGGATGCCGCAATTACCTCCTGAAACTTAGCGATCAACATTGAGCACTAAGCGGTAAAATAACCTTGTGGATGCGCACAAGCTGGGCAGAGATTTGGTGGTTCTTCGCCGGTGTGTCGGTAACCACAATTCAAACATTGCCAAGATACTGAGCTGTCCCGCTTAAATATTTTGTTAGAAGAAATCTGCTCTGCAAAAAAGATGTATTGTTCTTCGTGGTGTTTCTCTGCTATTGCGATGTTTTCAAATAATTCAGCCACGGCAGTAAACCCCTCTTGACGTGCTATTTTCGCAAAAGAGGGGTATAAGCTAGAATGTTCTTCATTTTCACCCGCTGCAGCTGCACATAAATTTTCTAAAGTGGTCCCTATAACCCCGGCGGGGAAAGTAGCCTGTATTTCTAAATGTCCACCTTCGAGAAAGCTGAATAATCGTTTGGCATGTTCCTTTTCTTGGTCAGCTATTTTTTCAAAGAGCTTTGCTATAGCAACAAATCCCTCTTTATGCGCCTTACCTGCGTAGTAAGTATAACGGTTACGTGCTTGTGATTCACCAGCAAATGCTTTTAATAAGTTTTTTTCTGTTTCAGAATTTTTTATACTCATATATCACCATTAATATTTTAGGATAAAACTTACACAGATTTTACAACTAGCAAGTAATCAAACTTAGGCTCGGTCAATAGGGATCGGCTTTACCCCTCCCTCTTAATAATCCCCCACTTGCTTTGCCATACAAAAGACCTCGTGGAATAAATTTAAAACACAATTTTAGTAAAACTTTATATTCGCACTGCAATCTTAGTTTGATCTTAGATAAATTTAATATTTTTGTAAAGCAGCAATGTTGGTATAAACTTTGAGATAATTTTAAGACAATTTGTAATATTAATTTTATAAAAAGAGTTAGATGAATATATTTGTACTTGATACTGATATTAAAAAATGCGCTAAATATCATTGCGACAAGCATGTAATAAAAATGCTGCTAGAAGGAGCACAGATCTTATGTACTGTGTGTAATAAAACTGGCATGAAAGTTCCATATAGAGCCACCCATCACCAACATCCTTGTGTTTTGTGGGCTGAGGAATCTATACAAAATTGGCGCTGGCTTAAGAAATTAGTTGTGGCCTTAAATGAAGAATATAAATATCGTTATCACAGAAAAGTAAACCACAGATCTTTTACAGTTGCTGTGAGCTTACCGGAGCCAAAGTTAGCAAACTTAGGATTAACAGAATTTTATCAAGTTATGCCTCAAGAGTTTCGCGTTTTAGGTGATCCAGTTACAGCTTATCGTCGATACTATATTTGTGGCAAGAAGATTATAGCGAAATGGACCAGAAGACGAGTTCCACGATGGTTTACCTAACTCAACAAAAATATTGCTTCTTACCATTTGGTTTCTCCTCCCCATATTCAGCACATTTACTCAATAATTTAAGCATCGCATCACTTAATGGGACATGGCATACATGGCGTAAGATATAACGTGTATTATTTCAACGGTAATTGCTTTTTTATCTAATGAAATCAAGCATGTTTTTGAGGGATGTCAGCGACGTATCGTAAAAAAGCAACAAGGTGCAGCCAGAGTAGAATCGTCAGGAGATCCTACTTTTACTTAATAAATTTCATGAACTGAATAGCTTAGTGTTTTATTTTCACTGTAGCCGTATACTTTTCACTAAAAAATATAAAAAACATAAAATTAATGTAACTAGCTGTATCAACATTACGAAGTACGAACGCAGTAAAAGAGTAGATAATCCAACGTTTATTAAATGCTTTCTATATCACCACATAAAAAAAGTGTTAGCTTGCGATAACAACGTAAACAACTACAAATTAAATTAAAAACAAAGAAAAGGTTATGCGCGTAACTACTTTAACTAATATACAATCATGGCTAATAGTGTTTTCCGCGGCATCTTTTGTCTTTTTGATAAATATTACTTCTAACCTTAATGCTCTAATACCATACCTGATGTTAAAACTTAACCTCAACACCTCAGACATGGGACTATTGTTTGCAAGCTATTATTATTCAAACTTTATTGTGGTCTTATGGGCAGGCTTAATCTTAGATAAAGTTTCAACAAGAAAAATCTTACTGATATCATATTTTGTAGCTAACTGTAGTATATTAATCTTTACCTTAACAAGCTCTTTAACCTTAATGGTCATCTCTAGGTTAACTTTAGGGTTTGTAGGCTCATTCAGCATGATTTCATGCTTTAAATTAATCAAACAATGGTTCCCTTCGAAAAAAATTACATTAGTTACAGGGTTAGCTACAACCTATGCAACATTGGGGATACTTTTTTCCCAAACCCCACTTGTATTCGTGATTGAGAAACTAGGTATAAAAATGGGCTTATATATCGAATTTGGGATAGGTGTATTATTTTATATTATAGCAATAATAACCATTCAGGACTCTCCAGCACACATCAAACAATTACATTCTAATAAAAAAATAGAACTTAGAGAAACTATAAAAATAATCCTTACAAACTCCCAAAACTGGATCATTGGTATATACGCTCTTTTAACTAGCTTACCAGGAATATTTTTCAGTGTGAGCTGGGGTATCGTTTACTTACAAGAAGTAAAAAATTTTTCTAAACTAGAAGGCTCTTATATCATAAGTGCCAACATCCTTGGTAATATTATCGGCTCCATCCTTATAGGATGGATAGCAACTATCTCTAACTCATTTAAAACCATATTGAATGTATGTAATATTTTAATAATCATTATACTGATGACGATTATTTATATGACTAAATTGCCTCTAATAGGTTTTATGGCTTTGTTTTTTCTATTTGGGATTTCCTTAAGTTCCGCATTATTAATTTTTCCGCTAACTGCAGAAAACAATCACCACTCATACCTTAATGCCGCCACAGGTTTTGTATCTACAATAATGGCTTCTGGGGGAATTTGTATACAACTTTTAGCCTACTTAATAAAGGATTATAAAATAGACCATATCATAATTAATCACCAATTGTTTCCCATACTTGTTTTATTGATAGCCGTTATTGTGGGGTTCCTATTATCTTTATATATAAAAAGAAATCCTCCCTAGCTTATTTAATAATTTAACAATTTTATCCAATATTTTTTTAAGAAAAAGGCCGGCCGTTGTTGCCCGGCAGCCCCTTCCTCACTTTATAATTAATAAGATTAAGCCTATATTTTACCTTACTTTATCTTTCAAATGTTCTATAAATCATATCATCTAATTTGATTAAACCATTACAAAATTAATTAACATTTTTTTGGATAACATTTGCCAAGAACTTTTATCGCATTTAACGATATTATAAATATAGCACTTTAAAACTTTTCTAGATTAATTTGCTCAACAAAAGACGCTCAGCTTACAACAAGGAATTGCCAGCATATCCTAATTACAATAAATTCTCCTACAACCAAGCAAAGCTATACAGATTTTTCGCCCCTTTATAACACAAGGCTATAACAAAAATTGGTTATCATCTATCATAATAAATGGCTAAAAAAGATTAAAAACTCTCTGTTAACAACATTTATTATGTAACATTCAATCAATAAACTAAACTCAATCACAACAAACATAACCAATAACCAAGGTATATTTTTATCTCATACACACCTCTTAGGCATAGAATGCAATCAATTTACCGATATTAAATCCTTAGAACCAGGAGCTTGATTTTGAAACTTCACTCTAATACAACCACTAAAAAAAGGACTGCTCGGGCAAAACTCCCTAGAAACGAACTTATCTTTGGCATTTAAAAATTTACTATCTTCAGCAAAAATATCAGTACTATAGCGTATTCTATTATTTATATCCTTTTTTTGATGAAAAAAGTCTATTTTGAAATTTCTAATAATATCGTTTATTTCTTTACAATTACTAGTAGAAAAACGGTCTTTCAAAGTTTCTACCAAAAGCTCAATTTCCCGTAAATCATTAATAATAGTATTGGTAGTATTTTTTAATGGTGAACCTTCTAACACCGTAGGAATAGATAGAGAATAGTATGCATAAGAAGTATTTTCTACCATATTTTGCTTAGGTATGCAGGCATGCATCAAAATTGGAATATATTTCTTTAGCTCATAACCTTCGATAAATGCTTTTTGTATCCCTTCGGTTGGCGCTGATTCCTGAAAATTATCCATAACCATGAAAGCTGGAAAATTACCAGCCACAATCGATAATAAATGCTTTGTTTGGCAAAGGATATAAGGCCTCGGATGCAATCTTCTTGAACTAATAATTCTAGCAAATTCTGAACCCCAGAAAAGGTTAAACTTAAATTCATTGGTTGTGTAACTTAAGTTTTCATAAACCATATTATTTAAGTATTGTCTAAATTTACTCCAATACAATGAAGTATATTTATTATCAAACCATTTATTGCTAAAAAATAATACAGTATTTTGCCATGGCTGGGTAAAGTTTTTATTTTGAGTTATATACTTAAATATTTCCCAATGATCTTGTAAATACTTTACTCTGAGGGGTGTCGGAATATCATAAGTTTTATATAATTTTTTTAAACCAATTCTATCAGTAATTTTGGGAAGCAAAAAAATAGAGCGCGAACCAGCAGAAATACTCCATATAGGCTTTGTTTTTTTTCCCGCCATATAGTCTGCCATTTCATAAGTACCTGTTAAACTACCTTTGCTAGCTATATTTATTGGAATAA
>CAZHSI010000014.1:0-33748 GCA_964535195.1 uncultured Coxiellaceae bacterium | reverse complement strand
AAGCAGATGGTTGCAATTGCGGCCCCTGGGTTATAGAGTTTTTCAGAAATTTTGTACCTCTGGTCACGCATCTTATGGAGGGAGAAGAAGTAGATACATTGTTCCCAGAAGAATTGGATATTGAAGCAGCAAGAACAGATCATGGGGAAGTACTAACACCACGCCCTTCTGTTGTTGATAGTAGTACCGCAGCTTCTGCTGCAAACGCAACCACAACAGCGCCTGCTGCTGCGAGTACAGATACAGCCAGAGCACCTGTTCCAATTGTTGGAGGTCACGATAATGCAACAGTAGCTGTAGCCGTGGCTGGTATAGCAGCACTTAACCTGGGGGTCTCTGAAGCTCCAGAGCATAAAGTTAGTACCCAAAAAAGTTCTCAATGAAAAAACAATAACGTACTGAAAATTAATTGGCATTATGTTTTAAAAAAGATGGATGCTTGATAGTAAAAGAAAGCTGCTGGAATTTTTTTAGCAAGCTAGCAATATAAACTATGAACAATTGCCTAATTGCGGATATGGCTATCTATATCAAATGCTGTACTAGTGAAAGATGCTAATTTTTCTAGTTAGTGTTTCATCAGGTACTCATTTTGGTATGTTGAAGCGGTATGAAACAAAAACTCGCGTGCCTGACAAAGCACTCTTTAGGCACTAACGGGTGCCTGTAGCAAATTTAGCGAAAAATTTAAAACTAGCTGTATATATACTGCACCCCATTAAAGCAAGAGGATAGCTAGGAGAGTATAATCTCCTAAAAATGGGGGGATACTCGATGAAACGAAAGAGATGGGATAGTAAAACCAAATGGTTGATTGTCTTAGAGGATTTAAAAGGCAAAAACTTGTTGGTAAAATTGTTAAAATTGCTGAAGACAAAAATTGTGAACTAAAAGATCTAGATATTTCTTTATTGAAATCTATTGAACCCAAAATAACTAGAGATATTTATCAAGTATTAGATGTTAAAAAATCTATTAAAAATAAAAAAAGTTTTGGTGGAACGGCACCATTAATGGTTAAGCGAGCTATAAAGAATGCTAGAAAAGTGCTAATACAAAACTGACATGTACAATCTTGTTACCATAAGGTGGAGACTTCGAATAAAAATAAAGATACTTAATTTTTATTTAAGAGGTAACAAAGGCAAGTAAGTACAGCCAGAGGTTTTGATAAAGAATTTAAGATTCACGCTGTATTGAAACCAACTGGCGAGAGCTGTTCCAGCGAACGAGTGGTAAGGATTATGAGCGCACCTGGAATGGCGGCTAATAAGATGAGGAAAGAATTTAAAAGAACCACTACATGATCCTAAAGCTGTGCCAACTGTTTATTTGCTTAACCAGGTTTTATGCGCCAGAACCAAGCTGGTGGTGGGTGGTTAATTTTAGTTATGTAGAAACCCAGGAAGATTAGTTGTATGTAGCAGTAGTTATGGATTGATTTTCCAGGCGAGTTATAGGACTATTTATGCGCGATAGCATGACTGATGACTTGGTGGTTAATGCATTGAGGTACGCACTTAATAAGAAGTCGCTCTGGGGTTGGGGTGGTTCATCATTCTGATTGTGGTAGTCAATATACTAGTCAGAAAATGTGAAATCTTTTATCTTATTGGCATAGTTGCAAGCCAAAGCAGCGCTGGTAATTGTTATGATAATGCGGTAGTTTGAAAACTGCTTCCATGGTCTGAAAATCTAATATACCTGCTTTGAGCAATATGTTACTACAGAACAAGCTAAGATTAGTGTTTTTGACCATACGGAGGTTGTTTTACAATAGACAACGGCTGCCTTCTACTTTGGGCTACTTGTCGCCATTAATGTTTGAACAGCAATAATAAAAAGAGGATTTTTATTCCTAGCCTCCATGAAAAGGTTGCAAGATCAATTTTAATTATTTATGCCAATTGAAAATTTAGGTTAAGATAATGCACAAATTTATATTAGCAGTCTGTGTTTTAGTATTTTGCGCAACAACCTCTTTGGCGTCTTCTGGTGATAAAAAAGATGCTAATAAAGAGATTGAAGCTAATTTAGGTAAAGATAAGGCTAGTCTTTTAAGTAGTGGTAGGTCTGATCAAGCATCTTCTTCTAAGAAAAAATCAAAATCTTCTGGGGGGGCTGGGTTTGACCGGGTGTCTTCTGCTCCGAAACGATCTTCCGGTATTGTAGCGGCGGCGGCAGAGGCTGCTCAAGATGCCTTGCCTAAAGAAAAGGAAAAACCCAGACATGGTAAAGGCAAGAAAAAACCTGGAAAAGAGCGGGGAGCAAAGGTAAGCCAAGAATCACCAACCTATGTGTCGGAAACTGAGATATCTAATATAATTGGGCAAACTGAAGATAAGGGAAAATTGACCAATATCTTAAGGTCTATTGTACAAGATGCTGAGTTATTAGACTTTGCACGTAGATTGTACACTTTACTCGCACAGGTCAATCCTGATAGACAAGTTTATCAGAGAGGAAGAGAACAGCAAATGTTAGATGCTTTAGCACGATTATTGGTAGGAGATGAAACATGTGCTGCTGTAGCATTTGATGGAGAACATTTGCTTATTGCGACAAATGAAGATGTTCATGAAAAGCATGAGTCTGTTTGGAGCGTTAATATGGATGTTATGTTTGGAACAAAAACCTCTTTTATTGTTAGACCACAATTAAATATTAGTTTTAACAAAAATCCTTCAATGAGAATACCTGCTGAAGATATTTCATGGGATTTGTTTTTAAGATCTGATCTTGATGCAAGAGGAAAGATCCTGAGAACAGACCAGGTAATAGTCTCGAATGTTGATAGAGTTGTGTTTACGATCCCCCCAGAACGTCATAACATCCCCAGTCTTTCTTTAGATATAACGATGCCTTGCACCTTAAATCGAGAAATAGTGATGCCAGTAGGGACGCCTATCCCCATAGGAACAACGCTACCTACCCAGTTTCATAATATTCATACTCACCTAGATCCTTTGGAAAGAAGGGTACAGACAATTATTAATCATTTTTCTTTTGTTATCCATGCAAATGACCCTTCGTTAGATGAAGCGGTGAGAAAAAAAGGTCTACAATTAGCAGAGAGGGGTAGAGAAAATGTACTTAAACAATCATTGGCATGGGAGGCTGCAAAATGGTATCGCTATGATTACGCTAAAGACATAAGAGAGTATTCAGATTCAAAAAAGAGAAATTTTAAAAGCCAAGTTGATGAGTTTGTTTCACAATTAAACAGAGATTTTCTGTGTTTTAAAAAAGAAAACCAAATTACACAAACGACATCTTTTGTTGTGAAACAATGGTGGAAAACGGTTGTTGAAAAAATTAAACTAGGTGAACTTCATAAGCCGGATTTTATTCAGGCAAATGATAAATTTATAAAATTTGCTTATCGTTATTTTATTGACCTTGAAAACTTAGAGGAATATTTTATAGAAAGCTTTAAAAGTAACGGGAAATTAGCTTTATTATTGGCCAAGGAATCTCTCTTTAAAGACATGGAATTACCTATCATCCTTGATGGGGACGGACAAAAGTTACACGCTGAAATGCGGATATTTTTACGCTCGCTGCTAACACACAAGCCCCTTCCGTATATTGCAACGACAAAGTTAACTTGTTGTCATTGTAATTTAATCGCACAGTTACTTGGTATAAAAGTTAATGGTAGGCATGGAAAAATACATATTTGGAAAGCTGAAGCTCTAATAAAAGAACTTGTAAAAGAAGACGATACTCTTTTAAGACCAATATTTGGTAAAGAATTATATGACATATATAGCAGGATGAAGAGTGTGCGAATAACTATAAGTCTTCCTGATAATAAGCAATGTCAGGTCACTAAGGCCAGGGCTGCTTTGTTAATTTTTCAATTAATAGGATGTTTAGAAAATGGCAGTGACGGTTATTTGGAAATACTGGGAGCACCACATAAGAAATTGTTTAACAAGGAAAATGATTATCCTGATGAGTGTCAGTCTGATTGTATAGCCGGGGAGCCAATGTCTAGGGAGAAAAGTCCAATACCAGCAGTGCCCGGATGGTACAATGATGATATGGTTAATGGATTAATGGATTTGTATTTCGATAATTTAGGATTAGGTAGAATGCATGCTATCAATGTAAATGCAGCAGCTGGGGAAATTTTTTTACAGAATTTAAGGCAGCGAGAAAATGATATAAGGAGACATGAACAAGAGACTGGGGAACTTATTCATAGAGTAGTAATTCCAGTAAATTTGGGAGCATATGATCCGCATGTAGAAGTTGCAGGAACTCATTGGGCTGGGTTATATATTCTTCGTCATCCAGAAGGTGGAGGACATCCACAAATCTGGTATTTTGATCCTCTTGGAAATGGTATACCTAGTGATCCTGATCTAGCAAGACTGCTTCACGATTTATATCCAACCGCACAGCTCAATGTAAATCCATTTAGATTCCAATATGATGATTATAATTGTGGGCCGTGGATTATAGAGATTTTTAGATCTTTGATAGACGGAGGACCATTGCCTGGAGAGATTTTTGATATAAAAAAAGCTAGACTAGAACATGCTGAGCGTTTGGGGCAGGAATTAACGCTACAACCAAGTTTATTATCTTCTGGTTCCACTAAGGTATCGACGGTTCCTTCTGTAAAAAGAGAAACAACGTTGCCCATTAATATAGAGCCACCAAGTTTAAATATTACATCATCAGAAGAAGAATTAGAGGAAAGTGCCAGACAGGTTATGTATATGATGTATGAGCAGAGCCTTAAAGCATCATCTCCAATGTCAATATAATTACTTATTGGGACATGTTTTTATGGTATAAAAACAGTTTGTTTTGCTAAAAGGCAGCGCCAAGTTTAATTGCGCTCATTTGCTCGTTGGCGTTTCTAATGCAATTAGCTATTGTTACTGATGTAAAAAACAACGGCCATTCATCATGATCCTGTTGGGTGCAAATCTACAAGATAGAATTGAAAACAATTAAAAATCTTTGCGTAGATTTTGCGGGGAAGAGTTGCTCGTTGTCTGTCAAAGGTGGCAGACATCCCATGTTATAAATCCACTCATTAATTTATTCTTCGCTTCATCAAAAACTCTCAGGGTAATACCAGAGTAGCAAAATTAAAGGCTTTTTGCATCCCGATGTTTGTTATGCTCCGCGAAAGCGCAGGACCTCATGAAATCAAAAAACGCAACAGTCTCTTTGATAAATAAAGAAGATGGAGGGTAATCCAAACAAAACTCAATTTAATTTTTGTAATTTAGATTAAATCGGCGCCCCCTTCGAGTATTTGTGAGAGCATGGTAAATAAAGTTTCTTTACCATTAATTTAACTATATTGTGCCGCTAGGTTTGCAGAAAAATAAAAATGTTAGCAATTTATTCTTTAATTCCAAGCGTCCGAAAATTATAGTTTTGGCAATAAGGAAGGGTGTGGGGTATAGTTATGTATAGATTTTTCCACGATGAATCTGATGAAAATATAGTTGTTTGAGGGGGCTTATGTACCAACAAAAAAAATGGTTTTTTGTAATAAACAAATTTTTGTTAATTGCAGCGATTATTTTTAGTAGTAGTATTTTTGCTGGGCAGTTTTCTATTACTAATCCTAAGGGGAGTGGAGAAACTAGAAAATACCAACTTCCCGAAACCATAACCGGAAAAGTTACGATCTTAAAAAGTGTAGGCTCAAGCAACCCCATCCCACTATCACCAGGAGAGGTATTTGCTCTAGAACCTGGCGAATCAGCGGCAATTGCATCCGAATCTGATTTGTCACCAGAAGATATTCGTATAATAGAAGGTACACCTCCAGCTGCTTTTCAGCAATCAGAAGATGATATAGAAGACATAATTAGTGGTGTTGGCGCTTTGGGTATCCCAGATAAAAAAGAGGAAACAGAAGCCGCTCCTGTGACGCCTATGCGAGCACGGCCAATATCTAGATTATCAGAGTCAGAATTAGCTGCTGCAAGTGAGGTTGGTCCTCCTGTTATTTATGGCGTTCCTGACCTACGAAGTTTTGGTGATATGTGGCATCCTCTTGCATTAATTGTTATCACTGATTGTATAAAAGATGCAGGAAAATATGAAGAATGCCAGATGTTTTTGCAGCGCAATATACAGGGGATAGCTTTTGGATATGAAGACAGCTCAGTTGAAAATATATCTAGTGCCTTAAGAGAGCACACTAAAGAAATACCTAAAAACGTACATATATATAATCGAAATCGCTTACTTATTGAAGGCTTAACTCCTGGTAGCACCACAACGACATCTTCAGCAAAACGCATGTGCGCGCAACTTATAGCTGTCACCGAGTTATTAAAAAAACATAATGGATTGATGAATTTTTTAATTCCTGAATATACCATAACAAAATCGTCACGTCCGGTATCTCCAGTCGGTCGTCCTAAAGGAGATAGTCCAATAAAGCAGTTAAAGCAAGGATGGAAAATAACACCTTTTGTTCGTTATCCAGGTTTAATTATAAACCAAAGAAGTTCAACCCCTCGACTTGCGCTATGCTATTGTAAATATGGTAATGAGTGTTGTCAGTGGATAAGGGAATATTTTAGAGACGCTATTGAAACAGGAAAAAAACATTGTAGGGGAAACTATATTGCATTACAAAAAATCATAAGTGAATCGCATAGTGCCGGACAAAAAATAATAATTATTCTTAAGCGCAAAGGTACTGGAGCATATAAAGGTTACGATGTAGCTGATTATAATGTTACAGCGATAGCAGAAAAAGCTAGGGCACATAACGTAAGACCAATAATTATGGAAACAAGAAAATTGATGCCTTATCTAGATGCAGATGAATATTTCCACCCGGATTTTTTTGTTGATAGTGAGGATAAACCTGCTTGTGAGGAACTCATAAGATTAATTCCATATAAAGATAAAAGCGGATATCTACATCTATATCCTTTTGGTGATAGCAATGATCATCCGGATTTCGGTTATATTGAAAAATGCTGCTATATGGCAATAAGTGAACTAGCCGCGCAGGAAAATATACTTATATGTTGTTCTCGTAGTGGTATAACAGATGCGATGGGTTTTTTTGGCGCAAGGGTGTATTCTTGGGAGCCAGAGGATGTGTATAAAAAATGGTGCATAGGAGGAGCGAACACAATTGAAGAAAATGTAGAACCGGTTAGACATCTCCTTGCACAAGCCATGCCGTGGTTTACCGTAGGTTGCCGCCCAAGTTGTGAACTTGGTGCTAGAGTATTTAACGCATGGTTAGAGGCTGATGGAGTTTCTAGCAAAATGGTGCTTTCTAACTGTGAGAAGGTTATCTCATGGAAAGATGCGTTATTAAAAGTTCGTAGTAATAAGGCGGCTACTGGAGCTTTTGATTTAGACCCTACTTTTGTTAAATATATAAATACAACCTTCTTTTTACCATTCCCCCCATTACTTTCAGAACAAAGAGAGATTGTGGATCGCTTTTTAGAAAATATATCTGAACGCTACATACAAGCTATAAGAAACGCTGGTCCAGAAGGTGAAGTATTATGGGGCGGTGATATTGAGCTTATTGAGATAGCTAATTTGCATAATTTGAGGATTACTGTATATCAACCCCTTGCTACTGGAGTTAGACAAAATCCGCCAATTGGTCCGGAAAATGGTAGACCAATTAATCTTTGGCTTGCGGGAGGACACTATGAAAATTATTATCCAGAACTAGAGAGGCATTCGGAGGATATACCTAGAGATAATAATTGTTTATTTCATGCAGTGCTAAGAGCTGAATATAATTTAGTTCATCCTTTGCCAGAAGAATATACCTTTACATTAGGGGCGGTAGCAGCATTGCGTGTTCAAGTAGCAGATAGGCTTAAAGATGTAATAGAAGCAGCCGGTAGGCAGGGTCGAATGGATGCCAACCCAATTCGCGCTAGATTTGCAGCTATTTTTGAGGCTAGAGATGCTGAGCAGTTAGCTGCTGCTATAGCTTACCTTCCTCATGGTAATTTGCGTGATGAAGCGTTGGGATTATTACAAGGAGATCATAATCGAGCTTTCATCGCCAGAACAATAGGGGTGTCTAATCATGATTTTAATTATACGCTGACAGATGCGCCGGAAAGTCTTAAAGAAACAGCAAAAAAATTCGCAGCTATGTTCGCGGGAATGTCGGCACAATATAAGCAGTAGTATTGTTGTATATTGCTTAAGGCGTTGTGGAATAAAGCTCGTCATTGCTTAATTTAGTTAATTAGTGCCGAGAAAGCGCTAATTTTATTCGGCAGCGTTTTTTGAGGAGCATATTTTAGCTAATTGAAACGTTATGAAACAAAAAGTCGAGTACTAGGTTTCTTCCACCATGCGTTGCTCATGAGTTTTCAATTATTTTTTTATTAACGTACGGCTATTGATGGTGATTTTTTATTGTGTACTATGCAACTATTACACTAATACTGACAAAACTAGCATAGTGCAGGAATAATCTTATATAATAGAGAAGAGCGATGATTAAGATTAGTAAAATATTTTTTCAATATCAAACTAACCCTCCTTTATTTAGTGATTTAGATTGGTGCATAACTACTGGCACAATTTGCGGTCTATTCGGCAAAAATGGCGCGGGCAAATCTACTTTGCTTAAATTAATTGCTGGTTTATTATTTCCTAAACAAGGCAGGTGTGAAGCTTTGGGTTACAAGCCCCAACAACGAAGGGCTGAATTTTTAACGGAAGTATTCTATTTGGCCAAGGACTTCTGGCTGCCAAATATATCAGTCAAAAAATATTTGCAGCTGTTTGCTCCATTCTATCCCCGCTTTAATCAAAATAGCTTTAAAAATAATTGCCAAACTTTCGACATTAATTTGGACGACAATTTATCAACCACTTCGTATGGTCAGAAAAAGAAATTTCTGCTAGCTTTTGCTTTAGCAACCAATTGTCGCATTATTATGCTCGATGAGCCGACAAATGGGTTGGATATTCTTAGTAAGAGCCAGTTACGAAAATTAATAATTGCTGATTTCGATGAAAGCAAGATATTCATTATTGCCACTCATCAAGCCCATGACTTGGAGAATTTAATTGATACTGTCGTAATGCTTGATCAAGGAAAAATTATTTTTCAGCAAGCCTTGGCAGAAATTGCAAAAAAATTACATTTTGCAGAAACTTTTGCTTCTGCCATTACACAATCAGATGTGGTGCTATACCAAGAAAAGATATTTGGCGGCTTAAAAATTATTCAACCAAATCAAAATGAAACTGAAACTTCCATTGATCTGGAATTACTATTTAAAGCACTTTTGACGAATGCTATTAACATCAACGCTTGTTTTAACCGGAGTGCAAGATGACTGGCCCCTGTGCAAATCTTTGCCAACAATTTAGCTGGCATCGCTTGATGTTATTTATCAGAAGCGATTTATTAATGAATTCGACAAAAATTTTTACTTTTGGGATTACAATCTTTGTGATTTTACTTTTATATGGTCTATTATATGTAGATAAATTAGGCGCGGTTAACTTTTATTCTCAGCTATTCATTTTCGTATTATGCGGTGGTTTTTGGTCAACCAGCCACGCTTTTTCTGATTTGCATGATCCCCATAGAAAGCTTAGTTTTCTCATGTTGCCAGCGTCAACTTTGGAAAAATTTTTAGGACGCCTGATATTGACTAGTGTCGGTTATGTTGTTGGTAGTATCTTAATTTTTTATATATCTTCGCTGATAATTGCCGGATTTAGCTGGATAGTTTTTAGTAAAATAACACCGCTTTTTCAACCGATGCATCAAGATATTGTTCATTATTTTGCCATTTATGTTTTCCTTCACGCTCTGTTTTTTTTAGGAGCAATCTATTTTAAAACCAGCCGTTTGAGCAAAACTATTTTATGCCTAGGGGTTTTTGCATTATCTTTCTTGCTTCTCGTAACCATCATTGGTAGCTGCTATAAATTAATTTTGGCAGTAATGGTTATTTTTAGCGCGTGGTTAATTGCTTATTTGCGTTTATGTGAAAGTGAGGTTTAGGTGGAATTTCGGCCAAAACATGCTATATATTTACAAATCGCTGATTATCTAAGTGAACAAATATTGCGTAAGTTATTATTAGCTGAAGCAAAAATTCCTTCCGTTCGTGATCTGGCTGTTACCCTTGAGGTTAATCCTAATACTATTGTCCGTGCTTATAATTATCTTGAGGAGCAAGGCATTATTTATAAAGAACGTGGACTTGGATATTTTGTTGCTAAAAATGGCTATGCTAAAGCAACCGCATTAAAAAAAGCATTATTTTTACGTGAACATCTACCAGAGATTTTTAAGAATCTAACTTTATTAAATATCAGTTTTTCCGAACTACATGATTTTTATAAAAAATGGCAAGCCTGAGGAGTCTCTTATGAAAACCAGCAATAAAGTATTACTAATTATAATTATCGGGTTTTTTACATGTATATTTTTTGCAGCAATGATTAGCCGCACGATAGTCAGGTATGAACATTTTAGTAATTTGCCTGGATATGTCAGCTCTTCTGGTAAAGCCACGACCACAAAAAACTTCGCGATTAATAATTTTTCCGAATTAGAAATAGATGGCGCGGCTACCATTGCAATTAAGATTGGTGAAAAACCTGAGATGAAGATAACTACCTCTGGAGGTGGTCTTGATAATATAGCTGTAAATCTAAGCGGCAAAAAGTTACATATAAATGTGCGACGTGGAGTTGGTAAAAATTTTAACAAAGAAATTTTTATCGATATTATTACAAGTTACCCTTTAGAAAAAATCACGCTCAGCGGGGCTGGAGATCTAAGTTATACCGATATTATCGGCGACAACCTGACAATTGTGATAAGCGGTGCTGTCGATGCTCGCCTATCAGGTAAAATAGAAAATTTCCAGATTGATGCCAGTGGTGCCAGCGATATCGATGCAAAAAATCTAATAGCAAACAATGTTGTAATTAACGCTTTCGGCGCTTCAGACATTATTGTTTATGCAAAAAAATATTTAAAAGTTAACCTATTTGGCGCAGCTGATGTTCATTGCTATGGGCAACCAAAAAAAATTGAGCGTAATATAGCGGGAGCGGGTAGCGTGAGGTTGTCACAAGAATAGTTATGGCCACCACACTACCCACGTAGAAGTACTTAACTTAATGCGATCCTGCTAAAAATATAGTCCCTATCATTGTGCCATGATTTCGCCATAATTCGGCAACATCACTTATTAGAGCCCTTTGGTAGTCGGCATCTTCTGCACGGTCTCGACATTTGGTTTCAGCTTTATTTGCAATATAAGCATAATTATTTATATAACCATTTTTTATGCAACATTGTGTCATGCATTTAACTTCGTCCAAGGGGTCGGGAGCCACAGGAGTAGGCTGAGCTCCTGGATAGGCTACACATAAACAGGAAATTTGACCTCCAGAAATTAAATCAATTTGTGATGTTTCTAGTTGTATAATTTTATTCATGATAAATCCTCGTTTCATACAAAAATATTTTAAAAAATTACTATTACCCTGCCTCTAAAGCTACTTAAAGATAGAAAAATTCTATAAAGTTATTTGCTAAAGTCAATTTTTTGCCTCTTTGTCGCTAATTCATAATATGACTGACTTAGGTGATAAGTTAGCGACCTGGGGCCAAAGCCTCACAATTGATAAAATATTATATCAATCGATATTCCCAGGGTGGGACAAAAATTACTCTTTATAAAATTAAGATAGCATACTTTTAGCAATTTTGCAGAGTCTCTCTTTATATTATGTTTCTAATATTTCTTTATTGCCCAGAAAACTTAGAGGGTGTCTTTTAATAAATTTTTCGCCGATTAAGCATGGTTCTGGTCATGGCTATAAATCGCATAGCCTCGCTAGCTCGACAGTTATACTCATGGTCCTTACTTCTATATCTAAAAGCATTCCGTATGACCTTGCGAAATTGTGATTTAGTTCGAGGTGCAAATTTTCTTGGGACCGAGGTTATTTTTGACCACCGATCTTCAATAGGAGATAAATCCGGCGAATAAGGAGGTAAAAGTATTAATTGTGCACTATCTTCTTCAATAGCTTCTTTTACTCCAATAACTTTATGAAGGTTAACATTATCCATTATTACTACCTTGAGCAGCAAGATTTGATTTCTTGGTTTAGGCATTATAGATATATGTTATCACCCAATTAGGAAACTGCCATAAGCCCATATTACAGAGCTTATAAAGCAAAGATTTGTCAAGATTGATAATCAGCGAAAACGTAGATACCCAAGATTTATAATTAGCGGCTAGGTTAGCTGGAGAGGTTCGAGCCTTTTATAGCAAACATTTGAAAAGGGAAAGGAAACAGCCTATTAGTAACAGGGGAAGGTAACAGCCTTGTAGTGGTTTCTGGTTAGTGGTAAAATTATTTTGTTTTTAGAGTGCGCTATTCCTTGGAGTTAGTCGAGAATAATACAAAAAGGAGGCTACTATGAACACGCAACCTATCAGCATCAATATTCAAATTATTTTCTATAGCATGTATGGCCATACCTATAAGCTAGCAGAGGCAATCGCAGAAGGTGTTAGGCAAATTAGTAATGCCCAAGCTAACTTATACCGAGTTCCTGAACTTGTACCCCAAGAGGTTCTTATTAAAAGCGGAGCATTTGAGGCACAAAGACAGTTTCAGCATGTCACTATCGCAACTATAGCGCAGCTTAAAGATGCTGATGCTATAATTTTTGGCACGCCAACTCGTTTTGGTAACATGTGTGCTCAAATGCGCAATTTTCTTGATCAAACTGGTAGTGTATGGGTAAAAAGGGAGTTGGTGGGGAAAGTTGCAGGTGTTTTTGCGAGCACTGGCACCCAACATGGTGGACAGGAGACCACCATTACTAGTTTCCATTCTACATTATTGCATCATGGCATGATAATCGTTGGCGTGCCTTATACCCAATCTGGCTTATTTGAAATGAAAGAGATTTCTGGTGGCACCCCATATGGAGCGACTACTATAGCTAATAGCGACAACTTACGGCAACCTTCTGCTAATGAGCTTGATATAGCGCGTTACCAAGGCAAGTATATAGCGGAATTGGCTAGAATAATTAAATATGGCCGCTTTAGATGTAATTGTGAAGTAAAATAGCCGCATAAAAATGGCGTAGCGAAGGGATATAGTTGTCGGCGCGGGCTTGATTGGCACATGCTTAGAAGGGGGCAAATGGTTGATGTTGCTAATATGCCAATTTTAAAGCTAATTATATGAGCAACATAGTCTATTTAGAAAAAGTGTATGTGTAAAAAATAACTTTTAAATAATTTTGAGATTCTAGATAGAGGATATCGAGTAAGAATAAATTGAATTTATGCCATGCGGTTTTTCGCGTGACAAAGTAATGGGGGATGGCCAGGGGGTTCATACCACGTGGCGAGTCTAAACTTGATTACATTCAAAAAAGGTATTTATCATGATTACTAAAGAGCCAATTAAAATTGCATTTTTCGATGCCAGACCTTATGACATCGAGTCTTTTGAAAAAATCTCGCAAGACACTAATTTTAAAATTACATTTTTTAAGAATCATCTCACGCCTGAAACAGCATCCTTGACGCAAGGATTTCAGGCTGTTTGTGTATTTGTAAATGATGTCATTAATAAAGAAGTGATTGATGTTCTGGAACGTAACGGCATCACTCTGGTTGCGATTCGTGCCACCGGATATAATAACGTTGATATTAAAACAATTTTTAAGCGAATCCATGTTGTTCGAGTTCCCACGTATTCACCACATGCGGTGGCTGAGCATGCAGTTGCGCTTATGCTTGCTTTGAATCGCAACATCCACAGAGCTTATTACCGTGCACGTGATAATAATTTTGCCCTTAATGGATTGCTGGGCTTTGATATGTACGGTAAGACTGCAGGCATTATTGGTACTGGGGAAATTGGTAAAATAACAATCAATATTCTTAAAGGATTTGGTATGGAAATATTAGCCTATGATATTTATCCCGATAAGGCATATGCAAAACAAACAAAATTTAACTACACAGATCTTGAGACAATTTATCGTAAATCTGACATTATTTCACTTCATTGTCCTCTTACGGCAGAAACTCATCGTTTAATTGATGGGCCAGCTATTGCTAAAATGAAACATGGCGTCATGATTATTAACACAAGTCGTGGATTAGTCATAGATACCAGGGCCTTGATTGAGGGATTAAAAAATGGCCAGGTAGGTTTTGCAGGATTGGATGTTTATGAAGAAGAAAGTAAGTATTTCTTTGAAGATTTTTCTAACAAATTAATTACAGATGACTCCTTGGCTCGGCTATTGTCCTTCAATAATGTTATCGTTACATCTCATCAGGGATTTTTTACTAAAGAAGCTCTTCATAATATCGCCCTTACTACCATAGAAAATATACGAGCCTATTTTACAGAACAGAAACTTCCAAATGAAATCTGTTATCAATGTAGTGCAGGCGCTTCGTGTCCGCGCCAAGTTACTGGCAAGTGTTTTTAACTAAGGAGTATTATATGACCAACACCACAGTTCCATCGGATACACAAACCCAATGTTATCTGGAAGAGGTTTTTGAGCTTGAAAGCATGGTGCAATATCAAGAACATTCAATTGTGAGCAAACAGCTCCTCAATAAAAGCACTGGAACGCTTACATTGTTTGCTTTTGATAAAGGGGAAGCTTTAAGCGAACATACTGCACCTTATGATGCGACAGCAGTCATCTTAGATGGCAAAGTAGAAATTATCATTGCTGGAAAATTACATACCGTCTGCAAGGGTGAATTTATTATTATGCCAGCAAATATTCCCCATGCACTTAAAGCTAATGAACGTTTTAAAATGATGCTTATTATGCTACGTTAAAGCTAAGAGTATACGAAAAAATATGAAATTAATAAAAATTAAAAGAGTCTATGAGCCATTTAATGAATTAGATGGCTATAGAATCTTAGTAGATAGACTTTGGCCTAGAGGACTTCATCAAGATAAGGCAAAGATTAATATTTGGTTAAAGGAAATAGCTCCTAGTAAAGAGTTGCGTAAATGGTATAGCCATGAACTAGAAAAATGGCCAGAATTTAAAAGGCGCTATTTTACTGAACTGGCTACTAAGAAGGATTTATTAACTATTATCCTTGATAAGGCTAAGAGTGGACCGGTAACTTTGCTCTTTAGTTCTAAAGTTGATGAGTATAATAATGCTGTTGCGTTAAGTGAGTATTTAGAGAAACATTACCTAAAATAGTCCTTCGATATGTCAAAAAAATTAACGAGAGGTTTTTATCTTAGTGAAGATGTCGTTGATATGAGCAGAGCTTTACTAGGGAAAGTTTTGGTTACCAAACTAAATGGAATTATTACTTCAGGAATTATCGTGGATACCGAAGCTTATCAAGGGTCAACTGATAGAGCCTCACATGCTTATGGCAATAAACGCACTATTCGTACCGAAACTATGTATATGCTTGGTGGTCATGCTTATGTATACTTATGTTATGGAAGTCATCATTTATTTAACGTAATTACTGCGCCAAAGGATGTTCCACATGGAATAATGATTCGAGCTATAGAGCCATGTGAAGGCATACCTCTAATGTTAAAGCGACGCAAGTTAAATAAATTAAACTATTTTCTTACCTCAGGCCCTGGAAACTTAACGCAGGCGCTTGGGATTAATTTGCAGCATGATAAAATAGATTTATGCGGCAATGAAATTTGGATTGAGGATAGGGGAATAAATATTTGTTCATCAGAAATAGAGGCCACCACTAGAGTGGGGGTAGAGTATGCTGGTAAACATGCCAAGTTACCTTGGAGGTTCAAGCTTAAGCATAATTCATGGGTTAGTAGGGCAAAGGGTAAATGATTTATATACTATTTATGTCTGTATCTTTCGGTAATTGTCAAACCAATGCCATCCTAGAAAAATATTTTTGGACGATGAAAGTCACAAAAAATATTGGATATAGAGGGTGGCGATAACGTATCGCTGTTTTTAGGTTAAATGAAAATAATGTTGCCAAATAGTTTGTGATTTAGGTTGGAACTTGGTCCTAAACTAAGATTTAGAGATGATCGCTTATTGAGACAGATTTTGTACTTTTCTTACTTTAATTCGTGCCAGCTTGAGTTTGCCGACTTGATAGGTATGTTCGGTACCCTTTTTAATACGGACGGCATGATCCTCGATTTTTTGGCCATCAATTTTTATGCCACCTTGCTTAATGAGACGATTGGCTTCAGAGGAGCTTGCTGTAAGTCCAGCTGACTTTAAAAGATTACCAAGAGTAATATCATCCGTATCGATATTGACCGTAATGGTTTCGAGATTTGTGGGGGTGGCTTTATTTTTGAAGCGCGCGGTAAAGTCTTCATAAGCTTGATCCGCCGATGTTTTATTATGAAATCTCGTGACAATTTCTAACGCAAGCTTCACCTTAATGTCGCGAGGATTAAGGTTGCCCTCTTTGGTCTCTGTTTGCCAGGCGGTAATTTCAGTAAGTGTCCGAAAGCTTAACAGCTCAAAGTAGCGCCACATTAAATCGTCTGAGATTGACATTAATTTACCAAACATTTCTTGGGGTGATTCTGTAATTCCAATGTAATTTCCCAAGGATTTTGACATCTTTTGTTTGCCATCTAGTCCTTCGAGCAGGGGCATGGTTAATACTGTTTGTGGTTTTTGGCCATAATGTTTTTGCAACTCACGCCCCATAATTAGATTAAATTTTTGGTCACTTCCGCCAAGTTCAATATCAGCTTCAAGGGCAACCGAATCATATCCTTGTAATAATGGGTATAAGAATTCGTGAATTGCTATTGGTTTATTTTCGGTATAACGTTTATTAAAATCATCGCGCTCAAGCATCCTGGCCACGGTATAAGTGGCGGCAAGCTTAATCATGTCTATCGGAGTAAGTTTTTGCAGCCATTCGGAGTTGAATCTAATTTTGGTTTTTTCTGGAATAAGTATTTTGAAGATCTGTTCTTTATAAGTGCTAGCGTTTTTTGCAATTTCTTCTTTGCTTAGCGGGGGGCGGGTGGCGTTTTTGCCCGTAGGGTCGCCGATTAGTGCCGTAAAATCACCAATCAGAAAGGTAACTTCATGTCCCAGATCTTGAAATTGGCGCATTTTATTGATTAAGACGGTGTGACCAAGGTGGATATCAGGAGCGGTAGGGTCAAATCCCGCCTTTATTTTTAAAGGTTTTCCAGAGTTTAGGCGCTCTTCAAGCTCGGTTTCTAAAAGAATTTCGGTAGCACCGCGCTTGATGGTAGTTAAGGCCGTATCTTTAGTCCCCTGTTTATCCAAAAAATTCAATTTGCCACCGCTATAATTATTTATGTTATTTTAAACATGGCAATAAGTTCAAAATGAATAGTACTGCTATCACCACTGAAGCTACTCCCATTAAGAAAATGGCAGCAATTACGATGTTACCACATTTAAGTTTGTACGGAGAGTTGAAGTTTTTATCTTTGCGCATGTTGTAAGCCATCAGCGCTGGTAAAATGAGGACTAATATTGCTACAGCTATAGAGGCAAAGGTTATTGCTTTGTTAAAGCTCCCGGGAAAAAATATTGCGATTACAAGAGGTGGTATAAAGGCTAAAAATGCAGTTTGTAAGCGACCAACTCGAGTATTAGGACGTCGAAAGCCATCCGCTAGGAAATCAAACAGCCCTAAGGCGACGCACAAAAATGAGCTTGTTAGGGCAATATTAGCGAATCCTTGAATACTTGCCGTAACTAGTTTGTTATGAACAATAGAGCTGATGGCTTGGATAAGTAAACAAGGGGCTTTGGGGTCATTGGCAATATTAATGAAGCTATTATCACCGGCTAACGGTATGGTTCCTAAGGCCGCGATTTGCCACCATAAATAAATTAATAGAGTAACGCTAGTGCCAGCGATGATAATCATTTTTAGCTGGTGCGGTTTGTCACCAATATACATTCTTATGCTTGGGATGACGAATTGATAGCAAAAAGCGCAAAGAAAGGCGGGGGCAGCAAACCAGACATATTTTATTTGGGCAAAGCTGTGTGCAGCGGTTAGCTTACTTACTTCTACATGGGGGATGATAAAAACTAAAGTGGCAAATAGAAATAATCCTTTGAAGCTAATTAGGATACGGTTGAAATAGTCCGTTGCTTGGGTGCTATAAAAGACGATGGCGCCAAAAAATAGTGTAAATAATGTTGAACTAAGCCAGGTTGGAATGTCTAGGTGTAGCAGCGGGCCGGCATTGCTAGAGATAACATTTGAAGCGCCAATTATATAAGCAGTTATTATGGCATAAAGCAAAAATAAATAGGCGCCCCAAGTAATGGATTTGCCAAAGCTACCTAAGGTTTGTTTCGCCATAGAGTTAAAAGTACAGAAGTGAATTGGTAGTGCTAAATTTACTTCTAGTACCAGTAGCCCCGATATGGTTGACGCTAACCACATTATTATCATAAGTAACGTAGACCAACCAAAGCCAGCCGCAGCACTTACTGAAGGGATGGCTAGCATACCAGCTCCGATTAAAGAGCCAATCAAAATCATGGTGCTTCCGACAAGTTTTCCAGTATTCATGTGTAACCCTTTAAAGACCAATTAAAAACCCAAAAAGATTGTATGTAATTATTCCCTAATTAACAACTAGTATCTTTGATTAGATAAGGTTTGCTTAAGATTGTAAAGAGCTATCGGTGGGGAGGAGATTATAGCAGTATATGCTTGCTGGAGCTTTTCAGGCATTAATATCAGTAAGTTAGGGATATTTTTTAAATTTTATATATTTTTTGTTTAAATAATAATATGATGTGCTTTGCAAATTTTTTATAGGGATAAGATGTACCAAACAGATACACCGCACAGTTTTTACATTCCAGTTATGGGTACTGGTTTTACCATAGATACACCGCTTTTTGTGGCAAAGTATGGTATTTCGTCAACCATCTCGTTGGTTGACGATGTTTTAATTGAGCAAATGCGTAAGTATTGGAGTGATCGGTCGGGCGAGCCATATGAGCCTATTAGCCAGCGAGAAGAGGACGCACGTGCTAGAAGGATTACTGCCTATCTAAATCTATTAAATAAGTTAATAGAAAAACAGATTGCTGCTGTTAAGGTGGCACCTTTTGAACCAGACAGCGAAATTACTCGTTATTTTGAAATGTTACCTGAAGCGCACCCCTTAAGATTAATATATGAGGATATGTTAAAGAGTGAGGCTGCCGACAAACTGAAATTACAAGCAAAGCTACGCCAGGCGGTGGTTGCTGGTAGTATTGACGTTAACATTATGACTAAGCTAGATTGTGAACATGATGTCAATGGCAAGCCTTTGGCGTATGAGTTTAGTGATGCGGCTGCCGCTTTACGAGGTTATGCCAAGAGTAATTTATCTTCTACGCTAGTTCTTTCTGCTGGGTTCAATCCTAAGTTATACGGTTACTTGGGGGAGTTTCCTGACTTTTTTCCTGATAAAGATTCTAGAATTAAGAAAAAAATCTGTCTTAAAGTTAGTGATTATCGTTCTGCCGTAGTGCAAGGGAAGTATTTAGCTAAACGTGGTATTTGGGTTTCTGAATATAGCATTGAGTCATCATTTAACTGCGGTGGGCATGCCTTTATCAACGACGGACAGCTGCTTGGGCCGATCTTAGAAGAATTTAAGGCGCGGAAAGAAGAGCTATTAGCAACCATGCATGAGTATTACAAAAAAGCCCTAATTAGTATTAAAAAATCTTGTAGCGATCTTCCACAAAAAATGAAAATTACCGTGCAAGGTGGTATCGGTACTAGTTCTGAACATGAGTTTTTGTTACAACATTATAAGGTTGATGCTGCTGGTTGGGGGAGTCCTTTTTTACTAGTGCCAGAAGTCACTAATGTTGATGAGGCAAGCTTACAGAAGTTAGTTCGTGCTCGGGAAGAAGATGTGTTTTTAAGTTCGAGCTCACCTTTAGGTGTGCCATTTTGGAATTTAAAAAACTCGGCTAGTGAAGAAGCGCGGAGAGATAGGATTGAAAAACACAACCCTGGTAGTCTTTGTGTTAAGGGGTATCTCAAGTTCAATAAAGATTTTGCTAAACCTTTGTGTCGGGCATCACGTGAATATCAAGCGCTTAAATTGAAAGAATTAGCAGCAAGCGATTTGCCGCCGGAAAAGATGGCGGCATTAAAGGAGGATATTTTAGCTAAAGCATGTATTTGTCATGATTTAGGCGGCGTTGCTTTAATAAAAAGAGATATTGCAACCAAGCTTTTGCCAACTCCTGCAATTTGTCCTGGTCCTAATATTGTAAACTTTAAGAAAATCATCACATTGAAAGAGATGGTTAACCATATTTATGGTCGTTGTTCATTGTTAATTGACCAAGGGCGACCACATATGTTTATTAAAGATCTGCAGTTGCAAGTTAGTCATTTGCTTAGTGAAATAAAGGGGGCTTCGCTTGGGTTGCCAGCAAGGTCACAGAAAAAGCTAGCTGAGGTCAAAGAAAACTTAAATCAAGGCATTGATTATTATCGCGGTCTTGCCACAAGTCTTCTCAAAGAACAGCAAACAAAGTTTTTGCAGGCTCTCGAAGAATTTTATAAAGAACTTGATAGTGTTTGTTTGGCTGAGATATCTATTGAATAGTTAGGAACATGTTTGGTAGTAGCTAGTATATAATACTCCTCGTAAGTTAAATTGAGGCTGTGTTGCCCATATTTTTTATGGCTTCTCATTTATGTAACAGCTAACTTCGCTTGCTCTTCTCATCTGCGTCTTGTTTTATGACAAAGTCCTTGGTTATGTAAGAGTTCTATTTGATCGAGTGATTTACGCTCCACGGAGAGCTTCTTCTAAGACGGTTGCAGCTTTGGTTTTAGCATCACGATATTTAATGATAAGCGGACAATAAATATGTATGCCATTTTTTTTACCAGGACCAGTAGTAAGGGGTCTGGTGCCAGAAACTACGACAGCATTTTCAGGGATGATAAGTGGCTCAGTGTTAGTCTTTTTTATAAAGGTATTATGAATGGTATCAAATACTGGAGTTGAACCATTTAAGATTACGCCGCTACCGAGTACTGCCCCAGCTTTAATGATGGTACCTTCATAGATCCCACAATTGCCGCCAATAAACACTCCATCTTCGATAATTACTGGCATTGCACCAATCGGTTCTAAAACGCCGCCAATTTGCGCGGCAGCGGAAATGTGAACATTTTTGCCAATTTGCGCGCATGAACCTACCAAAGCATGTGAATCAATCATACAACCACTGTCGATATAAGCGCCAATGTTTATATATGCTGGTGGCATGATTATAGTATTTGGTGCAACATATGACCCACATCTAATAGCAGAGCCACCAGGCACTAACCTTACTTTATCGTCTAAAGTAAGCTGTTTGAGTGGCATAGTATTTTTATCGTAGTAATTTAAGTTTTTACCCTTTAGCTCGACAAGATTGCCATATTTAAAACCCAAGAGGATAATGGTTTTGATCCCGGTATGAACCACCCACTTGTTATTAACTTTTTCGGCAACACGCAATGCCCCAGACTCTAGTAATTTGATGGTTTCTTGATATAACAGTAAAGCTTCATCTTTGGTAAGATCTTGGTTGGGGTCTAGGCAATTGCTTTGTAATGCACTAACAATGTTCTTGATACTTTTGACATCAGGTGAGTTTATTTTCATTTTATAATAGCCCTAGATTTTTGATGGTGTGAGTCATGGTATTTATAGTATCTTTGGTGGCCTCACAAAGCGGTGGGCGTAGTACATTGTTAATTAACCCCATTTTATACATCCCAGTTTTTACTGGGATTGGATTGGTTTCAATAAAACAGTTATTAAATAAGTCGGTAAGTTTATGGTGAAGTTTACGGCCAGCAACAAAATTATTGCATAAAAGCATGCGGGTAAGATTACTCATTTCTTTGGGAGCGATATTTGCTGCTACGCTGATTACCCCTTTAGCACCGGTTGCCATGAGTGGCAGTGTTTCGTTATCATTACCTGAAAGCACCGCGAAATGTTGCGGTGCTTTTTTTATGAGCTCGCTAATTTGTGCGTAATTACTAGATGCTTCTTTGATGGCAATGATATTCTTGATTTTAGCTAATTCTAAACAAGTGTTGGCCGCTAGATTGACGCCTGTACGCCCAGGTACATTATATAAGATAATTGGTTTGCTAGTGGTGGCTGCAATGGTTTTGAAATGGCGGTATAAACCTGTTTGAGTGGGTTTGTTATAGTAAGGAGTAACTATCAGAAAGCCATCGATTCCGGTAGGGCTTAACATTTCAATATTGTTGATAACGTCTTGAGTGCTATTTGAACCAACGCCGGCAAAGATGGGTGTTTTACTGTTTGCGACGCTCACAGTTTCTTCCAGGAGTTTTATTTTTTCAGTGTTATTTAAACAAGCGGCCTCTCCAGTTGTGCCAAGAGGGACCAAGAAGTTTATCTTATTTATAATTTGTCGTTTAACTAGTTTTTTGAACGCTTGGTAGTCGACAGAACCATCTTTATTGAAAGGCGTTATTAGGGCGGTGCCACACCCTTCTAGTTTTATCATCTTAATATCTCCTGAAATTTGGTTGCTAGCAGATCTTGGAAGCTCCAAATACCTTTGACATGTGAAGACCATTCGGCTGCTAAGATGGCGCCAGCAGCGAAACCATCACGAGTGTAAGCCTCATGTTTTATCGATATTCTATCCACCATTGATTCATAGCTGACCTCGTGGACCCCTTTGATCCAGCCGCTCCTTACTGCCACCGGGTCGATTTTTTTGTTGAATTCTTGTTCTAAAATATTAGCAATAATTTTTGCAGTCCCCGATGGATGATCTTTTTTTTCGCGGTGATGCATCTCAAGTACATATGGATCATAACTTGCGAAATTCGCTAGTAATTTTGTGGCGACTTTTACTATCTCAAAGTAAATATTGGCGCCGATCGAAAAATTGCTACTATAGATTAAGGTTTTTTTATGCTCAGTAAAGTAAGCGAAAACCTCTTTACGAATATCTTCCCAACCGGTGGTGCCAACGATGGCTGCTTTGCAGTTGTCTGCAATTAGCTGGTAGTTAGCGCGAAAGGCTACGGGGTTAGTAAAGTCGATACAAACAGCATCTTGTAAGACCGCTTGATGTAGAGGATTTTTAGTATTGAGCTTGTTGGTGATTTGATGTTGACCTTTTACTGCCGCGTCGTGGATAGCCCGCCCCATTTTGCCGTAACCTATTAGTGTCAGCTCCATAATTGTGCTCCTCGTAAAATAAATTTATGTGTGGTTGCCCCTTTTTTGCGATCTTTCTTTACGTAAAAGTAAATTGCTCGCGATATTCCGGTGCTCGCCTTCACCTAAAATGCTCAGGTCTGCGCTGCACACAATTGCGAAATTTGTTGCCATCCTGTCAAGTTTGTCTGGCCGCAAAAAATAAGGATGCCTCGCCTTAAGTTATTTTACGAGGAGTAGCGTCCCGCTCGTGACTTTTAATACATTTTTTGTATTTTAGTTGGTTAAGCCATTTGTTACAAGAAGTTCTGCGTTTAAAATGGCAGCACCAGCTGCTCCGCGGATAGTATTATGTCCAAAAACAGTAAATTTCCAATCTAAGACATTGCAGGGGCGAAGATTGCCAACTGATACGGTCATGCCGTTGCCACTATTTACATCAAGTAATGGTTGGGGGCGTGTGCTTTCTTTAAAGTATTCTATAACTTTTGTTGGTGAAGATGGTAAGTTTAACGAAGGCAATCCTTTTAGCGCATTCACGATATCTTTTTCGGTGGTTTTTTTCTTAGTAGAAAAGGATACAGCTAAAGTATGACCATTATATACTGGCACTCTGTTGCATGAAGCAGAAACTTTGAAGTTGGCTGAGGCAATTTTACCGTTACTATAAGTGCCAAATATTTTTAGTATCTCTGTTTGTATCTTTTCTTCTTCACCTTGGATATAAGGAACGACATTACCTAAAATGTCTAAAGAGGCTACGCCAGGATACCCAGCCCCAGAAATCGCTTGCATCGTGGTAACGAGAACTTTATCCAAACCAAATTTTTTAACAAGGGGGTATAAAGCGATTGCTAACATAGTTGCTGAGCAATTGGGGTTGGTTACAATATATCCTTGATTGCCTTTGGCTTGATACCTCATTTTTTGTTTTTTAATTAGCTGGAGGTGGTTGGCGTTAACTTCTGGGATAACTAGCGGTACGTCGGGAAGCATGCGGTGGTTTTTAGCATTGCTGACAATAACATGCCCCAGTTTTGCATAATGTTCTTCCACCTCACCAGCAACAGCTGCATCCAGCCCGGAAAATAGAATTTTTGCTGTTAGGGGTGCCAGGCACCTTTTTATTGTTATAGCCCCAACTTTATCAGGGATTGGTATTGTTTCTTTCCAATTGACCCGCTCTGCATAAAGCTTATTTGCCGAGTTTTCGGATGCTACTAGTTCGTTTACTTCAAACCAAGGGTGATTTCTAAGAAGCGCAATTAATTTTTGCCCAACAGTGCCAGTGGCACCAAGGACGCCTACTTTTATCTTTTTTTTCATAAATCTTAACTAATATGAGTTAGGCCTATTAATGACAAAGGGTAAGCTATGCAACAACCTACTATGGTGCCAAAAACACAACCTCGAGCGGTATGATAAGCTAACGACAGCATATTTTTAATGCTATTTTCCAAAAACAGGGCTGTGAATGTTTGTGTGATTATCGCCATTTTTGGTGCTTGTGGGTTTCGGGTGTGTAATTTTTGCGCATAGAGATAAAAATGTCCACCTATGGCGCCTCCCGCGCCAAAAAGATTAGCTAAGGCAAAAGTATAAAATGAGCTGCTCCCATCAGCTCCGGAGATGGCTGATATCTCTGGATTACTTAACTCTATAATGTTCATGTTCACGTTCTCCCTTAGGATGACTGGGCTTTATTTTTGAAGCAAAAGGGTTATCGGATCGCGATAACTTTTTTTGTCCAAATAGGCTCCTATGATAGCGCCGATAAAGGTAGCGCCTATAGTTGCTGTGATAACAACTCGTGTATTAGCAATCGGGTTCTTGGTGTCCCTATATAGATTGCTTATGCCCATTGCTCCCCCCAAGAATGCACAGGTTCCTATAATGATACTGCCGGAATAATGCCTTATAAGAGACATGATTGTGAATGCTCCTGCGGTACCTACCCCGAGAATAACTTTATTTTTAAAAGATAGGCCACCAGAAATAGCCGCGATTTCAGCTTCTTTTAATGTGGTAATTTTCATAGTTACCCCCCCTTGCGATATTCAGCTTCTTGTATAACTTATGTCTTTTGCCATGCTGCTCGTTGCAACTCTGTTTGCTCTCTTTATATGAGTTTTGCCTCATGACAAAATACTTGATTATGCAGGAAGTCTATTCCAATTAAGCTTAGCATTATAATAGCTGTTGCGATTTAAAACAACCAACTGTTTTTGTGTTTAATCAATTTTTAGACTTCGCCCGAGGTATGAGCCTCGGGCTCGCCCAAGGGGGAGAGCTGCGCCTCTCCCCCTTGGTAATCCCCCATTGCTTTGTCCTCGAAGCAAGCTTCGAGGAAATTTAGATTTTATTGATCCTGGTTTTTTTGTTAAAGAAAACATTATGTAACTTTTGCGTGATAGAGTGTAGATGCTTTTTGGGCACCAGTAAAACCAAGCTATTTTTTGATACGCCGTGCACCACCATCCTTAAGGGAAAACCAGCTAGAGTTTTAAGAGTGTTGTTTGTTATGTTTTCCATCTGATGAAGGTTGTTACCTACCAGGCATATTAAAGAGTGGTTTTTTTCGATGGTAATTGCAGTAACTGGGGTTAGTTTGTCAATAATTTTATTTAGTTGGTTACTTTGGTTTGTTACTAATGAGATATTGGAGCCAGCAGTTATTGCTATATCTATAGCAATTTGTTCAGAATGCAATAATGAAAAAACGGTTGCGATAAAATCATGTGAGGGTGTTTGTGGGGAAGCTATATTTAAGATGGTGATGTCTTCTCGATAAGTAATCGAACTAACTTTGGTTTGTTTGGTCTTTGTATTGTTGGTTATTAATGTTCCTTTTTGTTTAGGATCCAGTTTAGTTGAGTTTAAGATTCTTACGGGGATATTTTTTTGGGCAGCTGGTTGGATGGTTAATGGATGGATGACTTTTGCCCCAAAATATGAGAGTTCGGCAGCTTCTTGAAACGAGAGCTGTGGAATGAATTTGGTGCGAGCTAAGGTTCTTGGATCCCCGGTCATAATGCCATCAACGTCAGTCCAAATTTGTATTTCACTTGCGTCCATAACCATGCCAATTAAAGAGGCGCTATAATCGGAGCCTTCTCGGCCGAGTATGGTGGTTGCTCCCTCTATAGTGCCGGCAACAAAACCTTGGGTTAGAATAATAGTGTTTTGGTTAAGGTATTTATTTAATAGTGGCGGGACAACTTTAGCCATGTATTCAAGATTAGGAACCCCCTTGAGATAATTGTTGTTAGTGGTGATGATATGATGGGCGTCGACTAAAATATTTTTGATGTTATGCTCTAGCATTGCGGCATGTAAGATGGTTGTAGATAATAATTCGCCATAAGACACTACTTTAGCAAAGCTACGAGCAGAAAGTTTTGCTGTAAGAGATATCTTCTTCAGAGCAATTTCAATTTCTGCAAAATAGGCACAAATTTGGGCGGTGGTTTGGTCTAAGAGTTTTTTATTAGACCGCAATAGGTCGTGCGAGATTTTTAAATGTCGATTTTTAAGTTTATTAATAATCTTTTTGCAGGACGCGTGTTTGTTTTCGGTGGCAAGCTTCGTAAGCTCGGTCAGAATATTAGTAGCCTCAGATATTGCCGAAACAACCATGATGGTTTTTGGGGCGCGACGAGTTTTGATATGATGAATAACCCTAAGAATTGCTTTAGCATCAGCTACTGAGGTACCGCCAAATTTCATTACTAACATGTATACTCCGCGTAAAAATGGAATTATGCTTTGTTGTCCTTATTTTTTGCGAACGCCATTGATTAAATATAAACTCGGTCCGCAAAAAAATAAGAGCGCCGCGTCTAGATCTATTTTCTGCGGGGGTGTAATTCTCCTAGCAACTTTACTTTGAAATTTAATTTTTTACTAGTATATGCGCCAATTTATAATACAATTTTTTTAAATCCCTCACTGCATGTTTAAGTTCGGAAATTTTTATGTGCTCATTATCTATATGTGCATTTAATATGTTCCCTGGACCATAAAGCAAGCATTTTCCCAAGTTAGCTAAGTGTGGAGCATCGCTACCGAACGCTACGGTGCCAGTTGTAAATCCATGAACAGTAAAGAAATTCATTGGCGGACTATTATTAATAATACGTAGCTTGGTATCTCTATTAGTAATCTGTTTAATTTTTTTTTGTAAGTCTTTGCAAGAAGTGAAGGTGGTGCGAAAAAGTATTTTGCAGGTTGCTTTATCAGGAATGGCATTTAAAGGGCTAGGTGTTTTTAGTAAATTTACATTATAGGTGGTTTTGCCTAGGAGAGGATCTTGATTAAACTTTATTTTAGCAAGTTTATTTAAAAATAGTCTTAACTCTTCAACTGCGCTTTGGCCATTTTCTGGATAACCAGAATGAGCTGCTTTACCAAACGTTGTTACTTCACATATGAGGACACCTTTCGCAGCAGTGATTAATTTATTTTCGGTAGGTTCGCCAACAATGACTGCTTTGCATCCAGTTACCAATTTATTGGCAACTTTTGCTCCAGCGGATGTTTTTTCTTCATCAGCAAGAAGTAACAAGCCGAAGTTATTTTGTCCCTCTTGATAGAGTTGTTTGCAGGTTTCGTACATTGCAGCGATTTGTCCCTTGGCATCGCAAGCTCCGCGGCCATAAATTATGTCGGATTTTTTATCTGGAGCGATGTAGGGGGCAACGGTATCAAGGTGCGTACAAAAAATTATTTTTGGTTTGCCCCATTTGAAAAAGAGATTCTTCTGTTTTTTGGTAATTTTTTGTATTGTTGTCGTTGCCCCTTCCGGCTTAAAATTTTTAGCCAGATAGTCGGCGAGCTTATATTCATTACCCGTAGTAGAGTTGATCGCCATTATTTTAAATATAAAGTCACTAAGAAAATCCTGCATAAATTGCTACCTTTTTATGTTTTACGAATAATGGGGGAAGAATAAGAAAATATTATAAAAGTATCTCTCCTTCACAGATATTGGTTGGGGCTGTCCCTGTCATATGAACGGAGTTATCATCGTTCCAAACAACATGTAAGTTACCTATGCCTAATTGGGCTGTAACCGCTCTTTGCGTTTTGCCAGTGATGTGGGCGGCGATGGTGGAGGCGCAAGCGCCAGTGCCGCAAGCCATTGATAAACCTACACCTCTTTCCCAGGTCATCACTGCGATTTTCGAGAGGTTAATAACCTTTACGAAATTAACATTAGTTTTTTGCGGAAATAATCGATGTTTTTCAATTATTGGGCCGATTTTAGTTATTAGGTTTTTGTTTAAGTTTTTAACGAAAATCACGGTGTGCGTAGCGCCCATGGTTATAGTGGTTAGGTAATATTTTTTGCCTAATATTTTAATGGGGCGGCGAATATTTTGGGTGTTAAAAATTGGTTGTCCCATGGCCACTTTTATGGCTACGACCTTGCTGTTACGGATAGTTAATTCCGGTTTAATAATTCCTGCTAAGGTTTCAATGGCTAATTTCTTTTTTTTGACTATGTTATATTCAAAAACATATTTGGCAACGCAGCGTATGCCGTTGCCACACATATTGGCTTCACTGCCGTCGGCATTAATAATCCTCATACCGATATCTGCTTTTCTTGATGGCAATAACACTAACAACCCATCAGCGCCGATGCCTGTGTGACGACAGCACAATTTTTTAGCTAAAGTGCTAAAACTTTTTTTAGGTGTAAACGAGTGGTCTTTCAGGATTATGAAATCGTTGCCAAAACTATGTGCTTTTAAAAAATTCATTTAATCAATCTCTTGGCTTGGCTAGGAATATGAGTCCAGAGCTTACCCAAGGGGATAAGCTTGGCTTTTCCCCTTGCTAATACGCCATTGCTTTGTTGTGCGAAAGTCCACGTAGAGCAAATCTAGATAATAACAATTTATGACAATAATTACTAAGTCTTTATTTTGAGATTTTCTTTAATAAAGAGGTCTAAACCACCATCCAACACCGCTTGCGTGTTATGGGTTTCAGTATTGGTTCTGAGATCTTTGATCCGCGAGTCATCTAAAATATAGGAACGGATTTGGCTTCCCCAAGTTATATCTAATTTTGACGCCTCCAGGGTCGAGAATTTTTCTTGTTTTTTACGTAATTCAATTTCATATAGTTTGGCTTGTAGTTGCTTCATGGCTTGGGCACGATTTTGATGCTGCGAGCGTTCGCTTTGACATTGGACGATAATGCCAGTTGGATTATGTTTAATGCGGATGGCAGAGTCGGTTTTGTTGACGTGCTGCCCACCAGCGCCTTGCGCTCGGTAGGTGTCTATTCTTAAATCTGCCGGGTTGATTTCAATGTTGATGTTTTCATCAACTTCCGGATAAATAAATACTGAGGCAAATGAGGTGTGGCGTTTATGGTTAGCATCAAAGGGGGATTTACGTACTAGTCGATGGACTCCAGATTCGGTACGTAGCCACCCATAAGCGTAATCGCCACTAAATTTTATAGCGGCACTTTTTATTCCGGCTACTTCTCCTGGAGATACCTCTAATAATTGCACTTGAAAGCCATGTTGATCCCCAAAGCGTAAATACATTCGTAGTAGCATTTCTGCCCAATCTTGCGCTTCGGTGCCGCCTGAGCCAGATTGTATGTCTAGATATGCATTGTTCTTGTCCATGGGGCCGGAAAACATGCGTTGAAATTCTAAGACTGCTATCTGGCTGGCTAGACCCGTAATCTCTTTTTCAAGCTCCATGATGGTTTTATCATCATTTTCGCTAGCTGCTAGGTCTAATAGTTCACCAGTTTCTTGGATAGCCGTATCTAAGGTATCTATTTGTTTTATAAGGTTTTCTAGTTGGACTAGTTCTTTGCCAAGAGCTTGGCGTTTTTGTAAATTGCTCCATACCGCGGGGTCTTCTAGTTCTTTGGTGATTTCGGTAAAACGCCTACTTTTACTACCGTATTCAAAGATACCCCCGAAGGGAGCTGAGGCTGCTCTTAAGGGAGAGAATTTTATTTAAAAGTATGTTAATATCTATCATATAATTTATACAGTCTTCACAGACGTTAAAAACATCTGCAACTATAAATTAATTGTATTTTTTTGTCTAGGAGGCTCTTTTGATTTGTAAAGAGCATTGTTAATTAAGTTAAATGAGAGGGATTTTATGGAAAAAAGAAAATGGACAGGGACACAAACACCTTCAGAGGATGATATTAATTTTGGTGTTGATCTGGGGGTGGGATTTTCAGACGAGTTTCTTCGTGAGTTCCACCGCAAATATACCGCAGCAGGTATAACAACACCTGAAGGGGATCGGGGTCTAGATCATACCGGAGAGCTTACGGGCAAGATGTTAAATGGTATTGGTAGGACCTTTCATTTTACGGCAACCGTTGTTTTAATGGTGGCTAATGTCCACAATCATATATTTCATCTAATAAATAAATTGAAAGACAAGGCTAAAGGTACGCAGGATGCTGATTCTGAGTATTGGGAAAAACAGTGGGCAGAGATTGAAAGTATAACTGGAAGGTTTATGCGGGGTGTGTGTACTGCGGAATTAGCTGGGGTAAGAGTTATTGAACTTGCTGGTAAATTTTTTACGGCTATTGCTGGTTGGTGCAATAGGAATCTTGCTAAAGAGGGTTTGTTTAAGGAGCTAAGAGAAGATGTTACCACCATAGCTGCTAGTCTTAACACTTCAGGCGAGAGATTAAGAGCTGTAATTGAATCACACAGAGAGCATGCGAATAAGTTAACCGCTGATGCAGATGCTAAGCTTCTTAGCGAGCAAATGGGAGTGAGTGCAGGTAGTGTAGTAACATGGTAGCAATATAAAATATGGAATGATACTTGACCCCTAAGGTTTAAAATGCTAAAAAAATTTGTCAATTTGGTTATTTGGTTTTGGGAGTTTAAGTGGATTACATATCGCCAGACGATATTACTGGTTCTTCAAGTTATGTTGAGGTAACAGCAAAGGCTGTGCCTCAGCGTAATTTGTGGTTATTTTTATGTTGCACTATTGTGCCAATAATTCTAGTTATTGGTGGTGTCACTGTTTTGCAACAAATTCAGCAATCTCGTAATTCCCAAGCAAAGGTAACAATTGCTGGAGAGCAAGCTTTAGCATTAGATCTCTCTGCTCCTGCTGTAGCTATGCCTCAAGCTGATGGCGCTTTTCCTGCGGCAACGAAAGCCCCAGATGTTGTTAAACCTATAACAGTCACTGTGAGGCGTAAGGATAGTTTAGGTAAGATTTTTAAGCGGGTTGGTCTCGATGGCAAAAGCGCGGCCACTATTTTATCTCTTAAGAAGGCTAAAGAATTAAGGGATCTGCATGCTGGAAAAAAGTTAAGCCTTATGCTTGACCCCACCAAAACAAAGTTACAAACATTAGAGTATAGTATCGACATTTTAAATACTTTGATAGTTACTGCTGCTGCTAAAGGTGGGTGGTCGGTTGAGACCAGGCATGTTGAGCCTAAGACCAATACCAAATATGCTGCGGCCACTATCAATGGTTCGATTTACTTGGCGGGAAAAAAGGCTGGGGTGCCACGCAAACTAATGGCAGAGCTTGTCAATGCTTTCGGTAACAAGATCAATGTAAAAAAAATTTGTGACGGCGATAGGTTTGCTCTTTTTTACAAAGAGTACACAATAAACGGGCAGAAGGTTAAGGAGAGTGAAATAGCTGCTGCTGAGTTAATCCATAAAGGAGAAACTCATCGGCTAATAAGCTTTACAGACTCTTATGGCAACACTAATTTTTATACGCCAAGTGGTTATAACCTTAAGCCGCTTTTTGATCGTTATCCTATAGCTTTTAAGAGGATTGGTTCCCATTTTTCTCATGCCAGGCACCATCCAATACTTGACGTAACTCGTCCCCATCTTGGGGTTGATCTTGTGGCAAATACAGGAACGCCAATAAAAGCTACCAGTAGTGGCAGGATTGTTTTTGCGGGGAATAAAAATGGTTATGGGCGAGCAGTAATAATTAAAAATGGTATTTACGATACCTTGTATGCGCACCTTTCCCGTTTTGCCGATAAAGTTTATTCGGGGGGCTATATTAAAAAGGGTCAGGTTATTGGGTATGTTGGTTCTAGTGGTTTATCAACCTCTCCCCATTTGCATTATGAGTTTCATGTTAATGGTGTTCCCAAGGACCCGTTAAAAGTGAAGCTACCTATTGGTGAGATGATAGCGTCAGAGCATCGCCAGAGCTTTTTTGCCGTGTCAAAAAAACTCTTAGCGCAGTTGGATATGCAGCGCAAAAATCATAAGGTTTTTGCTGCTACCCAAAAGCCATCGGCTTAGGTGGTCTGCTATTTTGCTAGCTTTTATTTTTCTGATTATTTTCTGATTATGTGGGTTTGTTGATAATAAATTACAGTATGGCGGGCAAACTTCTATTTTTTTGTTTGTGTCGTAAACCGAAAATGGCCCGCAAAGCCGCGTTTTATCTGGCTAGAAAAAAATTGTATTAAAGTTGTTGACATATGGTGATAAGTTAGTAGAATGCACGTCTCGCCTGTACTTATACAGGCCTTGTTCTTTAAAAACAGTAGAAACAATTTGTGTGGGCGCTCATGTCAATTTATATAATAATTATCGATATGAGTGACTAATATAATTTAATTTAGACAGTAATTCATTTCGAGCTAAAATTTGCAAATACTGATGAAAGTTGGTTTTTGCAGACAAACTTTTTTACAATTGAAGAGTTTGATCCTGGCTCAGATTGAACGCTGGCGGCATGCCTAACACATGCAAGTCGAACGTGAAAGAGGGGCAACTCTCGAGTAAAGTGGCGGACGGGTGAGTAATACGTAGGAATCTGCCCTAGAGTGGGGGATAACCTGCCGAAAGGTGGGCTAATACCGCATGATCTCTATGGAGCAAAGGTGGCTAGCAATAGCCTTCGCTTTAGGATGAGCCTACGTCGGATTAGCTAGTTGGTAGGGTAATGGCCTACCAAGGCAACAATCCGTAGCTGGTCTGAGAGGACGATCAGCCACACTGGAACTGAGACACGGTCCAGACTCCTACGGGAGGCAGCAGTGGGGAATATTGGACAATGGGGGAAACCCTGATCCAGCAATGCCGCGTGTGCGATGAAGGCCTGCGGGTTGTAAAGCACTTTCGGTGGGGAAGAAATGCTCAAAGATAATACCTTTGGGAGCTGACGTTACCCACAGAAGAAGCACCGGCAAACTCTGTGCCAGCAGCCGCGGTAATACAGAGGGTGCAAGCGTTAGTCGGAGTTACTGGGCGTAAAGGGCGTGTAGGCTGATATCTAAGTCGATTGTGAAATCCCTGGGCTTAACCTAGGAATTGCGTTCGATACTAGATGTCTTGAGTATGGTAGAGGAAAGTGGAATTCTCGGTGTAGTGGTTAAATACGTAGATATCGAGAAGAACATCGGTGGCGAAGGCGACTTTCTGGACCAATACTGACGCTGAGGCGCGAAAGCGTGGGGAGCAAACAGGATTAGATACCCTGGTAGTCCACGCTGTAAA
>CAZHSI010000013.1:0-35154 GCA_964535195.1 uncultured Coxiellaceae bacterium | reverse complement strand
GGGGATAGTCAAGGGGGAGAGGCGCAGCTCTCCCCCTTGACCGAGCCACGTGGTTCATACCACGTGGCGAGTCTAAACTTGGTTAAAATATATCGCTTTTTTACAGGAACCAGGAGAGTTTGGGAGATTTTATGTTTAGCAAACGTGTCTATTTTTTTATAGTTATAAATTTACTATCTATTACTGCTTGGGCACAAAAATTAGCTCTGCCGCGAAAATCTCCGCTGATATCAGCTAAACCTAACCAACCCCCAGGTAGCATTGGAAGCACAGCAGAATCTATTTCTGATTTTGGTTTAGATTTAGGTAAAATCTTAAAAACTGCTGCCTTAATGACGGGGATTGCCATTGTATTATTCAGCGCGATTCAATACAGCAAATATCGCAAAAACTCAGCAGCAACGCCGATTAGTACTGTAATTACAACCCTATTGATTGGCTTAAGCTTGATCGCGCTATCGCTCATCCCCATGCGCTTTCAATATTAACTACCAGGTGCACCCTCATCCGTAAACGAATTTTACTGTTAGATAAATGAACATTGCGAACGAAGGAGCAACGCAGTAGTATGTCAAAAAATGACGATTTCGAACTCTATTTATAGTGAGGATTAAAGTGCGCATAATATTATTAGGTTGTCCGGGAGCTGGTAAGGGAACACAAGCACACAATTTAGCTAAACATTTCGGGATTCCTTTAATTGCCACTGGAGACATGCTCCGACAAGCCGTGGCCAATGCCACTGAAATCGGTCTAAAAGTTAAAAAAATTATGGATAGTGGCGCCTTAGTGTCAGATGATATTATCATTGCGTTGGTTAAAGAACGCCTTAAACAAGATGATTGCACAGGTGGGTATATCCTAGACGGTTTTCCTCGCACTATTACCCAAGCTGAAGCACTACAAAGCTCCGGGGTTATCGTTGACTATATTATAGAAATTTTCGTACCTGATGATGAAATTGTTGAGCGTTTAAGCGGCCGACGAATCCACGTTACCTCTGGCAGAACTTATCACATAAAATATGACCCACCCAAAATCCCTGGCATCGATGACGCCACCGGAGAAACATTAGTACAGCGAGATGACGACAAAGAAGCAACCATTCGACAACGCCTAAAAGTATATCACGAAAAAACTGAACCTTTAGTCAAACACTATCAATTACTTCAAAACCAAATTAATGCACCACACTATATCCGGGTTGATGGTATTGGTAAAATCGACCAGATACAAAAACGAATTCTTGCTGCTTTGTAAATACACAAACACAAAGAGCAAAAACCATTCCTCTTGAAATAGTAGATATGACATCTATCCAAGCATTGGCATCGCTCTTTTTAAGTTTATAAAGGGAATGGAATAAGTGGCATTTTAATTTCCAATCCTTTATTATTATTTACATGGAGCAACACTCTATTATCTTAACTGTTTTTCTCATTTTCGCTGGAGCAGCTACCTTCTCAACATTAGCTCTTTATATGCGACAATCATTGCTCGTAGCTTATATGATTTTTGGCATTGTTTTTGGTCCATGCGGGCTAAAAATCATTACCGACATTGACCTGATACATCGCGTGGATGATATTGGGATTATTTTATTAATGTTCTTGCTGGGGTTACACCTAAGACCCCCAAGCTTATTAAAAATGATTTGTAAAACGGCCTGGGTTACTATAACCAGCTCGGCTATTTTTTTTGCCTTAGGTTTCTTCGTGGGTTACTGGTATGGTTATAGTATTATTGAGAGCCTGATTATTGGCTCTTGTGTAATGTTCTCTAGTACTATTGTCAGCTTTAAGCTCCTACCTACCAACGCAGCGAACTACCAATACATTAGCGAAGTAATGGTCGGGGTTCTATTATTACAGGACTTAATTGCTATCATCGTATTACTCAGTGTCAATATCGCTAGTAATAGTAACAGTTTTGGCTATTCTCATATGATTTTGGTTTTCCTCTCTCTGCCAGCTATTGTATCATTTGTTTTCCTAGTCGAACGCTTCCTGCTAAAAAAGATTTTTGCACGATTTTCTGAGGTGCATGAATATATGTTTTTAGTAGCGATCGCTTGGTGTCTAGGCATTTCTCTCCTAGCTAATGCTGTCGGGTTATCTTATGAAATTGGTGCATTTATTGCTGGAGTTGCTATCGCTGCAAGCCCTATGGCCATTTATATTGCCTCCCAAGTACAGCCCATTAGGGATTTTTTTCTCGTCCTGTTCTTCTTTCTTATTGGGGCCAGCTTTAACTTAAGGTACTTTGAAGCAATCGTTGTTCCTGCCTTAATCTTGACTGCCATTTTTATGGTCATAAAACCCCTCGTGTTTCGCCTGTTATTAAAACAGGTTAACGAAACCAAAGAGATCGCCTGGGAAATTGGCATGCGTCTTGGTCAACTTAGCGAATTCTCACTTCTAGTAATCTTTGCTGCCGATAGGAATGAGTTAATTGGGCATTCTGTGGTATATTTGATCCAAGCTGTAACTATGTTGATGTTTATAGCATCATCTTACCTGGTGGTAATGCGCTATCCGCTAAAACATAAATTGGCGCCGACCATACCAGAGTATGGAGAACAAGAGTAAATTTGTTATAATAGAGTTCTTTCCAAACCAAGTATTTTGGCATAATACAAGACGCACATGAAGTGAGCAAACGGAGTTTACTTCTAGGTAAATGAGCATTGCGAACGAATGTGCAACGCAGTAGTATGACAAAAGACGTAGGTTTGGAAAGAACTCTAATGTAGTGGTGACAGTCTAGGTATAAAGAGGAGAAACATATGATATTAATTTCTATTTTATTTTGTCTGGCCTTGCAACGCTTTGCTAATATTGGTGGCTGGTTTCAAACCTCATGGTTTGAGGCCTATCTAAGGCAATTAAGCCCGTGGTTAACCAAACTAGATGAAAAATTAGCATTACTCCTAATAATCGCCCCAATATTACTAGTGTTTGTGCTATTACATTTCACTTTTAAGTGGCACTTTTTTGGCTTACTGGACTTAATTATATCAACAGCAGTTTTGCTCTTTTGCATTGATGCTCGCGACTTTAAAAGCAAATTGCAACCCTATTTCGATAGTTTAGACAAAGCAGATAACCAAGGAGCAACTAATGCTGCTGCCAGCTTCATTAACGATGACTCCCTAAGTGACATGGGTGATATAGCACGCGCGGTTAGTAAAACTATTTTGTTAAAATCTTTTGAACAAATTTTTGCGGGGTTATTCTGGTTTATAATTTTCGGTATTTATGGCGTAATCCCCTACTTTAGCTTGACCCTAGTCCGGCAGCATGCTTTAAAAGTTAATCCAAATTATGTTGAATTAGCTAAACTAGCAGCTCAAGCACAAAGTATTTTGGAATGGTTACCCTCCCGTTTACTGGGACTTAGCTACGCCTTAGTAGGCAACTTCAATAAAGGCTTCGGTTACTGTTCGAAGTATCTATTAACAGGATTAAGTGAGGTAAAAAAATTCGTAGTTGAATCTGGTCTTGCCGCTTTAGGTGCAAGCCCTAACATTAAAGACGCTAATCACAATGAAGTACAGGATGCTTTAGATATCATAAATCGTGCATTGATTGTTTGGTTAATAGGAATAGCGCTGGTGTTAATCGGCATACTCTTATAAAAAAATTGAAACGCCAGCGAAAAGTGTAGTTTTTCGCTGGCGATAACGTATCTACTCTATATTACCTTAACCGCATCTACCTGCTTCAAACCATGAGGGAGATTATTGCCGCGTCTGCCACGCTCACCTTGGTAAGCACCAAGTTCAGTAAAACTAAAGGTTAGACTGCGTTTGCCAGAGGTGATTTGTAGTTTATTTTCTTCACCAAGTATTACTAAAGCTATAATATACTCTTCCCTCTTGGCTGCAAGTGCCGACGAGATACCGATAATTTTATTACCCTTGCCACGATTTAATTTTGGCAAATACGCAACTGGAAAAACCAACATTTTCCCAATATTAGTAATGGCGACTAAATACTGACCATCTAAATTAGTAATAATTCTGGGCGGCAAAACCTTAGCGTTTTTGGACAATTTGAGCTCTGCCTTACCACTGCGGTTTTTAGTGTAAAGCTCTTCGAGCTTCGTAATAAAGCCATAACCAGCGTCTGACGCAAGCAAGACCAATTGCTCTGGATTACCACTCACGACCCCTTCGACAGTTGCCTCTTGGGGTAGATTAACGCGACTAGTTATTGGCTCCCCTTGCCCACGAGCAGAAGGCAAAGTATGCGCTAGTAAAGAATAGGTTCTGCCAGTTGAATCGATAAACACCGCCATCTGATTACTCCGCCCTAAAGCCGCCTGTTTAAAACTGTCCCCAGCCTTATAGCTTAAAGATAATGGATCAATTTCATGTCCCTTGGCAACTCTAATCCATCCTTGTTGCGACAATACCACCGTTACCGCTTCGGCAGGAATGATTTCCTCCTCCTTCATGGCCTTGGCTTCTTCACGAACAACTATTTGTGAACGACGCTTATCCGCATACTTATCGCTATCCTCTTGTAACTCTTTTTTAAGTAAATTTTTTAAGCGTTGGGGCGTAGCAAGCAAAGCTTCAATTTCAGCACCTTCTTGTGTCAGCTCTTCTTGCTCTTTAGTTATTGCCATCTCTTCAAGTTTAGCTAAATGTCTTAATTTTAATTCTAAAATAGCTTCGGCTTGCTCGGCACTTAATTTAAACTTTTTAATCAACGTACTTTTGGGATCATCTGCGGTACGAATAATTTTTATAACCGCATCAAGGTTTAAATATACAATCATTAAACCTTGTAAAATATGTAACCGCGCTGCAATTTTATTTAAACGATACTGCAATCTTCTTTTGACGGTTTCGGTACGAAAAACGAGCCACTCCTTAAGTAACGACACTAAGTCTTTAACTTGGGGCTTACCATCGATACCAATAATATTTAAATTAATCCGATAAGAACTTTCTAAATCAGTCGTAGCAAAGAGATGCGCCATTAATGCCGCGGTATCCACACGATTAGACCGCGGGACAATTACGATGCGGGTGGGATTTTCATGATCAGACTCATCGCGAATATCAGCCACCATTGGCAGTTTTTTTGCCTGCATTTGGGCAGCGATTTGTTCTTGAATTTTAGCGCCGGAAGTTTGATGTGGCAAAGCGGTAATTACAATCTCCTCATCCTCTGTGGTATAGATCGCGCGCATTTTTATCATGCCATGACCCGTGCGATATATTTCTAAAATCTCTGGGGCTGGCGTAATAATTTCAGCGCCAGTAGGAAAATCTGGCCCTTTAACATATTTACAGATCTCTTTAAGGGTCGCCTCGGGATTTTCTAAAAGGTGAATACAAGCTGCAGTAACTTCCCGTAAATTATGGGGCGGAATATCGGTGGCCATACCCACCGCAATTCCTGTAGCACCATTTAATAAAACATTAGGCAACCGTGCTGGTAATAACTTTGGTTCTTCTAAAGTACCATCAAAGTTTGGCACCCAAGTTACCGTTCCCTGCTCAAGCTCCTGAAGCAAGGTTTGCGCATAAGGCGATAAACGAGATTCTGTATAACGCATGGCAGCAAAAGATTTAGGATCATCAATAGAACCCCAGTTGCCTTGACCATCTATCAGTGGATAGCGATAAGTAAAGGGTTGCGCCATAATCACCATGGCTTCGTAACAAGCTGTGTCACCATGGGGATGGTATTTTCCTAAAACATCACCCACAGTACGTGCAGACTTTTTAAATTTTGCCGTGTTTTTTAAACCCAATTCTGACATCGCGTAAACAATACGCCGCTGTACCGGTTTTAGACCATCCCCAATATGGGGGAGTGCGCGATCTAAGATCACGTACATTGAATAATCAAGATAAGCCTTCTCGGCAAACGTTCGTAACGGTTGATGTTCAAAGTTGGGAACGGCGACGTCAGTATTTTTCATGATTTTTTATTAGCTCTAACCTATTTTCTAAAATTCTACTGTCTAAATTCAACAAAGTAAAATTTTTGGCACTATCTTTAAAACCGTAAAAATAGCTACTAATAAAAATCCAAAATGGGGTCAGTTTCAAAAATAGGATAACCATTCGAAATATCTGAATGATTATCCTCATTACTTCTTATTTTATGTATCAAATTCAGCGTTTTGCATGTAATCGTCGGTAGGGTCTTCAGGTAATTCAATGTTGTTACCTTGTGGCGCTCCATGTATGGCCCAATAAATCATCCTAGTGATATATGCCTGAGCTTGAGCAAAATTAATGCCCATAGCATCTGCGACGCTTTGAATCAATTCACCTGGGATATTAATAGTTCCACTAGCAACTTGCTGAAGATTTACCCTATTAAACCAATCTCTCACTAATATATTTGCTCCTTGTGCCAAAGCTAAATGCCCCCCCGGAACATTATGTATAGGCTGCTGATGTTGGAAATGGTATAAAGCGACGATTCCTAATGCCAGGAATGTACCTGCGCCTGCAGCTACTTTTGCATTACTAAACCAGCTTTGATCTGCAACTTTTTCATTGGGAAGGATAATATTCTTATCCATATCGTTATAATACTCGACCCCAAACTTCATAGATTTTTCTTCACCACTAATTCTGTACTTAACGCTACCTTTTTGTATGGATGTCTCACCTTTTTTAATATAAGTAACGGTGGGTTTTGCTGTAACTATTAAAGATGGATTATGAGCATCAATTGTCGCCGGACCGTCAAACTCAAATTCATTAATCCTATTTCCCTTAAGATCAAAAAAACCAAGTACTTCTATGGTGTTAATTGAATTGCTTGTTATAATGAAACTACTCACCTTTTCCGGATTAGAAGAATCAAGGCGCGCTTCTATTTCTGGTACTAAGATATCATACACTACCGAATTACTAGCATCTTCAACAACTTTAATATTCTTAGGTTTGCAAACCCCATCAGCAATGGCTGTCAATTTCCACACCCCTGTTTCGCCATTTGATCTTTGAGGAATAAATTTGGAAGCAATCGCAGCCTCTTGGTTACATATATTTCCTTGCTCATCAATTACCTCAAGATGGTGTACTTTAGCGCTTCCCAAAAAAGACACCTCGTATTTATGTCGGCCGCCATCATTCTCAATCCCGTAATTTCGTAATGATACACTTTCCTCGATAGCTTGTTCTAAAAAACAACTCCTGATTTTTATATAAGTTTCATGCTCCTCTTCCACTGCTGCATAAATAAACTGCGACAAAAATGTAAAGACACATGACAATACTAATAAACCAATTTTTTTATTTTTCATGGTTAGTAACACCGTTAAAGTTATTAAATTTTATCTTATTGTTAACACACTAAACTTCTTTTTTAGGCCACCCTGAAAGACACATATTACCGCTGGCATAAAATCCTCATAAAAAATATCCAGCTAATATAAAAAATCTTCAGTGTTTTATGGTAAGCATACTTTGGAGGGAGTAATCCGTAACTGCACTCTTTTAATACCTATCTACTATTTACACAAAGCCTTATCTTGTTATCTCTACATTATTAAACAAATCGTAAACAATACACCCCAAATTTCCTACTATAACCGAGGGGGAGTATGTCGAGCACTTCATAGCTTACTCGACATACTCATCAACATCATTATTTTTTACCAGGCTTATAGAAATTATCTAAGATTCCATTTACATCATTGGTTTCATCAGTATCTTCGTCGTTTAGATGTTTATTTGCTAAATAAGTTTCTATTTCCTTTGCAAGAGACCTATATCTTTCCAATTCTTTAGTCACCCCTTGAGAATTACTTGCTAATGTAGCATTACCTTCTGCATAACCTTTAAATTCTGCAGCTAAATTAGCATTGCCTTCCGCCTCTTTTTTAATTTTATCCACTAACGCCGCTTTATCTCCTGCATCTTTCCTAAAACCATTCGCTAATGTAGAATTACCTTCAGCATAACTCTTAAATTCCGCTGCTGACTTAGCATTATCCGCCACCTCTTGCTTAAGACTTGCTATTAAGGTAGAGCTCTCCTCTGCATCTTTTTTAAATTTATTAGCCAATGTTGCATTACCGGTAGCATAATTTTGAAACTCTGTCACCAACGCATTGGCGTTGCTTGCCTCTTCCTTCAGTGCTCTGTTTGTTTTTTCCATTAACACTGTATCTACTTTTTCACAAGAAGGAAGATAATGAACCGTTAAGGTCTTTTCTAAATTTTCTACTTTATATTTGATATCAAATAATCCCTTTGCTGCTTTATTGGCGACCCCCGGTTTACAAATCCTAATCGGTTGGAATGTAACAGATAAAACCTGATTAGATGAAAACCATCCGCCACCACCTACTTTTACTGGCCCATCTTCTTTAAATTCTACTACTTCTGACTTGCTACCATCTTTACTAAAAAAACCTATTATCTCTATATTTTTTGATGAATTATTTATTATAGAAAGCTCCTGTCGACCATCTGCTTGCAAAGAACCAAGTTTTAATTGTATCTCTGGTAAGGCACTAGCATCCATCTTACTCTTGTCATATTTTTTTTCATTGTCTTTGATAGTCGACACTTCAAAATACTCAGGAACACACCCTTTTTTAACAGCTTGACTTGAAAGTTTCCAATGATAACCATCTTGCCCTTCTCTTGGAGGTACATAATCATTAACTGCATCTGCTACGTTACACTTTTCATCTTTATTATTAAAAACATTGAATCTGTACCCCAAACCACCCTTTTCTGAAAAGGTTATTTCATAATTTTGTACATTTACATTATTAAGACTATAAGCACGAAGAGTATCACCACTATCAAACTTCTTTTCTATATAACACCTTACAACCTCTGCTGGATATAAATTCACATCATTTGCAAAAATACAACTCGAAAGCGAGACCAACATTAAACCACAAAACATTGGCGACAAAATCACATTATTTTTTTTCTTAATCATAATAAACCTCATCAAATAGTTAAAAAATTGTCATAACCAACAGAAAGCTACACTTATACACCCCTATCTTCATACATCTTCATAGCTATTCTCTGTTCAAGAGGCGCCGATACCTCTGGAATGAGGGAAGACAGATGATTAAATACAACTTGGTTCTGAATTTCATCCACAAGCTCTCTCCCATAAATATCCATTAGATAATTAGCAACTTCATATTTCGATTTACCTTTAATTTCCGGATTATTTTTAAGAAAACTTGCAAACTCATCTAGTTTACTTTGATTGTTTTCAAATATTATCCGTCTCACACAATCATATTCAATGTAATTACATGGAACAGACACTGGCTTCTGTTCATCCACGTTCGGTACCCCAGTTTTTGCAGAATCTGGTGTATTTTTCTCTGCTTCAGTTATCTCCTGCTTTGCTTGTACAGCAGTTAGCGACGCACCTTCTCTCAAGGCGGAAGCTGGTACCACTTTTTTTGCCAAAGATATTTGATCAGCCGTCGGCTCTTCAGCTTCAGCTAAAACTGCGTATTTCTTCCCAGTACGGCCAGAAATACCTTTATGAAACCTGCCAGACGATATTAATTCTGCTTTAGATGAGTTAATCAGCTCGCCTAAATATGGATTTGTAGTATTACCGAGTCCTGAACCCTTTCTAACAATAACAATCTGCTCTTTGTTGGGATCAAGCTTTTGCAAAGTTGCTTTAAGATCATCTATAGCACTGTCATCACCAGTGTCATTCCAGCTAACAAACTTCAAAGCTTTCCCATGAGGAGCAAACGGTACTTGCGTGCCAGTGCCGATAAAACCCTCTTGGCTTACAATATCAACATCCCGATGCACAAGGTCAACCATATGACGAGCAACGCCTTGCAGTTTTTCCCCGTTACTGGGAATCATCCCTACTCTGATATTTAAACCGACAAACCCAACATCTCCTCGTTGATCATGTTGCATCCCAGCTTCAACCCCCACTTTGTCAAATATTTTTAGGGCTCTTTGACCATTATTTAAGAAGTAATCGTATGCCACTCTTACTTTTGGCCCACAAATTACACTCATATCTTTAGCTTTAAAATAATGACCGCCGACATAGCCAGTTATTCCCGGAAAAAATTCATACCCAATTTCAGCGTCCCCCCCCCCTGCTGCTCTTTCGCCGTAATAATCGGGGGTTACGAAGACGCTACTTATTTTGTCAACATAGTCTGTCCTAACCAACTTATTTTCCTCGGTACGGGTGTTTTTAAGATTTCTGCCGATTGGTTGATAATAATTAGCTCCAATAAATAAGCTTTTGTACCAAGTCTCTACACCAAAGGTTAACTGATTAAAATAATTACCATTTATACTGCGCTTGCGGTCAAACGCACCATAAATACCATGCAGCCTGGTGTTTTCTGCAGATAAGTAACGATAGCCTAAATGGATATTACCTTCAAAGGGCCTGCCGGTTCGATCAAAAAGTCTAAAATCGGTAAAAACTAAGTGGGATGGGGACGACTGCCAGAGAGGGATTAAAAAATCTACTCCAGCGCCCCAATTTGATTCACTCACATTAAAAAATCGCGTACCACTAAGTTGGAGATGCGGTAAATAACTAGAAGCGCCTTTAATAATTGCGGTGACATCTGAACTTCCCTTTGCCGCTGTATCTTCAGAATTTATAAGCTCAGATAACCCCTGGTGCTTATCAAGTGATACGTTATTGGCATAACTAGTTCCATTGATAAGAGAAAAAACGGCTGCTAATGCTGCTATGAATAATACAGGTGTTTTACGCATAAATGGCCCCTTGGTTAAGAGTTAACACATGTCCTAACTTTGATTCCTTGTCTTCCTTTTCTATAAACTATAATTTTACCACTAATCTATTTTTATAAGCTTATATAAACTTTAAGTAGACAAACAGAGTAGAAACTACCCGTACTATGGATGGCAGCATAGCAAGTATGATAATAAATCTCAATCAATTAAATACGCTGTTAATTTTTACTTAATAATTGCATTCTTGAATTGGCCTTTCAACAATATCCCCTTGCCTTCAGAGGGGGCAAGGAGTGGCTACGAAGTGTGCCCGCTCCCGCCTGAATACCTACTTGAGCCAAATTCCCTAATTGTGATGCCACCACAATAAGCACCCTTACTCCCTTCCTAGCACACACACGACAATTGCGGTATGATCGATCCAACTTTTTAGTAATTAGTGATTTTGATTTATGAAGAAAATAGTTATTCGAGAGGTACCTAAAAATCTTACGCCTTTACATCAACATCCTCTTTTGCATCGCATTTATGCGGCGCGGGGTATTACTGATGCGATAGAATTAAACTGCGACTTAAAACATCTTCTATCATACCACTCCCTAAAAGGGATTACCGAAGCCGCAACTGAGCTTGTCAACGCCATTTGCGAGCAACAGCACATTTTAATTGTTGGCGACTTCGATGCGGATGGCGCAACTAGCACCGCTCTTGCAGTTTTAGCCTTAAAAGCTTTGGGTTTAAAAAACGTCTCCTATTTGATCCCTAACCGTTTTACATACGGTTATGGCCTAACCCCGGAAATTGTTGCTCATGCTGCAACACAAAAACCCCAGTTAATCATGACGGTCGATAATGGTATAGCAAATATTGATGGGGTAAATGCAGCCAAAACACTTGGGATCAAAGTCTTAATTACCGACCATCACCTTCCAGGAAAACAGGTACCAGCAGCCTCAGCCATCGTTAATCCTAATCAACACGGCGATGAGTTCCTTAGTAAAAACCTAGCTGGTGTCGGGGTCGTGTTTTACTTAATGTTGGCCGTACGCGCCAGATTACGAGAAGCTAATTGGTTTGCTTCACAAAATATTCCTGAACCCAACATGGCACAATTTTTAGACTTGGTTGCTCTTGGCACAATTGCTGACGCCGTCAGTTTAGATCGCAATAACCGCATCTTAGTAACTCAAGGGATTAATCGAATTAAAACTGGTAACTGCCGCCCCGGCATCAAGGCCCTACTTGCTATTGCTAAACGTAACTATGAAAAAATCACCAGTCATGACTTTGGCTTTGTAATCGCCCCACGTCTTAATGCAGCTGGGCGCTTAGATGACATGTCTCTCGGCGTTGAATGTCTATTAATAGATGACCCCGTCCGCGTAAGAACTATTGCTAAAGAACTTAATAACATGAACGACGAGCGCCGGGGGATTGAAGAGGATATGCAGCGCCAAGCGGCATGCTTAATCAATAACCTACAATTAGAGCAAAACTTACCGGCAGGACTATGTGTCTTTGAGGAATCGTGGCACCAGGGTGTTTTAGGAATTTTAGCCGGGCGCTTAAAAGATAAATTACATCGACCAGTGATTGCCTTTGCCGCAGTTAATGATAATGAAATCAAAGGATCAGCACGCTCAGTAGATAATGTCCACATAAAAAATGTGTTAGATTGTATTGCCACAAAAAACCCCGAACTGATTTCTCATTTTGGTGGCCACGCCATGGCAGCTGGCTTAACTCTCAGACGGGAAAATCTCGAGGTTTTTTCTGAGATGTTTACCAAAGAGGTTGAAAAACACTTAACCCTAGAGGACCTCCACGGTACTTTTTATACTGATGGGGAGCTCCCTGAAGAATATTTCCATCTTAACACGGCAGAACTGCTCCAAACCTCTGGCCCCTGGGGAACGGGCTTCTCGGAACCAGCATTTATTGGTGAATTTGCACTCACGAGCCAGGCGCTCGTAGGAAAAAAACATCTACGATTAACGCTACGTCACCCAAGTATTGCGCAAGAAATGAAAGCGATCTATTTTAATATTAATGCTGCCATGTGGCCAAACCCTCATCGCACCAAAGCCACTGTAATTTATCGTTTAGGGGTTAATGAATATAATAATCAGAAAACTTTACAATTAATCATTAGTGAGATAATAAATTAAAAACTGGAGCAAGGTGCTATTATTCTTTACGGCCGGAGTTTATATCGTCATAAATGAGGACCGTAAAAAATAAGCGCAACGACCCATTAACTTTATTTTATGAGGAGTATATGAGTAAATACTTAATCTCGGTAGATATCGAAGGGATCACCGGCGTTATTGATAAAAATTTTTCTAAAGAGGGTGGCAAATTTTATCCACTTGCTTGTCGTTATATGACAAGTGATGTCAATGCCGTGATTCAAGGCATCATTAATGCTGACCCTGAAGCCATAATTACTGTCCGAGACGCCCACGGCACCCACGCCATAAATCTTGATCTAGAAAAACTCCACCCCAGAGCCAGCTTAATCCAAGGTTGGGATCCTATCCAAAACATGTTAACGGGGCTTGCACCAGATTTTGCTGGGGTGTTTTGCGTTGGTTACCACGCGGGTGGCCATAATACTGAGGCGATCTTAGGTCATACTTTACATTCAATCATTCAACATACCAAGATCAATGGTCAGCTCGTCAATGAAACTGGCATCTTTGCGCTTTATGCTGGCCAGATGAATGTACCCATAGCTTTGGTTAGTGGTGATAATCACACCATAAAAGAAGCACACGAACAGCTAGGAGAAGGATTTGTCGGTGTTACCGTTAAACAAAGTTATAGTCGTAGCTGCGGTGCCTCTTTATCGTTAGAACAAGCGCGAATATTGCTAGAAAAAGGCGCGGCTCTTGCCGTCAACAAAATACAGCAAAAACAACTAAACATTTTTAAGCCTGCCGCCCCCATTAATCTAGAAATAAAATTTTATGATTCTGGGGTTAGGAGTTCAATCTTCCAAAATCTTTCGGAAATTTTGGCATTTGATCCAGTCTATAAGTTCAACTGCCCAGAACGAACCATGACCTTTAGCTCTAAAGATGCCTTAGAGATACTCAAACGACTCAACATGGTTATGTTCTTAATTTACGGCATGTGGGCATCTAACTAAGATGGCTCTAAAGATCGGGGCTCGTAACCTTGCTATAAAATATATTTCGTTAGATCTTCGTTTTGCAGCAGCTTATCTAACTGCTTATTTACATAAGCAGCATTGATACTAATAGTTTTACCTTTTTTGGTCGGTGCTGAAAAAGAGATCTCCTCAAGCAAGCGCTCCATAATGGTATAGAGACGCCTAGCCCCAATATTTTCGGTCCGCTCGTTAACCTGGAAAGCAACCTCTGCCATCCGTCTGATACAATCAGCACTAAACTTTAGTTTTACGCCTTCAGTTTCTAATAATGCCATGTATTGTTCAACTAATGATGCTTTAGGTTCCGTAAGAATTTTTACAAAATCTTCTGCGCGTAGAGCGTTGAGCTCAACTCTGATCGGAAAACGCCCCTGTAGTTCTGGAATTAAATCAGAGGGTTTGGAAAGATGAAAAGCGCCGGAAGCAATAAACAAAATATGATCGGTTTTAATCATGCCGTATTTAGTAAAAATTGTCGTGCCTTCAACCAAAGGCAAAAGATCGCGTTGGACCCCTTCACGTGACACCTCAGCACCGCTAGCATTGCCCCGCTGCGTAATCTTATCAATCTCATCGATAAATACTATGCCTTGTTGCTCCACAGTATCTTTAGCAATTTGACGATTCTCTTCTTCGTTAATCATGGCCGCAGCCTCTTCCTCACTAAGGTGTTTCAAGGCGGTTTTAATTTTTATTTTTCGCTTTTTTGTCCGTCCCGAAGACATTGTGGAAAACATACTTTGTAGCTGATTCGTCATCTCTTCCATCCCCGGAGGAGCCATAATTTCAATCCCAACATTAGGCACTGCCATTTCTAATTCAATGGTCTTATCGTCAAACTCTCCCGCCAGAAGTTTTTCACGAAATAATTGCCGGGTAACACTTGGCGACTCTTCGGTTTTTTCTTGACTAGCTGTTGAACTTTTAATAATCGGCGTCGGCAGCAAAACATCTAAAATCCGTTCAATTGCAGCATTTTGCGCGCGCGTTTTTACCTTTGCCATTTCATCTTCACGAGTTTTCTTAACTGCCACCTCAACCAAATCACGAATAATCGACTCAACATCACGACCAACATAACCCACCTCAGTAAACTTGGTAGCTTCAACCTTAATGAAAGGCGCATTAACTAAAGTTGCTAAACGCCGCGCAATCTCAGTTTTGCCAACGCCTGTGGGACCAATAAGTAAAATATTTTTTGGCTTAATTTCCGAACGTAACTCATCCTTTACTTGCGCGCGTCGCCAGCGATTACGTAAAGCAATAGCTACTGCGCGCTTAGCTTCAGCCTGACCAATAATATGTTTATCAAGCTCGCAAACAATTTCAGCGGGGGTAAGTACAACATTTTTTTTTGACATAATAGACCTCTCGTAACTAAGCAACACTAAGCTCATCGATTAACACATTAGTATTAGTATAAATACAAATACTAGCAGCAATTTCCAGACTCTTTTTAACAATTTCTCGCGCGCTAAGATCGGTATTAGCAAATAACGCCTTAGCGGAAGCCAAAGCATAGTTACCACCAGAACCGATCGCAATAATATTCTCTTCCGGTTCAATGACATCTCCGTTCCCCGAAATAATCAAAGAAGTACGTTTATCGGCTATAGCAAGTAGCGCCTCAAGACGATGTAAAATTTTATCGGTGCGCCAATCTTTAGCGAGCTCAACTGCTGCGCGCATTAAATTTCCCTGATGCTTTTCTAATTTTGACTCAAAAAGCTCAAATAAGGTAAAAGCATCGGCAGTCGCCCCAGCAAAACCTGCGACCACTTGATCGTGGTAAAGACGCCTAATTTTTCGAGCGTTACTTTTAACAATGGTGTTACCCATCGACACTTGACCGTCACCGCCAATCGCTACATGATTATTACGTCGAACAGATATAATCGTGGTACCATGAAATTGTTCCATAAGAACCTCTATATTAATTAGATTTTTTAGGTTAACATGCTCTTAATTGATAGTCTAGCCACTTAAAAAAGGAGCCCTCGAATGGATAAGCGAATAATTATCGTGGTTTTAGCCTTGTTTTATACAGGTGTTGGCTATGCAACCTCAACCGACCTCAACAACAACACCTTAACAACGATGTATGCTAGCAACAATATAAATGAAAAAGCAGTTCATAAAATATTTAAAGTAGCAAAAAATGAGTGCATAGAACTAGCCAATCAAACTACACAGAAAATTTTTAAACACTTTGACCCCGAACAATTTGCCACTAATACAAATACAAAGTCAATAATGCCGTAATTCGCGTTTGGTACAACAGTTTTTTAACCGCCTTCAAAAAAGGGTGGGGGAAAAAACTTGAAGATCAATTAACCAACAAGCAAATAACTCTTGGCGAATACGCCCGCATTGCCTTCGACATGAGGCATTACGCCAGAATTACAATCCGCGAGCATATGAGTGATGCTGTCGGGTTAGTAGCAATAAAAAACAGGGATCTTAAAGTGTACGGAAACCCCGATGGTCCCACTTTTAACACGATGATTGAACGCCGCTTAGACAAACAAAAAGCGGATGTTGATCCGAATTATCCCAGCCTAGATAATGCATATAAATCCATAATCAACAGTTCAACTAAAACTAACAAACTAGTTAACACTTTTATTAAATGTTACATCTATACTCGTGAATCCTGGTGTAATTATATTGGTGATTCGCTAGCTGCGTATATGGATACAGCTTTATAGAGTGCTACTAAACCTAAAAGGCTAGCTGCAATTCTCAGATTTAGGTTAAAGAACCGTTAATCATCAAGCTTGGTAACTAAACCAACATTTGCAGCTCCAGCACGTTGCAACAGCACCATCGCTTGGATAATTTTGCCATAACTAATGGCTTTGTCTCCTTTCACCAGCACCTGACGCGAACTACCACCATGCTGCGAGACCCGCTTTAACTCATTCGCAACATACTTAAGTAACTCAGGCGCAGAGATAACTGCGGTAGGATTGCTAGCAATATTTAAATAATAATTGCCCCCGGCATCAATGGATACCACTATCGGCTCTTGCTGTTTCGCTTCTATGGGCTTAGCACTTGCCGTTGGTAAATTAACATCTACCCCTTGAAATAAAAGGGGCGCAGTCACCATAAAAATAATTAATAGCACCAACATCACATCGATGTATGGTACAACATTAATTTCAGCAAGCGGGCGATGGCGTTTAAGTCGCGACATTTATCCTCCAACTATAGTACCTGCCGGTGTAAGATACTAGAAAACTCTTCGCGAAAGGTATCATAAATATTCGCAATTTTTTCCACCTCACTGGCATAGCGATTATAAGCGATTACGGCAGGTATGGCAGAAAACAATCCCATGGCGGTAGCAATCAGTGCCTCTGAAATACCGGGGGCAACCATCGCCATCGTTGCCTGCTGTACAGCACCTAAGGCACGAAATGAGGTCATAATTCCCCATACGGTACCAAATAAACCCACATAAGGACTTGTCGAGCCTACTGTTGCCAAAAAAGATAAATGTTGCTCAAGCAAAGCATTCTCACGCGCCAAAGCTATCTTCATCGCTCGTAGAGAGCCTTCAATGATATCACTAGCCTCAGCATGGGCTTGTTTTTTTAAGCGAAAATACTCATTAAAACCTGCATAAAAAATATGCTCAAGTCCATGTAACTCATCTTGTCGCAACTGCAACTCACTATAAATTTTATTTAAATCGCCGCCTGACCAAAATTGTTGTTCAAATTTTTTTATTGCGAGATTCGCATCTTTGAAAAAAAAGAAGCGCTGAAAAATTATGGTCCAAGACCACATGGATGCGGTCAGCAACAATAACATCACTATTTTTACTACCGTCCCAGCATTAGCAACAAAACTCCAAAGGGTTGGTTCATGAGTCATGACTTTCTCCACTTAAATAAGGATCTTATCCAGTTTCCCCGAATTCGCTCGGGGCAACTAAACCAAAATGTAAATATGCATGCTTCGTGGCTACCCGTCCACGCGGGGTCCGCGTCAGATAACCTTGCTGTAACAAATATGGCTCAAGCACATCTTCAATAGTATCTCTATCTTCACCAAGAATGGCAGCTAGACTTTCAGCGCCAACGGGACCACCACTAAATTTTTCAATAATTGCCAAAAGTAAACGCCGGTCTAGTAAATCAAAACCGCACCGATCGACATCTAATAAACTAAGTGCAGCCGTAGCTACATCTTGCGTAATCAAACCATCCGCTTTTACTTGAGCAAAGTCGCGAACACGGCGCAGCAAACGATTAGAAATGCGCGGGGTACCACGAGAGCGACTAGCAATCTCTACCGCACCGTGTGGATGAATCTCAATGTTTAAAATATTGGCTGAACGGGTAACGATTTTTGCTAATTCATCTGCCGTATAAAACTCTAACCGCTGCACAATCCCGAAGCGATCGCGGAGCGGTGAGGTTAACAAACCAGCGCGCGTAGTTGCCCCAATTAAAGTAAATGGTGGCACATCCAATTTAATCGAGCGCGCGGATGGCCCTTCACCAATAATAATATCAATTTGGTAGTCTTCCATGGCGGGATAAAGGATCTCTTCCACCGTCGCATTAAGTCGATGGATCTCATCAATAAATAAAATGTCGTGCGGCTCAAGATTAGTTAAAATTGCGGCTAAATCACCAGCGCGTTCTAATACCGGACCAGAGGTTTGACGTAAATTTACGCCAAGCTCATTAGCGACGATGTGTGCCAACGTCGTTTTACCAAGCCCCGGCGGACCAAAAATTAAGACATGATCCAAAGCCTCTTTGCGCTCGCGCGCCGCTTGAATAAACAGACCCATTTGTTCTTTTACTGTTACTTGCCCAATATAATCATGCAGTTTTTTGGGGCGCAGAGCGCGATCAATTGCCTCTTCTTCAGGTAAAGTATTTACTGGTGAAACTAAACGCTCTTGACTCATGCTATAACTCTCTCAACTTTCGTTTTGAGTATAGTATATTGAACCTGAGGAATCAATTTTAGACTCACCCGAAGAGGGAAGAGGGCACCGCCACATAACTCTTGTAGCCAAAATTATCACCTAATCTTCTTCAGCGCCAACCGTACCAACTCTTCGCTTGATAAGTCTTGGTTTGGCAGTGAACTAAGCGCTTGACGAGCTTCGTGCGGCTTATAACCTAGCGCAACCAATGCTCCGATTGCATCACCCATGGGTGAAGTGGTAATGGTTTCGACCCCCATACCACCCCCCTCCCACTCAACGATTTTATCTTTCATTTCGATAATTAACCGCTTAGCAGTTTTACCGCCAATCCCAGGAATATGCTCTAAAGCTGCCGCATCGTTATTCATTAAATGTCGCGCAAAAACTTGGGGCTCCATCGTCGAAAGGATAGCTAAAGCGATTTTTGGCCCAACACCACTTATCTTGATCAACCCACGAAACATAGTACGCTGCTCTTTATGGGTAAAACCATACAAAGAATCCCCATCCTCACGAGTAACTAAATGAATATATAGTGCCACCTCTTTACCCATTGGCGGCAAATGTGCAAAACTACTCATGGCCATTTGCACTTCATAACCAACCCCCCCCACTTCAATGAGAAGATTGGGAGCGTCTTTTTCCAGTAAAATACCACGCAAAAAACCGATCATAACTGTAACCTTTTTACAATTGCCGCAAGATGCGACGTGAATTAGCATGACAAATTGCCACAGCTAAAGCATCTGCTTCATCAGCCTGGGGTTTGTCTTTCAATTTCAGCAATAGCTTGACCATATGCTGCACTTGATTTTTATCAGCATTCCCGTAGCCAACAACCGCTTGCTTGATTTGGCGCGCTGAGTATTCAAAAACTTCTAGCCCTGCAGCCGCAACTAACGCCACCCCTCGCGCCTGTCCTAACTTCAAAGCAGAATTGACATTAACATGAACAAAAACCTGCTCAATTGCTATCTCTTTTGGCGAAAATTTATTAACCAGGTCTGAGATCCCATCAAAAATGTCTCGTAGTTGTTTGCTAAGATTGTTTTTGGTTGTATATATACTGCCACTGGTAATGTAATCATATTTATTGTTAGCAGCCCTGATCACACCGTAACCCGTGATATTAGAACCAGGATCAATCCCCAAAATTACCATATGCCAGTAATCTTATATGACAATCCCAAAGTAAACAAAAGACACATTATTTTTTTCATGGCGACACTCCTTTATAAAATTTCAGCAGAAAGATCTGCGTTTGAGTAAACATCTTGTACATCGTCTAGTGCTTCAAGAGCATCAACCAAATCTACGACTTTTAAGCTAGTTTCTTTATCCAAAGCTACTTGAGTAGATGGTAACATAGAAACCTCAGCAGCCGAAGCCTTTAACCCGGCCTTCTCTAAGGCGCTCTGTACTTTAGCAAAGTTTTCCGGGGTGGTAATAACATCAATACTGCCATCATCATTATTAACAATGTCGGTGGCTTCCGCATCCAAAGAAATCTGCATAATCTTATCTTCATCGCTTGCCGGCGGAAAACATATCAAACCTTGTTGCTTAAAAAGATAAGCGACTGAACCATTCGTACCTAAGTTACCCCCATGTTTAGTAAAAGCATGGCGTACATCACCTGCCGTACGATTACGATTATCAGTCAAACATTGAACGAGCACCGCTACCCCACCTGGAGCATAACCTTCGTAAAAAACCTCTTCCATATTAGCTTCATTTCCTTCTCCTGATCCGCGCTTAATTGCGCGATCTATAGTATCGCGAGTCATGTTGCTAGCTAACGCTTTATCAACCGCCAACCGTAACCGTGGATTAGCGCTAATATCCTGCCCCTGCTTGGCTGAGACAGTTATTTCACGAATTAATTTGGTAAATATTTTACCCTTTGCTGCATCCTGTTTGCCTTTACGATGCTTAATGTTTGCCCATTTACTATGCCCTGCCATGTAACCCTCATAAAATAGTTTGCAATATAGTACCTATGAAATTTTAAACTAAACTTATCTAAAAATAAATTGGTTGGGCTTACTTTTACATAAAGATAAAGCCTAACACATTAGGTTGTTACCCGGTGACATATGGTTTCATTTTAAAAACTTTGTTACTATAACCTTATAGTGAGACAAATGGTAAATAACTTGTTCCAAGCAAATTACAAAAAAAAAGAAGCGCAAAATAAACATAAACTGACAAGACTAATTCGCGAAGGAATTTTAGTTTTGACTGTAGGCGTTGCCACATTCTTATTATTATCGTTGATATCTTACCACACCACCGACCCAGGCTGGTCACGTACTGGCACGACCTTTACCATCGCCAACATTGGTGGTTATGTCGGCGCCTGGTTTGCTGATATTTTACTGTGCATCTTCGGTTATATCGCCTATATCTTTCCCATAATGCTAGTATATACCGCTTGGACCCCCTTTTTGCAGCAACAAAAGGACGCCACTAGTCGTACTTTCTTTATTATCCATAGCTTCGGTTTTTTTCTAATGCTTCTTTCTGGCAGCAGTTTAGCCAGCTCACATTTTGCCGGGGATAGCCTGCCTTTTGGCACTGGCGGTATTTTAGGGGACCTATTTCAAACCGGCATGACCAACATTTTTAATCCTATCGGCGCCAACCTGGTGCTATTTGTATTATTCATCACCGGTTTTACCCTTTTTAGTGGAATTTCTTGGCTATGGGTAATTGAGATTCTTGGCCGTGGTGTTTTTGGCACCATCGACTTTATCGGTAATCAAATCTTACAAATTACCCATCACGAGTCTAATACCAAAAAAGAATCACCAAAGTTTGAGCCTAAAATTACCATAACTACAACCAACTCATATAAAGAAGAAGCCGATAGCGAAGATTATGCAATTAAAAAAAGCTCGGCAGCAGCCCCAATTATTTCACGCCCCCCTGCAATCAAGACTAGCCTGCGCGCCGAACGGGAGCGTCAGACCGATCTGTTATCACACGATCTGGGGTGGTCATTACCACCATTAGCATTATTAGACAAACCAGAAAAAACCACGAACGCTACTTATACTCCGCGAGAACTCGAAGAAATGTCACGGAATGTTGAGTTACGTTTACACGATTTTGGCATTGAGGCACAAGTAGTAGCGGTGCATCCTGGTCCGGTAGTAACAAGATTTGAATTACAGCTAGCCGCTGGCACCAAAGTCAGTAGAATCACTAGCCTTGCCAAAGACCTCGCCCGCTCACTCTCGGTAGTCAGTGTACGTATTGTCGAAATTATCCCAGGTAAATCAGTTATCGGCCTAGAATTACCCAACCTCAACCGTGAGATCGTAAGGTTACGAGAGATCCTCTCATCACAACAATATGAACACACGCATGCACCCCTTGCGTTAGCCTTGGGTAAAGATATTGCTGGCTACCCCGTAATTGTTGATCTAGCAAAAATGCCCCACCTCCTTGTAGCTGGAACCACTGGCTCTGGTAAATCGGTATGCTTAAACGCTTTACTCTTAAGTTTACTCTATAAATACACACCTAAAGAGGTACGGTTAATTTTAATTGACCCTAAGATGTTAGAGCTCTCAGTATATGCCGACATTTCACACTTACTAGCGCCAGTAGTAACCGATATGAAAGAAGCTGTTAATGCTTTCCGCTGGTGTGTTGCTGAAATGGAACGACGTTATAGATTGATGATGACCCTAGGTGTCAGAAACGTGGCTGGCTACAACAATAAGGTTAAAGAAGCAAAAAACAAGGGAGCTCCACTATTTGATCCATTATGGCAAGATAGTGATGGGAATAAATCAGAAGAACTACAAGAGTTACCTTATATCGTAGTAATCGCTGATGAATATGCCGACATGATGATGGTGGTTGGTAAAAAAGTAGAAGAACTAATCGCACGTATTGCCCAAAAAGCCCGAGCTGCCGGCATCCATTTAATCTTGGCAACTCAACGCCCATCAGTGGATGTGATTACCGGTCTAATCAAAGCCAATATTCCAACCAGAATTGCTTTTCAAGTATCGTCGAAGATAGATTCGCGCACAATTTTAGACCAATCTGGCGCGGAACAACTGCTGGGGTTTGGTGATATGCTTTATTTACCACCAGGCTCAGGTATTCCCGTCAGAATCCATGGCACCTTTGTTGTCGATGAAGAAGTACATCGCGTAGTTAAAGACTTGAGAGCTCACGGGCAACCGGAATATCTAGAGGAGATTCTTGATGGCAGTGTTGGCCCCATCACCGGCATCGATAATGAAAATAGTCAAGAGTTTGCTAATGGCGACGCTGAACAAGATCCTCTGTATGATCAAGCGGTACGTATTGTCGTTGAATCGCGCCGCGCTTCAGTTTCTAACGTCCAACGCCGTTTAAAAATTGGTTATAACCGTGCGGCTAGAATCGTTGAGACAATGGAAGCCGCTGGCATCGTTGGCCCAATGGAAACTAATGGAAACCGTGAGGTACTTGCACCACCACCAGTTGAGTAATCTATGAAAAAATTCCATAAAACAATCTTCATGTTTTTTACATTTACCTCCCTTAGTATTGCCTCTCAGTTACTTTACGCTGAGGTACAGGCCTCTGCTGAACTAGCTCAACTAATGGGAAATATACATACAATGCAAGCAACTTTTGAACAATCACTCGTCAACCAACATGGCTCCCGTTTTGGCACAAAGACTCAAGGTACAATGACCCTCAAACGCCCAGGAAAGTTTCGCTGGGAAATAACCCAGCCACACAACCAATTGATTATTTTAAATGAAGATCAAATGTTGTCGTATGATTCAGACCTAGCGCAGCTAACTAAACGTAAAGTAAACGTTAATCGACCAGGCAACCCAGCCATGCTATTAAGCAGCCCCGTTCAAACATTGCAGCAAGCGTTTCAAATAGTAAAACTAAAAAATCCTAAACAAGAGGAGCTATGGTTTAAACTAACTCCCAAAAACCGCAAAGGGGAAGACAACGGTTATCAATGGATAAAAATAATTTTTGCACAAAAAAAACTAAACGCTATATATATTTTTGATAGCCTCGAACAAACGAGCCTGATTAGTTTCAACAACATAATATCTAATGCTGAAATTTCAGATAAAACATTTACCTTTACCCCACCATCCGGAACAGAAATATTTAATGCTAAATAAAATCTCAAGAGCATCAGGGCAAACCATTACAATGATGTTAGTAGTTGCCTCCGTTTACTACCCCACTCAAGCAAGTTTAGGTGCAAGCTTGGAGAAAACCTCAAGCTTCCATGTAACACAAGGAAATTCTAAAATATGTTAAAAAAAACTATCGCTTTTTGCATCTTTATTACTACCACTTTCCATGCAATTTCTGCCGCCGCAATCGATGTCCCCATTACTATCTTTCCCTTAGATAAATATAATCAGGATGTTAACTATTGGATAAATCCTAAAGATCCTGACTACAACAAGCTGTTAATTAACCGCATCACCCAAAAAAAACAGTTACAAGAATACTATAATCACTACTACGCAAGTGGTGCTGCTGCTTTATCCCCCTGGGGATACCATTATGTTACAAAACAACTAAAACAAACTTTCGAGACATTCAGTGATATCACCGAGCAAAAAATCATCGATAGCTTTGGTAATGCTACTAACCAGGATATAAAAAAAACAGGGTATGGAATAAACTTTAGACCATATCATGATGACCATTGGCTAAAACCTATCATCGCCAATATGAACCTAAAACAATTCAAATTACCAATAAAATATCGAGCAATTAACCGCGGAATTACTGTCAGGAACTTAAAAGCCCGCGCTTTGCCAACAAACGACCCTTATTTTCATAATTTCACCTTACCCGGCCAGGGTTATCCGTTTGATATCTTGCAAGAATCATCGTTGTGGGTTGGTACGCCAGTATACATCATTGGCACAACGCATGATTGTCAGTGGCACTTAGTTTTGACCCCCTCATCTTACATCGCTTGGGTAGAAAGCGATGGTGTTGCGAAAGCAAGTAAAAGTTTTATTGCCAAATGGCAAAAATTTGCTAAGAAAAAAATGGTAGCTACCACTAAAACCAACCTCAGTATATTTGATATCAACAAACAATACCGCTTCAATACTTATAGCGGTACAATATTTCCAGGCAACAAAATCAACAAACGCACTATTTCAGTATTAATCCCGATTGCTAATAAAAACCATAAAGCCACAACTGCCCTAGCTAATATTAGCAAAAAAGACGCCGTCGTTATGCCGCTACGTGCTACACCACGCAATTTTGCCAACATTATTTCATCATTAATCGGTAGACCTTACGGCTGGGGAGGTGTGTATTTTTATAACGATTGTTCCGCTGAATTACAAGCGCTTTATACCCCCTTTGGAATATGGCTTCCCAGGAACTCTGCAGCACAAATAAAATCTAGAAACATAACCGACATAAGTTCGCTAAATATGCGAGATCACCTGAAACATTTGCAAGAAAAAGGGAAAAAATTTATAACCTTAATTTATATTGGCGGCCATGTATTAATGTATATAGGAACCTACCCCAACCCCAACTCTAATACTCATGAACCAATAGTCATGACCTATCAAAGCCTCTGGGGACTAAAACCTCAAGATAAAAGCTCTCGCGCCGTTATCGGACAATCGGTTTTCTTCCCAATGCTAGAACAATATCCTGAAGATCATAAAATACACTCACTGGCTGACAGCAAATACTTTCAAATGATTAACCTAGATGAACCGTTAGTAAAACCTGTATGAAAAACCTCGGAACTTTATTTATCGTTGCAACACCAATTGGTAATTTAGGTGATATTACTTTACGTGCACTCGAAACCTTGAAAAAAGTAGACTTAATTGCCGCTGAAGACACAAGGCATAGCAAAAAACTCCTTGCACATTATGGTATTATTACACCGACCATATCTTTACATAACTACAACGAAATGAAACGGTGCCAATTTATTTTAACCCATCTTGAACAAGGAAAGAATGTTGCTTTAATCACTGATGCCGGTACACCACTAATTAGCGACCCAGGTTATCATTTAGTTAAAACTATTCAAAAAAACAATCTCCAAATTGTCCCTATTCCTGGGGTCTCGGCCGCCATTGCGGCACTAAGTGTTTCTGGCTTACCAACCGATAAGTTTATTTTTGAGGGTTTTTTGCCACCAAAAAACCAACAACAGTTAGCACGTTTGCAAGAGTTAACCAATGAAACACGTACCATGGTTTTTTATGAATCACCCCACCGTTTACTGGGGACGATTAACAACATGCAAATAGTGTTTGGTAACGATCGCCTCGCGGTCCTTGCCAAAGAACTAACGAAAACATTCGAAACCATCTATAGCAATACCCTGTTAGAGCTACAAAATTGGTTAGTTACAAAACCAGAACGCCAAAAAGGGGAATTTGTAATTTTAGTTAGCGGAGTAATCAAAAATAAAACCGCAACAGTTAACCCCGAAGCACTTCGCATTTTAAGCCTACTATCAAAAACTCTCTCTCATAGAGAGGCCGTTATTTTAACAGCCCAAATAACTGGGATAAGTAAAAACGTGCTTTATAAAATCAATTGCTAACCCCTAAAAATTTTTCTTACAAACTAGGGCGTTAATGTAATGGTTCCTCCTAATGTTTTATTGAATAATAATCATAATCATTATTCTGGCTATTTAAGAGCCGTTTTAAACCCTAGGCAGAAACCATTACTTTAATGCTCTGGTATGGCAGTTTTATTTTTATGGTTTGATGGTAATTCGTCTAGCTTATTTGCTGTTACAAATGGTAATGCCCTCTTGCAATATGATAAGGGTTGGCGACAACTCACCTCTAATTTAATAAAAACAACTATCTACAGCATAAAAGGCGTAGACGATGGAATATATATAGGTACCGATCTCGGGCTTTTTAAGCAGACCAAGGTTATTTAAAACCGGCAGTTATTACATAAGCTTGTTTTAATGAATCATATTATACTGCATTTGCTCTGAGTAGATATTTTAAAATGAGCTTGGATAAGCTTTTAAGCGTGGGATAAAATATAAGGTCGTACTTACCTAAGTGCCAACGTTTAAAATAAATTAATGTAAATTATAAAAAAATGAGGTTATATATTATTATGAAATCTATGACTAACTTAAGATTAGAAGAGATTAATATTGTTTCTGGCGGAGTAGGAGTAGACAACTTTTTTTGTTTAGCAGTTGTAGCTACGGTGATTGGTATCAGCATATTAACAGTAAAGTTCGTCGGTGAGTATGTTATGCGTCAGAATTTGCCAAGTTAATGGAACGTGTTAGAACCGACTCCTAGAAAGATTAATATTCTTTTAATCTAGTACCGATAATATTCCGGTTTAAAGGGGCCGTTAGTATCAACCCCAATATATTTAGCTTGTTTCGGTGTAAGTTTGGTGAGATGCGCTCCCACTTTCGCTAAATGGAGTTGGGCTACTTTTTCATCAAGTTTTTTGGGCAGCATATAAACTTTGGGAACATATTTTTTACGGTTCTGCCAGAGGTCAATTTGTGCTAATACTTGGTTGGTAAAAGAATTAGACATAACAAAGCTGGGGTGGCCAGCGGCACACCCTAAGTTGACTAATCGGCCCTCCGCTAAGACAATTAATTTTTTACCGCGAGGAAGGTGCACGATATCAACTTGCGGTTTAACATTTTCCCAGCGATATTTCCGAAGGGCGCCAATCGCTATTTCAGCATCAAAGTGCCCAATATTACAGACGATTGCCGAGTCTTTCATTTGTAGCATATGTTTTAGGGTTATTACATCGGTATTACCCGTGGCGGTGATAAAAATATCTGCCTTCGATGCTATGTCCTCCATGGTAACTACCCGATAGCCTGCCATCGTCGCTTGCAACGCACAGATCGGATCGATTTCCGTAATATAAACCGTAGCGCCAAATCCTCGTAGAGCTTGTGCGCATCCTTTCCCCACATCGCCATAACCTAAAACGACCGCTTGTTTACCGGCGATCATTACGCCAGTTGCTCTTTTGATGCCATCAAGCAAAGATTCGCGACAACCATATAAATTATCGAATTTAGATTTGGTTACCGAATCATTAACATCGATAGCTGGGATTTTTAAATTTTTTTCTTTTGCCATCTGGTGTAAGCGATGGATTCCGGTAGTGGTTTCTTCTGAAACCCCATAAATTCCTTTTAAGAGCTCAGGAAACTTTGTATGTACTAGTTGCGTAAGATCACCGCCATCATCGACCAATAAATTGGGTCGCCAGTTCTTTGGTCCAAAAAGTGTTTGTGTTAGGCACCACCAATATTCCTTTTCTGTTTCTCCTTTCCAAGCAAATACTGGGACCCCACCGGATACAATTGCGGCTGCTGCATGGTCTTGCGTAGAGAAAATATTACATGAGCACCATCGAACGTCAGCGCCGAGGGTAACTAAGGTTTCAATCAGTACGGCAGTTTGGATGGTCATATGGATGGAGCCAGCAATACGTGCTCCCGCTAAAGGTTTTTTTCTTCGGTATTCTTGGCGTAATGCCATTAAACCAGGCATCTCTTTTTGCGCCATTTCGATCTCTTTACGCCCCCAGGGGGCAAGGCTGATATCTTTTACTTTGTAATCCATGTGTACCCTTAGCCAATTGAATTTAGATGTTGTTAGCAAGTGTATATATTATGTCAATCGTGGGGAGGATCGCAAATTGTTTCATTGCGGCGACTATCGTTTCACTTTGTTTTTCTACCAGGACTATTTTTTCAAGGAGGAGTTGGGAGGTTAACTGATTTTCTAGGATCATCTCGCTAAGGCCATGAGCATAACAATATTTCGCATTAACTATTTGGTCACCGCGGCTGGCAGTCTTTGAGAGCGGTAACAAAATATTAGGCTTCCGCAGAGCAATTAATTCATAAACACTGTTGGCCCCAGAACGCGATATCACTAAATCAGCCGCAGCTAAAATGTGAGGAAACGCTTCATGGAGGTATTCGAACTGTTTATAGCTCTTATATTGTAACGTAGAATCCATGTGGTTTTTACCCGTGATATGCACTATTTGAAATCTTTCGAGCATGGTTGGTAAGAGCATGCGTATAACTTTATTGATTTTTTCAGCGCCGAGACTGCCACCAAATACTAATATTATTTTTTTATCAGGAGTAAAACCACAAATTCTCCTACCAAGTTCGGCATTACCTAAGAAAAAATCTTGGCGAATGGGAGTGCCGGTTACTACCCCCTTGGTTTTATCGGCAATTTGCTCAATCGTTTCAGGAAAAGTTACACAAATTTTAGTAGCCAGAGGAAAGCATAATTTATTAGTTAGGCCAATGGTTAGATCAGATTCATGAATGATTACTGGTATGCGTAAAAGCCAAGCCGCGATGACAACTGGCAACGAAACAAAACCACCTTTAGAAAAGACCACAGTAGGTTTTAGTTTATAAGTTAAAATGGTAGCTTGGATAATGCCCCAAAATACTTTTATCGGATCGATGAAGTTTTGCCAGCTAAAGTAACGCCGGAGTTTGCCAGTAATGATAGCATAATATGGTACACCAAATTTGGTAATTAGCTCTTTTTCTATCCCGATTTTTGAGCCGATGTAGCCGATTTCCCAATTTTCTTTAAGAAATTTTTCAATTAAGGCTAGATTTGGCGTGACATGGCCGGCGGAACCACCGCCAGTGAAAATTATTTTTTTCGGTTTTATGGTCATGTCTTATCGTATCTTGGTTTATTATGGACTAATTTTCTTTTTCGGCACGTGAACAACTTATTGCAGAAAATAAACTAGCCATGGCTCGATCGGTACAAATGTGGCGATCCCCTATGTAATATGATGCAAGATTCCTTGCAGCTCATCAAGATTATTATATTTTATTATTATTTTACCTTTACCTTTTTGGGTATGCACTATATTAACCGCTGTTGCCAGTCTCGTGGCCAATTGTTTTTGTAATTCTTTCGTGTTCGGGTCAATAACCTTTTTCGGTGTAACTGAAGATTTTTGTAATTGTTTCACTAGAGCTTCACTAGCGCGAACTGAGAGTTTTTTGGTTACGATAATTTTAGCTGCCGCTAATTGTTTCATTAATTCTAGCGAAAGTAAGGCTCGAGCGTGTCCCATCTCGAGTAATCCTTGTTGGATCATATCTTTTACTTCTTCTGGCAAGCTTAAAAGGCGTAATAAATTAGTGACAACTGTACGCGATTTGCCAATAGCTAAAGCTGCATTTTCGTGGGTCATATTGAATTCGGCGATTAGTCTTTGTAGACTTAGCGCAGTATCAATGGCATTCAAGTCTTCTCTTTGAATATTTTCTATCAATGATAATGCGATTACTTGGTTGTCGTGTATTTCGCGAATTACTACTGGGACTTCATGTAGTTTTGCTAGTTGGGCGGCACGCCAGCGTCGTTCACCGGCAATAATTTCATACTTGCCATTAGATGTGGGACGTACAATTAAAGGTTGTATAATTCCTTGCGCACGAATTGAGTCAGCAAGTTCAGTAAGCGTTTCATCGACGAAGTTGCGTCTTGGTTGATAACGTCCGGGTTTTAATAAATCAATAGCTAAATGTTTTAGTGCTGTTTTGTTGCTTGCTTTAATGTCGCTGAGCAGTTCGCTGAGGCCAGTACCCAGGCTACTTTTTTTCAACATATATATTCCTCATAAAATAACTTTAATGCTGCGCCGCTACCACTTCGCTCGCCAAAGCTAAATACGCCATTGCCCCCTGCGAGTTGTGGTCGTACTGCCATACGGGCATACCATGACTCGGTGCTTCTGCTAAGCGGACATTTCTGGGGATAATGGTTTTGTATACCTTACCGGGAAAATGTTGCAACAATTGCGTCGATACTTCAAGGGATAGGCGGTTTCGTCCATCATACATGGTGCGAAGTAGCCCTTCAATTTGTAGCTCAGGGTTTACCGAATTTTTTAGTTGTTCAATCGTACCGAGTAATGCTGTTAGTCCTTCTAGAGCATAGTATTCACATTGTATCGGAATAATCACTGATGCGGCGGCAACTAAGGCATTTACAGTTAAGATATTTAAAGATGGCGGGCAATCGATAAGGATAAAATCGTAATCTTCGTTAATTGGACCTAAAGCTCGCCGTAAAAAGTATTCCCTTTCACTCAGTTTTGTTAATTGTACTTCTGCGACAATTAGCTGTGAGTTTGCTGGGATTAGGTCGTAGCCAACCACGGTTTTTTTAATAACGTCTTGTACAGGCGCAAGATTTAGCAGTAAATCAGCGCTTGAGAAATTAATATCTGCCTTACGTAAGCCGCTTCCCATGGAAGCATTGCCTTGCGGGTCAAGGTCAATTAATAGCACTTTCTTTTTAATCGCACCAAGAGACGCTGATAAATTAACCGCAGTGGTTGTTTTACCAACCCCACCTTTTTGATTAGTTATGGCGATAATTTTTGCTGTCATACTAAAATTTTAACTACGTGTCGCTCTTCGTTTAAATGTGGGACCTCAAGTCGCAGTAACTCAAACGGCTTTTTAATAGTTTTGAGTTCTTCTGTAGGATGTTTCCCTTTCATAACCAGGATTTGTCCTGGTTTTTTGCACAAATGTTCAGTTTTTTCAATAATTGTGTCTAAGTTTGTTGTTGCGCGAGTTACTATCGTAGCAAAGAGATGGTCAAAATGGAATTCTTCAATGCGTTTTGTGATAATTTTGATATTTTTGAGGTTAAGAGCCAAGGCAACGTGATGTAAAAAGGTGGTTTTTTTGTGAGAACTATCCAGCAATACAAAATTATATTCTGGTAGCAATAGCGCTAAAGGGACTCCTGGAAGTCCGGCCCCGGTGCCAAAGTCTAAGATATAAGGCCCTGCAATAAAAGGTGTAATTGCTAAGCTATCAAATATGTGTCTGACTAAAATATCTTTGGGATTAGTAATAGCGGTTAGGTTATAGATTTTGTTCCACTTATGAAGCAGGGTGATATAAGCAATGATTTTTTCTCTGGTTATTGGGGACGCTATAAGATTTAGTTGCTCTAAGCCAGATTGTAAGAGAGGGAGAAAGTTGTAGTTGATTGTACTCATGTTTTTATAAAATCTGAACTTCCTCGAAGCTTGCTTCGAGGACAAAGCAATGAGGGAGTCTAAACTTGAATTATTTCCCTAAAAAACAAAAGACCCGAAAACTCGGGCCTTTTGCGTAAACAAAACTACTAGCAACCTTAGAATTGCACCATCAAACGAGCAAGACCAAGAGTTGTATTACGGCCACCAGCTGGATCATTATTGCTAGCACCGGTTACAAAGTCATAGCTCTTACTATGGGCAACTACTAAGCCAAGGTCAGTATTCTTAAAGAGGTTAATCTTATACTCACCGAGTAGTCTCCATTTTGGAATTATCTTACACCAGTCGCTATAGGCGGCTAGATTGTTGTCACCAAACCACGAGCCATTACCTGACCACTGTATTCCAGCACCTAAATGAGAATTGCGATCCAAGGTCTTGAATGCATAGGTCGCACCAACATCAGCTGCCCAGAATCTGGAGCTGTCCGCCTTGTTAGAGTAGTCAGATGTTACCATCTTCTTAAGAGCTGACGCAAAGTTGGCTGATAAGGTAAGTGCTTTGTAATTAATATCACCATGTACAGCAATGCCGCCGACTGGGTCTATCGCAGAACCTTGCTTGCCATCGTTTTTAGTTGCATATGCAGCAACTGGATGGTTGAGTTTGGTTCCATAGCCATCACTCCAACTCCATGGTGTTGTAGCATTTGGGGAGAAAACTATAGTATCCCAAAGGTTATTTAAGTAACCAACGTTCAAGTTGTAGTTAGCGTTTGGTACATTGAATGGCTCTAAGCTATTATAGTAACCAATTTGAGCACCAAAATTTCTTATAGTACTAGTCGAAGAGCCTATTGGATAAGTTTCGCCTCGTAACGCATAGACGCTACCATAAAGACCAAAGTTAGTTGATAAACCAGCAATCGCTGTAACAGCATTTAATTGGGTCAATGCTTGCACTGGACTCATGATTTGGTATGGCGTGTGCGCATCAGCGTATGTGCCAAACGGTACATATTTCTTACCAACTACAAAGTAGAATGGGTTTTGAGCAAGATCACCAATATGCACATATGCTTCATCTACCGCTACGATGTTGTTTATATTACGATGTTTCGTATTACCCCATTGAATTGGGTTGCCTATATAGGCTACATTCAATGTAGCTTTGCTCCAACTGCTTAAGTTAGCGTTAGCTAATAAGTTAAAATTGTTAACGTACAGATCAGCGCTGTTATTTTCTTTAGTAAAAACACCAGCTGGACTATGGTTACCACCAATTCCTACGATACTGCCGACGCCACCAATGCTAACACGGTTAAACCAGCCTTCAGATGCTACTGGGGAAGTTACTGAGTTAGAATCGACAACTGCTTGTTGTGCAACTAAGTTGCTTTTTGCAAATACAGGGGCTATTAAGCCAAGCATAACTAGTGAAGCAACTACAGGTTTGAGTTTCATCCTTATTTTTCTCCTAATTTAAATTTAAATTGGAACTATTAATCACTAAAACCAAAACAGCGCACCATTAATTCTGATAAAATAGCGCTATTTTTGACCAGAGCTTTGTATAAGTTTCTTTTTATACAAGTGCGTCTGTTTTGTGTATGGTTATAAAATCTAACCTTACAAACCAATCAATACAACTAATTGATTATGGACGTCATTTTATCAAGAAAAACAGAAGTTGCAACTATTTTGCTGAAATTGCCCGGAAAAACTGCTGAATTTTGTTGTAAAAAATTTTTTTCTTGTTAAAAAAATATTAAAAATCAAGGTGAAATAATAGACGACGATTGTTTCATGGTTTCTTCAATTGTCGTTATGTTTTTGGGTATTTCTGAGGTTAAAACTTCGCAGCCACGCTGTGTAACTAACACATTATCCTCAATCCTTATGCCCATATTAAGAGCCCTAATATAGATACCTGGTTCAACAGTAAGTACCATTCCTGGTTCAAGCGTACGCCATTTGTTGGTAATGCGATAGCTGCCAACATCGTGTGGTTCAAGGCCAAGCCAATGTCCAATTTTATGCATAAAAAACGGTTTAAATTTTTGCTTTATAAGCAGCTGATCTACATTGCCGCGCAATATTTTTGTGTCTATTAAGCCTTGAGTAATAGCGCGCTCTGCTATGGCTTGCAATTGGTCCCATCCTATTCCTGGGCCGATTTTTTCTATGACTGCCTGCTGAGAGTTTAAAATTATTTCATAAAAGATATGTTGCTTATGGGTAAATTTGCCGTTTACTGGAAAAGTACGCGAGACATCGGCACAATAATGGTTATATGTTGCACCGGCATCTACGAGAACTAGCTCGCCTGGTATAAGTTTTTTATTGTTTTTAGCATAATGCAAGGTACAAGCGTTTATACCGCTAGCCACAATAGTTGGAAAGGCCGGGTAGCAACCACCAAAAGAAGTAAACTCATGCAAGATCTCTGCTTCTAGTTCAAATTCGTACATATTAGAGTGACACTTTTTGAGGGCTCGCAAATACGCTTTCGTTGTAACTTCTACGGCCTTGCGTATGGTTTTTATCTCTAACAGACTCTTTTTGAGACGCAATTCATCTAAAATGATACCTACGTTTATTAACTTATGGGATTTGGTTAACCAAGAGGCAATTTTGGGGTCAAAGCTCCCGTTAAAATCTAGGTTAGTGTAAATGTTGTTACGGTTAACTAGCAGTCTTGGTAAAATTTTATCGATTTCAGATATATCAAAGGATTGATCGGCGCCAAAATCTTTACAAGCCCTGCTTTGACCGACATATGGGCCGTCCCAGATCTCTGTTGCTGGATCATTTTTGCGATTAAAAAGAATGAAGGCACCATTTCTGCGTCCAGGGATTAAGGCGGCAATTGAGCAAGGTTCAATGAAGCCGGTTAGATAATAAAAGTCACTGTTTTGATGATATGGTTGGTTATCAGTATACCTTTTTGCAGAAAAGATGATAGCTACACCATCTTTACCAATAGCGTTTAATAATTTATCGCGCCTTAATTTAAACTCTTTTTTGTTCATAGCGACTTAATTCGGTTACAGTAGACCTCTTTCGAAACCAGCGTCTTTTATCATACTACTTCGTTGCATACTCGCTCGCAATGCTTATTTATATTAAAATTTACTCCACGCAGTCTTTAGCGTGACAGCAATGGGGATAGCCAAGGGGTAGCGTCTAAACTTGAATCAAGTTTAGACTCGCCACGTGGTATGAACCACGTGGCTCGGTCAAGGGGGAGAGC
>CAZHSI010000012.1:1473-37159 GCA_964535195.1 uncultured Coxiellaceae bacterium | reverse complement strand
TTAGAGAGGGCGGCAAGACTGTGGGTGCCGGCGTAGTGGCGAAAATATTAGAATAGATATTTTTGTTAGGTCAGTAGCTCAATTGGCAGAGCGGCGGTCTCCAAAACCGTAGGTTGGGGGTTCGATTCCCTCCTGGCCTGCCAGAGTGAGATAGAGTTGATTTGTTAAACGAAGTATAAAACGAATAAAGCTTAGAGGTAAAATGGAAGAAACGAAAAATACATCACGGGCAAAACTAGATTTGTTTTTGTGGATTGTAATCGCAATTTTAATTGTGATGGGGGTGGTTGCTAACTCTTATTTCAAAGAAACTGTGTGGTCGTTACGTTTTACTGTGGGCATAGTTTTGGGCGGTGGATTGTTTGGCCTAGCTTTGTTAACCACTCAGGGTCGGCGTTTTTGGTCGTTTTCTAAAGAAGCGAGAATGGAGTTACGTAAAGTTGTGTGGCCCACGCGAGATGAGACCATAAAAACAACGGCAGTAATTGCTGCGTTAGTTTTTGCGATGTCTCTTGTTTTATGGGCGCTCGACTCTGTTTTACTGTGGTTGGTTAGTTTGTTTACAAGATAAAATCTATTAAATAAGACAAAAGAAATATTCATGAATAAAGAAACTCAATCGTCAAATATTAGATGGTATATTATCCATGCTTATTCTGGCAAAGAATTAGCCGTGATGGATAACCTTAAAGAACGGATTAAGCTCCATGGTATGGAAAGTAAGTTTGGTGAGATTATTGTCCCAACTGAAGAAGTAGTTGAAATGCGTGGTGGGCAAAAATGTCGTAGCAAGCGTAAATTTTTTCCCGGCTATGTTCTTGTGCAAATGGAGATGGATGATGAAAGTTGGCATTTGGTAAAAAGTGTGCCTTGGGTAATGGGGTTTATTGGTGGTACTAGCGATAAACCGGCAGCAGTTTCTAATAAAGAGATTGATGATATTTTATACCGCGTGCAAGAAGGGGCAGAAAAACCACGTCCCAAAATTTTATTTGCCCCAGGTGAGGTTGTGCGAATTATTAACGGTCCATTTGCCGATTTTGATGGGGTGGTGGAAGAGGTTAATTATGAAAAAAGTAGGCTGGTTGTGTCGGTGTTGATTTTTGGGCGCTCAACGCCCGTAGAGTTAGAATTTGCGCAGGTGCAAAAAGCTTAGATTATTAACAAAAATGGGGAGTCGAGTATTATTGTTATGTTTGCAATAGGTACAACACGTATATACCCAGGAGACAAATATGGCTGTAAAAAAAGCAAGTACTAAAATTAGGTTGCAAGTTAAGGCTGGTGAAGCAAATCCAGCCCCACCAATTGGTCCGGCTCTTGGACAACATGGTGTTAATATTATGGAGTTTTGTAAGCAGTTCAATGCTAAAACACAAAAAATGGAGAAAGGTTTACCTTTGCCAGTGGTCATTGATGTTTTTGCTGATAAGAGCTTTTCCTTCATTATTAAAACCCCGCCAGCATCAGTGCTATTGTTGAAAGCCCTTGGTGCGGCCAAAGGTAGTGCTACCCCCCATAGTCAAAAAATTGGCAAAGTTACTTTGGCGCAAGTAGAAGAGATAGCTAAAGTAAAACAACCCGATCTTACCGCAAAAGATCTGAAGGCTGCGATGCGTACTATTATGGGTACTGCTAGAAATATGGGTATTGAAGTGATCGGAGGGGAAAATGTCTAGAATTACTAAACGTCAGAAGGTTGTTAATGAGAAGGTTGTCGCAGGTAAACAGTACTCAATTACCGAAGCTATCGAGTTGCTTAAGTCGTTGCCCCCATTAAAATTTAATGAAAGTGTAGATGTTAGCGTTAATCTAGGTATTGATGCTAGTAAGTCTGATCAAACGGTACGTGGCGCGGTAGTGTTGCCACACGGTACCGGTCGTAAAGTCCGGGTGGCAGTATTTGCTCAAGGTGATCATGCAGCGGCTGCTACCAAAGCTGGTGCTGATATCGTAGGTTTTGATGATCTGGGTGAGAAAATCAAGCAAGGGATGATGGATTTTGATATTTTGATTGCAACGCCAGATGCTATGCGAATTGTTGGTCAGCTTGGTCAGATTTTAGGTCCGCGTGGCTTGATGCCAAACCCTAAGGTTGGTACCGTAACAGCTGATGTAGCGCTGGCGGTTAAAAATGCTAAAGCGGGTCAAGTTAGTTACCGTGCTGACAAAGGCGGTGTGGTGCATAGCGTTATTGGCAAAATTAGTTTTTCAGCAGAAGCTTTAAAAGATAATCTGGTTGCGCTTTTAAATGACTTAAGAAGAGTAAAACCAAGTAGCTCTAAAGGTATTTATCTTAAAAAAGTTTCTTTATCGAGCACGATGGGTCCAGGGTTATTAATTGATCAGGCTAGTCTTGAATCATCAGCAGGTTAACCGTTAATGACGACCGGAGTATAAAAGTTCCGGTCGTTTGCTTTTCGTCGATTATAAATTTTTTTTCGTAGATCTCCGCGTAAACTAGTTGCTCGCGGTAAACGCGCCTAATTTTTGAGCGATCTAATGAAAAAACTTTGCTTTTTATTAAAAAAGTTGTATTATGCAGCACTTTTGTCTAAAAGTGTGTGTCATTTTTTGTTTTTGCGGATGAGGCCAGTGTATTGTTGGCCTTGACCGTTAGAGACCGTAGACCCTGGGTTGAGTGCTTTAATGACTTTTTCTGGGTTAATTGGGGATGTTTCTCAGTCTACATAAACGGTGCCGTGCTTTTGTAAAACGGCATTTTTAAGAGATAAAGTAGAGAAATGAGGGGGGTAACCAGTTGAAATACATAGAAATTTAATCTAGTATAATTTTTGGTTTTACCTTAAATTTTTTGCTTTTTTTCGATAAGGTTTGTTAACAAGCCTTAGTATCTTCGTTGATCAGGGGGAGGAAAATTAGTGGTACTGAAACTTGAAGATAAAAAAAACATTGTGGATGAAGTAGCAAGTGTTGCCGCAAAAGCAGTTTCCGCTGGAGTTGCTAATTATCGAGGTTTAACCGTAGCTGAGATGACTGAGCTACGTGGCAAAGCACGTAAAAGTGGAATCTATCTGCGAATAGTGCGTAATACTTTAGCGAGGCGCGCCGTAGAAAATACCGACTTTTCTTGTATGCAAGAAACATTTAGAGGTCCGGTATTTTTGGCATTTTCCGAAGAGGATCCGGGCGCCGTGGCTCGTTTATTAAAAGATGCAGTTCGTGATTACGAAAAGCTTACTGTTTGTGCTTTAGCTTTAGGGGGTAAGTTGTTATCGGCTAAAGATCTTGATGCCGTAGCTACATTACCAACTCGTGATCAAGCGCTAGCAACTTTAATGTCAGTGATGAAGGCGCCAGTTACCAAGTTGGTGCGTACTTTGGCAGAGCCATATGCCATGCTTACACGTACAGTTGGTGCTATACGTGATAAGCAATCCGCGTAAATTTTTTGATAATTTTTTTTGAGGAGAATATTAAATGTCCGTTCTTACAAATGAGCAAATTTTAGAAGCTGTTTCACAAAAAAGCATCATGGATATTGTTGAATTAGTAAAAATGATGGAAGAAAAATTTGGGGTTTCTGCCGCTGCTGCTGTTGCTGTCGCTGCTCCTGCTGCCGCTGGTGCTGTTGCTGCTGAAGAAAAAACATCATTTAACGTGGTGATGACTAGCTTTGGTTCTAACAAAATAAATGTAATTAAAGTTATTCGTGAAGTTACTGGCTTAGGATTAAAAGAAGCTAAAGACATGGTCGAAGGCGTTCCAGCGAATGTTAAAGAGGGTGTATCCAAAGATGATGCTGCCGGTATTAAGAAGAAGCTTGAAGAAGCCGGTGCAACCGTTGAGGTCAAGTAGTAGATTTTAATTAGATAATATTTTTAATAGTTAAAAATAGCTTCCATTCCCCTTAGTTGCTAAGGGGAATGGTGGAGCTATTTGTTCGTGGAAGATAGCTTAAAGTTTTTAATGTCTCTAAGAGAGTCTACTATATAAAAGTTTAGATTTTTTAGAGTAAGTTAGCTAATGAATTATACTCTAGTGAGTACTCGAATCAGGAGTATGCACAGATTGTGAGGGCGATTAATGAATTATAAATCTCATGGGCTTGATGTCAAAACGACTTTCTCCTATACCGAAAAGAAACGTATTCGTAAAAGCTTCGCAAAGCATCTGGTTTCGGTAACCCCCCCTTATCTTTTGGCTACACAGGTGGAGTCTTATCAAGATTTTTTACAGATGGGAACTAAGCCAGAGTCTTTAGCTAACGCTGGTTTGCATGCTGTTTTTAAGTCGGTTTTTCCCATCACTAGTTATTCTGGCAACGCTGAGCTTGATTATGTAAGTTATACTCTTAGTGAGCCCATCTTTGACGTTAGAGAATGTCGCACTCGCGGCTTAAATTATGCTGCTGCGCTTAGGGTTAAATTACGTTTAACCGTCTTCGTAAAAGAAGGCGTTAGTAACAAAACCGTAAAAGATATTAAAGAACAAGAAATTTATATTGGTGATTTACCATTAATGACTGATACCGGTAGTTTTGTTATCAATGGTATAGAGCGGGTGGTGGTATCACAGCTACATCGTTCGCCAGGAGTATTTTTTGAGCATGATAAAGGAAAAACTCACTCATCAGGAAAGTTGCTTTTCTCTGCTAGAATCATCCCTTATCGTGGTTCATGGCTTGATTTTGAATTTGACCCTAAAGATTGCGTTTTTGTACGCATTGATAGACGGCGTAAATTGCCAGTTACGATTTTGTTACGAGCTTTAGGTTTTTCAAGCGAACAAATCTTGGATATGTTCTTTGAAACTAACACTTTTCTTCTCCAAGGAGAAAATATAATTTTCAATTTAATGCCAGAACGTTTACGCGGCGAGCTAGCAGCAGTTGATATCAAAGACAAGGCAGGAAACCTCATTATTGAACAAGGGCGCAGAATTTCGCAACGTCACGTGTCACAGATGCAAAAAGCTGGGCTTAAAACCTTAAGTGTTCCTCTGGAATATCTTTTAGATAAAGTGATTGCTAAGCCGGTTATGAACAAGAAAACTGGTGAAATCTTAGCGGCAGCTAATGCTGAAATTACGGCAGAACTAATTAATAAATTCCGTAAAGCGGATATTGAAACATTTGAAACCTTATATGTTAATGAGCTTGATCGAGGACTTTATATTTCAGACACCTTGCGTGTCGATCCCTCAACCACGCAACTCGAAGCGTTAGTTGAAATTTATCGAATTATGCGTCCGGGCGAGCCGCCAACCAAAGAATCAGCCGAAAACTTGTTCCGTAATTTATTTTTCTCGCCCGAGCGTTACGATCTGTCGGGTGTTGGTAGAATGAAGTTTAATCGTAGATTAGGGCGAGTAAGTTTTGAGGGGCCAGGGGTTTTAACTAAAGAGGATATAGTTGACGTTATTAAGACTCTAGTTGCTATTCGTGATGGCAAGGGTGAAGTTGATGATATTGATCATTTAGGTAATCGTCGTGTCCGCAGTGTTGGTGAAATGGTAGAGAACCAATTTAGAATTGGGTTAGTAAGGGTTGAGCGGGTGGTGAAAGAGCGTTTAGGTTTAGCTGATACTGAAAATCTAATGCCACAAGATCTGCTTAATGCTAAACCTATCGCCGCGGCGATTAAAGAATTTTTTGGCTCGGGGCAGTTGTCGCAGTTTATGGATCAAAATAATCCGTTAACTGCAGTAACGCATAAGCGTCGAATTTCAGCTTTAGGACCGGGCGGGCTTACACGTGAACGTGCCGGCTTTGAAGTGCGTGACGTTCATCCTACTCATTACGGTCGTTTATGTCCGATTGAGACGCCAGAAGGACCAAATATTGGTTTAATTAACTCTTTGGCTGTTTACGCCAAGATCAACAAGTATGGTTTTATTGAAAGTCCATATCGTAAAGTGGTTGCTGGTAAACTTACTAATGAAGTATTGTCTTTATCTGCGATTGAGGAAAGTAATTATTATATTGCCCAAGCTAACACCACGATTGATAGCGAAGGTCGTTTAATTGATGAGCTAATTCCTTGTCGCTATAAAGGTGAGTCTACTTTGACGACGGCAGAAAATGTTAATTACATTGATGTGTCGCCGAGCCAGATTGTGTCTATTGCTACAGCTCTTATTCCGTTTTTGGAACATGATGACACCAGTCGTGCTCTTATGGGTTCTAACATGCAACGTCAGGCGGTACCGACATTGCGCGCAGAAAAGCCCCTTATTGGTACTGGCATGGAGTATAAAGTTGCTATTGACTCTGGGGTAACGGTAGTTGCTCGTCGTGGTGGTGTCATTGATTTTGTTGATGCTTCGCGCATTGTTGTTCGTGCTAATGCCGATGAGCTAGTGAAAGGGGAAGAGGCGGGGGTCGATATCTATAACTTAATTAAATATACCAGATCCAACCAAAATACTTGCATTAGTCAAAGGCCGCTGGTAGCGGTTGGTGATGTGGTTGCTGCGGGTGATGTCTTGGCTGATGGGCCAAGCACCGATCTTGGTGAATTAGCTTTAGGGCAAAATCTATTAGCAGCATTTATGCCGTGGAACGGTTGTAATTTCGAAGATTCGATTATTCTTTCTGAGCGTTTAGTACAAGAGGAGCGGTTTACTACAGTTCATATTCAAGAACTAACGTGTGTGGCTCGTGATACCAAGTTGGGACCGGAAGAAGTTACGGCGGATATTCCTAATGTAGGCGAAGGAGCATTATCTAAGCTTGATGAGAGTGGTATTGTTCATATTGGTGCCGAGGTTGAGGCGGGAGATATTTTAGTTGGTAAAGTTACTTTAAAAGGTGAAACCCAACTAACCCCAGAAGAGAAACTATTACGAGCAATTTTTGGTGAAAAGGCCTCTGATGTTAAAGATACCTCTTTGCGTGTTCCGTCTGGAACTAGCGGTACAGTAATTGATGTCCAGATATTTACGCGCGACGGGGTCGAAAAAGATGCGCGAGCAAAGGATATTGAAAAAGCTATGCTCACGAAGATAAAGAAAGATCTTACCGATGAGGTGCGAATTAAAGAGGACGTAATTTATCAGTCAATCAAGCGAATCTTAGTTGGTCAACAGCTTAATAATAATGTGAAAGGGTTAAAGAAGGGTGCGACTTTAACTGCCGCCGACCTAGAAAAAATTTCTCGTGATCACTTATTAGAGATTAGTGTTACGGATAAAAATGTTAACCGAAATATAGAGCAGGCGGCAAAGCAGCTGAAACAAGTGTTAAAGGAGTATGATAAGAAGTTAGAGGTTGAGCGGAAAAAGTTAGCTCAAGGCGATGATCTAGCGCCAGGAGTATTGAAGGTTGTTAAGGTTAGTTTAGCAGTTAAACGCCGTATGCAGGTTGGCGATAAAATGGCAGGTAGGCACGGGAATAAAGGTGTGGTTTCGATTATCGCGCCGATTGAAGATATGCCGCATTTGGCAGATGGGACCCCTGTTGATATTGTGTTAAACCCTCTTGGGGTGCCTTCACGTATGAACGTTGGTCAGGTTTTAGAGACCCACTTAGGCTGGGCAGCAAAAGCTTTGGGCACCAAAATTGATAAGATGTTAGCTGAAGGTTGTAGTATTTCTGAGCTAAGAAAATTCTTACAAAAAATTTACGATCTGGGGCATGGGAGGAAGGTTGATTTAGATCAGTTGAGTGATGACGAGGTTAAGGTTTTGGCTAAAAATCTTACTGATGGCGTCCCGATTAATACCCCAGTATTTGATGGTGCTACTGAAAAAGAGGTGCGCGAGATGTTGCGTCTTGCCGAATTACCAGAAAGTGGTCAGGCTTGGCTCTACGATGGTCGTACCGGTAAGAAATTCGATCGTCCAGTAACCATTGGTTATATGTACATGTTGAAATTGAATCATTTAGTTGATGATAAGATGCATGCTCGTTCTACTGGTTCATATAGTTTGGTTACCCAGCAGCCACTTGGCGGAAAAGCCCAATTTGGTGGTCAACGTTTCGGTGAAATGGAGGTATGGGCGCTAGAAGCTTACGGAGCTGCCTATACGTTACAAGAAATGTTAACGGTAAAGTCTGATGACGTGATGGGCAGAACGAAAGTTTACAAGCGGATTGTTGATGGTGACCATAGTATGGATGCTGGTATGCCAGAGTCATTTAATGTGTTGGTGAAAGAGATTAGGTCGTTGGGTATTGATGTAGAACTAGAAAGTGATTAAGGGTGCTTTAGTTTTCAATAAAGGCAACAAAGCATAAATTATTTTACGCAGGGTACAATGAAGAACTTACTTAACTTAATAAAGAAAGGTCAACCGGAAGAATTTGATGCTATCCGAATTGGCCTGGCATCGCCAGATACTATACGCTCGTGGTCTTATGGAGAAGTCAAAAAACCAGAAACGATAAATTATCGTACTTTCAAGCCAGAGCGTGATGGCTTATTTTGCGCGAAAATTTTCGGCCCGATTAAGGATTATGAGTGCCTTTGTGGTAAATATAAACGGCTTAAGCATCGTGGTGTTATTTGTGAAAAGTGTGGCGTCGAGGTTACTGTTTCTCGCGTCCGCCGGGAACGCATGGGGCACATTGAGCTTGCTTGTCCAGTTGCGCATATTTGGTATTTGAAATCATTACCATCAAGAATTGGTATACTGTTAGATATCAGTTTGCGTGACATTGAGCGGATCCTGTATTTTGAAGCATATATTGTGGTTAATCCTGGCATGACCCCTTTAGAAAAAGGGCAGCTTATTTCGGATGATGAGTATCAAGATGCGATAGAGAAGTATGGTAACGATTTTGAAGCGATGATGGGGGCGGAAGCTATCCAAAGATTGCTGCAGGAAATTGATATTAAAGAGCAGGTTGAGGAATTAAAAATTGAATTAGTTAAGACCGGTTCTGATACTAAATTTAAAAAAATCAGTAAACGTTTAAGAGTGCTTGAAGCGTTCCAAGAGTCGGGGAATAAACCTGAGTGGATGATTTTAACGGTATTGCCAGTGTTGCCGCCAGATTTGCGGCCGCTAGTGCCGCTGGATGGTGGTAGGTTCGCTACTTCAGATTTGAACGATTTGTATCGTCGAGTTATCAATCGAAATAATCGTTTAAAACGTTTGTTAGACTTGAATGCCCCTGACATTATTGTTCGTAACGAAAAGAGAATGTTACAAGAGTCAGTCGATGCTCTTTTAGACAACGGTCGTCGTGGTCGTGCTATTACCGGAGCAAATAAACGGCCATTGAAATCTTTGGCCGATATGATCAAAGGGAAGCAAGGGCGTTTTCGTCAAAACCTTTTGGGTAAGCGGGTAGATTACTCTGGTCGTTCCGTAATTGTTGTTGGTCCTACTTTGAAGTTGCATCAATGTGGTTTGCCGAAAAAAATGGCTCTCGAGTTGTTTAAACCTTTTATTTATAGCAAATTGCAATTTAAGGGGTTGGCTACTACGATTAAGGCCGCTAAGAAAATGGTAGAAAATGAGGTATCAGAGGTTTGGGATATTCTTGAAGAAGTAATTCGTGAGCATCCAGTCCTCCTAAATCGTGCCCCAACCTTGCATCGTCTTGGTATTCAAGCATTTGAGCCAGTATTAATCGAAGGTAAAGCGATCCAGCTGCATCCTTTAGTTTGTACAGCTTATAACGCCGACTTTGACGGTGACCAAATGGCCGTTCACGTGCCACTTACTATCGAAGCGCAAATTGAAGCACGTGCTTTGATGATGTCAACCAATAACATTCTTTCGCCGGCGAATGGTGATCCGATAATTGTTCCAACCCAAGACGTAGTGCTTGGTTTATATTATATGACCCGTGAGAAGGTGAACGCCCTTGGTGAGGGTGCAGTATTTGCTGATATCAAAGAAGTTAAACGCGCGTATGAAACTGAACACGTGTCTTTACAAGCGAAAATAAAAGTCCGGATTAAAGAGGTTGCTTTTGATAGCGCTGGGAAACGTTCTGAAGAAAATAAGTTAGTGGCGACCACAGTTGGTAGAGCGCTGCTTTGGGATATTGTGCCAGAGGGGTTGCCATTTAAATTTATTGATCGTCCTCTTACCAAGAAAGCCGTGTCAAGTTTACTTAACAATTGTTATCGTATCCTAGGTACGAAGTCTACCGTAATTTTTGCTGATCAGTTAATGTATACTGGCTATAAATATGCTACTTATTCCGCAATTTCGATTGGTCTTGACGATTTAGTTGTTCCTCCAGAGAAGACCGAGATTATTGCCAAAGCTGAAACTGAGGTCTTGGAAATCGAAAAACAATATGCTTCTGGCTTAGTTACGCAGGGTGAACGTTACAATAAAGTTATCGATATTTGGTCCGGGGCAACTGACAAGGTTGCAAAAGCGATGATGGCAAATTTATCAACTGAGATTGTAGTTGATAAGCAAGGTAAGAATGTTGAGCAAGATTCATTCAATTCTATTTTCATGATGGCCGATTCTGGCGCTAGAGGTTCTGCCGCGCAGATTAAACAGCTTGCTGGTATGAGAGGCTTGATGTCAAAACCAGATGGCACCATTATGGAAACGCCAATTACTGCTAATTTCCGTGAAGGATTAAGCGTATTGCAATACTTTATTGCTACTCACGGTGCTCGTAAAGGTTTAGCGGATACTGCTTTGAAAACTGCAAACTCGGGTTATTTAACTCGGCGTTTAGTTGACGTAGCGCAAGATGTTGTTGTTAGAGAATCTGATTGTGGCGGTAATCGTTATATCGTCATGAAACCGCTAATTGAAGGTGGTGATGTTGTTGAGTCACTACATGAGCGTGTGTTGGGGCGGGTAACTGCCGAAGAGGTTATTGAGCCAACAACAGGTAAGGTGTTAATTCCCGCAAATACTTTGTTAGATGAGCAGGCAGTAGAGCTGATTGAGGCGCATAGTGTTGATCAAGTTAAGGTGCGCTCGCCAATCACGTGCGATACTCTTTATGGTGTATGCGCAATGTGTTATGGGCGTGACCTTGCTCGTGGTCATATAGTAAATATTGGTGAAGCTGTCGGTATTATGGCGGCGCAATCAATTGGTGAGCCTGGAACTCAGTTAACTATGCGTACCTTCCATATTGGTGGTGCCGCATCACGAGCTACAGCCGCAAATAATGTGCAAATAAAGTCTAGTGGTAGCGTCAAGCTGCATAATATGAAAATTGTTAAGCATCCAAGCGGTAGTTTAATTGTTGTTTCCCGCTCGGGGGAAATTGCGATTGTTGATGCTAATGGCCGAGAGAAAGAGCGTTATAAGGTGCCATACGGAGCAACCTTAAGCGTGGCTGATAGCGCACTTTGTAAAGCTGGACAGATAATTGCTGAGTGGGACCCACATACTCACCCGATCATCACTGAAGTTGGTGGAGTAGTAAGGTTTGTTGATCTGATCGATGGCGTAAGTATGCGTCGCCAGTTGGATGAGATTACCGGTTTGAGTACTATTGTTGTTACTGGTACTACTCAACGAAGTAGTTCTGGTAAAGAGCTGCGTCCGATGGTGAAGTTGGTTGATAATGCGGGCAAAGATTTATGTTTAAGTGGCACTAATATGCCGGCGCAGTATTTTTTACCAATTGGATCGATTTTGCATATTACCGATGGCGAAACAATCGAAGTGGGTGATGTTGTTGCGCGTATTCCGCAAGAGATTTCAAAAACGCGCGATATCACCGGAGGTTTGCCGCGGGTAGCTGATCTTTTTGAGGCGAGGAAACCAAAAGACCCCGCCATACTTGCTGAGATTTCTGGTATTGTGAGTTTTGGTAAAGAAACTAAAGGTAAGCGACGTTTGGTTATTACCGCTCCAGATGGTACGGTTCATGAGGAGTTAATAAATAAATGGTGTCATGTTAGTGTATTTGAGGGTGAGTATGTCGAAAAAGGAGAGGTAATCTCTGATGGTCCATCTGATCCGCAAGACGTTTTACGTTTATTAGGAGTTAATACTCTAGCTAGTTATATTGTTAATGAGGTTCAAGAAGTTTATCGCTTACAAGGGGTAAAAATTAATGATAAGCACATTGAGGTGATCTTGCGCCAAATGTTGCGTAAGGTTGTTATTACAGAGCCTGGTGATACCAAATTCCTCAAGGGCGAGCAATTGGATAAGACTGTTGTTCTAGAAGAAAATAGGTTGGTGCTTGAACAAAATAAAGTGCCAGCTCGATTCGATCTATTATTATTAGGTATTACCAAGGCTTCTTTGGCGACTGAGTCGTTCTTCTCGGCGGCTTCTTTCCAGGAAACCACTAGGGTGCTTACCGAAGCTTCCGTTACCGGAAAACGTGATCACTTGCGTGGTCTAAAAGAAAATGTTCTTGTTGGGCGTTTGATTTCAGCTGGTACCGGTTTTGCGCATCATGCCGAGCGTCATAGAAGGCGTCAAGCAGAAGTAAAGACTGAAGAAATGTTGAAGGCTGAGGCGGCAATGATGGCGGAAAAGGCTGAGCAAGCTTTAAGCGATGCTTTAAGGTCGACAGAAACAGAAAAATAAGGGATGTTTTTGCCGGTTAAGTAAGTGTGTTTGCTCTTTGAGTTTTGCTAAATAGGCAAAAAACGCAGGCGTTGTGAATGTAAAAGCTTATTTCATGTGGTTGTTGCTTGGGGTGGGCTAGATTGTTTTGAGCAAGGCAGCGCTTTTTAAGTTTTTTTGGAATGTATTAGCTTGGTTAGGTGGTGATGGATTTGTTGCAAAAATAATCTCATTTACCTAGACTTAGCGCTAATTTTTAAGTAGTTTTAAGTAGTTTTTTTCTTTATGTGACGCGCTGTGTCACAGTAATTGCGTCTCATAAAAGGTATTTGTTGTTTTATGTATATTTTTACTTGACATAGGGTGTTTGGCTCATTAGAATCCCGCCTCCATCCTGTAATATTTTAGGTATATTTCGGGCGTTAGGGCAAAAATTATTTATATTTATTATGGTTACTGTTATTTATGGCTACTGTAAATCAGTTAGTAAGAAACTCTAGGCAAATTAGGCCGTGGAAGAATTCGGTTCCGGCATTAAGTGGTTGTCCACAAAAACGTGGGGTTTGTGTACGCGTTTATACAACAACTCCTAAAAAGCCAAACTCGGCTTTACGTAAAGTTGCGCGTGTGCGTTTAACCAACGGCATGGAAGTAACTACTTATATTGGTGGTGAAGGGCACAACTTACAGGAGCACTCGGTGGTTTTGATTAGAGGTGGACGTGTTAAGGATTTGCCAGGGGTACGTTATCACGTTGTTCGTGGTAGTCTTGATACCACTGGTGTTGATGGTCGAAAACAAGGAAGGTCGAAATACGGGGCTAAGAAGGCTAAGAAATAATTACGATTGTTTTATTTGTGTTGAGTAAAATTTATATTTTACGAAGGTTATATGGCTAGAAGAAAGGCGGCAGCAAAAAGAGAAATACTACCAGATCCGTTGTTTGGTAGTGAGTTATTGGCAAAGTTTGTCAATGTTCTAATGAAAGGCGGCAAAAAGTCGGTTGCTGAGAAAATTGTTTATGGCGCGCTCGCAAAAGTTGCTGCGGTAAAAGCTAAAAGCGATGGTGATATTTTTGCAAGCAGTGGTGCTCGCAAAGTCGTGCTTGAGCTATTTGAAAAAGTTTTGGATACATTGAAGCCGGCGGTTGAGGTTAGGTCGTGCCGTGTAGGTGGTGCTACCTATCAAATTCCAGTTGAGGTTAAGCAAAGTAGAGGTTTGGCTTTAGCTATGCGCTGGTTGGTTGATGCTGCAAATTCGCGTGGTGAAAAAGGAATGGAGCTGCGTCTGGCTGGTGAGATTTCGGATATTTTAGAAAATAAAGGCGGCGCTGTGAAGAAGCGTGAAGATGTTCACAGAATGGCTAAAGCCAATCAAGCATTTGCTCATTATAGATGGTAGTTAACTATGTCACGAACCCACCTCTTAAAACATTATAGAAATATTGGCATCACTGCGCACATTGATGCTGGCAAAACTACAACCACTGAGCGTATACTTTTCTATACGGGTGTTTCGCACAAGATGGGTGAGGTGCACGAAGGTACTGCGGTAATGGATTGGATGGAGCAAGAGCAGGAGAGGGGGATTACTATTACTGCTGCTGCGACCACTTGTCGTTGGAGTGGTATGAACAAACAATATCCAGAGCATCGAATTAATATTATTGACACCCCTGGTCACGTCGATTTTACTATTGAAGTTGAGCGGTCGTTGCGGGTGCTTGATGGTGCTGTTGTGGTGTTTTGTGCGGTTGGTGGGGTTGAGCCTCAGTCTGAGACTGTGTGGCGTCAAGCTAATAAGTATAAGGTTCCGAGGATTTGTTTTGTTAATAAGATGGATCGAGCGGGGGCCGATTTCTTTAGAGTAGTAAAACAAATTAGTGACCGTTTGAAGGCAAAGCCAGCGGTTATGCAGGTTCCGATTGGTAGTGAAGAGAATTTTAAGGGTGTTATTGATGTTGTAGGTATGCGAGCTATTTATTGGAACGATGAGGATCGTGGCATGACCTACAAGGAAGGGCCGATTCCAGCCGATTTACAAGAAGTATGTAATGAGTGGCATGAAAAGTTGGTTGAGCAAGCAGCTGAGGCTGATGAAGAGTTGATGAATAAGTATTTAGAAGGGCACGAGCTCAGCAGGCAAGAGCTTATGGTTGGGGTTAGGAAGCTTACATTGGCTAATCAAATCGTGCCGGTTTTTTGTGGCACTGCTTTTAAAAATAAAGGGGTGCAGGCAGTTTTAGATGCGGTAATTGATTATTTGCCAGCGCCAGACGAAATTGCTGCGATTAAAGGTGTGTTAGAGGATGGTGCAGAAGCTGGGCGTAGGTCTTCCGACGAAGAGCCGTTTGCAGCCTTAGCCTTTAAGATAGCGACCGATCCATTTGTTGGTGCCTTAACCTTCTTTAGAGTTTATTCTGGCGTGTTGCGTTCAGGGGATAGTGTTTATAATCCAGTTAAGAGTAAGCGAGAGCGTATTGGTCGTATGGTACAAATGCATGCTAATACTCGTTCTGAGCTTAAGGAAGTTTATGCTGGTGATATCGCTGCTGCTGTTGGTTTAAAGAATGTTTCTACAGGTGATACCCTTTGCGATGAAGATAATATTATTACTTTAGAGCGCATGGAGTTTCCTGAGCCGGTTATTTTTGTGGCGGTTGAGCCTAAGACTAAGGCCGACCAAGAAAAAATGGGGATTGCGCTTAATAAGCTTGCGCAAGAAGATCCATCTTTTAGTGTGCGCACCGATGAGGAGTCTGGGCAGACAATTATTGGTGGTATGGGAGAGTTACACTTAGAAATTATTGTTGATCGGATGAGGCGAGAGTTTAGTGTTGACGCCAATGTTGGTAAGCCGCAGGTTGCTTACCGTGAAACAATCAAAAAATTTGTTGAACAAGAAGGTAAATACATTAGACAATCTGGTGGTCGCGGTCAATACGGCCATGTTTGGATTAAGCTTGAGCCATTGCCGCGAGGTAAAGGTTATGAATTTGTTAATGAGATTGTCGGTGGTGTGATTCCGCGTGAATATATTCCAGCTGTTGATAAAGGTATTAAAGGTCAGATGGAGAGTGGGGTGCTTGCTGGATATCCAGTAGTTGATGTTAGGGTTACTTTATTTGATGGTTCTTATCACGACGTTGACTCTAGCGAAATGGCGTTTAAGATAGCTGGTTCGCAGGCTTTTAAAGAAGGCAGTCTGAAGGCGGGTATGGTTCTTTTAGAGCCAGTTATGAATGTTGAAGTGGTTACGCCAGAAGAGTATATGGGTGATGTTGTGGGTGACTTAAGTCGTCGTCGTGGCATTATTCAGGCAATGGATACCGGTCCTTCGGGAAAGATTATTAAGGCCGAGGTTCCGCTCGGTGAAATGTTTGGTTACGCTACTGATGTGCGTTCAATGAGTCAAGGTCGGGCAACGTATACGATGGAGTTTGCTAAGTATTGTGAGGCTCCAGCAAGCGTAGTAGAGGCAATAACAAAAAAACAATAAGTTAATAAATAACGGGGGTAATCATTATGGCGGAAAAATTTGAAAGGACGAAGCCACATATAAACATAGGAACGATCGGCCACGTAGATCATGGTAAGACGACGTTAACTGCGGCGCTAACTGTGGTGTTATCGAGTAAATTTGGCGGTACGGCGAAGAAGTTTGAAGATATTGATAATGCGCCAGAAGAGAGAGAGAGAGGAATAACGATAGCGACCTCGCACGTTGAGTATCAGACGGAGAAATACCACGTAGCGCACGTTGATTGTCCAGGACATGCTGACTATGTAAAGAACATGATTACGGGTGCGGCGCAGATGGACGGAGCGATCTTAGTTGTAAGTGCGGCAGATGGTCCGATGCCTCAAACCAGAGAGCATATATTATTAGCCCGTCAGGTAGGGGTGCCAAAGATAGTTGTCTTTTTGAATAAAGCTGATATGGTGGACGACCCTGAGTTATTGCAGCTAGTAGAGATGGAGATCAGAGAGTTATTGAAGAAGCACGACTTTCCTGGGGATACGACGCCGATTGTTGTGGGATCAGCGCTGAAGGCGTTAGAGGGAGACAAGAGTGAGCTTGGTGAGCCATCGATATTTAAGTTAGCGCAAACGATAGATGATTACTTTACGATCCCAGAGCGCCCGAAAGACAAGCCGTTTTTGATGCCGATCGAAGATGTGTTTTCGATATCTGGACGAGGGACGGTGGTAACTGGAAGAGTGGAGAGAGGGAAGGTTAAGGTTGGAGCGGAATTAGAGATTGTAGGTATTAAGCCGGTGCAGAAGACGGTATGTACTGGTGTTGAGATGTTTAGAAAGTTATTAGACGAAGGTGAGGCTGGGGATAACGTAGGAATACTGCTACGTGGTACGAAGAAAGAGGATGTGGAGCGTGGTCAGGTGTTATCGCAACCTGGGTCGATTACCCCACATACGAAATTTGAAGCTGAAGTTTACGTATTGTCGAAAGAAGAGGGTGGTAGACATACGCCGTTTTTCAAAGGTTATCGTCCGCAGTTTTATTTTAGAACGACCGATGTTACAGGATCGGTGGAGTTACCAGAGAATGTTGAGATGGTAATGCCAGGAGATAACATCAAGATGAAGGTAAGTTTAATTGTGCCAATTGCGATGGAAGAAGGGGTAAGGTTTGCCATTAGAGAGGGCGGCAAGACTGTGGGTGCCGGCGTAGTGGCGAAAATATTAGAATAATTACGAAGCAATCGATAGCTCTATAGGAGCGAAATGCTTCATCAGCTTAGTCAAGTCGCGCTTTTTGCGACTCATGGCTGGGAAGTAGGGCAGTTAGTAGTGACGACAAATTAGGGTATTTTATATGTCAGTAATAAAAAAGGGTCAAAGGATCCGTATTCGGTTAAAGGCGTTTGATCATCGTCTTATTGATCAGGCAACGCATGAGATTGTTGAGACCGCCAAGCGTACCGGAGCACAGATTCATGGGCCGATCCCGTTGCCGAATCGTATCGAGCGTTTGACTATTTGTGTGTCGCCAAATGCCGATAAAGATGCGCGAGATCAGTACGAGATCCGTACGCATAAACGACTTTTGGATATTGTGTTTCCAACTGACAAAACGGTTGATGCCTTGATGAAGTTAGATTTAGCTGCTGGAGTAGATGTCCAGATTAGTGTGGATTAGCGTGAGATTAGTGCAATGACTATTGGCTTAGTAGGTAAAAAATGTGGTATGACGAGAATCTTCACTGAAGATGGGAAAAGTATTCCTGTTACAGTGTTGTCTGTTTTGCCAAATCGTGTCACCCAAATTAAAACTGACGAAAATGATGGCTATCGTGCTGTCCAGGTTACAACTGGTGTTAAAAAAGTTGCAAGACTTGGTAAAGCCTTAACTAATCATTTTGCTAAGGCGGGCGTTGGTGCAGGGGATGGGCTTTGGGAGTTTTGTTTAGCCAAAGATGAGGGGGTAGATTTAGCTTTAGGTAAAGAATTGAAGGTTGACTTGTTTGACGTTGGTCAAATGGTAGATGTTGAAGGTATAACTAAAGGAAAAGGGTTTGCCGGGGTGATGAAGCGTCACCATTTTTCCGGTGGTTATGCTAGTCACGGTTGTTCAGTATCGCATCGTGTTCCTGGGTCTATTGGTCAAAGACAAACTCCGGGAAGAGTGTTTAAAGGTAAAAAGATGGCGGGTCATCTTGGTAACGTCAAACGTACCGTACAGAGCCAAGAAGTGGTTAAAGTTGATATTGAGCGTAATTTATTGATGGTTAAGGGCGGGATTCCTGGCGCCCCTGGGGGGTATGTCATCGTGGTACCTGCAGTTAAAATGAGAGGAAAGAATCATGGAGCTTAAGTTATTAGATACAGCCACAGGGTCTTTCTCTGCTGATGCCGTTCAGATTGAAGATGCAGTTTTTGCTAAAGAATTTAATGAAGCATTGATTCACCAGGTCTTGCAGGCGTATGCTGCTGGTGCTCGTCAAGGTAGCAAGGCGCAAAAAACCAGAGCAGAAGTGCGTGGTGGTGGCAAAAAGCCTTGGCGTCAAAAAGGCACTGGTGGTGCTCGTGCTGGTACTATTCGTAGCCCATTATGGCGCGGTGGTGGTATTGTCTTTGCGGCAAAGCCGCGTGATTATTCCCAAAAGATTAATAAGAAGATGTATTGGGGAGCTATGTGTTCAATATTGTCTGAGTTAGTACGACAAGAACGTTTGTTGTTGGTAAATGATTTTAATGCCACAGGAAAAACGCGGGATCTTGCCAAAAAACTTAAAGAGTTGAATCTTAAAAATGTTTTAATTGTAACTGAAACAACGCAGCCAAGTTTATTTTTAGCGGCACGTAACTTGCCTGGTGTTGGAGTGTGTGATTTATGCGGGATTAATCCCATGAACTTAATTGGTTTTGATAAAGTGATATTTACAGTACCAGTGTTGCGACAGCTTGAGGAGAAATGGAATGACAGAATATAATCTAATGAAAACCATTCTTGCTCCTTGTGTTTCGGAGAAAACAACTAGAGCTCAGGTTGATCGGCAGTATGTTTTTAAAGTGAACGGTAAGGCGAGAAAAGATGAGATTGCTAAAGCAGTGAAGTTGTTGTTTGGGGTTGATGTAACTGCAGTGCGTGTTTGTCGAGTGCAGGGTAAAAAGCGTACTTTTAAGCATATCTCAGGAAGAAATCAGGACTGGAAGAAGGCTTATATTACCGTGAAAGAAGGTCAAGCGATTAATTTGGGTGGAGCGTAATTTATGGCAATTATTAAAACTAAACCGACTTCCCCCGCGCGTCGCTTTGTTATTAAAGTTAAGAACCCTAACTTACATAAGGGTGAGCCGCATCGTCCGTTGCTTACGGCCAAACAAAGGGGTCGCGGTAGTGCTCGTAACAATATGGGGCGCTTAACGGTAAGGCATCATGGCGGCGGAAGCAAAAGGTTTTATCGAGTTATAGATTTTAAACGGTGTAAAGATGGTATTCCGGCAGTTGTTGAGCGTTTGGAATATGACCCAAATCGTAGCCCATACATCGCCTTAATTTTATATAAAGATGGGGAGCGACGCTATATTATTGCGCCGAAGGATTTGAAAGTTGGTGATGAGGTAATGTCTGGGGTTGATGCGCCAATCAAAGCCGGGAATTGTTTGCCATTAAGTAGTATCCCTGTTGGTGCCACAGTGTATGGTGTAGAAATGAGACCGGGGAAAGGTGCGCAATTGGCGCGTAGTGCAGGGGCGTCGGTGCAGGTTGTTGCTCGTGAAGGGGAATATGTTACTTTACGTTTACGCTCTGGTGAAGTTAGAAAGATTTTGGCAGTATGTCGAGCGTGTATTGGGGAAGTGTCTAATGCTGAGCATAATTTACGGTCATTAGGCAAGGCTGGTGCTTCTCGTTGGCGTGGTATTCGGCCAACGGTTCGTGGTGTTGTTATGAACCCAGTTGATCACCCTCATGGTGGTGGTGAAGGTAAAACCTCCGGAGGGCGTCATCCAGTTACACCTCACGGTCAGCCAACCAAGGGGTATCATACACGTCGTAATAAACGTACTAATTCAATGATTATTCGTAGTCGTCATGTTAAGTGAGGATTGAAACGTGCCACGTTCAGTTAAAAAAGGGCCATTTGTAGATATACATTTGTTAAAAAAAGTAGAGGCTTCGCAAGCGATAAAAAGTAAGAAGCCAATTAAAACTTGGTCGCGTCGATCGATGATTGTGCCGGATATGGTAGGGTTGACTATTGCGGTACACAATGGTAAAGATCATGTCCCAGTTTTTATCACCGAAAACATGGTGGGGCATAAGTTAGGAGAGTTTGCGCATACTCGTACTTTCCGTGCGCATTCTGGTGAACGTAAAGCGCAGCAAGAGGATGGAAAGAAAAAGGGGTGAGGCTGAAAGTTGGTTAGTACGCGGTGTTGAACAACGTAGCAGAGTAAGCTTTGTGGCTGCTTAGATGTGAAATTTAATTATTAAAAAGTTTTATTTTTGGTTGTGTGTTTGTAGGTTGTGCTCTTAGCTAAGTAATTTTAGGCGTGAGGGCGGGCTGCGAGTGATCGGAGTTTATATTTGGTAAATGATGATCGCGAGTAGTGTAGTCGACAAACCACAAACCTATTTAGCAAAGAGCATATAATGGAAACAATAGCTAGACATAAATACGCACGCTCATCTGCGCAAAAGGTGAGACTAGTTGCCGATCAAATTCGTGGTTTGCCGGTTGGTCGTGCGTTAGATATTTTAAGTTTTAGTAGCAAAAAAGCTGCACAATTAGTGAAAAAAGTTTTAGACTCAGCTATTGCGAACGCGGAGCATAACGATGGTGCTGATATTGATCAGCTTGTAGTATCACGAACCTTTGTTGATGAGGCGACTCGAATGAGACGTATGCATGCGCGCGCCAAGGGCAGAGGATGTAGAATTTTGAAGAAAACTTGTCACATTAGTGTGGCAGTTGCGAGCAGAGAGGGGAAGTAAGGGTATGGGGCAAAAAGTAAATCCAATTGGTATCCGTTTAGGAATTGTTCAAGATTGGAAATCTACGTGGTATGCAGATTCGAAAAAATATGCCGCCTATTTAAATTCCGATATTAAACTGCGTAAATTTTTGTTCGATAAATATAAAGCAGCGGCAATTAGTAGGATTCAGATTGAAAGGCCAGCAAAAAACGCTCATGTGACAATTTACGCTGGTAAGCCTGGTATAATTCTGGGTAAGAAGGGTGGTGATGTTGATGCCTTGCGTAAAGAATTAGCGGACATGTTAGGAATACCTGTGCATGTCAATATTGAAGAAATTAAGAAAGTGGATTTGGATGCTAAGTTAGTAGCTAGTAGTATTGCCGAACAATTAGAAAGACGAGTTATGTTTCGTCGAGCGATGAAGAGGGCGATGCAAAGTGCTGTCAAGTCTGGGGCTTTAGGAGTTAAAGTGCATGTAAGTGGTCGTTTGGGTGGGTCTGAAATAGCTCGTGCCGAATGGTATCGCGAAGGGCGTGTGCCACTGCATACCTTTAGGGCTGATATTGATTATGCTTTGGCTGAAGCTAGAACTACTTATGGCATAATTGGAGTCAAGGTATGGATATTTAAGGGCGAGAAAATTGGTAAAGATGTTTTGGCTGAAGAGGCTCCGGTAGTGCTTGTAGAAAGAGATGAAGTATAGAAACGCTAAAGGGTAATAAAATCTGATGAAAAAAATTTTAGTGGAATTATGCTCCTCGTAAAATGAATTTAGGTGCGGCGCCCTTATTTTTTACGGTCGGAGTTTATATTTTCATATAATGAGGACCGTAAAAAATAAGGGTAACAAAGATTAAATTTATTTTACGAGGAGTATATGTTACAACCGAAGAAAACTAAATATCGTAAGCAGTTCAAAGGACGCAATCGTGGTATAGCTGTAAGTGGTGCCACGGTTAGTTTCGGTGAATTTGGCTTAAAAACTGCTGAACGTGCTCGCATTACTGCGCGGCAAATAGAAGCAGCGCGTCGCACGATTACACGACATATTAAACGTGGTGGTAAGTTATGGATTCGTATTTTTCCTGATAAACCAATTACCAAGAAGCCACTTGAGGTTCGTCAAGGAAAAGGTAAGGGGCCAGTGGAGTATTGGGTGGCGCTGGTTCAGCCAGGTAGGGTTTTGTTTGAAGTTGAAGGGGTAACTGAGGAGCTGGCAAAAGAAGCATTTGTTTTGGCTGCTGCTAAACTTCCAGTTAAGACAGTATTTGTTACGCGGACTATAATGTAATGAAAGCAAGTGAACTAAAAGTACGTGAACTAAGAGCAAAAACGCAAGATGAATTACTTGCGGAGTTGGTTGCAACTCAAAAAGAGTTGTTTAGTTTACGGTTACAAAAGGGTATGGGAGTGACTGCAGCTCAAGCTCCACGCACGCATAGTTTTCAGCAAGCGCGTCGTAAAATTGCGCGGATTAAAACTATACTGAATGAAGAGAAAAAGAGAAAAGCATGAGTGAAAAAACTAAAGTTGTACACACGTTGCGCGGTAAGGTGGTTAGCAACAAGATGGATAAAACCATTGTGGTTTTGGTGGTGCGTAAAATAAAACATCCAGTGTTTGGTAAGTATATTAAGCGTTCTTCGAAAATTCACGCTCATGATGAAGGTAATATCTGTAATGAAGGAGATGTTGTCGTGATTGCCGAGTCTCGACCTATTTCTCGTACTAAGCGATGGCAGTTGGTTGAGGTTATAGAAAAAGCGGTTAAAGAGTAAGTAGATTAGAGGGTAGCACAAATGATTCAAACGCAAACGATGTTAAATGTAGCTGATAATAGTGGCGCCCGTCGGGTGATGTGTATTAAAGTGACGGGAAGCACGAGAAATCGTTATGCTCATATTGGTGATGTAATTAAAGTTACTGTGAAGGATGCTATCCCTGATGGCAAAGTTAAAAAGGGCGAAGTGTTATTTGCTCTAGTGATTCGTGCCAAAGATGGTGTGCGTCGCTCTGACGGTTCTTTAATTCGGTTTGATGATAATGCGGTAGTTTTATTAAATAATCAAATGCAACCAGTAGGCACTAGAGTTTTTGGTCCGGTAACACGTGAGCTCAGAAGTGAGAAATTTATGAAAATAGTGTCATTAGCTTTAGAGGTTATTTAGTAGAACGCATTGAGTTTGTTTCACGACGGGTTATATATATGAAAAAGATAAAAAAAGGGGATGAAGTAATAATCTTAGCTGGTAAGAGTAAGGGTATATGTGGTAAGGTTTTAGGTATCAGTGCAAGCGGTACTAAGGTTACAGTTGAAGGTGCTAACTTAGTAAAAAAATGTATTAAGCCTAATCCTAATACCAATACTCAAGGCGGCATTGTTGAGCGTGAAGCTCCTTTCGCGATCTCTAAGGTCGCTATTTATAATCCGATTACTAAAAAAGCTGATCGTGTGGCTTTTAAGTTTTTGGATGATGGTAAAAAAGTTCGCTGTTTTAAATCAAACGGTGAATTAATTGAAGTTTAGTAAAATTTAAAACGAAGAAGTTATGACAACAACACCAAGGTTAGAAAAATTATATCGTGACACTATCATAAAAAAGATAAAGGAGCAGTTTGGTTATAAAAATATCATGCAGATACCTCGTATAACCAAAATTACCCTTAATATGGGTGTTGGTGAAGCGACAGCAGACAAAAAAATCATGACCAATGCTATGGAAGATTTAAGCAAGATTTCTGGGCAAAAGCCGCTTATGACTTTGTCAAGAAAATCGATAGCTGGTTTTAAAGTACGCGTTGGTTGGCCGGTTGGTTGCAAGGTGACTTTACGTGGCAGCCGCATGTATGAGTTTTTTGATCGTTTAATCTCGATTGTAATTCCACGAATTCGTGACTTTCGTGGTTTTAGTGCCCGTGCTTTTGATGGTCGTGGTAACTATAGCTTAGGGATTAAAGAACAAATTGTATTTCCAGAGATTGAGTACGACAAAATTGATGTATTGCGTGGTTTAGATATTACAATTACTACCACGGCAAAAACTGATGATGAGGCTAAAGCCTTATTGGTTGCTTTTGGTTTTCCGTTAAAGGAGACGAAATAGATGGCAAAAACTTGTATGATAGCTCGTGAAGATAAAAGAAAACGCCTGGTGCAAAATGCACGAGTACGACGGCAAAAACTTCGCGAAGTCATTAAAAATCCAAATACCGGTTTTGATGAGAAAGTGGCTGCTGTGATTAAGCTTAACAAAAGCCCAAGGAATGAAAGTGCAATTAGAATGAGAAGTCGTTGCCAACTTTGTGGCAGACCGCGTGCTGTTTATCGTAAGTTTGGTTTGTGTCGTATTCATTTACGTGAAGCTGCCATGCGTGGTGATGTGCCTGGTTTAGTGAAAGCGAGTTGGTAGTAGGCTATTTAATGTTGTTATTGCAAGTGGTGGAAATGGTACTGAACCAAATAGTGTTTGAATTATAAGGTATTAAAATTATGAGCATGAGTGATCCTATAGCAGATATGCTAACTAGAATAAGAAATGCACAGGCAACGCATAAGCCTGATGTGGCAATGCCGGCTACTAAAGTTAAAGCAGCAATTGCTGGTGTTTTAAAAACCGAAGGATATATTTCAGATTATGCAATTGAAGAATCTGGTAGCCATAAACAGCTGATTATTTTTTTAAAATATTACAGAGGTAAACCGGTTATTGAAAGTATTCGTCGTATTAGTAGTCCTGGTTTAAGAGTTTATCGTAATAAAAATCAGTTGCCACGTGTGCAAGGTGGTATGGGGGTCGCAATTATTTCTACTTCTAAAGGGGTAATGAGCGATCGTGCGGCGCGCCTTCTTGGTGAAGGTGGCGAAATATTATGTTATGTAAGTTAAGGAGGCTGGGATGTCACGAGTTGCGAAAAAACCGGTAGTTATCCCAGCTGGTGTAGAAGTAAACATCAGCGGTTCTACCTTGAGTATTAAAGGTCCTAAGGGAGCTATTCAGTTAGATATTAACAGTGAAGTCAATCTGAATAAGGAAGATGGCAGTATTTTGTTTTTTCCCAAAGATGGAATTGAAACCGCAGATGCAACGGCTGGTACTATGCGAGCATTGGTAAACAATATGGTTATTGGTGTTACTAAGGGATTTGAGCGCAAATTGATATTAATCGGAGTTGGATTTAAAGCCCAAGCACAAGGTAAGGTTTTAAATTTGGCCTTGGGGTTTTCCCATCCAATTAAATTTTCGGTGCCGTCTGGGATAACTATTGAAACCCCCAGTCAAACAGAAATTATTGTAAAGGGTGCAGATAAGCATATTGTCGGTAAGGTAGCGGCAGAAATCAGAGGATTTCGTCCTCCAGAACCATATAAGGGGAAGGGAGTGCGTTACGAAGGTGAAGTTGTGGTGCAGAAAGAGGGTAAGAAGAAATAATGAATAATAAAATGGCGCGTACGCGCCGTGCCAAAAAAACTCGCGCAAAGATTAAAGAGTTAGGGGTACCGCGTTTAAGCGTGTATCGTACGCCACGTCATATTTATGCACAGTTGGTGATGCCAGATGGCAAAATAGTGGCAAGTTTGTCTACACTCAATGCTGAGGTTAAAAAAGAGTGCGTCTATGGTGGTAACATAAAGGCTGCTGCCGCTGTTGGCAAGGGGATCGCTACTAAGATTAAAGATCTTGGCATTACTAAAGTAGCTTTTGACCGTTCCGGGTTTAAATATCATGGTCGGATTAAAGCTTTGGCAGATGGTGTTCGCTCGCAAGGTTTAGAGTTTTAGGAAAAAAAGATGATAACAGAAAATAATACAACAGCCGATACGCTAAGAGAGAAACTAGTTTCAGTTAGGCGTACTGCTAAAGTAGTAAAAGGCGGTAGAATTTTTGGTTTTGTCGCTATTGTAGTAATTGGAGATGGTAAAGGCAGAGTTGGTTTTGGTATGGGTAAATCTCGTGAAGTGCCGCCAGCTATCCAAAAGGCGATGGAACAAGCGCGCCGCAATATGGTACGTATCCCTTTGAAACAGGGTACGGTGCAGCATTCGCTAAAAGGGTGTTTTGGGGCCACTAAGGTTGTGATGATACCAGCAAGCGAGGGTACAGGTTTGATTGCAGGTGGAGCAGTCCGCGCTGTTTGTGATGTTATTGGTATTAGAGATATTTTAGCTAAATGTATCGGCTCGAGAAATCCTGTCAATGTTGTAAGAGCAACTTTAAAAGCCTTGACAGAGATGACCACTTTAGAGGATGTTGCAGCAAAAAGGGGTCTCAGCATTGAGGAGATGCAAAAGTAGTAAATAAAATTTATTTTACGTAGAAAATATGACGACAAAAACTAAAAATAAAAAACTAAGGGTGACCTTGGTAAAAAGTACCAGTAAAAAATTGCAAGCTCATAAAGCTTGTGTTTTAGGTTTAGGGCTGCGTCGAATTGGACAGATGGTGGAGATTGAAAATACTCCAGAGGTAAGTGGTATGATTAAAAAAGTTAATTATTTACTAAAAGTTGAGGAAAAATAAATGCGCCTCAATACATTAAAGCCAGCAGTTGGTGCAAAGAAGGCCAGGACCCGGATTGGTAGGGGAATGGGAAGTGGTTTGGGCAAAACATGTGGCTATGGTCATAAAGGGCAGAAAGCTCGTTCTGGTTATGGTCGTAAGATGGGGTTTGAGGGTGGTCAAATGCCACTACAAAGGCGAGTGCCGAAGTTTGGTTTTACTTCGCTTAAAGAACCTTATAATGCTGAAGTGCAGTTGCACGAACTTAACAAGATAAAATCTACTAAAATTGGTTTGGCTGAACTTAAAGAGGCTAATTTAGTAAGAAGAAGTGCGAAAAGTGCTAAAGTTATTTTAACCGGCAGTATCGATAAAGCTATCAATTTAGTTGGCGTAAAAGCAACTGAAGGCGCAAAGGCAGCTATTGAAAAAGCCGGCGGTAAGGTTGAATAGACTGCAATATGTTAAACAAAGCTGAAAACAAGGGGAGTCTCCGTGAGCTGAAACAACGTTTGTTGTTTTTGTTGCTCGGTATTTTTGTTTATCGGGTTGGTTCTCATATTCCAGTTCCAGGGATAAACCCAGCCCGTTTGGCGGATTTATTTAATCAGCAAAGAAGTGGGATTTTTGGTTTATTTAACGTGTTTTCTGGTGGGGCTTTACAAAGGTTAACAATTTTTGCCTTAGGAATCATGCCCTATATTTCAGCATCAATTATTATGCAGCTTTTTAGTTCAGTATTGCCGCATCTTAATCAGCTGAAAAAAGAAGGAGCAAGTGGTCGACATAAAATTAGTCAATATACACGATATGCAACATTGGTTTTATGTTTGTTTCAAGCGTTTGGTATTGCTAAGTGGCTAACTAACTCCGGAATTGTTTTGATTCCAGGAACGTATTTTTATTTTGTGACAACCTTAACTCTTACTGCTGGAACAATGTTTTTAATGTGGCTTGGTGAGCAGATTACGGAGCGTGGTATTGGTAACGGTATTTCGATGATAATTTTTGCAGGAATTGTCTCAAGGTTGCCCTCGGCTGTGGTTCAGGTTATGGGGCAGGTAAGGCAAGGGCAAATGCAAGTTATTTCGTTATTTTTGTTAATCGCATTAGTTGTGGTGGTAACTGGGTTGGTAGTATTTATCGAGCGTGGGCAAAGGCGTATTACGGTAAATTATGCGAAACGACAGGTTGGAAGGATGCTTTATGGGGCGCAGAGTAGTAATTTGCCTTTAAAAATTAATATGGCCGGTGTAATTCCGCCTATCTTTGCCTCTAGTATTATTTTATTTCCAGCTACTTTGGCGCAGTGGTTTGGGCATAGTAAAGGAATGGAGTGGCTAAATAAGGTTGGTTTTGCTTTACAGATGGGACAGCCGTTGTATTTGATACTTTATTCCACGGCGATTGTATTTTTCTGTTATTTTTATACGGCACTCGTATTTAATCCACGAGAGATATCAGAAAATTTGAAAAAGTCTGGAGCTTTTATTCCAGGGATTAGGCCGGGAGATAACACCGCTTCTTATATTGATTTAGTAATAACCCGGCTCACGTTTTTTGGCGCTATTTATATTACAATGGTATCGCTGTTGCCAGATGTATTGATGTATGGTTGGCATATGCCGTTTTATTTTGGTGGTACTTCGCTTTTGATTGTGGTAGTGGTGTTAATGGATTTTATGGCGCAAGTCCAAGCGCATTTGTTATCACACCAATATGATTCTATAATGAAAAAATCCCGCCTTAAAGGCGGTGGAATGATGATAAGGTAGTATAAAGTTAATTGTGGAGCTATACTCCTCGTAAAATAAGTTTAGGCAAGGCGCTCTTATTGTTTTACGGCCGGGGTTTATTTTTTTATAAATGAGGATCGTGAAAAATAAGAGCAACACAGTATAGACTTATTTTACGAGGAGCATATATGAAGGTTAGAGCATCAATAAAGAAAATGTGTCGCAACTGCAAGGTAATTAAGCGTAAGGGCATAGTGCGAATTATATGTAAAGAGGCGAGGCATAAACAACGTCAAGGATAAATGCTTGGTGTTGTGGTGGTAGATTGTAATAGATTTTTGTTGATCTAAAGTTATAAGCAAGAGATTGCTTTTTGATATATTTAAAGGTATTCTACTCGCCCCTTTGTGGGGATGAAAATATTAAAGTTAAAGTTGGAGTATTTGAATGGCGCGTATAGCTGGTATTAATGTTCCGGTACATAAACATACAGTAATTGCATTGACCTCTATTTATGGTATAGGTAGGCCGCGCTCACTAGCTATTTGTAAGGCAGCAAAAATTGATCCGACACGTAAAGTCAAAGATCTAACTGAAGCTGAACTCGAAGCTTTACGAGCGCAGGTAGGAAAGTTTGTAATAGAAGGTGATTTACGCCGTGAAGTTGCCATGAGTATTAAGCGTCTTATGGATCTTGGTTGTTATCGCGGAGTGCGTCATCGTCGTGGTTTACCAGTTCGCGGACAACGTACGAGAACTAATGCTCGTACTCGCAAGGGTAAGAGAAAGGCTGCAGTAACTATGCAAAAGGCACCAGCCAAAGGTTAAGAAATTTAAGAATTAAGAAATTAGGATTTTTTACTTATGACAACACGTACTCGTCCTGTTACTAAGAAAAAGACAAGACACAATGTGACAGATGCTATTGCTTATATTAATGCATCTTTTAATAACACCATTATTACTATTGCTGATAAGGCTGGTAATGTTTTAGCGTGGGCCTCCGCAGGTACTTCTGGTTTTAAGGGGTCACGTAAAAGTACCCCATTTGCGGCGCAGGTGGCAGCGGAAAAAGTTGGTAACGTGGCCAAAGAGTTTGGGGTAAAAAATTTAGAGCTTTATGTTAAAGGTCCGGGTCCGGGAAGAGATTCTGCCGGTAGATCACTTAATGCTTTGGGTTTTAAGATAGTTAATATTTCTGATAAAACACCGTTACCACATAACGGTTGTCGCCCTAGAAAGAAAAGAAGATTTTAATTGTTTTAGTTGAGGATTTATTAGATGGCAAAATATATTGGTCCAAAGTGTCGTTTATCACGTCGTGAGGGAGTAGATTTACAGCACAAAAGTAAAGCTCGAGCGCTAGATTCAAAGTGTAAAGCCAATGTGCCACCAGGGCAATTTGGAGAACGCTCCAGTAGAACAACTGATTATAATGTTCAGTTGCGAATGAAGCAAATGATCAAGCGTTACTATGGAATTTTAGAGCGTCAATTCCATAATTATTATAAAAAGGCTGATAGTAGTAAGGGGTCTAGCGGTGAAAATTTGATCCGCCTATTAGAGTCAAGGTTAGATAACGTGGTCTATCGTCTTGGCTTTGCTGCTACTCGTGCTGAGGCAAGGCAAATGGTTAACCATCGGTCGATTACCGTTAATGGTAAAGTTGTAAATATTCCATCTTGTTTAGTTGAGCCGAATGATGAAATTGTAGTTAAAGAAAAAAGTAAGAAACAAGGTCGCATTGTTAATGCTATCGAGGCTGCTGAGAAAGGCATCATTCCAGATTGGTTGTCTTTAGATGGGAAAAAAGCTGCTGGTGTGTTTAAGCGTTATCCAGATGCTAGTGAATTTCCGCCAGAATTTAAAGTTCACTTGGTAATTGAGTTATACTCAAAATAAAGAGGTTAGAAATGCAGGATATTTATCGTAGTTTTTTGACGCCACGTGTTATTCAGGTTAAAAAAATTAGTGCTGCTCGTGCAGAAATAGTGCTGGAGCCTTTTGAGCGTGGTTTCGGTCATACACTGGGTAATGCCTTACGTCGTATTTTGTTGTCTTCAATGGAAGGTGCTGCGGCAGTAGCAGTGCAAATTGAAGGGGTATTACATGAGTACAGTACCATTGAAGGTGTTCGAGAAGATGTTGTAGATATCTTGTTAAATCTAAAAGGTGTGGCCTTTAAGTTGCATGGTCGTCGTGAGGTGGTTTTAGATTTGAATAAAAGTACCCCAGGGCCAGTAACCGCCGGTGACATTAAGCTTGAGCACGATGTCGAAGTATTAAACCCTGATCATGTGATAGCTAACATTATTAAAGATGGTAAGTTAAACATGAGAATTACTGTCGCTCTTGGTAGAGGTTATCAGCCAGCTAATGCCAGGGTACAAAATGAAGAAAAAGGTAGTGTTATTGGTCAATTATTAATTGATGCTACTTTCAGTCCAGTGTTACAAGTGTCTTGTCATGTTGAGAATGCTCGTGTAGAAAAACGTACTGACCTTGATAAGCTAGTTATCAATCTTGAAACCAATGGTACTTTAGATCCTGAAGAAGCTATTCGTACTAGTGCCACGATTTTGCAGCATCAGCTCGAGGCTTTTGTAGAGTTACGTAAGTCAGAAGAGCCTAAGGTTGAAGAAAAGACCAGCGAGATGAATCCTTTATTGTTACGTCCAGTAGACGATCTAGAGTTGACGGTGCGTTCTGCTAACTGCCTTAAGGGGGAAAATATTTTCTTTATCGGTGATTTAGTGCAGCGTGATGAAAATAGTCTGCTTAAGACCCCGAATTTAGGTAAAAAATCGCTTAATGAAATCAAGACAGTGCTTGCGGCTCGGAGTTTATCTTTGGGTATGAAAATTGAAGGTTGGCCGCCCCCAGGGTTAGAATTGCCAAAAATTGAACATGAAATGGAATTGGATGTTTCTGAAGAGGAAGCAGCAGAGCAAGAGTAGTAAAATTTAATAGGGTTAATTGTAAGTTCGTTTGCGAGGAGTATATATGCGTCATCGTAACCGTGGTAGAGGACTAAGTCGCAATAGTAGCCATAGAAAAGCAATGTTTAAAAACCTTGCAGCGGCATTGTTTAAAAGTGAAATTATAAAAACCACCTTGGCAAAAGCCAAAGAATTGCGTTCAGTTTCTGAGCCATTAATTACTTTAGCGAGGGTTGATTCGGTTGCTAATCGGCGCCTTGCTTTTAGTCGTTTACGTAATGATGAGGCCGTTGGTAAACTATTTACCGTATTGGGCCCACGATATAAAAACCGTGCAGGCGGTTATTCTCGTATTATCAAATGTGGTTTTCGTCCTGGTGATAAAGCTCCAGTGGCAATGGTTGAGCTTCTTGATCGCGAAGAGAAGAAAGTTTAGCAGTAGATTTACTGCCATTAGCCAGCTTGACTCTTGTATCCCTTGATACGATCAAGTTAAACCTGACAAGTTTAGGAAAACAGATTAGGCCTCTTTCGAGGCCTGCATTTTTGTCATACTACTGTGTTGCGTATTCGCTCGTAATGCTCATTTATATTAAAGTAAACCTCGCTTTGCCGATTTGTATTATGCCCCAAAGATAGGGCTCGAAAGAGGCCTATTAACTTAACCAGTATCGTTACATGCTGCGATCGCAACTTTTGTGCCGTTAAAACGGAATATCATCATCAGCTGGTGGCATGATTGCATCAGGAGCTGATGCAGTGGTGTGGTGTTCGATATCTTCCGCTCCTTGTCCTATAGGGCTAGCCTTTTGTTTTTCATGTGGAATATTTGCTCCACGACTATCTAGCATATGCATTTCATTGGCGATAATTTCGGTGGTATAACGATCTACGCCGCCTTTATCTTGCCATTTGCGAGTACGTAACGATCCTTCAATATAAATTTTTGACCCCTTGCGCAAATACTCACCGACAATTTCAGCTAGCCTATTGAAGAAAACTACACGGTGCCACTCAGTCCTGTCTTGCAGCTCACCTGATTGTTTATCTTTCCAAGTTTCGCTAGTGGCTAAAGATACAGAGGCTACCGCACTACCGCTAGGGGTGTATCGAACTTCAGGGTCATTACCAAGGTTACCTATTAAAATTACTTTATTTACGCCTCGCGCCATGTTTTTCTCCAATGGATTTTGTTTTGATTTCTAATGGTCACTAATTTTAGTACCAAATTTTGGCGATCATTTTACCTATGATTTATATTTTTTGCACCACCTTTGTTTTTACGGTAATTGTTCTATAGTGGTCATGTCGGCGTTATTATAAATACGTCTGTTACTTTTTTGTTGATAATAAATTCGGTCGTGATATAAATCATAAAAACGGGGCGTGGCTCAGCTTGGTAGAGCACTGCTTTCGGGAAGCAGGTGTCGGAGGTTCAAATCCTCTCGCCCCGATAAAAAAAGTATTGTATAATATGTGCGTTCTATCGGTAAAAACTATTAAGGATAGCTTACAGAATTACAGGAAGTTTCATATGCTAAAGAGCAAGGAAGTGTTTTTTAGATGGATTTTACTTGGTTTTTGTGTGTTGCATCTGGCCGGTTGTGCCAGCAGTAAATATCCCCCGTCGCACCCCCAAGATCCCTACGAACATTTTAATCGTAAAGTTTTCGCGTTTAATATGGCGCTTGATCGTGCTTTTTTTCGTCCGGTTGCTACTGTTTATGACACAATATTACCTTGGCCAGTAAAAAAGGGGGTACGTAACGTTTTTGGCAATATAGGTGATGTTACTTCAGCAGCAAATGAAGTTTTACAGTTACATTTTGCCCAGGCTGTGGCCGACCTTGCGCGTGTGGTTATTAATACCACTATAGGTATTGGTGGTTTGATTGATGTAGCAGTGTATATGGGCTTAGAAAAAGATAAGGAAGATTTTGGTTTAACTCTTGCGAGGTGGGGTTCAAAAGATACGCCATATATAGTTTTACCATTTTTAGGACCATATACCATTAGAGATTTAGTGGGTGTCCCTGTAGATTATTTTCTTAGTATTTGGCCTTACATTAAGTGGGATGCTCTGCGTTATAGTATGCAAGGGGTATATTTGATACAACGTCGCGCAAATCTTCTGCCTGGAGATAAAATTGTTGATGAAGCATTTGATCCATATGTGTTTTTTCGCGATGCTTATTTGCAACGTCGTGCCTATTTGGTTAAAGAGGCTAAAGAGGAACATATGGCGGAATATGTGGATGAGCGTGGTGTATTCCATAGGCGCCATCGTGCTACACCGGTGAGCAGTGTGCTGTCAGATTGATTTTGTGCGGATATAAATGCCCTGATGTTTATCCACACAATTACCAAAAATTGTGTCAATTCTTCAAAAAAATTGATACCATCATAATGTTTGTATGTGGGGAGTTAAAGGAATAACTGTTTATTTGGTGAGAAGCTATGTACAAGAGAAAAATTGTTGGAATTGGTTTTGCAGTATTGAGTTTAGCTGTAAAGGCTGATCTTGGCCTTATAAATGAGGGAGCTATAGTTGAGGCGCCGTCTAGTTTTAAAAGTTTAAAATTCTTAGATAGAACATCTGGTATTACCGCTAAGTCTGGTTCTGCGACAAGTAAGAGAGGTTTAAAAGCTAGACAAGTTCGGAAGATGGTGGTTAGAAAAACCAAGGGCGCGGTTCAGCCAAGTAAAAAGGGCGAAATTTTAGCAGCTAAACAGCCAGCATCAACTGATTTGCAAGAAGTTATAATAGTTGGTAAAGGAAATAAAACCACGATTGTTCAAGATAAAAGTGCTTTTTCTGCCGCTGCTGCTAAATCGGGAATTGCTGAAGCAAAAGAAGAGTCCATCCGTGATTTAAGTTTTAAAATCTACAATTCTGATAAGGTTAGTGCTACCAAGTTTAGTCCAGAAATAACCCAAAAAACGTCTACTGGACACCCCTATCTGAGCATTATGGGTGGTGTAAGTATTGCGAAGGTGGGAAAAGAGCAAAATGATATGACAGGAGAAACCAGTTATATATATAACGGATATGCTCCAGCTAATTATAGTAGTGGTATCGTTGCATATGGTATAAATGGCGGTTACGAATTCAATTTGTCGCCAAAAGTGTTATTGTCCTTAGGGCTGGGTATTTATCAAAATTTAAATCATAAGGCTAAAGGAAAGGTTTATCTTGTGGCCAGCGATACCAATAATCATATGTTTGATTATGAATATAATCTTCTAAGCACTAGATTTATGGCCGAAGGGCAGCTTGCTTGGCAATTTTGTTTAGGTAACAAAACAAAGTTAATTCCGTTTTTTTCGCTTGGTGTCGGTCCATCTTTAAATTATGTCTCTAATTATAATGAACAACCGGTAAATCAAAACCATGAGGTTGCTGCAGGATTCAGATCTAATACAGTTACCAGTCTTTCCTATCAAGTAGGTGGTGGGGTCGCTTTTACAGTGAGCGATCATAGTAGGTTATTTACAGCCTATAAGTATGCAGATCTAGGGCAAGCACATTTTAATAACAAAGTTGATGCTTCATATCAGCTAGATGTAGGTAAGACGAAAGCGCATGAGATTTATTTTGGTTATACGTATTTATTCGATTTTTGATAGAAATTATAAATATGTGTTACAGGCTTGTATTATTCATGGTGTTATTTAGGTAGTTAAAACATTGCTGTGGTTCATGGGCAAAATAGGTTACAAGGATATTTACCAGCGAGAATTTAATATGAATCAGATTCATAAGCTATTTTTGATATTATCATTGTTAATGATGATGGTTCTCCCACGGATAGGGTTGGCAGATTTTATCAACATAGTTGATGGTGAGCAACCATTGCCAGAGACTATTTCGGTAAACAAAAAAACATATGGCGAATATCTACTGAAGACCCAGCCCGGCGTGCCTATAGTGTTTTCTAACCATTTCCCACCTATGTTACAACAGGTAATGGGTGGGGAGGGATATTGTAATCCTGTAGGGAAAACAGTTATACCCGCTTCAGGGCAATGCAAGATTCGGCTTGAACTTGTTGCTCCTGGCACTATTGGTACTATTGGCGATGCTCGTATAGTGGCCTGTGTTGCCGGGCTAAGAGCTTCTTGTTTTAATCATAAAATTCCGATGGTTCAGGTTGTTAATGTGACATCTTTAATGCAAATAACGATAAAACCTGTAGATTCCAATGTAGCGCAAGGATTAGAAAAACAATTTACCGCTACAGGGACTTATACTGATGGCAGTAGCAAAGATATAACGAACGAAGTTACTTGGAGTTCAAGTGACCCTAGCAAAGCTACGATTGATAGTACAGGTTTAGCTAAAGCCGTAGCAGCAGGAACGACGAGCATTACTGCAACTTTATCAAGTATAGCGAGCTCCGAGCAAGTGTTAACAGTAGGACCAGCAAAACTGGTGTCGATTGCGGTATCTCCAATAAACCAAAATGTAGCGAAAGGATTAACACAGCAATTTACCGCTACAGGGACTTATACTGATGGCAGTAACAAAGATATAACGAAAGAGGTTGCTTGGAGTTCAAGTAATCATAGTATAGCTACGATTGATAATGTAGGTTTAGCTAAAGCCGTAGCAGCAGGAACGACGAGCATTACTGCAACTTTATCA
>CAZHSI010000012.1:0-1373 GCA_964535195.1 uncultured Coxiellaceae bacterium | reverse complement strand
ATAACGAAAGAGGTTGCTTGGAGTTCAAGTAATCATAGTATAGCTACGATTGATAGTACTACGGGTTTAGCTACAGGTGTGGCAGAAGGAACTACAAGCATTACCGCAACTTTATCAGGTATAACCAGCCCAGCTCAAGTGTTAACAGTAGATACAAGTATGAAACGAAGAGCGTTAACTACACAAAGTATAAATATGAATCCTCTACCTTTACAGTCGTCGATAAAATTAGATTACCCCCAAATAAAAAACAAAACAGCACAAAACCTTGTCGTTAATCAAAGTGGCGCTTTGGTGATGGTGGCGGGAGATACTTTGATTGTTGATGTTCGCAACGATGCTCCTTATTCTCATTTTTCCTTGACTGACATAAAAGAACAGGTGGGATTAAAAACAGATGATAATTTTACGATAGGTAAAGCTTATGTTTCGACTAAGGGGCAGGTTTTTGTTATTGCTCACAGCAAAAGTAAGCCGTCGTTGCTTTTGCACTTTAATGTTACTGAAAATAAGTGGGAAGATTTTTATCCAGATAATACTAAAAACTATACCTTCATAGATGTTGTGCAAGTTGATGATGGCACTACTTATGTTTTAGCAGCTTATGATAAGAACGATAGGACATTTTGTACTGTCTTAAGAAAAAATTTTGGCAATTGGTTAGTATATGTTCCGGGTGGCAGCGATCTTATTAAATCGATCTATGCTGTGGACGATGGTTCTAGGATTTTTATTATATTAAACGATAAAATTCGTGATATAACTGATGCCGGCCATGACTTTGTCTTAATTAGAGGAAATTTCATTGGTCTCAAATCAATTACAAATAAAGATCTATATGCTGTGGCTAGGGATGGTAAGATTTATAGGGTCGGCATAAATGATATAGGTGATATAAAAAATGGTACTGCTGTTAAGGTGCGGGAGGTTGCTGCTACCGTTGCTGCCGCCAGTTTCGGTGGTCAAGCAAACAGTTTTTCTGTAATTCAAGGAAAGGGCAAGGATAATAATGGGAATAGTGTAGACAAAGACTATGTTTTTGTTGCTACTGATACAGGGCTATTCGTCGTTAGTAGTCAGATTGACCAAGACTTGTGGAGTGTTACACCGCTTCTTAGTGACAAATTAAGCGAGGTGTCCTCTTCTGTTGATGCTAATGGTTCATTATATGTTTATTATATTAAGACCGCGGATAGCTTGTTTTATAGCTTAGACTTAACCGATAGATTGTAATATATAACCCATGATCGTAGCTCTATGTAATTAGGTTATCCTAGGCTGATAATAATTAAATCTTAATCAATTTTTAGACTTCGCTCGAGGTATGAACCTCGGGCTCGCCCAAGGGGGAGAGCTGCGCCTCTCCCCCTTGG
>CAZHSI010000011.1:0-43875 GCA_964535195.1 uncultured Coxiellaceae bacterium | reverse complement strand
ATTTTTGGGCGTTTTTTTGCTATTGCCCTTTTGGCCCGCTTATGCAGCCGGACCCTAAAGTAAGAAGTTTTTTGGGAGCAGTTTCAATCTGTCCTAGCAATTTCCCAATCCCATTTAGTATATATAGCTCTATGTCTTCTTTACTTAAGGCTTTATAGAGGTCTATATGTACATAGGGTCTGTTTAATTCAACTAATGTGTTTATTACTAAGCTGGTTTTTCCGTAGCGGCGCGGAGAAATTATTAATGTGGGTGTAGATTTCTCTATATTATAGGACAACCTATTTCGTTCTTTCTTGCGGTTACAAAATGCCTCTCCCAGAGCGAGATATGTAGGAAAAAATTCATGCAATTCTCGTAAATTATTTGCTTGTTTTGCGTTTCGCATATTGTGAAACAATAGTTGTGAATTGTCAAGCGATCATGGAAGACTCCGTCCATTACCACAAGCAGTGTTATTAGGTGCATGTTAGATACAGGTTGTGGCATTTTACTTTTTATAAATAAGCTCTTTTAATTGAGCACTCTATCATGTGAACCACAACATTTCTTAAACTTATTTCCGCTACCACAGGGACACAATTCATTACGCCCTACCTTAGACTTTGTTCTTCTAATAGGCGATAGTATGTTCTCTTCTTCTTTAAACCCTTTTGGTTTGTCAGCCCCGTATATCGGAACAGAGTTTTTACGATGCTCTTTCCACATGTCATAAAACTCAGTTATGTATAAGGGTAACTTTTCTTTATACAATTTTTTATGCTCAGTATCATCAGTTATAGTATTGCCATCATTATCAAGCCCACCAATAAGGTTAAATTTACCTGCCAATACACTAAACGGTAATAAACAAGAAATCGCCTGTTCACTTGAGGACCAAATGGGATCTAGCGATACCGCAGCTAAATAACCTTTGCACCACTCACCAATCAATTCTAATGACGCTATATCATAGTTAACAGATTTATTGTCTTGCCATAAAAATGGGACAAAAGGTTTTTCTTCTCTTATAAGATGGTTAATTTGGTTACCAAACACCGTCAAAATTCCCATAATCTCTTGAGCTTGCTGCATAGAGTTAAATTCGGGATAACCGCCTAATAAAACAGGCTGGTATTTACTTGGCATTATTATATGTGGTGCGGAAGTTATAGCAGTAAGAAACCCATGAGTTTGAGTTAGGTTCATGGGTTTAGCATCTTTATATTTGGCCGTAAGAAAAGAGCTTAAGAGACTAAGCTCTTTTTCAGTTATTTCTCTTTTATGTATATTTAACATAACCTAATGAAACAACTATATCTAGTATGGTTAGATTTACTATTTTGCTATATCTTTTATTTTCTTTAATGGCTTAATTTTTACAACATTACGTGCTGGTTTAGCAGCAAAAATCATTTCTTTCCCTGTAAATGGATTTTTACCCTTACGTTTTTTAGTAGCTGGTTTATGTACTACTTTAAACTTTGCTATGCCTGGTAATACAAACATCCCAGGGCCTTTCTTAGTTATATGAGCACTAATGATCTGAGTTAGCGCCTCTAAAATTGTACGTACCTTCTTTTTTTCAAAATTTGTTCTTTCTGCAATAGTCAGGGTTAATTCTGATTTATTTAACGCTTTTTTGATAGATAATGGCTTGTTAGCCTGTTTTTTTGTTGTCATAAATAAATGTCCTCGTGTTTAATATTGCTTATTTTTTAATTTTTTTCTTGATAGTTTTTTTTATAACCTTTGTTGCTTTCTTCGCAATTTTTACAGCAACTTTTGCTTTGGCTGCTTTTTTTATAGTACCTTTTACTACTTTTTTCGCCGACATTCTCTAGCTCCTTAAAATTGATAATATGTTTTTTAGTAACTACTGTAACCTATTAATACAAGAAATTAAGCTATAAATCAATGTTCCATATATTTTTGAATGTTTTTTAATGTCTTTATACCGGTTATCAACTGAACTTCCTCTATAGTTTTTCCTGAACTTGACATGTTGTGAACAGCAGTTTGTCTTATAATTTCTGGTCCTAGATGTGGTTTATTTATACCAGCATCAAGTATAGCTTTAGAGATTATGCGATATAAGCTACGTTTGCTGATTTTTTTAAGTTTATCTGTAAAAAATAACATTTTAAGTTGGTTATTGCCCATAGCATTATTACGTTGAACTAACCAAGCACGGCAAAACTTACATACTGATGTAGTGAGCTGTATTTTCCTTTTCTTGTTTGGATTATCACTTCGAACCTCAATGTAAGAGTTTTCTAGGTTTAAATCTTTTATTTGCAAGTTAATTAGCTCTCCCGCATATAATGCGGTATCTAACATCATGCTAATAATACATTTATCTCTTATGGCAAGAAATGATTGATCAGTTTTGCTATTTAAAAGAAGTAATTGTTCTTCTGATGATAATATCACAAGCTTAACATCGGTTTTATAGGCTTTTGAAGCAAATGGCTTTTTATTTAGCCGGTATTTTTTATATTCAATTACTGGATTCTTGTAACAGAACTTGTTTTTGCATGCCCACGTAAAAAACAATCCTAAAGCTGATAGCCGTAAATTTGTATTTGCAGGAGCATAAAGCTTATTACCCCTTTTCGTAATAAATTGAAGCAATAGTTCTATGCTAACATTGTTTAAGTGCACTTTATTAAAGTCACGTAAATAAGCTAAGAAATCCCGGACGGTTTTTAAATACGTATTTTTGGTATTAATAGCATATGACTGTTTTTTTAGCCATTCCTCGAACACATAAAGCAGCCCGGCGTTAGTTTTTATTTTTATGGTGTTATTGGTGGGCATTAAAGTTAGCCTATAAATTTATTTTATAGGCTCATTATAAACTTAAAAACAAAAAAAACAAATCAACCGAATTTATCCATAAAACATCCAAACTACCTTCTTCTCATCCATTTTACTTTAACTAAACTCCATCAAACTCTGATTTGGCAGCCTTGATTCCAACAACTTACTAGCAACTACACAAAATTATTTATGTGCCCCATTTTTTAAATAACGATATTTATATTCTTCGTTGAATGTTATGACCAATTTTTTAACCACCGCCAATTTTGGATGGACTCGCCCGCCCATAAAACACTCGTATATTGCCATTTTGGGGTAGCTTTATATGGAGCCTTAACCCCAGACTTGTTGCATACAGTACATAAAATCTACATTCCCGCTAACAGCATTTTTATTACATAACTATCACAATGGTACTTAGCACAGTTTTTAATATTGGTATACATAACCTGCTGCATTCTAGCAGTTCAATACAGATATCTCTTCACTTTCTAATACCTTTTCTTGCTTTAAGTTAATCTCATTTGCCTTGCTCTCCTCGCTTGCCAAACTTATTTTATCTGTGACCTCTTTATATGTTTTCTCTGCAATATTTCTAGCAATAAAAGGTTGAGCATCAGAAGTACGATCCTTATAAGATAACTTTATTTTTGTAATAGGAAGATTACCTGGCAACCTAACATATGCTTCAAGTGGCTGAAGCTGCATGATTTCAGCAGCATTAACTAAGTCTTTTTGGATTGTATGCTTATTAATAGAAATTCCAGAACGCATAGCACTTTCACTATAAGAAATCCCTTCCTGCATTTCTTCTATTTCATGCTGCCCTAGCTCTTTGGAGGTCCAAACTGCAGCCTCATTTGATGGCGATCTAAAGAATATTCTTGTATTACACATTGTAGATATCTCATCAGCAGCGTGTTGCCCATAAACCTTACGCAACTGCGCTATACTTTGTACTCCCGCAACCAAACAGCCACCAAATTTTCTAGATTGAGCAAATGCGTTAGGTAAATATGGTAGTTTATGCAAGCTAGCTAATTCATCAAAAAACAACCATATCCTTCTAGTATAAGATGGAGCAAGGCTCAACAACGAATTAGCAGCTATATCAAGCCACATCGAAATCAATGGCTTCAAAGTTTCATGACGATCAGCTAAGGAACTTATAAACAACCAGTTCTTTTGGTTATCATCCTGTATCCATTTTCTAATAGAAAAAGGATTTTCTTCTTCTTTAATGTATTTTAAAGACCTAAGGTAAGTAGCTAACATAGATTTAAATGATAGTGACGTTTTGTCAGCTCGCTCAGAAACCAATGGAGCAGCCTCGGTATTTTGTAATACTTTTTCCATTTTTCTAAGATCGGCTGACAATATAGATGCTAATAGTTGCGGTATTTTAGGCTGATCTATCGTCTCTTTTATTTTTTGAGCCATTGCAGAAAAGATAACTCTTGCTCCATTACTCCAAAACGGCTCACCAGCATTTGGTGGCGACGGAATTAACGCTGCTGCTAAACTATCATAATCTGCCGAATCGCGGCACTCATCCCATAAGCACCATGAAGCTGTCCTTTCATCTAAGGGATTCAATATAATGTCTTCTTTAGTATAAAACGAACTAATATAGTCGCAGCCTTGATCATATATAATAACCTTATCCCCTCTTTTTCTAATCTGATCCAATAATTCTTTAATACATACCGACTTCCCCATTCCCGTAGTACCATGTATCAAAACGTGCCCTGTCTCAAAACTTTTTGGTAAACATAGACCACCAATAGTAATATCTGACCTATTATCCTTTTTGATTAACTTTTTAATACTGTCTTTTTCAGCTATCTCATAACCACGTAGCTGCTTAGTCTCAGACTGCTTTTTTCCTCTTTTTCTAAAATAAACTACTACTAAAAATAAGGTTCCTATAGAAGATATAGCGCCATAAAGTGTAGATAAGATAAGTAGGCTCCCTACTTCTTCTACAGCTTTTACTATCTGAGGATCCCTAAGTACCTCAGAAGATAAAACCATCCTTTCCTCAAAAGCATTAGAATAAGCACCAGGTAATCTCATCTTTTGTTTGGCATTACTACCATAAAAAAACGTAAAAATATGTGCAGCGCACCAATGTTTTACCGCGAAACTATGCCAGCCATTCGTTCTATAATAAGTTAGGCCTATTGTTACTGATAAAAATACAATTAAAGTAAAAACCAGGGTACGATCAAGTAACTGCTTAACCATACGAAAATTATGCAGCAATACCTGCCCACCTCTGATAAAGTTACGAGTCGAAGTTTTAGAGTCGTCAGTCATACAATAACCAATAAGTTACTTTGTTTTAGAATAGGTTAGCATGTGTTTGATATCCTTTATTTCCTTCCTTAACTCTTCTTCTAGTTCTTTTTCCGTTGGTAAACAAAACTGATATTTACTTGCGAAAATATTTTTATTTTTATTCCCCAAAAAATATTTAACCATTTTTTTGTTTTGCGCCGCACACAAAATTAAACCAATAGTTGGATTATCTCCTTCAGTTTTTTCCTCTAAATCAAAATAATTTACATACATTTCCATCTGTCCAAGATCTCCATGAGTCAAAGGTTTAGTTTTAATATCAATTATTATATAGGCCTTAAGTACTGTATGATAAAAAACCAAATCAGCGTAAAAATGGTCTCCATCAAGAGTTAAACGTTTTTGCCTACCTATAAAAGCAAATCCCCGCCCAAGCTCCAAAAGAAAGCTTTGCATGTTACTAATTAAGGCATCTTCTAATTTAGATTCAACTAACTTATGACTCTCAGGCAGACCTAAAAATTCTAAAACCACTGGCTCCTTTATTGCATCTTCTGGTTTAATAATTTCTTGTCCTCTACACGCTAACTTCATCAATCCTTTTTTGTCTTTACTTTTAGCCAGTCTTTCAAATAATAAACTACCCATTTGTCTTTCTAGTTCACGCCCAGACCAACAATTCTTTTCCGCTTCTAGTTGATAAAAATTTCTAACTACTGGCCTTTCCTCTCGTATTAAAGCTCTATAGTGTATCCAACTAAGATTAGGACTAAATTCCGGTAAATTCCGCCGCACTGCAGCGGAATTTTGTTTAATACCCTTTTGGTATGTTAAATAAAATTTCCTAGCACGCTCTAAAGTATCAACACTAAATCCTTTACCAAATTCTTTGGATAATCTTGCTGATATTTCTTCTAGTAGAAAAGAACCGTATTCTGCCTTTGCTTTACCAGCCTGCTCTTCTTCAACAATATCCCTACCAATTAACCAGTAGGCTTTTACTTGTTCACTATCCACACTACGACGTATATTATTCCTAGCAGTTTGTATATATCCGGCTATATTTTTATATAGTGTATCAACTCTTTTATTATTCAGATTATCAAAATGTTTGTTTGATAAAAATTTTTTATTTTTTACTTGTACCCTATTTTTCATACTTTCTCCTGGATTCTGTTAGCTTTAATATTTAGTCTATGTTCGATGATAATTATATATATTAATTTTATGACATTCGCTCAAAAATTAATCTTTTAAACAACAAAACACATCCCCACCAACAATTAAATTTTCATCTTTCTAAGTATTCCAGTTTCAAGTTTAAAATGGTATACTTTTAAATTAATGAATACTGAAAACAAAACTACATTCTCTAAATCTAAACTATACAAAATAGGCGGTGTAATTTTGTCTCTTATCTTTCTAGCTATCCTAAGCGAAATACTTTTTACCATGCTTTTTATCTTCTTTATCTTTGTATTAATTTTCAGATCAATGATTAAGCATAAAGAAAAAACTGGTTCTTGGCCGGTAAAGTTTGTACATGGTTGTTCAGAGATTTCATATAATAACTCTTGGTCACCATCACCTCGAATTGGTAGTCGAGAATGGGATATGAATCCTTGTGAACCAGGCAGTGGTGCATGGCACATTACTCGATACCGCCATTGATAATATGCATTCCAGTTCATTCTTCTAACTTTTACTCATCTAATTTAGTTCTTATTTTTTCACGTGGTGTTTTTCCTGTCACCAACATACTAGCTATTCCATTTCTAGCTTTATCTGATTTAATAGCATCAGTAATAACACCACTTCTATATTGTTTTGCTGCTTCTTTTTCTTCGTTAAATTTCTGTTCCTTGGTTAACTCAATATTATTTAATTGATCCTTAGAAACTTGTATCTCTTTTTTGTTTTCTCTAACGCTGTCTTCTGCTATATCTTTCACTGATGTATCTATAAAATTTTCCTTAAGTAATCCCTTTTGTCTAGAAGATACTTGTACTTGTTCTTTGCTAACATTTTGCTGCTTTTGTAACTCTTGGTTCCCTTGGTTTGTGATAGCATTAGCTTTATTTTGATAAATATGTTTAATATCTTGTTGTGAACTCGCCATCCCTTGATTCCAATTTGATAAATTAGATTTAGCGTAATTATGCGCAAAATGATTAACCAATGTCTTACCATATTCAGGGTCCCTATTCATTAAACCAAGGACTGTTTGTACACTCATCGTCCCTGACCCATAAGTACTTGGTTGTTTGCTAATAAATTCTAAGAACCCTTGCTGCATATTTACCCTTGTTTGTACTCCTTCTTCTTGAGAGCGACTTGCTGCTATCCTATGACTTTCCGCTTCTTGATAATGTGCCTCTGACTCCTTTCTAAGATTATTAGAGTTTTCAAACGAACCTGTCATAGACTCTACTAACCTAGCCCCTTTGTCATTAGTAGTATGTAAAGTTCTATCAATCGCAGCTCTTTGCACAAGATCTACATTTTCTGAATAGCCACTCTTTTTTACATAATCTTCGGCATAGCTGTAAAGCTTCTGTTCATTAGCTGAAGACTTATTGTATATAGAACTATCAACCCCGGCCTCCGCATTCACACCTAAATTACCGCCAATATTACTACCAGAACTCCCCCCACCAGAACCACTGACACTACCTGAAACACCAAAACCACCATGTGCTCTGGTTAATATTTCTTTTGCTTGATCATAAGAAACATCATTCTTCTCAGCAAACTGTTGGGTTAAGTCTTTCACTTTATTTAAAGCGTGGCTTACACCAGAGCTTTCACTAGATACCCATGCTTGACCGCTAGAAGTAGAACTACCGGCATGTTCTGTTAACTCATAAAGATTCCTCATCCCAGCCTGGTAACTTTCCCCAGCAGCTATCGATTCACTTTTTGCTGTATTATAAGCATAGTCTGCTTGTTGACTTGAAGCGTTTTGAATAGATTTAGCAAAATCTACGTTTACTCCTAAATCTGAAATAGTTCTTCCTCTACTTACTGCTATCCCTCCATCTGGCATAAAGTTTATACTTTCGCCACTTGGTAATTCATAACTAGCACCAGAAGCCATACGAGCAGTTAAATCATGCTGATGTGCGCTAAAATTAAATGCGCTATTATTTCTCATCCCTGTTACTCCCATACTAATATTGCCTGCCACAGCTTCAGCAGCTGCTTGGCTACCAGCAGACTGCGACACTCCGCCCATATATTGAGCAACATGAGTCATAGTACTTGCCATACCTTTTACTAAACCAGCAGAGATAAATGGAACACTTAGTGTTAAATATCCAGCAAGACTTGCCATATCATGGTTCACTTGTAAAAACTGGTACCAGTTTTTTAATATAAAACCACTTTCTGGAGTAGCTAAGCTTTGTACTTTTGCATAATAGGAACAAATAAGATTTATAATTGCATATAATGGCGCCCACGCTTGCAACCAACATAAAGTAAATACATAGTTTCTTAAGACTGCTACACCAAACGGAAAAACTCCTAAAAGAATTACAAATAAAAAACAACCATACATAATAGCTTCAAAAGCGTTTTTCATTATAGGTAGCCAATACCCTGCTAAAAAGCCCAGTGTATTTTGAGTTAGACGCTGCTGCTCCTGAGCACGAGTAGCAGCATAGTTAGTAACAGCAGCTTGAGAATTAGTGGAGGTCCCAAAATATAATAAGCCGTTAGTTATAGCATTTGCTATAATACTCTGTTGTAGGATATCTGTAGCAGTACTAGATGCATTAAGTAGATAATTGTATGCTTGAGGTAAGTATTTCAATAACTGTGCTTTTATATCCTCTGGTGTTTGGGTGCTTGAAGCAGTCGATACTCCTTCTTTTGCGCTTTTACTATTTGTAAATAAACGTGTAGCGCCTCTAACACCTGCATTATATAAATTTTCTTGTAAGTTTTTCCCAAGTAAAGTAATACCAGCTCCACACATGGTGATTTTTCTGCTATCAGGAGAACCACCGTCGTATAGAAATGATCTTGATTTAGGAGCATGAGAGCTAATAAATCCCCAAAGATCTTGTGCTGTAGTTAAATCATCCATTGAGTAATAACCGAGCATTATAGGCCAATACACACATTGCACCATAAACCTTTCCATATTTGCATTTAACCTTGGATCAGTAATTTGAAACTGCCGTGAGGCTAGTGCTAGCTTAGATGCCATAACCATACCAGACTTACTATAACCAAGATCATCAGGCATAGAAAATATTTCATCGGTTAATTTTGTTAAAGCATCTCCAATAGACGTGGTAACACTAGCTAAGACTCCTAGTCCAAGAGGCACATTATCTACTGCATAACCCCGTGAATCAGTACGATCAATAATTTGAACATCTACTTTTGGTATTAAAAGAACATAAATAACTAAATAATATAAGCCAAACCATTTAACACAAGTCACAAAATCTCTTTTAAATATAGCGCTAGCAAGAGCAGTTACTCCTGCCAAAAGCACGGATATCCGTATTAAAGTAGCAAACGTACCGGTACCTACAGCAGCAGACATGGCATTAAAAAATTCAGCAAATACTCCACCGGCACCATAAACGTATATCGATAATACATCCATTAGAGCTCACCTTTAGACCATTTCATATTCATGTTCATATGCTCTGAAAAACTACTAGATAGCATATCTTCAATCATTCGGGTTTGTTTAATGATACTATTAGTAGTAGTAAGTTCAGCATAGACACTTTTTTGGATACTGCGTAAAGCTTTCCTTGCGGCATCAATATCTTCGATAAATTTATTCATTATGTCTTCTGGGTATTGCAAGTTAATGGTACTTGCCCTAACCGTATTTAAATTTTCGTTTAGGTATTGAAATAATATATCCACTGCAATAATGTCTGAGTAACTACTTATATCTAAAATATCTTTATCTTTATAAAATGCCATTTGCACATTAAGCATTTTTTGTATTGGTAATGTCGTAGATTCCATCAAACCAATTTCGGTATTTTGAAGCCTTGCATCCTGATAAAACTTTTCTGCCATCTTTTGTAATTCTGTGCTGACACGATGTCTTAAGGCATGTTTTAGATCAATAGTAATAGCTGTGGTAGTGGGAGCTAAACATTTTTCTGATTCATCGCATTTATAAATAGTTGCTGTACCTCCATTAAGTAAAGCGCCTAACAATTTCGTATTGGTAGCTAAAGAAGGTAAGTTAGAAAAGGTATGCTCTGCCTCATCACCACTACCCTTTTGTCTTACTATAATAGTTCCAGAAAGAGACATAAATAATTCAGCTAATGTTTGGTCTGCTTTTAGAAATTCGTTCTGCTGTATTGCTTTCCAAGCAAGATTTCCTTCTTTAAAAACAACATTTTTATATGCGTCCGTGCCTTTATTCAATACTTCTGTTAATTTTCCTTCGTTACCACATCCTTGTTTTGCCGCAGCATAATCTGAAAATACATTATGCATCTGCGTTAAAGCTATATCTGAACATACCCTTCTTTGAGCTTCTTGCGTTTTAGGCCAAACCGATCCCACAAGACCTGCGGCAGTTTCACATGAATTAATATTCATAGCATTTATTTCAGAAGCAGCTTTTTGCAAGAATTTCATTACATTCGCTAACTGCGGCGTTGCTGCCTCCAGAGCAAGAGTAAAAGCATACCCTTGCGCATTATTCATTACATTTTTTAATAGTTGGATTATTTGGTCCCCATTAATAAAAGAAAAACCACCCATAAAAAGATCTATACCACCACAACCACTGCGATAGCTAGGCACATCTATTTGTGCAATTTGTACATTTCTCACCGGCGCTCTCGCAAAAAGGCTCCCTCCCGTATAGTAACCAGCTTCTTGCCCAGTAAACGCTCTTGGAGTCGTTACATTGTTATCAAAACCTAGTTGGTTAAAAAAACTATTTAGGTCACTGCCAACATCTGCAAAAATTATGGCGTTACCTAAAAAAAGTAACCCGGTAAAAAAAGTAAAAAAACTTAATTTAATAAATTTACTCATTATGCTCCTCCCAGAAAGTTTCGAGATATATCTAGGATGCGCTTACGTAAATCATATTCACTAATTACGCCATGACTAATGGGATATGCTTTACCAGTATATGGATTTACGGCATAAAGTGAGGGTTCAATCGTTATATTGAACTTAGCCGCCTGCCCTTTATCTATCTTAGAGTTTGGAAATTCTGGGAGAACGCCACCATCTAAGGTTATAGGAATAATGTTTATTCTATACTTAGTAGAAAAGTTTTTAAGCATAGGAGCAAATTTACGACAGTAAATACAAGAACTACTATAAAAGAAAAATAACCCACCATCTTTGGCAAATCTTGCTATAGCTTCTTCTTCAAGTTTATGTTGATTATCTAAATCTACCCTTCTTGCTAAAGTATTAGTAGGATGTACTAAGGAATAATCAAGACTAGGGTTTTCCAATAAAACTTTTTTCCATACCCCAGAAAATATACTTGCTTGGTTACTTAGACGGTTTTGCAATACAATATAGTTTCTAACATTAGCATCAGTAGGATATAAAATAGCCGTGTCTAAGGAGCGCTCGATAGCAGCTCTTACAGCTTTCATTTGTACTACTGGGTCATTAGCTTCTTTTGCTTTATCTTGAGTATCTTCTTCTATATTATTTTTATACCAATGCCACCCTTCTGCATGGTCTTCATAAAATTTAGCATCAGCTTTTTGGACGCAAAAAGGTAAAGTCAAGATAATTAGTAAATACAGTGCTAACCTAGGTGATATTCTAATAATCATGTTCTCACCCGTAACTCGTCTGCTTTTTTAATTTTTTCTTGCCTTTCCACATGCAGCTTTTCTTTTAATCCTTCAACCTTTTGCTGCAACATCGGATTTACTTTATCAGACAGTTGTATATTTTGTTTTTGTTTGATCTCATCGTAAAACTCACTGAAATCAACCTTACTAAAATCTAGTTGTTGTAGCTCTTCAGGAATAAGACCACGACAACTTGGATGTTCCGGACTACCAAACCCTAAGCCTAATTGTGCCTTGCCAGCAGCTCTTATTATACGTCCTAATTTAGAACCAAATACACAGTACACCACATGCTTGGAAGTACATACTCCAGCAACTTTGTTATAACAATATTCCCCTATCTCAATAGCAAGACCTGCATCTTTTTGCCGTGCTAACTTTTCCTCTTCCTCACTACACTCTGCTAAAATCCCTTCACCCCATCCTGTAGCATGGCTCTTACAACAGTTTTTAAAACCAGTAACGTTTTTAGAGCACTCAGAAGGCTCTCCCTTAAAAATAACCAAATCTTTAACATACGATTTAGAAGCTTCTGCTGCAGCAGATAATGCTGCTAAGGCTTTATACATATCTCCATCTTTACTTCTTTCCTGTGCCATACAATTTCCATTCAAACAAAACCCCGTACCATCATTACAAACTATCCCATGACCATCACATTTCCTTGTAGGACAGTCATATATAACGTCTTGTACCGCACAAACCCCAGACCACATAGTTCTACAAGTCGCAGTTGTTGGAGAACAGCCTTCGGCTGCAAGCTGCTTACAGTTATTATCAGATGTTGCTTTACACTCATAAGTAGTTTTGTAACGCCAACATGGCAGATAAAGAGGAATATCGTTATTGAGTCCAACCATTCTTGTCCCACCAGGTTCTACACATTCATCTTTTGGATTAGTACAGGTGACATCGGCTATAACGATTTTGGTAATAAAAATTAGGACCATTAAAAAAATAGGATTAGCTCTCATGGCAGTTTACCTCCGTCCAAGAATCAAAAGTAGCTGTCTTTTTCTCGCTTACACGATCTACATATAAGACTATTACACCAATACCACTTCCATATGAGCGCCAAAACCCTTTAGTCCTGCTAGTATCGACATCGAATCTAAAAGTTCTATCTTGATTTTCAGATACTCCTAAATCAAAAACTTGCCCTTCACCAAACTGACATTTATTACAAAGCGTCTCTCCCGACGTTTCATTAACAATAGTTACAACCATATTACCAGTATAACAATTGCTAAATTTTATGCGGCCACGCAGGTTTTTAGGTACTACTCCTCTTCCAGGTCCTATAGTCCTCCTATTACTAGTACTAGTATATACCCCGTATACCGAATACCCTCCATGACACTCATAACCTTCATTTTCTCCTATGTTTTTTACGCATAAACGTACATCATCACTTTGGCTATTATTAATCATGTCACTATATGCAATCTCTCCATACCCTGGAGGACAACTAATACGAAAATTTTGCACTACAACCAACCTTTGACAGTTTGGAAATACAGTTCTATCTATTGCTGTATTAATTTTGGGAATTTTTTCACATGCCTTTTTTAAAGGCCTTATTTCTTCATTACATGTTTTTTTAATGTAATCAATTCTACAGATTTTAGATTCTTGGCAATTTACTCCTGCCGTACCACCTTCCTTAACAATCTCGCCTGGTTTACTTGAAACCCCAGTAACGATAGCCGCGGAATTTTTAATGATTTCACGAGATTTATCAAAAAATGGTTCATTTGGGTCTAATTTTATTTTTGGGTTACCAAAAGATTTCCATACCGCGGCTGTCGCTTCATTTGTTATCTCATTGCTATCAACATACTTTCTTCCAGAATCTTCTAAAATATCTTTGTTCCCTTGCTCAACTTTTTGGTAATAACTTATTTGTGGTGGATTTTCTGTAAAATAGCTTTTACCACCCTTGTCTTTAAATGTTTCAGATGGATTAAAATCTTGTACGCTGGTTACCGATTTTTGTATATTCCCCTGCCCTTGCTTTAAACCTTCACTATAAGCATCGTTAAGCGAACTTTGCGCAATGGTTTGAGCAGAAATAAAGATTGAACATGTTAATAAAAATATTTTCATTAACTAATACCATTAAGTTTTTTTAGCTTACTAATAGCATCCAATAAAAAGTTGTTTCTTGATCCTGTCACGTCATTGATCTTTTTTAACGCATAATCAAGAGTTACATCACCGTAAATAACATCAAAATCATTACCACTAGTTACAACAACTGCTGGCACCTGAGTAACTGCGTATTTTTTAAAAAGCGTAGGATCAATCAGTAAACCACCTGGCTGCTCCTTCACTAGTTCGTGCACAGCTAAGGTAGTATCCTTAAACGAATTATTTACCAAACCTCTTATATAAACTGCAGCATTGATTTTTCTGGCCTGGTTAATCCAACCTTTGATACTTTCCTTTGGCATGGAAAAAGACACAAAAATTAATATCGGCGTTGATCCAGCAGCTTGAACCTTATTAGCTTTAAAATTCCCTGTATCTTTGACAAGACATTGTCCTTTTGCAACAGAGATCATCTCTTGCTTAACACTCTGAATATCTGGCTCTTGCTGCCTTTTATCAACTTGTTTAATTATTTCTTGTATTTCAGTTTTATGGAGAGTAATTAAAGTTTGAGCCTTTTCCTGCTGCTCTTTTGCATAAGCTGCATAGTCCTCTCTGGCAAAGATAGCTTGACTAGCTAGCAAGATAATAGATAAAAAACATGTCGCTAATTTTAAATTACGCTTACTATTCATAAGCAGTTTGCTCCTGACACAGCAACCAATTATTTATTTTATAAGTGCAAGTAATTATTGGCATATTAATTTTCTGTTTTTATCTCTTTATACTGGCGTATTTTTTACTAAAACAACTAACCAGCCTCAACCAGCTTCCTTCAGATAGCTATAGCTTCCTTTTTTTCCACCACTCATCTGATTTAAATTCCTCAGGGATATTTGGATTATCCTCAATGTCACCCAAAGCAATATCTAACCCGTATTCTTTTTCTAATATATCGAAGTATTTTTCTCTTAAGCTAATAGGCAGTTTTTTGCCACACCATGGGCAATAATTAATTACCACATAAGAACTGGCGGAAGAATTTTTGCCATCCCTTATAGGAAGTCCGTATTCTCTATATTCAGGAACATATACAACAAGAAAATCTGGGCAATCTAGTGGGCTTGAATGAACATTACAAGATTTTGTTATTTCCTCTGCAATATGAGCACAAATAAAATGATCTTGATTGCTAACACTATTGCTATTCGCAGGTTTTGTTAAAACCAAAACTTTTTGTTTAATATTTTTCTTCATATTTGTTTTCTCATCTAATGTTTTGGAGGTTTAATCATTTTTCCAGTTGTAGGGTCCTTCGACCCCAAATGTTTCATATTTCTGTCGTATACTTCTATATCATTATGAGTATAATCCCATTGATAATATTCTCTATCCTTACCTGATAAACCGTTTGTTTTTATACCCTCTTTATAATTTTCGAATTCCTGCTAAACCTTACTTTCTGCTTTGCTTGGATTTGTAACACGAGGCTTCTATTCGGAACCGCTTCCCTCTTTAAAATACATGTTACCTACTGCTGTTGCTGCAGCAGTAATACCTCCTAGATTTCCACATAACGCACTATATTCCGCTAAACTAGCACCAAACCCCGGCAATAGCGCAGCACCACCAGTAGCAACTCCAGCCATAAAAGTCCCAGAGCCAGTGCATATGGTCTGACAAACAATTAAAGCCGCACCTCCATTTTTTATAGACTTAGTAAATAGTTCTACTATTTCCTGAGGATTCAGTCTTGCCGCATTAGTATTTAAAATATCAAGCATCACTTGGGCTTTATCTTTAAGCTCCTGCGCTAGATCGCTATTTATAATTTGCTCAAAAATCTTTTTGAGCTCAGAAGGGTTATTCCTATAATATTCTTTAACCTGCTCTGAGTTTGTGTTAAACAAGTTTAATAGCTTTGCATCTGTTTGCAGCTTTTGTCTTGTTTGCGCTTGTTGTTGTAAAAAACTATGGAACTCAGGATTCTGCTGCTGCGCTTTAATTATTCCCATAGCATTCTGCATTATCTTTTGAAGCTCTGGATCCTGCATATGCTCCATAGCCTTTTCCCAGTTACCTCCTACATTAAGCCCCGTTGTAAGTCCATCAAGATATGCTTCTCTATTTTTTACTCTGATATTTTCTTCGCTTCCTCTAATCGCTTCCATTACCTCTTCTTGAATACTCTTTTTCGGTGGATTAGTTGTTGCAGCAGCTGCTCCTTTAATTGGAATTACAATAGAAATAACATCAGTTACAACATTATCGACAAACTTTGCTGGTATAATAATATAGGCATAAAATATACTGCTTATACTCGTTTCCTGATTTACAGCCCTTTCAGACATGGCAATTATTTCTTGCTGCTCTTCGTATATTTGTGAATCTGCAAATATAGAAATTGAAGAAAACATAAGAAATAAATTTAATGTAAGAACCTTATAAAAAAATGGTTTCCTTATCTGCGATATGTGTTTATTCATTTTAATCTCTAGCTCAAACAATATTAAAATATCCCGGAAATAGAATTAGCCAAGCCATCCTCTAATAAAGGCAAAGCATCCTTAAAATTCAGGTTAACTTTATTAGCAGTAGACATAACCCGGGTTTGATATTTCATCCAACCTGCTTGTGATGATGAAGTTTGGAAACTAACAGAGCTTGTACCCTGCTCTAAAGCAGAAACATCCGTTTGTTTAATCTTGGCTCCTTTCGCAACTCTTTCTGAAATCTGTAGATCAGTAATTACCGTATAGGTAACATCTTTAATTGCAGCATTGGCTACCGTATCTACGATCCCACCAATTAATCCACCAGCAAGTATACTATTAGTATTACCACCAGCTAATGCTCCTACTGCAACACCTGCACCAATAGCTTGGATGCTGCTGCCATAACCACCCATAAACATCTTTTCAGCTGCTGAAGGATCTACCTTGCCTACTTGTAAAATATTAGCTTGTAAAAGGTAATGCGCCTTATTTAAATTACTAACTACTGCATAACCTTTACCTTCGAGGATAGACCTGATCTTACGATCAACATTAAAATTAGGTTTATCAGATGTGTTTTTAATTTGAACATAGATCGTCTTTTGCGAATCCTCTACCGGATTTAAAAAGATAGTACCGCTCATCTTCGTTTGCACGTCTAACTTACCTTTGCTAATCAAAGTATGTGTTGCCGCACAACCCGACAACAAAACTATAACACTACATATTGCTATTATTTTTTTGTACATCTTTCTCTCCTTATTAATATTGTTATTAATAACCTCAACTATTGTTTGCTTTTATAGCGCACAGCAATTTCTCTTTCTCCAAATTAAATATCCAAAATCTTCTCCTTTATACGGAAATTCCTTCATAGAACCCCAACGAGTAGTTGTACGACCAAAAGGAAAACACCCTCCTGAACCTGTGGTAGGCAGCGGATTAACCATCTGATATCTATAACGGCTTTTAGGTAATATTGGCACAGCGTGTTGTCGACAAATATAGGAAAGATCAGGAGAACTATCCCATAAGATAATCTCTCGATGTAGTTTGTAAGTCATACGCTCTGCAAGTAAAGTACTAGCTGCTACACCGCCAACATGTTCCTGTACATGCCCATTTAATGGATACATAGAACCATGACTACCAGCACACCAAAAAAGAGTATCTATTGGTAAACCCACCGTAGACTTAATAGCATCTGCTGCACATGCTACTTGAGAAATAGGATTACCAAATATAACAGCTTCAGGATTTAAAATTAAAGATACCTCGTCATCGTCCCACATCGGATCAATTTCAGTAAGATAGGCTAAATCAAATTGCGCTGAATCCATACATAAGGCATCAGTAATAATATTTAACCAAGCAATTAGCGGATAGTGATACCAATGCACATAATAAAAACTACTATTTAAACTTGAATCAGCACTTTCTGTATAACCCGTTTCACTTGCAGAGCCAACTGGAAATTCTATCCCACCAAGGTTTACCATACATCCTGGGTGTCTTGTAACGTCAACTAAAGCAATTGGCTCCCAAAATCCTATAGTGATTCCCGGCCTTGGTGGAATACCAGGACAAATACAAATCGGGGAACCAGGATTATCTGTATCAGGCAAATCACTACCAAAAGCTCCTATAGAACCAATACTCATAGGAAATAAACAGCTCCAACAGACATCCGTTATCGGATTAACAAATGAACCATAGCATGATGCAAATATTGGTACTGAAAAAGGTACAGTAACAATTACTGCAAATAGCAAAGTAAGGGTTAGTTTCTTCATGTTGGCACTATCTCCTCTAGCCGTATCTGCATCCCATCCTGCATAGCAAGCGCCGGGGTATGTCGAATCTTAAACCTATCAACTAATCTTCCATGCTGATCAAATAGCACCTTCTTTTTAAATATCTTAAATTGCTCGGTAATAGAACCTTTAACTAAAATAAGTTTAGTTTTACCTTTTAGCAGTTCATTTTGTTTTAAAGCCCAACTAACTTGAGACTTATTATCACCATCATAAAACAAAAATACTGATCTTAAAGAAACGTGCCTTAACGGATTGATCCTTGTCCCTGCTTTAGCAATCACTTTTCCTTCAGTATCTTTAATATCGTTACTAATAACTGTAGAAGGATCAATAAACCATTTACGGTATTTAGTAGCAGGTAAAATATTATTCACTGGCGTTGGACGATCTGCATGCTTTTTTATTCTCTCTACAGCCTCTTTCTGAAGCTTTTCTAATTCACCACTTTGTTGCATTGTTTTTAAGCGAGTTTGGATAAGCTCTAAAAGATCCATCTCTTTTATCGGGTAGACTTGCCCTACCCTTCCCAAATCCTTAGCATAGGTCGGTATACCAAGACTAAGAAGTGTAGTTAATAAAATGGTATTAAGAACCTTATTCATATCATCCAAAAGAATTAAGTAGATTTGGGCATACCTGCTTCTAATTTGTTATCTCCAGATACGCTATTTTCGTGTCTATCCTTAAGATCAACATCATTTAGCTTTACTTCTGGTATTTTAGGTTGCGATGCTTCGTTTGAAGGTATGTTTGGTAACGTTTTAGAGAGATAATGCACCACATCTTTAGTATAATCATTAGCTCCGGTTATCACCGCCTCTGCTGGCATAAGAACCACTTGATTTTTAGTTCCAATAGTATGAAGTCCTTTTTCTAAAGAAAGGGCAAAAGCATGTACTCGCTTTTTAAGTTCTTCAGGAGTTATATTATTTCTACTTTGTGTTTTAATAAACTCATCTGTAATACCTGTTATATTTACTACCCCAATCTTTTGTTTAAAAAAGCTGTCGTAGCAATATAAAGCTAAGATCACTATTATCAGCTGACATATCCCAAAAATAGTATATTGTTTTATCTTAGGGTTTTTAATTACTTCATTAAGCTTGGCTAACATTGGTAAATTTCCTCGCGACAATATCAATGGCATCACGCAAAGAAGAACCTTGCGCTACTAGTTTATTTACAGCTTCAAATTCATCCCCTTTTGAGGAATAAAGAATTCTAGAATATGGATCAAAGATAATTCGATGTACTGACATCCCTACTGGGTCTTTAATAATACATTCTGAATAGTCATCAGTCTTACGTAAGCTTTTAAACAACCTCTCACTAAAAGAGGTAAGATTAAATCTGCCAGAAGATCTTAATTGATCTATAGACTCAGGTTTCTGACCAAGTATTATATTATAGTCAGAGTTTTCAAAAGCAGCTCTAGAAGTGACATTCTTATAATAATCATTAATAGATTGGGTAATAGTCACAAAATTAGCTTTATATCTTCTAGCAGTACGATAGCCAACCTCAATAAATTTAGCTGCACTATTATTTTCACCATCTAGTAGATCCCAAGCCTCATCAATAACACATGATTTAATTTGGCTTCTGTTCCCTAAATACATCGCTTCTGATATTTGGTACATTAAAACTAGAAGTATGATTTTTTGCAGATCCTTTTTAGCCTTAAGTTCTTGCAGTTCTAATACCATAAAAAAATTATTTAAGTCGATATTAGATGGCCCCTCAAAATAGCGACCATACATTCCATCCTTGGTATAGGTATAAAGTAAATCTGAAAGGTTGTTGCAAATTCCATTATTTTGTTTGTTTAGCCATTCGGCAACTGTAGTTATGGTTGCTTCGTTACCCTTTTCGTCCCAAGCAGCTTTAAGAGCTTTTTCTAAAAAAGAGGTCTCTTCATCTGAAGTATTCGTAGTAGGACGAGCCATAACCGCCAAAAGCGGTTTTAGCATGGCTAAAGAACTTTCAAAATCTTTAATAAAAGTAAAGGGATTTAAAGAAATCCTTTTATCTGGAACAAACTCTATAAAAGTACCACCAAGCATCCTACAGGTTTTTTCATAAGAGCGTCCTACATCTATTACCCAAACTTTAGCACCACTACCAAGCAAACAAGTAATATACTCCTGAGTAAACATCGACTTTCCTTTACCAGAAGCCGCAGCAATGGCTATATTAAAATTACCCTCTGTATTATCAAAAGGGTTCCAGGTAGCTAACTGCCCTCTTCTTCCTGGCAACAAAAGGCTTGGGGTAGCAGAACCTTTCCATTCCCCATGGATTGGTGCAAGGCTAATAGCATTAGTAGCTGTTAAAGTCCGCATCCTACCTACTAGAGAAAGGTCTTCATACATTCCCTCACTCATCCGCATAGGTAACATAGCAAGCCAAGATTGAAACTGTAGATATATCTCTTTTCTTAATTTCCACCCATTAGCCATGTATAAATCACGTACTTTACGTTCTGCCGAACCAGCTATTTCTTTTGGGGCATAAATTATTACCTGAAAAAAAGCCTTAACTAGCTTATCTCCTTCGGCGAGTCTGGTTCTAACGTAATTCCAGTCGTAATGTTCTTTATGGATAAGTGGTTTTAATCTTGCTAATGGACTTTTTGCGGTTTTATCAAGATTAGAAAACTTATACTGAGCCTTCATGGTAGTCTTTTCGTTATCTAATACACGCAACGCAAAGCTAAGTAAAAATGGGCAGGGAAACTGCAAAGAAGCATTAAATAATTGCCCAATACCATCACACATGGTTCCAAACCTTGCCTCAGTAGGCCAAGTTTTTACGGTAAAGGCTCTCGCTTCTATTTTCTCCTGACCGTTTTCAAATTGAATAAAGTTTGGGGTAACTGTAGCTTTACATTCTGGATCAGTAAGTTGCAAAGATAAAGATTCATACCTGTTCCACTTCTCTCTTGTTGAATAGATATTGGTTGAAGGGTTAACTAAGTCACTCATTAAACTCAAAAAAGCTTCCACACCAAGGTTGGAGCTTTGCATGTTAATAGATTTTAAAGAACTCGTGATACTGTCTCTAAGCTCTAATAATCTCGCTTTTATAGACTCTGATATATGCTTAGATATAGATACAACGATAAATAACCTAAAATCCCGTATGATAAAATTACCTGAAGCTATTAAAGATTCGTTTACGCCTGTTCGTAAAAACTCAGTCCTTTTCTTTGCTAACCATTCGAAAACATCACCTTTACCAGCACGTTCTGCTTCAAATCTATCAAGAACATCCCCTATCTTATTAGAACCATATAATAAGAACTGTAAATCTATGTCGCTAGGTATCACATCGGTAATAACACTAGTTAAAATACTCGCCGCCTCTTCATTAGCACCAATTAAAGTACTTACCTCTAATATAAAACCGCAACTCTTTTTATTTATATAAATATTGGCATCTGGATCAAAAGCTTCATAGTGCAAAAAATTACCAAGCATCGCCGATTCTACAAATTGGCTTTTAGGCGTCTCTTGTACCTCCACGAGTCTATTTTTATCACCAAATAGTTGAGCTAGCCTTTCCCCGAATTCCGTGATTTTATTTAACATTATTCTTTAACCTCTTTAGGTACAGTCCAACTGTTTTTATGTACTATCGTATAAAGAGTGCTTTCATTATGGTAGTTATTGTTAGTATCTTGATATGGGGCAACCCATATTCTCATCACTTGCTCACCACTTCTTAAAGAGTTACTTGGGGAAATCAAAGGATTTTTATTGCTAAAATATGTAGGAGCAAAAACTTGTGCTCGAATCTTCGTATTAACCTCCCTACCAATAATACCTTTATCAACCATATCGTTTACCTGATCTAGGCTTCTACAAGTTACCCCTGGCTTATTTGGGCAATCAAACTTAGAGTTCATAGCACCACAACCTGTTAGTAAAAATAAGAAACTTAAATATACAAAACACTTATTCATGTTTTCCCCTTAGCTATTAAGTTCTGCTGTACGTGCCTTAAGTCTTTCTGACTGTTCTTTGGTAATCGTTAACTGTGGCATGTTGTTTAAATTATCGGTACTTGCTTCTGAATTAGCAGGATTCATAATCCTAGTTTTTGTACCTTCAGTCTTTTCATCGTTAAGATAAAAACCTTTTAGAAAAACTAGATCTACTACAGTGCCAGCGCTTAACTGTAAAACAGGATGATACTGCTCTGCTCTTTTGATATTATAGTCAGCAAGCTTTTCCATAGCGTTACCTAAACCACCAGCAGCACCTCGAGCTAAAATATCCTTCATATCACTACTAGCTGTCTGGATCGCCCCAAGCGGGGAAATAGAAGTTTGAGTAAATCTTTGTGTAATACCATTAGCCAAGCCAGATAATGTTCCTGCGGCAAAAGCTCTTTGCAATAAAGCTCCTTCACGCCACATTGGTACACCACGTATCCCTCCCTTTCCTTCTGGGCCAAATACCGTTCCTTCAACATTTAAATCTATAACTTTATTGGTTCCAGGCTCAACACAACTTAAAGTCTCTAACCTAATAAAACCTCTTTCTGATGAGATATCTCCTACCACCGCTGCCGTTGCTAAACATCCTTTTAATCTACTTTTTTGGTTATTCGGCATAGTTCCATCTTCAATAATCCTAAAAAGCATAGGTTGAGGATTAGCCTGTGCATTTACTGCTGCAGACGCATCTGCCCCACCCAATGCGACCGCTTTTACAAAAGTTCCAGATGGAACATAGTCATAGATGTTTTTTTTAGATAAGGAAAAAGTATCTTCTGGTTGGTTAAGAGAAATAGCATCATCCCTAATTCCTTGTGTCATTAATATTGGTTGGCCTTGCCCATCAACACTTGGTTGGCCAGGAATTCCTGGAAACGTTGCCCCTGCAAAATTAACTGGTGTAATAACTTTTTTCTCAAGTTCGTCAATCCTTTTAAGCAGAGTATCTATTTTTTCTTGTTCTTTGGTTTTTTCCTGCTCCGTCTTTATTTTCTCATTATTTAGCTCTTCAACATTTTTTTGTAATCCTTCAGTTATTTTTTCTGCTTGTGCAAGCCTTGCTTCGGTTCTTTCAATTAATACTGATCCAGCATCAACATGTTTAATAGGACTAGCAAATTCAGATTCTTCTTTTTGTACTACTTTCTTTTCCTTAGAATCACTAATCATAAGGTATAAAGCGCCAAGAAGGCTTAAAAATACAACAGCAACTATTGCCAAATTACGCATCTGTCTTTTTTTCGTAACCACAATACTATTTTCGTTTATTTGGTTATCTTCTTTACTCATTACCCATCACCCGAAAAAGTATAGTTTGACCATTTCCTTCGATGGTAAAATTTGCAAGCGCAATAGCTCGTGCTCCCGTTTGATAAAACATCTTTTCCTCTACTTTGACTGGATGACAACGATTGTTTTGAATAAGAAAGACCTCTCCACATAAGTGTTTACCTAGATACTTTTTTTGGAGTCTAAGCGTAATATCTCCATATTTAACTGCTTTAGTTTTTTTATCAGGGGAAATAATAGAGTAGCCATTTGGAGACTCACCGTTTGCCATATTGACAATAAGCTTTACTAATATTTGTGAATACTCAGAATTTATCTCCCAAAGCTCTGCTTCTTTATTGGGAGTAGTTGGCTTTAACTCTATATCTTGTCCAGGAATCCCTGTCGCGATAACAAAAAGGTTAAAGTTTTGACCTTTTTCAGTAGTAATAAATAAATTAAACGCCTTAGACTGATATGGTGGAGTTGGTTTAATATATATTTGTCCTTGAGTAGCATCTTTAGTTAAAGTATAAGCTCCTTCCAAACCTCTAACATTTTGTACCCTATCCCCTTTTACAAAAATACGCGTTAACTCATTTGCAGCTATAGTTATATTCTTAGTTTCGTTATCAGCAATTGAAATCGTTTGCAAAGCAAAACAACTTTGTCCCAATATCATCATTAATAAAAACCAATAACTCCTATTCATTTGGCTTAACCTCTATAAGTTTTTTGATCAATAGACGATAGTTATTATATTTGTAACTGATCTTATAAGTGCTTCGCTTTACTGGTAGTTGATTAGTACCTACTGTAGTAAGTAAGTCTCCAGTAACCAAAACCTCAAGATGTTTGACATCAGTCTTTATGTCTACCGGATAAAACACCGTACTTACCCGCTCTTTGGTCATACTAGTTGCCTCATTAATAAGCTCTATCTTTAGTTTTTCGTAATACTCAGGACTAATATAGCGCAGCAGTACTTCTCTCTGACTTTCCATCGTAGCTGGGGTATTGTTAAATCTAAGAAGTGTAAAAAAATGGCTCATCTCAGCAAGGTACTCAGAAGACACATGGTCGCTCTTTACCCAAAACTTACTTGATACGCTAGGCGGAACTAAAATAACTTTTTCCCGCCCAACCATTGAAATTATCCCAATACCAAGCAATACATTTAGCAATAATGAGCAGCAAGCTATAGCTAAATAACTATTACGCCTTTTGATTACATACTGTAATAGGGAGTTGCGAATTCGTAGCTTCAACCTAAAAACTCCCTATAATAAGAATGTGGTGTAGACTTAAAATGGACCACAGCTGGAAGATGCCAATACATCATGCTATACAAAAAATAGTGCCCCTGCTCTCCCTTAAGCTTTCTAAGACCAAGCACCAAACCTATGCCAGTAGCAATACCAACAAGTACCTGATCGAAAACCAAAAACAAAATAAGAAATGGGACCAGAAAAAGTATTAACTCATCTATAGTCCAAAGTATTATTCTAGTTGGTTCATCAAGAAGTTGTGGTATGTGGTTTTTGTCCATATAGCAGAGACACCCTGGTTATGCAACTGCTACTTGTTTTACTAAGGTAATCACAATATTAATAAATACTGCAACTACTACAACCCCACCAAGCACCAACCAATTTTTAGTTGTAATACCAGCTACAACGGCTGTGACTCCTTCTGCTAGATATAAGTATCTCTTCCCTGTTTTTTCTACAGTATCTATTAAATTAGCTTCTGTCCCTTTTAAAAGGTCGTCAGCACTTACATGCATTGCCAAACCTGCCAAGCTCAAAAAAGCTAAAGCTTGCAAAATCCGTATCGCGGTAGGTGAACTAAGATATTTATCAACAACGTTATAAATTTTTTTTACTAACTGCATCATCTTTCTCCTCTTGTTGGTTATTAGAATTACTGAACTTTGTTTCACAAAATAGTTTTATTAGTGGCAAATTGACCTTATAAATTAGCGGGGTAACGTTTTTTTTATATAGTAAAGCCGTTAATTCATTGGTGGCTATTCCTAAACGCTCGGCCAATGTGGCTTTCGATAGTTTTTTTTCAACTAAAAATTTATTTAGAATTTTTCGAATCTTTGCTATGTCCAAACATGCACCAGGATCTTGTGAGTTGCGCTCTTTGTTATCAATATCTGTTTTTTCAACCTGGGTAGTTGTTTGGCACTTATTAAGTCCCGTCATAAACCCACTCTCATTTTTAATTATGGACATGAATGGCGAAAACAGCGGTAAATTTTGATTAGCATTAGTTTTAGTTAAAATCATATTCGACCTCCTCTTACTGGATTAATGTTTTGATCTATATGGTATCTAGTTATCAAATATACTGTGATTGCTTAATTTAATTTCTTACCAAGTGCTCCACGGATAAGCATGCACCGTTATAGGCACGCATATTGAAACTTAAGCCTTGCTGAGAGATTATGCTTATAATCTTTGTAGTCGTCTTCTTGTATTATTTTTAGAGATACCTTTTGCGATTAACATGTATCATATAAGTATATTGTGTATTTGAAAGAAATTTTACCGGCAATTTTGCTTGAGTAGTTTTTACCTAAGCATTTTTATCTAAAATCGTATATACTACAAAGTAAGTTTAAGATAGTTTGAGCATCCATATGTCAAAAGTATTATCTTTTCATGTTTCATATACCTCTTCTAAAGAGATTTCTGATATTTGTCGACCAATTATGCGGCTGTTTACAGGAAACATATTTATATATCAAAGAAGCATTATAAATCCAGATACAAAAAAAGTAGTTTCTAATGCTTATCTATGTGACCATACTGAGGCATTGGACTTCTTTTTATCTTTACCACAAGAAAAAAGAGAACCTGCCAAATATGATTACAGCATGCAGAGAAAATTTATATTAATGGATTATACTCAGCCTAACTTCACGTCAATAATGCAGAAAAAATTTAATGTTAACTGTATGCTATCTCGAGATGAAAGGATAAAACCTAATGAATGGGAACATATTATTATTGGCTCTAACATTAGTGGTATAACAACGATAAATAACTACATAAATAATCTAGGGATGATTGATAAGTTTGCTTCTTTTTTCCGAAGTAAGGCTATAAAACTTATCACTACTGCATGTAATAATAGCTTTTTGTCTGGAAGAGCTATGCTAAAATGTAGCTTCGGTGATACTAGTAATGGCCCTATTGCGATCACAAACAATTATTCTGTTATACCAGAACCAACACATTATTATCTTACTAATAAATATTCAGAAACCATTGTTGTACCTCAAATCGAAATGCGATATCTTATTATGTTATCACAAGGTAAAGGCTCAAAAGAAATAGCAGGCGCATATAATGTTTCATCGCGTACAGTAGAAAACATTATTAGAATTGCCAAATATAGGTTAGCGTGCAATACTAAAAGTGAACTTTTAAATATTATATTAAATTGGAAGAAGTCTAATGCCTGGGTTTTATAGGAAAAATATTATTGAAAAAATAATCACCTCTGTATTTTAAAAGAAACTAAAGATAAGCTTCATAGAAATAAACTTTGTTTCGTTAGCTTGATATATATGAAAACATTTGGTCATCCTAAGGGCTTATATGTTTTGTTCCTAACAGAAATGTGGGAGACATTTTCATTTTCTGGAATGAGGGCTCTTTTAATTTTCTACATGACAAAACATCTTCTATTTGATCAAGCTTATGCTTCAAATGTTTACGGCATTTATATAGGATTAATTTATTTTACCCCTCTCATTGGCGGAATATTATCTGACAAACTTCTAGGGCCATATATTACAACAATTATTGGCTGCATTCTCATGTCTATTGGTCATTTCTGTATGATGAGTGAATTTTTATTTTATCCTGCACTTTTACTTTTAATCTTAGGACATGGAGCTATTTCTCCTAACATTATTCTTCAATTAAAATCATTATATAAAAAAGAAGACCACGAAGTTAATAGCGCTTTTAGTATATTTTACTTAGGGATAAACTTGGGACCGATACTTTCACCTATTGTTTGCGGTACTCTCGGAGAGTTATATGGGTGGCACTATGGATTTGGTGCAGCAGGGATAGGTATGATCATTGGCCTATTTACATTCATACTAGGAAGAAAGCATATATTGCAAAACAATAATACAAGTTCCTGCCATTATTGTCTTAGCCCCGCCCAAACAAATCTTAATATATCTTGGTTACAGGATAATAAAATAAAAAATAAACTCATAGGGTTTCTAATATTAATTTTGTTTGGAGCCCTATTTAAGGCTATATATGGGCAATTAGGCAATACGATCGCTTTATGCATTGATAACTATACTGATAGGCATATTTTAAACTGGAATATACCTGCGTCTTGGTTCCAAGCATTAAATCCTTTGACGGTTGTTCTTATGACCCCCTTCATAACCAAACTATGGAGTTGGCAATCTAAACATCATACAGAACCCACGTCTTTGACAAAAATGGCAATTGGTTGCATTCTAGCTGGAATTTCATTTATATTTCTAATACCCACAGTATCTGTAGCACAAACTCAAGAACAAGCACATATATTATGGCCAATTGTTTCAATATTCACGCTTACTATAGGCGAGCTTTATTTCTGCCCTATTGCTCTATTATTAGTTTCTAAAATAGCACCAACAAAAATAGCCTCTATGGTAATCGGATTATGGTATTTATCATATTTTATGGGAAATTGCTTATCGGGCTTTTTGGGTGGTTTTTGGAACAAACTACCAAAAGGAGGATTCTTTTTATTTTTATCTTTATTTGGATTAATCATAGGTTTTGGAATCATAGCTACATCTAAGTTTTTAAAAAGAAAACTTGATTAAGGGCATGAAACTTAGATTTCGTTATATTTTAATGCTTTTCAATACAAACTTTAATATTTTTTATAGCTCATAGTGCTGATCTAGTTCTAAGCTAGGTAATCCCCATAGTTGTTGAATTTTTGGATAAATTACCATAGGAAATTGGATTAGTACCGGTTTCTTATTAGGATCAAGCCAACTAATAATTTCACGAGCGTCGTTGGCAGCCATCGCAGTACATCCAGCGGTTGGTTTTCCTGGGCCTCTCCAAACGTGAATAAAAAAACAACAGCCTTTGCCAGCAACAACAGGAAAATAGTTATGAGCAATCATAGCGCCATAAATATATACTCCTTGATTAACATAATCCTGCATATCTTCCCCAAGTCTCCAATCTTCCTGGGGCTCATACCTACTATCAATAATACGATTATAGTTTTTTGATTGCGGATCACCAGAACAAAAAACAGTAGAAGAAATTTTTTGGTAAGGTAGCTTTACTGACCAACTTGAGCCATCATCTTTCCCGAATGCTATAGGTATAGCAAAAATACCTACTGGCGAACGTTTTAGACCCTCTCTATCAATTACTGGCTCATTGTCTTGTGGGGGCATATTATGTAAACCATAACCCCAGCCCATACCATTCTCACCAAGATTTACATTAATCTGGCCCCCAATTCTTTGCCAATAGCTGTCCTTGCTGTCACGTTCATAGCGTTGCAAAATTCCGGTGGATGCCTTCCAATCTTCACCTACTACAATAATAATTTGTTGCGTTGAATCTAAAAGATTATGAGCATGGACTTCTAAAGTAAAAATACAAGACATCAATATTGAAATTTTTCTTAGAAAGATCTCTGTTTTGAACATTTTTGGTCCTTTAACACATTTTTTAATCTGGTCACTAAACTTAGTTTTATATGGATTTAAGCTTCCAACCATGCACTTCATCTTTTCATGAATACTATCCGTTTACTATGTTTCCATAAATATACAAAAAGCTTTTTTGTGCTAGCTAATTAAGTTATTTTTATATATGTCTTTGTGGTTACTAGTTTTTTTCTATGAAATAATTTACAAAATTATCTATTAAAGGAAATATCTTTTTTGCAGGTGGTGCGAAACTATTAGTAATAACTACAAATACCCTAGGCTTCTTACTAACTCCATATCCACACAAACAACTTATGCCAGACATATTTCCAGTCTTAGCTTTCACATAAGGCACAAGCCCTTTTCTTTTAGCAAGAGTACTGCCTGGCTCTCCAGGACTTGGTAATGCAGAAACAAATTCTTTTAGATTATATCCTTGTTTTAGCATCATATATATTTTACTAGGTTGTATTTGGTTATACCTAGATAACCCAGAACCATCTACAAATTTTGCTTTATCCATTTCAACGTCAAAATACTTCCTTATCAGTTTTTTTATTACCTCGTCGCCATCTTCCCATTTTTTTACTTTATCATCACCATACAAGTGAATCAACTTAAGGTAAATGGCATCAAAAACAAAATTGTCGGATTTTTTAATTGCTTTGGTAATAATATTACTTAAAAAATCAGATTTAAACACGTTTAGCAAGACTTTGTTCGTGGGTACTTTATTAACATCTTTGAGAAATACTATTTCATTTTTTATGTTAATTTTTTTAAATACTTGCTTAACTCTTTTAAGAATAAAATAATCAAAATCTGTAGGCGAAATTTCCATTTCGCGAGGGAAATCTTCAGAATTAATATTGCCATCAGCATAAATTCTATTGTTTTTCATGCTAAGGTTTATTAATGTTGCTGCTGAACTCGTCGTTATTGTTGAATCAACAAAATAGTGAGCATTATTTGTTATTAATGCTCGCTTATTCTCCCTACTAGGATACGTTGTTACTCTGATTAAATTTTCATCTATATTGATACTAGAAACTGGCTGGGCATAATCTGTGCCTACGTCGTCTACCATAATATTTGACGAATGGGCCGAAGTTTTAAATTCCGTAATATCTAAAAATATTTTACCGGTAATATGGCTTCTCTTAATAGGCTCTAGTAATTGCAGCAGATCCTCTGTTTTTAAGGTAGGATCCCCTGAAAATGAAATAATGATATTATGCATTTTCCCATGTAATTTCGTAACATATAACCTTGTTTCATAACGATAGTCAGCTCCTAGCGTTTTATATGCTAACAGCGCAGTAATTACTTTTTGACAGCTTGCTGGTGAAGTGTAAACAGAAGACCTGTGTTCCTTAATAATCCTATTGCTTTGAACATCCCCAAAGATATAAGAATAAAAAGCGGGAGATCTTTTATAAAGAATATCAGCTTGGTTACTAGTACATCCTGACAACAAAAATAGAACACCTAAAAAAAGCAATTTTATTTTCATAGTAATTATTATCCTTTTTTAATATTATTCTATTTTACAAAACATTCTGTTTTATTACCTTCTTTAAAATACATCACTTGTCTTATAATAACATATTTAAAGCTTAAAGTTGCAAGTCTACCTAATAAGAAAATGAAAATATGTCCCAGGAAATGGTTCGTCTTTTAAAGTAAAATGCCACCACTCTTTATCATATGTTTTAAATCCGTTTTCTTGCATTATCTTTCTTAAAAAAAACCGGTTATTTTTTGCTTCCCTGGAAATATCCCCAGCAAACACGAAAGATTTATTATCCATATAATCAAAATGTGTCCCCATATCCAGCTCTTCGCCAGTTTTTAAAGATACAAGAGTTAAATCAACAGTGCTGCCACGAGTATGGCTTGATTTTTTCGCTATATAACCCAACTTAAAAAGATTAGCTTTCTCTATATTAGGATAATAAGCACCTTTCATTTTTTGGTCATAAATATCGTGGCTCCAAGCAATAAAATCATCAACCGCAGCCTGAGGACGATAACAATCATAAACTTTTAAGCTTAGTTCTTTAAGCTTAAGTTTCTGTTGTATGTTGGATAAATAAGTGCCCATTTTTCGTGTTAAAATGCATTGGGGAATTTTATATCCTTTGATTGGTCTACCAATAAAATTATCATTAGTAAAATACTTAATATCTTGAATAATACTTTTATCCATATCTTTTAGGTAAACAAACTCTGTAGGTAATGCCATACTATTCGTCATGATAAAAAATCCTGAACTTAATAATAGAAGACAAATCAAGCAATGTGGTTTAAATGTTTCTTTTTCATATTCCATATATTTGCAATATCTATACCTAATTTTGTAATATTCATACTGGTTACTCTTAAAGTTTTATTGAATAATAATTATAATCATTATTCTGGCTATTTAAGAGCCGTTTTAAACATTAGGCAAGAACCATTCCATTAAAATTTTTTACAGCCCCGGTTTCTTATCTACGTTTTCACGAAAACCCTTGCCTATATTTTGTTGGTAGTACTAAATAATATAACAAAATTGTTACGCTGTAACTCTTATGTATAATATGTTTGCTCGCATAAGTGATTTACCTAGGGATCACGGATTAAACGCTGCAGAATAGCTGTACGTACTATTCTGCTTTTTATGCCTTCCAGTTCAGGAAATTTTTTACGAATAACTATTACTGCTTTTTCCATATCCAAAAACAATTTTCTTGGAAGGCGTACACTTAAAGGGTAATTGGCATTTTCCATCTCCGACGAGATAGAAACCAGTTCAGCACAATCAGAATACGTGAATAATGATTCTATAGCCTCTCTAACCCACCTACTTTTGCCACGCATACCGTAACCATTAGCTATAACTTTTTCATTAAGCATTTGATTCAAATTATCTAATATCTTGAAAGTACCTGTGAGGGTTGCATCTTTTTCTTGATTATTCATTTTAATCACTAAAAATTTTTAATAATTTATGAAACGCAAGTGAAACTTCGGCATATTCATTCCATTTAATATTTTTAAACAATTCAGCATATTGACTATATCTAGGATGTACTATAATAATATCTGTCAATTTTTTTATTGCTTCTATATCTTTTGTTCTTCCTAAATTAACATATTGCGCTACACGTCCTCTGCGCTTATTTACGAAATTAATTCTAGGTGTTTTTTCTTTTTTATCTTTTACAATTAAAGACCTAATAGCCCGCGTGCTAACTCCGTTGGCACTATCCTCTAGAGCTTTTTTTCTTAAAGAATCATCTGGAATACTAGCGATTAAAGCTGCCCTATCGAGATTGTTAATTATGTTATTAGTAATACTGTCCTTTAAATCTTGTGGGCCTTTTAAAACTGACAAATAACAATGTGCTTGGGTCTTTGATAGTCCAGTTAAATTTTTAAGAATATCCGTTGTTATAGTACAATTAATATTTTTTTTACTATAAGCCTCTATTATAACCTCTAAATTTTTTAACCTTTCATGTAGAGATAAATTTTTTCTTTCGTTATTTTCTACCCATTGCAATAATCTTAAATCTAATTCATTTGGCTTACTTTCGATAACTCTAGCATGGACATCACATTTCTTTGCTAAATTAGCTGCTAAAAACCTTCGTTCTCCAGCAATAATACGATATTTATCTTTATGCTTATATACCATAATAGGGTTTATGACCCCGTTCTGTTTAATTGTATGGGCTAAGCTCTCTAATTCCTCTTTTTCTTTTTGCTTCTTTGTTGACAATGGATCGTGAGGATCAATACCAAAATTGATCTCATGTAACGATAATAATAGCTCTCTTGGATTGTCTGGATCTACTTCTAGCCTTGATAAAGCTATAACCTCATATCTAAACGTACCTACATTATTATCTACGGCATTAATTACTTCCGTAATACCTCTATTAATATCTTCTGCTATACTAAATTTTTTTCTCTTACTCATTACCAAACACCTTTTTTTCTACGAACTCACACATTCTTATTGCCTCTTGTTTTGCAAGGTCATTATTAGGCAAATCAAAAACAGATCTGGGTAACGCTCCATCAACATCTACCTCTGCAAAAGCAACACGCTGCCCTAAGCTGACAGGCATTATATACTTCGAAATGCTTGGATTATTTTTTAGGCTTTCTAACATGTCCTTATGCAAGTTATTTTGTCTAAAGATATTGGGCAATATACCGACCAGCTCAAGGGGCCTCCCCTCTTCTCTCTTTAGAGATTCTTGCATCCATAATTGCATCATTCCATAAATACCTTGGATTGGTTGAGCTTCCATAATTGAAGGGATAATAATGTGAGTTGCGGCTCCAATGGCACTAATTGTTAATGGCCCTTTTGATGGGGCTGTATCAACTATAATGATCTCATATTCTCTTCCAACTTCTGGACAAGAAAGGAATTTATGAAGTTGTTTGTATACCTTTTCTGCTATCTCTGTTCTTCTAACTGCTTCCGCCAGTAATAATTGATCTGCGTGGGCTGGGGCAATATCTAAATTTTCAATAAACGTTGGGTAAGGTATTACTGGTTTGCCGAAAAAAATGTTTGCTATAGAACTTCTTCCATCCCAAGTTTGATCTTCTTTTGGATCATTAGGATTGTAGTCTGGATGCAATGGTGGATAATATCCTTGGGGTGAGCTCGGATCTAATTCCATTTTTATAAAACGTCTTGATAAATTACATTGTGGATCGAAATCTATAGCTAAGGTTTTTACTTTCTTTAAATGGCTGAAGTATTCGGCTAGTATCATACTAACTTTAGTCTTTCCTACCCCACCTTTGTTATTTGTTGGAACTATTACTTTCATTTAGTTTGACTTTTAATTTGTATTACTATATTTTTTGCAGCAGTATATACTATTACATATGATATTCAAGTAAATATTTTGAATAAAACAACACGATATTTAGTGTTGTTTTATATAGTTTAAATTGTTTATCTTTGTTTAGACGTGTTTATTACATTATAACTGCTTGATTTATTGTATTTAAAAATTTTTATTGGTGACGTCTATGGTAAAAAGTGTGACGTTTATGGTTGGAACTGTGACAATTTTGTAGTGCTTTGTGACGTTTGTGGTAAAGGTGTGACGTTTATGGTAATAAAAAATGAATACTACCACATATAAATTAGATTTTTGCGAAAAAATAGAATTAAAAAAACATATTTCTGCTATACATTGTTCTAATAGTTTAAGTTTGTTACAAAGGAAAATTAGTAATGTACTTCTCTTTCATGCTTACCCTTTTTTGAAAACCCAACAAGAACATAAAATATCTATAAATGAGTTATGTAAATATTTAGGTTATCGTGGTTATAATTATGATGCAATTAAACAAGCATTAAAGGCATTAATTTCTACTGTAATTGAGTGGAATGTTTTTGATGACAACTTGGACGAGGAAGATTGGACTGCAAGCTCAATGTTAGCAAGTGTAAATATAAAAAATGCTGTATGCACCTATAGTTATAGTTTTCGTATGAAACAATTACTACATTCTCCTGTTATGTATGGCAGAATTAATTTAGCTATACAGTCGCGCTTTACTTCTAACTATGGTTTAGCATTGTATGAGAATTGCAGTCGTTATCGGAGATTGGGAAAAACTAGGAATTTTTCAATTGAACAATTTAGAAAAATTATGGGTGTTTCTAATGATAAATATTTAATATTTAGGGACTTTAAAAAAAGGGTAGTAGATAAAGCTGTAGAAGAAATAAATACTGCATCAGATTTAAATGTAGAAGCAAATATAAATAGAGTGGGTAAAGAGGTCGTTAGTATATATTTTAATATTTTCGAGAAAATGGTCAAAAAGGATATAGTGCAAAATAACACCATATTTTCTAATCAACTAAAAAATAATCATTCCAGTGAAATTATAAATGATGCAAATAATAGTAATTTGGTAAAGAGGTTAAAGGAATCTTATTTTTTAAGTGATAAAGCAATTGCTTCTCTCGTTAAAAAATATGGACTAGATAAGTTGGGAAGTAAAATGGAGCAAATAGAAACAAGTCAATACTTTATTGCAGGCAAAATTCTAAATGCCGCTGGATTTTTAATAGAATCTTTAAAAAATGATTATGAACTTCCTAAGTCTACCAGTCTAATTATAGAGGAAAAAACGAGAGCCAGGGATAAAGAAAATTATGAGGTTAAAAAAATGGATTTAGAACGAAATAAACTTAAAAAAGAATATGATGAATATATTGATAATCAATTCAATGAGTTTATTAGTAATATCGAAGAAGACAATCTAAATAATTTACTTTTACAGTTTGAGAAATATTTATGTATTAAAAACAATAAACTGTTATTGAGTAAATTTAAGACGCATGGGTTAAACAGTAGGATAGTTAGAGTATTTCTAAGAAATTTTTTACAAGAGTTTCCACAACAATATATTTTAGATTTTATATCTTTTGACCAATTTATTAGTTCTAAAGCAAATTCGGTGACCGAATCATAGTGTAATCTGTTGATTAAAAACGGTTTAATTATTTATAATTGTTGTATAATTAGGTTATAATTACTATACCTATGAAGCAATGTTTATATTCTTATGTGACGTCTATGGTAAATTAAGCAAAGTATCCCTTATATTTTGTATAAATCACAAAGTAAGCATAAAGATATTTTTCAAAAACTTAAGGTAAATACCTTGTTATTTAAATTTCCTAAGTTTAATAGTTATTACGATTAGTTAGTTAATAGATTAGACGAGATTTAAGGGGTTAAAGTATAGCGAGCTGTTATTGAAAATATATCTTATAATATACCATTGGACAATAGTGAGCTAACCATTAAAGGTATAATATGTTAATTTTTATAGAAATTATACACTTGAGCAATAATTGTTTTTTAAATTTACATAATGTTGTTGAATTATGAAGGCGTTGATCTAAAAATGCATTACCTAATAAATAGCGTGAAATCATGGATAGGAGGAGGGGAGGGTAAGCAATAAGGACAGTACATTTTGAAATTTTTGTAACCAATACTTTTAAGCGTGCTGCTAAAAAATTACGTAGTAATCAAGCTCTTGTATTAAATGAAGCTATTTCAAAGATAGCGTCACATCCCACTATTGGTGAACTTAAGATAAGTGATCTTGTAGGAGTTAGGGTATATAAATTTCATATGGTGCACCAGTTGATTTTGTTAGCATATCTTTATAAAGAACAAGAAGACGAAATAACCCTGTTAGTATTTTCTCCATATGATATTTTATAAAAATCTAACTTTGACATAAAGTAACCGTATTGTCATAGAGAGAAAAGACCTTAATATTTTATGATGTATAAAGCAGATACCATTTTTATATTTTAACCATTTGAAATTTTTAATAAAAAATTAAAAAACAAGCAGATTATTTTTGTTATATTAATATCAAAAAAACCGCCGCTAATATTAATTATCAGCTGTTGCTTGATTTATTAATACGATTAGTACATAATAAAATCTGAAAGTAGTATGTTGGTGCTATACTTTTAATATTCTGATAGTATAGTTTTTTTGCATTATCCGTATATTAAAAGTATGATTGTGTTTGTAACTAGTTGGTTATCTTAAAAAATAGTGGGAACTATATAATGCCAAGAAAGAGAACAGTGCCATATACAACAACGCAGAAAAACTATTTATTGCAAAGTTTATTATCGCAAGGGTTGCGCGTATTTACTAATGCTATGGTTAAAGAGATTGCAAAACGGCAGGATGTTAGCGTAGCTTATATCAACACAGTTTTGAGCCGTTTTATCCAAGAGGGGTGGGTAAGAAGTATCCATAAAGGATTATATGCTTTTACTGCTATAACTGGAATTCAACCAATCCACGAATTCGAGATTGCTATGCATATAGTTAACCCAGCAATGATTAGTCATTATTCCGCATTCTACCACCATGAATTAACAGATCAGGTTCCTCGTGATGTATTTATTAGTACGACAAAGAAGTTTCATATTCCACAGCTGGGAGTAAAAGATAAAAAAGCTGGTTTCAGTTTAGACGGAGTGCATTACAGAATAATGCAGTTAAAAAAGGATCGGTTTTTTGGTGCAATTACTGCTTGGAAAGGGGAGGTTAGCTTTCAAGTTACAGACTTGGAGAGAACTTTATTAGATGGGTTAGCGGCTCCACAATATTGTGGTGGCTTAAGTGAGGTGCTACATGGGTTTAGCGAAAAACTAGGGGTGTTTAATATAGATCGATTAATAAATTATGCATTGCGCTTAGATATTGCGGTTTCTCGTAGATTAGGTTGGGTATTGGAAAGATTAGGGGTAGATAGTACCAAGATTTCTTGCTTAGCTCAGGTTAACCATCCAGGGTATCGAAGATTAGATCCATCTAATCAACCTATAGGACCTTATGATAATAGATGGCGTTTGCAACTTAACTATGAGATGGATATATGCCAGAAGTGAGTTTTGCTTTGCCACTAAAGCAGCGATTACAGCAAATTCAAAAAATAAAGCAGGTTAATTGGGAAGTAGTTGAATTAGACTATACTCTTTCTTGGATATTAGCGGCTATTGGGCAAGAATCAGAAATAAGAGAGAACTTAGTTTTTAAAGGTGGGACCTGTTTAAAAAAATGTTATTTTGGGAGTAAGTACCGTTATTCGCAGGATTTAGATTTTACAAGTAGGAGTTCTACAATTTCTGACCAAAAGTTAGATGAGTATGTAGATAAAGTGGCAAGTTTAGCAACTAAATTAGCACAAGAATTTGGACAGAAAATAAATTTTTTTGTTGAGCTTTACCAAGAAAAACAGCCACATCCATTCAACCAAAAAGCTTATGTTTTAAGAGCCCAGTTGCCTTGGCAACGGACACCATTAACTAAGATAAAGTTAGAAATTAGCAGGGATGAAAAGATTATAAGTATCCCTACTCAGTTATCAATACTACATGAATATGGTGAGATATTTCATCAGCAAGTTTTTGCTTATACTTTGGAAGAAATTTTAGCTGAAAAGTATCGAGCAATCTTACAAAATCAGGAGCGTTTAAAAGAGAGACAATGGATCCGTTCTAGAGTAAGAGATTTCTATGATTTATGGTGTATTCTAACTCAGTTCAAACACGTCCTAAAAAAAGATCAGTTTTCTGAACTTTTTAAGGAGAAATGTAATGTTAAAGATATTAAGTTTGATAATGTCGAACAGTTTTTTAATAATCAAGAGTATCTTACTAGAATTAAAAAGGATTGGGAGGAGTTCTTAGCAGTTTTGGTGGATGAATTACCAGACTTTAGTAATTTAATATCACAATTAGCTCAGTTGACAGTACAGCTATTCGGCACAAAAGATGAGATAACTGAGTAGATTATGCAAAACAAAAGATTGAACAAACAAAAAGTATTTGATGCCGCTAAAGTCATAGCTCATTTGGACAAAGAACCAACCACGGCTAATATTAGAGAATACCTAGCATTTACCGGTAGCCAAACAACCCTACACAAGTATTTAAAGGAGTGGAAATTAAAATGTTTCAAAGCCTATGAGGCTAACTATGTTGGTAACGTAGAGCAAAAAGATATTGCTAATTTACAGTCAGAGAACCAAAGATTGGCAGCTACTGTCGGAAAAATGGAAGAACATAACAAAATTGTAGCTAACGAGTTTGCTAAAACTGAAAAGAAAAATATAGAGCTAACTCAAAAAGTCGTACAACTTGAAAACCAGACGAGTCTTTTAGAAAAAGAACTTGATGAGCTAAAAAAAGAGAAAAAATATTTAGATAAAATGTATGCTGAACTTAAAGAAGAACGGGAACTACTACTTGGCAGAATGGAAAGGGATAAAGATCAGCTAATAGCTTCACTCCGTGAAGAACTGAGACAAACCCATCAAACTAGCTTAGAAAAAATTCAAAATGTCAGTTATCACGGACACGAACTCCTGATGCAAGAAAAAGTTAAATCTATGAACTTAGAAGAAAAAATTAAAGCTTTAACTGGTGATGCTGTACGATTACAACAAGAATTAAACAGCGCCAATCAAGTAGTAGAACCATTAAAATTACGTATCAAACTAATGGAAAAACTAATAGCTGAAAATTTAACCGCTGAGAAATTGCGGGAGTATGAAAAGAAACAACAGTTGCTGGATTTTGGAGTATAAGCAACTATGGATGAAGTAAGTACTAATCAGAATGTTTTAGTTATCCCAGAAATTAATTCACTAGTGCCTAAAATTTCTTTGGTGGTAGCAAATACGTTATGTAATCAGGAATGTCATATTGAAGCTGATAACGATTTAGCAGCTGTTAGTGTTTGGTTAACTAAATATAAAAATAACAGTAAAACTTATACTATTTATAGAAGAGAAGCTGAAAGATTATTACTGTGGTGTGTATATGTTCGTGGATTGGGGTTGACTAAACTAAAAGCAGAAGATTTTACTAGTTACTTAGGGTTTTTAAAAAATCCGCCACGAGAATGGTGTATTACAAGGAAAGAGCTACGAGAGGGGAAGGGAAGTATAAAGTGGCGTCCTTTTTTAGGTCCACTTAATCGAGCTGGATTTAATATGGCAGTTAGAACTTTGAGCTCCATGTTGAATTTTTTAGTTACAGCAAATTATTTGAAGTTCAATCCTCTAAAACTAATTACTAAAGAAAAGAACTTTACCCAAACTTTAGCGGAACAAAAATACAGTGTTTGGGCAAGGATGTTAGAAGAGGATGAATGGCTGGCCATACAACATGCATTGGATAACATGCCCGAAGGAAATGACAAACAAATTAACAATAAAATTAGAATACAATTTTTATTTGCCATGTTGTATTTTTTGGGGTTACGTATTCACGAACTAGCAAGTCATTCTTGGAATGCTTTTAGATATAGAGATGGGCGTTGGTATTTTTTTGTTAAAGGAAAAGGTGACAAATTAGCTCATATTCCGGTACATGACCAATTATTATCTTTTGTAAAAGTTTATCGGGTACATCTTGGAAAAAATCCTTTACCAGAGGTAGATGATACTGAGGGATTATTGTTGATTTCTAGAACGGTTAAAAAACCCATGAGTATTAGGCAACTTTTTACGTTGGTCAAAGATATTGGTAAGGTTGCCGCGCGAGAATTTACTGATAACTTGCCAAAGCAACAAAAGCTATTGAAGTTATCTCCTCATTGGTTACGCCATTTATTAGCTAGTCATTTGGATAAAGCTGAGGTGCCAGCGATTATGATTCAATCTATTTTGCGGCATAGCTCTTTAGAAATAACCAATATTTATATGCATGCTGAAGAGCTATTAAAACACCAGGAAATCCAAAAGTTAGCTTTACAAGTTACTCCTAAGCTACAAGAGATAGAATCACCGCAAGAAGAAGTTCTTAATGTTAGGTTGAGTGTTTCGTTAGACCGAGGGCCGGTGAGCAACGAATTTAGTTTAATGAAATTGTTAGATACGATAGAACAAGTTATATTAAAGGATCATAGTTGGGAGATTCAAGAAAAAAATAGAGAATTATTATTAGGGAAATATAAACAATTGTATCTCTATAAGCGGCCATTTATTGTTACCTATGATATTTATAATGCCAAAGAAGAGGAACTAAATGTTATTCGTTTGGCAATAATACATGAGGCAAAGGTTAGATTATTTGAGTGTGAGGTAGAAATTGTCTCCCCTGAATTGAGTAGATGTGCTTAGTATTTTATTGTAAAAAATATGGTAAACTTTTGTAGTAGGGGAATAAAGGTAGCAGAAAGTTATTATAGAATTTTATTGAGGTAAATAATAATATGACAGATACTCTTAACATAAGTCGCTCAGATAAAATAGAATGTACAGTAGCTTCTTTTCGCAATTTATCAGCAACTAAACCGATAGAAAATGCTGTTGTATATTTGTGGGAAAGCCATCAAGGGGATAATGACGATAAAGAAAAAATACAAGCAACAATAGACTTAATTTTGAAAAAGTTTGATTTATTAAGCTGTGAGAAATATGAAGTACATACGGGTTATTTAAGTCGCTATAACTATCTTTCAAATCCTATAAATCAATCTACTGATAGAGAGATAGAGGAGGCTGTAAATAAGGGGATGGCCGAACAGCTAAAATGGGAGGCGAAATACGAAAAATATTTAAAAAAATTAGAGCTTACAAGAAAGGATTGGTTAAACTGTATAGATGAAAGAGGAAATCCCTATTTTTGTGATTGTACAAATCTTATTAAAGAAAAACTAAAGAGTAATAAAACTTTTAACGATGCGTTTTCGATGACTGTAAATGACTATGTACTTAAACACAATACTAATAAAATTAATGGGAACTTATATGTTATTGAAGAGAACGCCTGGATTTTAAGTTTACCACTAATACATGCAAATAAACCTATATATTTAATTCATATAGGCAATGATAATGCCGCGATACGAACGTTATTTAACCAATTTAATAATCTTCAAGTAGCAGTTAAATGGTTGTCGCCCCATTTTAGTAAAAGGATTTTTATAAATAAGGCAGATTTTAAATTAGATTATAGAAATGGGGCTAGTTTAGGTTATTCTTGTGCTATTGATGATAACGTAGAAACAGTTAAAGAAATAATCAGTTTTAAAAAAGAACAAAATTTCACTAAGGAAGATTTATTGAAGCTATTGGATCATGAACGTTCGGAAAAAGAGTTACTCTCATCTATTATAGATAAAATTCCTGGGCATGTTTATTGGTTAACTCGTGACAATGTTTATTTAGGTTGTAATGAACTTCAAGCTAAGCATTTTGGTTTAAAGTCATCGAAAGAAGTGATAGGAAAAACCAACTATGATTTGTCAGTAAGCAAAGAAGCAGATGAATTAAATAGGATTAATAAGCAAGTTATGGATACTGGAAAACCATATGAGGGGGAAGAGCCTGCCACTATGCATAATGGCCATAGGTTTTATTTAACAAACAAAATGCCTTTATTTAATACTCGTGGCAAAATTATAGGATTGCTCGGAGTGTCGTTGGATATAACTGACAGGAAAAGAGTAGAAAGGCTCCAAGAAGAGCAAAAGATTAATGAGTCAGTGTCAAAGGCAATAGAAATGCTAGCTGGTTGTGTCGCCCACGAACTGCGAGTCCCTTTGTGCTCGATTAACCTAAATGTTGATAAGCTACAAGAAGCAGACCAAAAAGATAAGGTTAAACTTGTCAACAACATAAAAACTGCTATTAAAAAAAGTACTACTATTATCGACATGTTGCTTATCAAGTTACGTAGTACTGTAACTAAGAAGGTCCATGTTAATAAATTTAAAAAGTACTCAGTTAAAGATTGTATTAATACAGCTCTTAAAGAATATCCCTTCTATGAAAGTGAACGAGAAAAAATATTTTGGTGTGATAATGCAAATGAAGACTTTTTATATCTTGGTGATGATTTATTTACTAAGCATATAATATTTAATCTTATTAAAAACTCTTTAAAAGCCATCAAAGAAGCAGATTATGGTGAAATCTATATTAAATTACAGCCGGGATCAAAGTTTAATGATTTAGTATTTAAAGATACAGCTACCGGGATTTCAGCAGAAGTTTTAAAAACATTATTTCAGCCCTTTAATAGCAACAATAAAAATGGAGCTGGATTGGGTTTGGCTTTTTGCAAAATGGTTATGCAATCATATAGAGGCGATATAGTTTGTAATTCAGAAGATGGAAAACACACAGAGTTTATTTTAAGTTTTCCCAATGTAAGTTAGCGAATGATGAAGCAAAGCTGTTTGAGGTAGCCTAATGAAGCGTCCAGGAATGTGGGTCTGATATTGTAAGGACAAATGGTGTTGAATGTTGAGCTTAAGCAAGGTACGGTGGTGTGAGAGGGCGGCAGGGTGACCTGTCTCCTACTCGATTTAATATTTATTATAATGTTACGAAAAAAAGTCTTAGGAGATTTTTATGGAACCAACGTCTAATTGTAATTGCAAACAGCATAAGATTGTTTTTATTATTATTTTAATGGGTGCCATTTTATTTGGCAATGCTCTAGGTGGTTGGTTTATAGCTCGTGGGATTTACAATTGGCGTGGTGCTGATCGCTATGCAAGTGTCAAGGGTATAGCGGAACGTCAAGTAAAAGCTGATACGGCGATTTGGGACCTTGGTTATAAGGTAACTGGTAATGACCTAAATCTATTGACTATTGAAGGCTTAAAAGACCAAAAAATCTTAATAGACTTTTTAACTAAAAATGGCTTTCCCGCCAGTGAAATTGAAACCCAAAGAACTAACGTCATTGATCAATATGCTCGTGAATATACTTCTAGTAAACCACAATATCGATATATTTTGAATGGAGGACTGATACTACGTACTACTAACGTTGACTTGGTGCGACAAATAAGCCAAAAGTGCGCGGAGTTAATTCAACAAGGTATTGTATTAACGCCTAAAAGCGAATATCTACCAAACCCCCGCTATTACTTTACTAAACTTGATGAGATCAGGCCGCAATTACTAGAACAGGCTACGAAGAGCGCTCGTCTAGTAGCCGAGCAGTTTGCCAACAATTCTGGCTGTCAAT
>CAZHSI010000010.1:0-45776 GCA_964535195.1 uncultured Coxiellaceae bacterium | reverse complement strand
TAATGGGTGCCATTTTATTTGGCAATGCTCTAGGTGGTTGGTTTATAGCTCGTGGTATTTACAATTGGCGTGGTGCTGATCGCTATGCGAGTGTCAAGGGCATAGCGGAACGCCAAGTAAAAGCTGATACGGCGATTTGGGACCTTGGTTATAAGGTGACTGGTAATGACCTAAATCTATTGACTGTTGAAAGCTTAAAAAATCAAAAAATCATAATGGACTTTTTAATTAAAAATGGCTTTCCCGCCAGTGAAATTGAAACCCAAAGAACCAACGTCATTGATCAATATGCTCGTGAATATACCTCTAATAAACCACAATACCGATATATTTTGAATGGAGGACTGATACTACGTACTACTAACGTTGACTTGATACGACAAATAAGCCAAAAGTGCGCAGAGTTAATTCAACAAGGCATTGTATTAACGCCTAAAAGCGAATATTTACCAAACCCCCGCTATTATTTTACTAAACTTGATGAGATCAGGCCGCAATTACTAGAACAGGCCACGAAGAGCGCTCGTCTAGTAGCCGAGCAGTTTGCCAATAATTCTGGCTGTCAATTAGGTTCGATTCGCCGCGCTAGCCAAGGAGTGTTTCAGATCCTCAATATCGATAGTAACGCTGGTCAAAACTATGGATCTGACAACGATCAAATTGGTGACATAAATAAAACTGTTCGAGTAGTGGTATCTTTAGATTACCTCCTTAACTCCTAAGTTATAGCTACCATAGCTTTAGGATCAGCTTTGGTGGTTCTTTTAAACTTACACCTCATCTTAGCTGCTATACCAGATACTTCTCGCTTAAAATAAGCATAGTAACCACTGCTAGATACTTCAAATACTTGGGACATCCCCCTCCTTTCATAAAGCGATATTTCATTGCTGGCGTGATGAGAAGATGCCCAGCGCTTTTTTTAAGATATCGCTCTCTTCTCTTACTATTGCCAGTTCTTTCCTCAAATTGACCACCTCAGCATCTGATGGTTTAAGGTGTCCCTTATCAGAAAATTCTTCTTCTCCGTGCTCCTTATGACTCATAACCCAGGTTACTAGAGTACCTGTATATAACCTGGCTCTTTGCTAATTTCTTGATACTTCTTGCCGCTAGCTAAATATAGCTTTACTGCATTAATCTTAAATTCTTTATCATAACCTCTTGTCGTTCTTACTTGCATTTTTTACCTCTTAAACAAAAATTAATTATATTTATTTTTATTCGAGGTCTCCACTTTATGGTAGCAAGATCACATCGTTAAAATACAAAACACCAACTACTTTTGAAAAACAAGAACTGGAGAGAATTCTCTTAGCTGCCGCTTGATTAATGGGAGCATTACAATGACGAGAACTATTTATTCAACAATCCTGTGAACCTAGTAATTTTTTTATTAGTGTTTATCAACTTTATGACCAGTTTCTTTTAAAAATAATGTTAAAATAAATCCTATTAAACATGCTGCAGGCAAAACGCCAAATGCTAGTTGATAATTAGCTACAGAGTAAACTCTGATGGTATTTTCTGTTTGTCCTGACCAAGTAGCGTCGAGCAATATGCCGATTAGTGGTTGTGAAGCGATTCCTCCTAACATAATTAAAAAATTAGTAAAAGCTGAAGCGGTGGCTACTAAATGTTGGGGGGCATTTTCACTGCTAACTGCAAAACACAAAATTTCAAAACTTGAGAAGAAACCAAAGAGAAACAATATTAAGTATAATAGCTTGGTATTCATTTGTGGTAGGTAAATAATTAGACTAATTAAAATTGTTGCAACAAGACACCCAAAAAGAATAGGGGCCCGTCTTGATCTTGTAATGTCAGAAATATAACCGATAGTAGGACTGCCGATAAGCCAACCTAGGTATACCATCGAGCACGCTAGTCCCGCTTCATTGGCAGATAATTTATAAACGTTAGATAAGAATGGGATCCCCCAAAGTTCAGCAAAGAGGGATAGTGACAAATACATGGTACAAGCAATCAGACCATTCAGCCACATTTGGGGTTTTTTTAAGATTTTTAAGAAACCGGTAAAAGTTTCACGGTATTGCGGAGGGGTTTTAACCTTAGGACCAATAGATGGTTTATCTCGAATTACTAAGCATATAATTGGTATTAAAATTATGCCAGTGATCGTGCCGATGTTAATAGTTTTTTGCCAACCGATGGTATGTATTAGTGAACTTAATATCGTTACTTGAGCGATTGCCCCTATCATAGCTAGCATGGTTGCTAAACCAACAAAGAGGGCAAAAAATCGTTGGGGTAACCATGACGAAGCAAGTTTTAATACACAAACAAAGGCGAAGGCGCTGCCAAACCCAATAAGTGATCTGCCGATTGCAGCAATTAATAGAATATCGGCTATGCTAAATAGATAACTCCCGATTGCGCAGGCAACTATCGCAACAGTTAAAATACGTCGTGGCCCATATAGGTCAGATAATAATCCGACGACAATTTGCATCGGGGTATAAACAAAATAGAAAAAAGCTGAAAGCATGCCGAACTCGGTGGCGTTAGCCTTAAAAGTTTGCATCAGTTCAGGGACCATAAAAGATGGTGCGATGCGTAATAAATATTCGTAACAATAAAAAATTGCGGCCAAAGAACAAATAATCCAACCTAGGACGGAGCTTTTAATTTTTATCATTATTTATTTCTCTAATAAATTATTGCTTAGGTTGATAGTAAGACTAAGGTAACTATTCAGTGTGATTTTAACAATGTACTACACCCTTTCAAGGTTACTTTCACCACCTTACAGTTCAGTTACCCTGAAGGGCGTAATAAAACAGTCAACAAATATGCTGCATAGTTACAAACCAAGAGTAGACACTATCAAATTACCCCCAGTGTGTAAACGCTTTTTTCGATAAAGAAACACTTCCATACTATCCAAAATATTCAATGTATCACGTCGTAGATCAGGAGATTTGATGTTGATTTAGTTATAGCTACTACATCTTAGTTAAGTTTATTTTAATGTATCATAGAGCTACCTTTTCTATACTTAGACAGTTCAGTAAGGTGGTATAATCTTGCTACCATAAACAGGTACTCTAGTAACCTGGGTTATGAGTCATAAGAAGCACGGAGAAGAAGATTTTTCTGATAAGGGACACCTTAAACCATCAGATGCTGAGGCGGTCAATTTGAGGAAAGAACTGGCAATAGTAAGAGAAGAGAGAGACATCTTAAAAAAAGCGCTGGGCATCTTCTCATCACGCCAGCAATGAAATATCGCCTTATGAAAGCACAGGCAAAAGAGTTCAAGATTGAGAGGATGTCCCAAGTATTTGAAGTATCTAGCAGCGGTACTATGCTTATCTTAAGCGAGAAGTATCTGGTATAGCAGCCAAGATGAGGAAGAAGTTTAAAAGAACCACCAAAGCTGATCCTAAAGCCGTACCAGCTATTAATTTGCTTAACCAAGCTTTTATAGTGCCGGAACTAAACCGGTGGTGGGCAGCTGATTTTAGTTATATAGGAACCCAGGAAGGATGGCTATATGTAGCAGTAGTTATGGATTTATTTTCAAGGCGTATTATAGGACTATTTATGAGTGATAGAATGACTGGTGACCTGGTGGTTAATGCATTGAAACAAGCACTTATAAAACGTTGCCCTGGTGTTGGGTTAGTTCATCATTCTGACCGTGGTAGTCAATATACTAATCAGAAAATGCGAGACCTTTTATCTTGTTATGGCATAATTGCAAGTCAAAGCGGCACTGGTAATTGTTATGACAATGCGGCAGTTGAAAGCTTCTTCCATAGTCTTAAAACCTAACATACCTGCTTTGAGCAATATGTTACTAAAGAACAAGCTAAGGTTAGTATTTTTGATTATGTGGAGGTGTTTTACAACAGGCAACGACTACATTCTACTTTGGACCACTTGTCACCATTAATGTTTGAACAGCAACAACAAAAAGAGGATTTTTATTCCTAGTTTCCAATAAAAGATTGCAAGATCAAAACATATATTATGTGGTTACAAGAAATAGCCAAAATAATCAATAAAAATTACAACAGTGAACTTATAGACTCCAACGCCCTAAACACCCAGTTGCACTTATTAATTAAAAATAATGAAACTGATTCTGCCGAAAATTTGTTATTTAGGTTTCCTGACCTAGTTAATTTTGCCAATATAGATGACGAAACACCCATAGCCATGAGTACAATCTTGGCAACATTGCAGGAGTTGGACGTTGCGCCCATTTTGGCGCCAAAAAACTGTACGATAGTGTTTCGTATAGTGAAATATCAAACGCTTTGAAAGGCAATGAAACTTGGAAAAAAATTCTTTCACATCAGCTCCCTCTTTAAATTTATAATTTAAACACAAATAATTAGGGTTGGTTTAAATACTCTTTTCACGGAAAAAACGGAAGATTTGTTCCAGATGTTTAATGATAGTTTCGAAAAGCAACAATGCTTGTCTATATTTATGTATTCATGCTATGGGGGACTGTCGCTTCAAGATGCTATCTCAGCATTTAAAGATAGGAATAATACTCAAGTGGTAACTTTGTCTAAGTCCACTCTGCCTACCTCAAGTTTAGACTCCAATATGGATTTTTCTTCTGTCCCAGAAATACTTAATAAAGAGTTAAGCGGATTTCCAAAAAATTTTATTAACAAGTATCTTATTAACATGCATGCTTGCAATAATGTTATTGGAGTTTATGAAAACGTAAGGATTTATTTTACCCTTGATTTGATAGGTAAAATAGAAGAAAAATATTTTTTAGAATATCTTACACACCAATAAGAGTATAAATTATCAGATAAAAAATTAGGGATCATTAACAACAATGGATTAGGAAATGCTACTTTATTAGAGGAACCAATATATGAAGAAAGGGATGTTGGGGAAAAAGACGAGACGACTGGAAGTGAACCGAGTATGAGCGAGCAATGTGTATGCTTTGATAGAAAAATTCATAAAGCTAAATTAAATACTCAAATGAATACTAATAATATAGATACCAAGTATAATCATTGTCTACAACAATCGCGGGATGAAGAATATTGCGCAAAAGCGTTTGGCAGGCCGGAATTCGGTTTGTTACAGTACCATGCGTTGCGGTATTTGCAACTTTGCCCAGATCAGTAGCAAATTAATTAATTAGCCTGAAAGAGAGACTGCAAAAAACTCTGTGTAAATAAAAGTAGTCAGGTAAACTATAAACTTAAACCAGCGGGCTATTCGATGAATGGATTGACCGATATTCTATGATTTTTAGCAATCAGAATGCGCCAAGCAAAAGAGACATACTGGAAATAGTTAAGTTGTCAGTTTCGGTGGGGCATAAACGATACGCACACATAACCAGCATTCATTGTGAGAGTCACTAAATAAATATTAAAAAATATCGTAACTACCCACGCCATCATCAAGAACGAAGCATTTTTTGCGAAGAAAAATAAGCCCAAAAAAAGCTTGAAAAGCACTGGATTATTTTGTCACTTGCTATGCTCGTTACTCGCAATAACAAAAAAAACAGTTACAAAATATTATCACAAAAATTATTAAACCTGATCTTATGAAACGTTAAAAACAATGGGAGTTTACTTTTAATTATAATTGCTTTACTATAACAAACGTACTTCTCAATGGTGAGAAGTAATTAATATTAATTTTAAGGAGAACATCATGGCCGTAAAAAAGAAGACCACCAAAAAGAAAACTACTAAAACTACCAAAGCCACCAAAGCTACTAAAACTACTAAAGCTGCTAAAACTACTAAAAAATGTGCTTGCAAAAGTAAAACTACTAAAGCTAAAAAAAGAAAATAATTTTAGTATAACAAGCTTTTATATTTAGAGTTTTCTAATAAAAAGGTTGTGAAGTGTTTTTATAGGATCAGTTAATCACAAGGAAGACCCAGCTTTAATGACACGTCATAAACCTGCATCAACTTGAAGTAGTCGATGTTCTATTAGTTGATGAACACAATGCCTCGTTTGGTGAGATAATTAAGAATCTCACCAAGCTGCATCTTAAAGTTCTAGATAGTTTTACAACCACCGTAACCAACCCCACATACCACCTCTACTTACAAACATGACCAGCAGCAACCTAGAGAACTACGAAAGTAATATCAAGCCTACACTTAAAACGCAACCCAAACTGGTTTAGCTTTTGCAAAACAAACTCTAGTAATATAGTTTTATTTATTACCCATAACAATATGAACAAAAATATTTCGCATATCGAACTTACAAAAGTAATTGCACCTAACCTTAATCATACCAGGTTAGATGTGGCACTAAGCACATTACTACCAGAATATTCTCGTGCCCGCCTACAATCCTGGATCAAATGTGGCTATGTAACCGTTAATGGTAAAAATTTACGCGCCAAAGATAAGGTCCTTACCAACCAAATAATTAAAATTGTCGCCACTATTGCTAACCTCACTGAGTTAGAACCGCAACCAATTGCTCTTGATATTATTTATGAAGATCAGGATATAATCGTAGTAAATAAACCGGCTGGTCTGGTAACCCACCCTGGAGCCGGCAACCCAAACAACACACTATTAAATGCCCTACTCTATCGTTATCCCGAATTAGCTAAGTTACCACGTGCCGGCATTATCCATCGCCTAGATAAAGATACCTCTGGCATCATGGTAGTAACACGTAACCTATCTTCGCATAACAAGCTCACCCAAGATCTACAAAAAAGGGAAATCAAACGAGAATATGAAGCGATAGTAAACGGTAAAATGGTGGCCGGCGGCACTATTGAAGTGCCAATTGGACGTCATCCAACTAAAAGAACCCTCATGGCGGTACAAGAAAATGGTAGACAAGCGACCACGCACTACCGAGTAGTTAAACATTTTCAAGGTTTTACCCATGTTAAAGTATCCCTAGAAACCGGCCGGACCCACCAAATCCGAGTACATTTAGCTCACATTGGTTACCCTATAGTAGGAGACCCATCCTATAGCAAAATCAAAAAAGTATCGGAAAAACTTCATCCTATACTTCGCCATAAATTAGAAACATTTGAACGTCAAGCGTTACATGCAAGACGCCTAGAGCTATGCCACCCTCGCACTAATAAATTGGTATCATGGGAAGCCCCATTACCTAAAGACTTCGTCGGGTTATTAAGGACCTTGGTAACTTATTTGGCATAATTTTGTTACGTTCTGGTGCTTAGACTAAGGAGAGTTTTTTACGAAACCTACGGGCCCGTGGGTTTCGCAAACAAATACCAATATCTGGCCTATTGCAATTTACCTTAAAGATGTCTTAGTATTAGCTTAGTTTCAAATCTAAATTTAAATAAGGAGGGTGTTATGTCAGATATCAAAAATGAATTAGTAACCATGTTAAATGCTGCCCTAAAACTAGAACATCAGGCAAGAATTCAATATTTAACACATGCCGAACAAGTTACTGGCTTAAATGCTGAGCCGATCATAGCTAGATTACACGAACTTGCTGCTGACGAAGCCAAGCATGAAGAGAAATTTCGTAACCTCATCGCCAGTTACCTTGATGGTATTCCAACCATGGAGATGGCTCCTGCTCATACAGCAAGTGATACCTTGTCAATTTTAAATACTAATCTACACGATGAAAAGACTGCTTTAGATTTCTATCGTTCGATTTACACTAAAATTATCGAAAACAAAAGCGCTTTCTCCTATTCATTTGAGACCTTAGAGCACACTATTCGCCACATCATAATCGATGAACAAGAACATGTGGCTGAACTACAAACCTTGATTGGATAAAGCGTCATCTAATAAAAACGTGGGCTTAAAGCCCACGTTTTTTTCTAATTTTTCGTCGACGTTTTATTTTTTCTTATCAACCTCAACCTCGCGAACGAATACGGCTTGCTTTTGCAGTTTATAAATAATAAATGAAATCAAATAAAAGCCGAAAAAACCAACAAGCAAGAATCCTTCATAAAATCCCAGGTTACCAACTGCTACCTGGCTTGGTGGCACATAACCAATCAACACTGAAAATAAACAGGCTAAAATCCCGACTACACTTATCACCCACATACCAAAGTTACCAAATGGCACACGATAAACCCGTAAGACCTCTGGATGTTTATACCGTAAACGAATCGCCGCGGCAAAAATAAAAATATAGGCCGAAAATGCCAGCTGTGTGGTTAAATTACTTAATATCCAAAACGAACTATTTATTGTTGGCATAACCAAAAATACCAAACAAACAATCGAAAAGATTACTCCTTGCGTAATTAAAACAGCAGTCGGCATTTTTTTTGCATTCTCTTTTTGTAAAAACTTAGGAATACAACCATCAGACGCCGCAGCCAGTAAACCACGCGCTGGCCCAAGAACCCAGGCGCCAACCTGTCCAAATACTCCAACAATAATTAATATGGTAGCGAGAGGTTTTAACCACTCCAGGTTAAAAGCTGCAAAAAACGTATTAAAAGCATCAAGCATGGCCGTAACCAAATCTAAATTACCGGCAACAGGCGGCGGTGCAACAACTGCTACTGCCAGTGACGCTAACACGATGCTAAATAAAATAATTATAGTTGAATAATAGATAGCCTTAGGATAGTTTTTTTGTGGATTCTCCACATCTTGTACATGCACTGCTGACATCTCCATTCCAAGCATCCCAAACAAAACACAATTTAATAAAACCATATTACTTAATTTAAATTCTGGAATTAAGGCCTTCAAGCTAATATCGATGTTAGTTGGCCTTCCCTGCGCCACCCAAACAGCTCCCAAAATCACGATAAAAATCATGGGAATTAAAGTTCCTAAAATCGCAGTAACGGTACTCACTATACTTGAAATATACACACCACGAAGGGTAAATATGGTAATTAGCCAATAGACACTAAAAATAATAGCAAGCATATACCAAGTATTATTAGCTAAAGCAGGGTTGATGACATAAGCTAAGGCAGCAGCTAATAAAGAAAGTATGGTGGGGTACCAACAAATATTATAAATCCAAATAATAAAAATTACGGAAAATGCAAGTGGTTTACCAAATGCTTCACGTACCCAAAGATAGATCCCACCTTTCTCGGGCCAGGCGGTAGTTAGCTCGGCAGAAACCAAAGCGCTTGGAATAAAAAACATTAAAGCACAAACTACGTAATAAAATACCGCCGCAAAACCATATGAAGCACTTATAGGAATAGTACGTAAACTATCAATAGCAATAACATTGATCATGATTAAAGCTAAGACGCTAAGTTTAGGGGTAGGCTTACTCATTTTTATACTCCGCGTAAAACAAATTTATCCTTGACTCGGGTACTTCCTATACCCTCACCCTCGCTGTAAAGCACTTGGGTCTGCCCTACGGCAGTTGCAAAACTTGGTTATCCTACCAAATTTTTGTTGCCCTTATTTTTAGGATCCTCATTTATACAAAAAATACTCCGGTCACAAAAGCAGGGACGCCGCGTCTAACTTTATTTTCCGCGGAATACAGGTTTTATTAACAGCTTTATCCAGAAATTCAATTGCAACTGGTATATATTATTAACACCATAACTACTTTTTGTCCATTTGCTCATTATGGACCAAGTTCATAACCTGCGATAACCAAACGGTATAAAGATCAGGCCTCTGTTTGAGATCTAGCAAAAGCTCAGGAATTGGCAACCACCGATAACTTTGAACCTCATCAGAGTTAAACGGAATTACCTCTAAATCACTACAACCAACCAAGACGTGGTCGATCTCATTTTCAATCAAACCAACATTAGAAAGCTTGGCTAAATAGTGAAATTTACCAATTGCTTTTAAAGAAACACTAATCCCCATCTCCTCTTGTAAACGTCTTACAGCCGCCACCACTATATCTTCATCTGGTTGCGGATGCCCACAACAAGCATTCGACCATAAACCAGCACTATGATATTTAGTATTACTCCGCTTTTGCAATAACACCTCAAGACTCTCACCCCGCTTGCGTACTATCACTACTGAAAAAGCCCGATGCAATTTTCCCTGAAAATGTGTCGCTAATTTTTCACTAGATCCAATAGCCTCATCTTGCTCATTAACTAAAGTAACTTGCACCCCTTCGCTCCCGACAAATGGTGCTACCACCTCAAGCTCAGGGAAAACGTGCCGAATTCGCTTCTCATCTTCAAGCAAAAATAGTAACTGCAAGTTTGGCCCAGCATCTTGCGTAAAATATACCGGTACACCAGATAAACGTAACTCTTGCACTTTAGTAATCGCAGCAAATGTTTCTGGTAAAGAGTAAACTATTGGTGGTTTAGCTGCCCACATCGTGGTATGCATACTAATAGCATTACTTTCAGAAGTACTACCAAGTAAATGAAAGTCTTGACGATTTAAAGCTAATTTAATCTGGGCAAGATCTAGCGCAACCTTTTCTGGCCAAGAAGCATATGCCGGCGAAGTTTCAACTGTAAGTTGCATCGCTTTCCTTGATGAGATTGGCTTTTCTGCGACAGAAGTTACGAGCATACCCAAGCGTAATTCGGGCCAAACATGTTCCAGTTTAACTGCGTAACTATCCATACCATCAGGACTATCACCACATTGCCACTCAACAAAACCATCAAATAACGAACGACACGCACTACCACTACCAAGTCGGGCGAGAATTGATAAATCCTTTTTACTTAAACACCAATTATAAAGTTGGTCTAATGCTTGAACGAGCGAAGCAAAACCACAAGCGGATGAGGCAAAACCAGCCGCAATCGGCACATTAGTCTCTATTTCCACTAGATAAGGTACCTCTTGCGGCCGAAAAAGGTTAAGAAACTCTTTAAGACGTTTAGCAAATTTTGTTTCTTGCCCAATAACCATACCATTTAAAAAATATTTATCATCATTGCTATTAAGACTATGCTTGACCCTAGTAAAAGCTCCTTTATTGCCATGCGAGATCGATAAACTAGAAGTAACTGGTAAGTTTAAGTCAAGATCTCTCTTCCCCCAATATTTACATAAAGCAACGTTACTCGACGCCCAAGCTGCACCCTCATCATTAGACAAATGCCCATAATCAACATGTCGTAAGATATGTTTTATAATTTCTATTTTTTGCATAATTAAAGTTTACCACTTACTCCAAAAAGCATCTTTTATCCAACGAAAGTCACTTTGCGTTTTTCCAGAAACAGCAATCACATCGAAGCGACAATCAATTTTGTCATACAAATTATATTGCTGCAAATAGTGTAACGCCGTTCTTTTAATCCGCCACTGCTTACTTTTATTTACAGTTGCCACCCCGTCGCCATAAGAACAACTCTTTCGATAACGTACCTCAATAAAAACTAAAGTTCCCCTATCCATCATAACAAGATCTATTTCGCCCATTTTACAACGATAGTTAGCAATAACCAACTTCAATCCTTGCCGCTCAAGATAAGAGGCAACTAGATTTTCTATTTCTTTGCCGATGGTTTTCACATATCTCTCACAAATAAACTCCGTACAACAAGCTGGCAGATTTTGTCACAATTATTAGCCAGAACAAATCTTATGTATACATTTCTTTTGGACGCAACTATGCTGCTATGGTATAGAAAATTGACTATTCCTAAAATTATCTGGCCAGGTAAGCTAGAGTAATTTCCGATAATTTTATTTCTATCTCTAAGGATAGCTAGCACTTCTCGAAATTTCAAAAATTCATTTGGTATAATATTATTTAATATGCTATATAGTCAAAACTCATTATGCTCACGCTCACCATCTTTCATTTCTTCTGTCAATTACCATAACTTATAACCCCAATTACGTTCCACATCCTTTTCTTTGCATTTACTCCAATCTATAGTGGTAGCATGATTGGAAGATCTTTTTTCATAACGGTGACACTCTCCTTGCTTACAATAAAACAAGTGCTTTGCGTTTTTTATAGATGCAGTAATAGCTTTACTTGTTTTTATCCACCCACTGTTTTCCTTACCAAAAACAATGGGTTTTATTTTATGAACAAAGTCACTAACTTTACTAAAAGCAACAAGCCTTAGGTCATGGTCAAAATAAAGATATAAGCTACTGTTTTGAACCATATAGCTGTAACCAGGATAAGAATAGTTGCCTCTTTCACATCCACCCATTTGGTATTCAATGCACTTTAATTCTGGGTTTGTATAGTATTCTACTCTTTTAGGTTCCCCTACTAGCTTGATCACTTCACTATATAACATATTTAAATGCAAACAATTTTTAATTAAATCACTGTACATATAACAACGATTATATCTTTCATCACCGTACCCAGTTTCATCTTCTATATGTTCTAACATAATATTTGTTTTTTGCCATATCTCTGCATTAAATGGCTGGGCTTTTCTAAACTTATCATATTTAACCTTGCCGTATTGGGTTGTTATAAACATATGCAGTAATAACAATACCAAAGCCACCTCTAAAAGAATAGAAAACCACTTAAAGAAAAACCAAATACCCCTTCCTACCTTCTTTATTGTTTTTTGAAAATTGCTCATTGGATTTCTCCCTATTTTTTGTCAGTTACCACAACTTATAACCCCACTTTGACTCAACTTCAGTTTTTTTGCATTCTTCTTCTTTAGTCACAGGGCATTCTGAGTATTTTATGTACCGTTTACAATCTTCATCATTGCGACAGATAGGTCCACTTTCACCACAGTTATCTCTTTTTGCATCAGAAAGTGTTATATAACGGACACACTTGTTACTATAATAACAAGTAAATAAACTCTTAAAGTTATTTAGAAAAGTCATCCTATTTTTTTTATACATATTGTTATAATCATCGCCATGACCAAAATTAATTAGTTTCGAATTGCGGTCAAAACTAAGAAACAACAAATATCCTCTTACATCCGTAATAAGAGAAAGACATACATGTGTGCAATCACCCACATCATACTCAAGTCTTTTTGTTTCCGGGTTTGTATAATAAACAACACTCAGCGGCTCCCCCAATAATTTAATAACCTCTTTGTAGGGCATACCAATATGCAGATGGTTTTTAATTAAATCTTTATACATACGGCAACGCGTATAATTTTCTCTATTTGTTCGTCTATCGGATGCCTGCCAACCTACATGGTCAAACGGGATTTTCCTAATAAATTTGTTATATGATATTTTAGAGCATGCACAAGATAAAGACAGATATAAAGCTAGCAAGATTGCTATCCCTAAAATAGATGCAAAAATAACCCAACTGCTAAAAGAAATGATTTTTATAACTCGCCAAGTTAATGATAATATTTTTTTTATGCTCTTTAAATTACCCATACTTATCCTCTAATTGTTAGTTTAATCGTTTGCCAAATTATTCAAGACATATCTTTTATATGATTCATAAGTTGGATATTTACTTCTAAAAACGATATGTTCCAATTCCGGGAGCACTCCTGAAGCTCCAGAAGGCTTCAGAGTTCCCTGTACTTCCCACATTTTATACATTTGCTTGTCATATGCTGGGGATGCTGCTTCATATTCTTTTCTACTTATGGTAAAAGTCTCTCCATTTTGTCTTAATGCTTTAGCATATGTGCCATCTTGGTTGATCCCTTTTAAAAGGGTGATTATACTATGCGAGGTTGTATATCCTCTTAAAAGAGCTCCTTTAAGACCACATCCTGATCCTATACATGGTTTGGCACCATTATCTATCTCTATGGGATTATTAACATGAATACCCAGGGTATTAATCGCGTTTGGCTGAGAATTAATGATGGTAATTTTTTTTGCATAGTCTTTATTCTCACTGTTAATTTTCTTCAAGTGGCTTTCAATAATATTTTTTGCTCCAGGACTATCCCAAGCAGTTGCTAAAAACCCAAACTCAGCTGATCCCATTTGTGCTAATACTCCACCCATCGAGTGTCCAGTAAGAAATATTTTATCGTTTGGTCCAATTTGCTGTTTAATTTGATTTATAAATGCTTTTGCATGTTGATATTGATCTGGGACCTTCTCTTGCCATATCTGCTTGGCATTTGGCCAATCATGCATATCAGAAAGTTCCACACCGCGCATTGAAATTATTATTTCTCTGCCATTTTTACCCTGCTTTTCCAAAGCTATTGCCGAAAAACCATCATTATTTGGACTTGATAAATCTAGTAATTTATATCCATCACTCTGCAGAAAGGTTAAATCATTAACACCCTGCGTAATTGCGCTATCGTATTTTTTCTTTAATGTGTCTCCTTCTACTCTTGAATCCTTTAATACATCTTTATAAGCAGCCCGTGCTGCCTCTGCTTCAGCTCTTAGTCTTTTATTATCAGCCGAAGTTTTATTATCTTCAACACAAACTCCATCAACGCAATTTCCTTTAACTTGTTTACCATCTGTATCTTTTGGCGCTTGATTATTTGGCTTAGAGCTTGGCTCAACTTTTGCATTTTTATGCGGTTCCGGCTTTGGTTCTTTTGGTGTTTCCTTTTCAGATTTTTTATCTGCTTTCGACTTTCCTTGCTTTTCCTCTTTTGGCTTTTGTTGCTCTTCAGGTTCTGGCCCCGCCCCATCTTCAGAAAACTGTGGCTCTTTATCTTTATTTTTAGCTTTTAATTCTTCTAATTTATCTTCTGCATACTTATAAATCATTTCACCAAAATGTTGACCAAGAATTCCACCGGGCACAGAAGCGGTACTTTCTATTATTCTCTTCTGGATATTTTGCTTAGCACTTGCAACAATCTCAACAAACCTATCCTCAAGTATGCCAAAGTCTTCTTTATAATCTCTGGTCATAATTTCTTGAATAGATATGCATTCTTCAACAATTCCTGGTTTACGTGGTAACAATTCTTTCCTTAAATTTAAGTTATCAAGTTTAGGACAATCGTTATAATCAATCTCCCCGCCTATCATATATTTTTGCTCTTTTATAGCAAGCACTATCTCTTCGCCTTCCTCTTTACCAAAATTATTTTGTAATCTTTCAGCTAACATTTGCCCAGTATTCATAGCGTTATTATTAACCTCAAAGATTGCTTTCATGGTTTCTTCGGTTATCTCACCAATAGCTTCTGAGTTTTTTATGGAATTTGTAATAACGTCAGTACCAGCACTTATAATATTGCCTAAATATGGCAAACCGGTTATCAAGTTTGATGCTGTACTTGTAGCTACTCCTCTACCAAACACAGCACCTTCCCTATCAAACCTCTCCATATAACCAGCCACTATTGCCTCAATCTTTTTATATAAAGCCCCAATTAAATCAGGTACATCCTTAAAAAAATCAGTAGCAAAAATTCTTCTTAATTTTTCTTTACAAATCTCAATTATCCTCTTTATAGCTTCGCGTGCTTCTTTTTTGATAGCATCTAGATCTATTAACTTTCTGCCGAAGTCATATAGAAGTCCTGTTGCCGCCATAGTTGTTGCTTGGATAGCAAATACTAATCCTATGTTTTTCCCTGCTTTAGCCATATTTTCTACAAAATTAGGCCCTATCAGATTATGAATAAATGGCACCTTATCTAGCAAAAATAGAGTCCCTGCTGTAACCAAAGAAATCCCTAACGACATCCCCTTTGAACTTAAAACATCTTTAAAGCTAATGGGTTGTCCCTTAATTAAGGTATAAGAGTAAGTTAGGATTTCACCCACCCCACCAAAAATTAATGACGTCGCAAAAGAGGTAGCAAATATCCCTGAAAAAGCTCCAATCATCCAACAGCCCGTAAAGATAGAAACAATACCAAGAAATATTCCTAAGAAATTGCCAAAGTAACTGCGGTTATCTTCTAATTTATATGTTTTTATTTTCGGTAGCTCGTTAACACCAGCAGCCTCTATTTGTTCGAGTATTAATTTTTTGTTTTTAAATTCTATATCTGTAGTATTAGAAGATTTATAGACGTTGGCTATCTCTTGGGCAATATTTATGTTATCTGCTAAAGCAGAAATCTTGACAAAAGTATCGATCTCGATTGCTTCATCTTCCTTAGCTTCAGCTATAAGCTTAAGATTATCCTGCTCAACTTTAATTATTTCATTATATATAGCTATAGTACCAATAAATTGCATGGCACTTTGGTCTGTATAATTTAGTAAATTAAGAGAATTTAACGAGAATAGCTGTCCCTCTTCGATAGGAATATACACGCCTCTTATATTCTTTATTACTGCTATTGTTTCATCATAAAATAACTTTTTTACCTCATATGCGCGCTTTACTTTATCTTCGTAGTCTTCATCCCTTTCTTCCATTTTCTTTACCTCTGCACTGCCTTGATATAAATGGATAGAACTCTTAACGCTTTTTGCCGCCCAAGTATAATAATCATCAAGTTCTTGCGCTTTTTCTGTAAAACCTATAGCTTCAGCAAGAAATTTATTTAACACAGGATCATTTTCATAAAAATATCGCTGGAGAAAGTAACGATCGGCTTTATTAACATAATATGCTGGGTTAACAATTAATTGATCTTTGTTAAACTTTAAGAGTTCTTGTTCCTTAAAAACTTCAAACTCTTTATAGATATTTCCTTTTAATTTTTCACGCTCTGCATTTAATGTATCAAAATCTAATTCTCTATTATTTAATGAATGTAATTCTTGAAAGATACTATCCTGCTTTCTAAGCCATATTCCCCAATCCTCATCAAGTTGATTCACTTCCTCTTTTTTACCAAACTGCTCCCGATTGGCAAGCCACAATAAAAATTTCCTTTTGGTTGTACCTGAAGAATAAAAATTTTCCCAAAATTTATCAGTTACACCCGTTTCACCAAAATACCTTAAACGAAAATTATCATTATTATTAAAACCACCGCTTGTCATTTTATGATAATCTGATTGTATAGAATGGGAAAAATCTGAATTGTCGAAATAACCATTTTCTGCAGCAATAAAAAGGATGGCTTCATAATCATATTTATTTAAATCAGCTATAGTTGCTTCTGGTCTTTGTAAGACGTTATTGACTCGTTCCCTTAAGTCAGCTCCGATTCTTTCAAGTATTTCTAAAATTTTTATATCGTTTAAGAAAATTTCACCACCTTTTAGATATAAATATAATGTTGTGCTAACCTTATCGGGCTTTCCTATTTTAATTCTATATTTTGTAGTCGTATCAATTTGCCGCATAAACTCTATATAAGAGCTAAATAATTGATCCTTAATTTTCATGGCGGGTACTTTTACTAAACGATCATTTTTGAGAGTTCGCATCTCAAGTTTATCTCTATTATTTTTAAAGCAATATATATCCTTACATGGATTAACTGGGTCTTCGAAAACAAATGGTTTAACTGGATCTATAAAAATAACCAGCTGCCCTGAACCTGGCTCACCCTTACGAGCCGGCCTACCAAAAGCTTGGCGTTCGACTCGTAAGCTTTTTGAAAAAATAGTCATGATAAGGTGTAAGCCACCATTTTTTAACGCTTCTCTACTTATTTTTAGATCGGTGCCACGACCAGCCATATTAGTAGCAATTACTATGTCACCTATCCTTAATTTATAATTTCCAAAAATCTTATTTTCATCACCACCTCCTATACCATAAGTAAAGATTTGCTTTTTAGGATAACCAAATTTAATTAGGATATCTCGTAACTTTTCTACATCTTCCATCAATTCAAAAATTATCAAACATGGTCTCTTATCCTTAATTTTCCGCATAACAATATCGATAATAGCCTTATACCAATCAACCTTATCTTTAGTAATAATGGGCTTGAATTCTTTAAAATCTTTTGGAGCAAAAGTGGGAATTATGCTTGTTTCAATATCATAAACTAATTTAAGAAATTCTTGATGTGGCTCATCTCCTAACGTCCCAGTAACTCCATATATACCTCCTTTATACTTATTGAAAAATTCGATGTAAGACATAAAAATACTAATGAGGGTTTCGGGTTGAATCGTAACTCCATTTGCTATTTGCAAAAATTGATGGAGACCGTTGCTCCAATGCATATTAGTCTGAATGGTCCCGGTATTTTTATAATCAACTGGAGCTACTATAGTAGCATTTTTAGAGAGGATACTGTTTGGATCAACATGAATTAAATATTGACCCTTATTCTTAATTGCATATGAACCTATTAAGGATTCCGCCCAAGTAGGCAGTTGCTCTTTAGCAAAATTTTCTAACTGTGATGGCACTACTACTTTTCTATGTTCTCTTCCATGATTAAAACCAAATAATACTTCAGACGTATAATTCGATACTAACCCTTGGAGGAATTCCCCTAAATCATCTCCTGCTTCAAATAAATAGTCATCCTGGATATTATGGTTATGGTCAAGCTTTTTTAAATCAATATCTTCAACCAGTTCTGTTAAAGTTTCATTCTTGGGGAATGGCACTTTTATATACCATTTATTATCTTTTTTCTCTAAATATTGAATACTAGATGTAGCCATACCCCACATATAAACGAACAGTTGATTAAGCAATGCAAAACCAGGCATAGGCCAAGATAGTTGCACTAACATTTTGATCTCGTCGATAAACATATTATCTACTTCGTCAACCACAAGCAGGTCAGTACCCCTACCCATCTTTACATTTCTAGTTAAATCCTTAAGAGTATCACCAATAAAATGGGTAAGATCACCATAAACTACATCACTTTGGTAACATTCCTTAGGTCCGCTATGCTCGTCAATATTATGGGATACGGTAATACCAAAAGAATGAAAAAAATCAGGGATTTTTGATAGATCTTTATTTAATTCACGTTTAGCAAGCTCCTGCGAACTAGTAGTAATATCAATCTTCCTACCATTCATTACTTTAATTGCAGCAAACATAGCGATAATCAACGACTTCCCTTCACCAGTAGATATCTGTGCCAATCCACCTTTAGAAGATTTCAAAAGGGAGAGTAATGCTAAAATTTGAGCTTCCCGCGGATACCCTTCCCCCACTAATATTGTATTATGTGCCGCCTGTGATAGCACAGATATAATTTCTGCTAGATTTTGTTGGGTCACCTTTTTAATATTACGGCGCCACTCCTTAAAATCTACTTCTTCCCACAGAGGTAAAGGCAAACATTTATAGGCGTTTGAGATTAATCCTTTTCTAGCAGCTATTCTACAAATAAAAAGTTCATCTACTTTATTATCTTTTACAATAGCTTCTAAACGAGCAAAGTTTTCTTTTTCTTCTTTAGAACTACCGCTATCTTTATTAAAGCAAACTTTCTTTGTAGAACCAGCAAGGCAAATATTAATTTGTTCTTTTGTCTCTGCCTTATCTTTCTCTTTTATTACTTCTGTTTTTCTATATAAATAGATCTCATTCTTTTTGTAACTTTTAGGATCACCGCCACTTATTTTGTATTTAGATTGCGATAATACAGTAGTAGTATTTTTTACACTCTGCAATTGCTGCTCAAAATAACCACCAGCCATTAGTTCTTGGAGTTTTTTATTATTGTTGTTTCGGTTTCTTAAATAGAACTCTTTAAGCAAAGTTTCGCTATTTTTATCAAGATAAAAATAATGATCTCTTACTAAGAGGTTAATCTCGTCATAGGCTTGTTTTCACGCTTTGTTTCTAGGTGATAAGTAACGATAATTCCAAACCTTGGATAATAATTTAGCAAAATCCAAATAACCCCCTGTTTCACCAGATGATTTTACTAAAGCTAGGTATCTAGCTAAAATTTCTAGACTAGTCGAGCCATGCCTATTAAGAAAATACGGCTCAACATCATAGTCAGCCAATACCTCTAAAATAGCTATAAATTCGAGGAGCGCTTTTGGGGTTATTTTCTTTAAAAAGCCAAAAATAATATCTGCCGGCCAATTGAGTTTGATTACTAATTGTTCGATACTTGTCTGTAATACCTCTTTGTCACTAGTAGATATTTCTTCTTCAATCTCTTCTAGCAAACCATAAAGTAGTCCAAGATAGATATTATTAAAAGTCGGCTGCCAACTATACCTAGTTATTGCTCGGCTTATTTCATCATGCCTTAAATCATATTCCAACACCAAATCTGTTAATTTATTAATATCTTCATAGTTAGTAAACTCAATCTTACTTAATTCATCTTCTAACCAAGGGTAATCATCAAAGAGTCTAACTAATTTCTTTTTTTGCTTTTTAGTTAATAAGATTTCTCCGCTTTTAACTGCTAAACATGGCAGATCATTTATAGAATCATCAAAATTGCATTTTTTTGGTGACCCCTTCCAAGCAACATAAGACCTTATTAATTCTTGCTCATTTTTATCCCAAAACAACCCTTCATATCTATTTAATTCGGCTAAAGCTTCTCGCGCTATTGCATATAGTTCATAGTGTTGTGCATTTAAATTATCCTTATAAAAGGCTAAGATATCTTTAGCAGTAGCGCCTGTTACTTTTTCAATAATATCTAAGCTTAAGGCTTTTTTTTCTGCAACAGTTGTCGCTTTATACCAATCAGCAATTAATTCTTGCATCTCATAGCGTAATTTCTGTTCTTTAGTAAGTTCTAGTTTTTCTAAAATTTCAGTGAGTTTATAATAATAAGACCCTTTTATCTTGGGAAGTAAGCTTATAATAGAATCAATGAAATGCTTCTTGGTCTTTCTTGATAATTCTTGGTCTAATTGATAGATTACTTCAATAGCCCTTGAAGTTATTACATTATCATTTACCTCTAAAAAATCTATAAAATGATTTATCACTTCATCAGGCAACTTAACTTTTTTTAATAAAAGTCGCGAAGCTATAAATAGCGCAAGGTGCTTATCTTCTATCAAAGTAAGCAATGGCACAAGTTTATTTAGTTCAATAATTGGGATATTTTTGTCTTGCGCTAAAATTTCACGAATTAACTCGGAAAAGTAACTCTGATCTTGCGCGTAAAAGTCAAAAATAATTATAATTAACGCTAAATCGAGATACCCCCTTTTATTAAGCTGTTCTTTAGCTTTTTGCTCTATTTCAGAGAATTCACTTGAAACATCTGATATTTCTATATCAGCACTACTTCCACCGTCCTCAATAACAGAAGATTCAAGTGTATAATCTTCTTTAATAACTTGTGCATTCGCTCCTATAGGCATAAGCATGTTGAACACGGCATTAAACCCATAATCAATCCAATATATAGGAGCAGTAATCAGAAATTTGCCAATATCAAAAAAATCTATTAACCAATTGTGGTTTGCTACATTTGGATCATTATCGTTTTGCTTAATTAGCAAAAGGTCCTTATGCTCAACATATCTATCATCCATGATCCCTGATGTTAGAGTCAAATTTAGACTCGCCATGTGGCTTGAACCACGTGGCTCGGTCAAAGGGGAGAGCTGCGCCTCTCCCCCTTGACCACCCCCAGTTGCTTTGTCACGCGGCAAGACGCGTGGAATAAATTTAAATTTTGTTACTTGGGTTTCGTTATTGGCTATTGGTAAATAACTGGCATTTCTACTCTCCTCTTTAATAGTAGAATTTTCAGGTATATATGTGTTAGGACATAACTCTTGATGATCAGTTTTAATTTCTAATTTTTGTAGTTCCTTATTTGGCTCTCCTTTTGTTATACCAAGAAAATGGGGGCTCTGCGATTCTAAAACAGAACCATCCTTGTCTTCTGTATTGCGCCCCCCGGAACTAAAATTTACATTAGCTTTAGCGTTATGCTCATGCGCCATATCTTCTTGAGCCTTCTGCTCTTGGTCTCTAGGCTGACAAAATTCAGCATTACCTTCATTTGTTGCGGTTGATGCCTTTTTATCATCATCGCCTCGAGTTTTTGTTTCAAAAGTTGATGCTTTTGTAGAACCAGAAGATGAAAAGTTTGGATCTTTCGCTCTAGTATTTTCTTTTACTAGTAAATATCTTTTTTTCCAGATAGCATCTTTTATGCCATTAGTTCTCACAGCATCTTCATTAGTACCACCTTTATCTGGATGACGCTCAAGTATTAATTCACGATATCTTTTTTTTACATCTGCTTCGGTTGCATCATCAGATAAATTAAATTCCTTTAGCAATCTCTTTATATCCCAGGTATTGAAATCTACATTTTCATCATCCTTATTGTTATTTTCCTTTTTATCTTGGTTGCTTTTATTATCTTGTTTATTTTTGCTATCTTTTCCTTCCTCCTTTTTTTGCTCACCATGATCTCCAGGCTTATCTCCTTCCTGAAACCCATGTTCTCCAGGTTGATAAAACTTTTCTTTGGTTTCCTGGGCATTCCCTATTACTATATCCGGATCGCGACGGACAAGCTCTGTCATATGTCGCTCAAAACCTAAAAGATTGCTATTTTTAGCTAGGTTAGTTAAACCAACTTTTAGCTTAATTCCTACATAAGCTGTCGCTCTCCTTTTATTATCATATTGAGCTCCAGCCTCAACACTAATACCATCTAAAACACCTAATATCCTTCCTATTGGCTCATTATAGTTATAAGTAACTCTTGTCTTGGTTCCTGCGGTTGTACCTGTATCATCGGCATGAAAATAATATCCGCCTCCATACCAAGTGAAATTACCCGTAAACGCACAACCTATCTCTGTATCTCCACCAGCAAGAGCTTTTTCATAGTACTTAGTATCAGATATACCTCGACTAGCTGGGGTTTCTATTGGCAACTTTTCTTCTTTAAATAAGGTTCTCGTAGCTCCCAAAGGTTTATATATATTCGCCCCAATAAACTATTTATTTTGCCAGTACTCGGCTCCAAACATTATTTGATTGTATCTATTTCCGTGTTCACTTTTTTTTAGATCAAAAGCGCCATAAATACCAAGCATTTTATTGCTGCTTGGAAATAATTTTCTATAACCTATATGGAAATTACCTTCTGATGAATTACCGCTACGATCAAAAAGTCTTAAATCAGTAAAAAATAACTGATCGTCTGTTTGTAACAAAGGAATAAAGAGATCATAAATCCCAGCTACCTTTGATTTCTGATTAAAATACTTAGCTCCACCTATTTCGAAATAGGGTTGGTATTTATTATCTTTTGAAAAAATTTTTATAGGATTATTGTGGTTTTGAGAAGATTGTCTTTGCTTCCAATAGCTGCTATCTCTGGCAGCAGATTTTGGTATTAAATTATTTATAATTGGTTGTTCGTTTACTTTGCTAGTAGTTTTTTTATATTTATTTATCTTTGTATCCCTTTTACTAGCTTTGCGTTTAGAATTTATATTATCTTTAATGACAAATTTGTTTTTATTGTATAAATCATCTTGATTACCATATGCTAAAATTGGTGTTAATAAAGTACTGGGAAATGTTATAAGCAATATTAATGAAACAACCCTGCGCCAACACCAATATTTTTCAATATTAGTAGTTCTGTCACTAAAAACATTATTTTTTTTGTTCTGTCTAACAAAAACCACCATCGTAACCTATCGGCTTTGATTTATTAATAGCGTAATATGCTGTTTTTAAAGTCCTTAACTATTTTATTTATCAACATTGTTGTATTAATTTGCATTAATAAATTAATTAACTCACCTTGTGCCCCATTCAAGAAACGCTGCTCCTAAGCTGCTGGGAGATGGGTGCTCCTCTATCGTTGCAGCAAAAGCAGTGGTATCTGGAAAGCTATGATTAACTAAAGCTGGAGCTAATCTGGCTCTAACTGTTTCTAAAAAACTTCTATGTTGCTCTCTTGCTTGTCTTATATCAAAATTATCTGGTAGGACTGAATTATTTGCCAGATGGCGAAAAAATTCAACCATCCAAGGTCCGCAATTATAATTATCATGTTGGAACCTTGTCTCATTAACTTGATAAATCGCATTAGGGTACAACCGTTCTAGTTGTCTACGGAGAATAACTGGTAGAGGAAGACCTCACCCAGCCGTAAGACTTAGTAATACCAATTTGAAGCATTGAAGCATATCTTCACGGCACAACCACCGGCAAGCCATCTCTTATTTGCGCCCAAGGTAAGCCGCGATAAATATGATTAAACTCGTTCAAGTATAACTTACCGCTGGCGCCATCTAATCCACTTTGTGGAGAATTTAAAAAGCTGTTTAAGTTTATAGCTAAATTATAAGCGTCAACCCCTAAAGCATATAATCTACTATGATTAACATAAGAATCACCCCAAAGACTGACAATCTGTCGATGGATAGCTTGCAATTCACTACTTAAGGTACCAGGATCTTGGAGCACCCACGGCACATCACAAAAATAAACATCATCAAGATCACGATCTAAACTTGGTAACGCTACTCCGCTATAAATAGCGGAAATTGAAAACGTGGGTAAATCTTCAGCGTAATAAAACTTAAGTAGAGGCACTATTTGCCGCGCTGTAGGTGCCTCAGCTACTAAAAAAATAGCATTAATATCTTGGCGTCTCCTGACCTCATCCGAGTTTTCTTGCTTCTTATTTTTATCTTTCGCTTTGGTTATACCGCATAGTTTAGTAGCATCGTGAGCTAAAAAAGGACAGATCTGCTCTGATAAACCTAAAGCAGTACGGTAATCTAAAGTAGCAACCACCTGACCACCGAGCTCTTGGTACTTACTCTTAAACGCGGCAACTATTTTTCTACCCCAAGTATTATTTGGCGCAATAATTGCTACACGATCGTGCAGTTCTTGCATCATTTTCACCGCAACCTGCATCGCCTCATCTTGCGGCAACAGACCAAATTGATAAAGATTTGGCGCAAAATTACGCGGGTAATCATCAAGAGTATTTAAAGCAATGACGGGTATTGGCAACGAGTCAAAATGCATAATAGTTTCTACTTCTTTCTTAGTTAATGGACCAACGATTACTTCAGCACCCTCAATAATTGCCTGCTGGTACAACGCTAAGATATTGCCATCAGTCGTATCAACAATTTTGATATTAACATTAGGACGCGCTTCACGTGAGTAATAATAAGCAGCCAAAAAACCATTACGAATAGCTTGACTACTAACTGCAAGCTGGCCTTTTAGTGGCAGCATCAGAACTATATTGTGAGGTTCTGCTTGCACCGAAGACACTTGACTTCTAGCTTCCACAACTTCGGCCTGTTTCATCTGTTGCGGCAAACTCACGCAACCATTAATTAAGAATAACGTAAATAATAGTAATAAAATAATTTTAATTCTAGTAAACATATACCCCTCTTGTCCTTCTAAACGCAGGATTTGTACCTAGTGATACTATATTACTTGTAAATACATCCTGAGTTCATATCAACTCATTAATGCTCGCCGCTAAATGACCAGAAAAATAACAGTTATCCTTGAAAGATAGTTTTTAACGCAGTTTTAGCGTTGCTAGTCCTAGCAAAACTAAAATACAGGTAATAATCCAGAAGCGCACAATCACTCTTGGTTCAGGCCAACCTTTAAGTTCAAAATGGTGATGGATTGGCGCCATTCTAAAAATGCGTTTACCTGTTAATTTAAATGAAACAACTTGTAATGCTACCGAAACAGTTTCAAGAACGAATACCCCACCCATAATCATTAAAACTAATTCTTGCCTCACAATCACTGCAATTACCCCCAAAGCCGCACCTAGACCAAGAGCACCAACATCACCCATAAAAATTTGGGCGGGGTAAGTATTAAACCATAGGAAGCCCAAACCGGCACCAATAATAGCGCTGCAAAACACTGCCACATCACCAACTCCAGGAACATACGGAATCAACAAATATTTAGCAAAAATTAAGTTACCGCTAACATAAGCAAAAATCCCCAAAGCCCCAGCAACCATCACTACCGGCAAAATTGCCAAACCATCTAAACCATCGGTCAAATTAACTGCGTTACTGGTACCAACAATAACAAAATATACAAAAACTATATAAAACCAACCGAGTTCAAAACGTAACAACTTAAAAAATGGGATAATTAGCTGAGTTTCCGTAGACCATTTCGCGGTAACAAATAAAAACACGGCAACCCCCAAGCCAATCAGTGACTGCCAAAAAAACTTTTGTCGTGCCAATAAACCACGCGAATCTTTTAAAATTAGTTTACGATAATCATCAACAAAACCAATAAGACCAAAACCAAGGGTAGTCAGTAGAATAACCCAAATATAACGGCTACTTAGGTCAGCCCATAACAAAACCCCAAAAATAACCGCAATGAGAATTAAAACTCCTCCCATCGTGGGAGTGCCAGATTTTTGGAGATGACTCTTGGGACCATCTAAACGAACAGTTTGGCCAACTTGGTAATAAATTAACTTACGGATAACAATTGGGCCAATCAACAAAGCCACCAATAAAGAGGTTAGAGCAACTAATACACAACGTAAGGTAATATAATGAAAAACGTGAAAACCACGATAATAAGTTTCCAATAATTTTGCGACACAAAATAGCATAATTACTTCACCAATTACTAAGGATATTGCTACTATAAGACACAATCAAGTTATTATTCTCGCGGTATCTCTTCAAGGCTAATTCAATTAAACGTTCAGTCAATGCGGTAAAGTTTTTACCCAGTGGCTCCCATAAATAAAAAGCCAGAGAACCTGGAATGGTATTTAGCTCGCATAAATATATTTCTTGCGTATCTTGGTCAATTAAAAAATCAATCCTGACCACCCCATTACAATTTAAATTGATAAAAACCTGGCGCGAAATCTCCTGAATCTTGGTGCTTAAAGCCGGGGAAATCTCAGCAGGAATTCGCCTTTTGGCGCCACTCATCCCGGCACTTGCAGTCGCTTGTTTGGCGCCACAACCAAACTTATTTTTAGCACCACTAGAATATTTATCTTGATATGACAGAATCTCATCGGAGCGAATTGGCTCTTCACACACCGACACTTCAACAAAATCATGATCACCAAGTACGGCGCAATTTACTTCCTTTAGATTTTTTACCTTAGGCTCCAGTAACACCCGCTGTGATAAGCGAACAGCCAGATCAATCGCGTCCTCTAGTTCAGCGTCAGTATTGACAGCAGCTACGCCAATACTCGAACCCAAGTTACCTGGTTTTACTATTAAAGGATAACTAAACTTATTTTTGATATTAACCATTAATTCGTTTTTTTCTTGCAACCATCTATTACTATAAAACCAAAAATAATCTAGCACCTTGACGCCTTGAGATTGCAATAACATTTTGGTAGCGATTTTATCCATTGCTACTGCCGACGCCAAAACGTCGCAACCCACATAAGGGATATTCATGGTCTCAAACAAACCTTGCAGCGACCCATCTTCTCCATAAGTACCATGCGTAATGGGAAAAGCTATATCAATATTAATAGGCTTTTTTCGAGAAAAAATACTGCTAGATTCCCGATAATAATTGTTTACACCGGCATTTTGATTAATAATAATTCGTGAATTTTCGCTAAGTAGTTTTTCTAAATTACGGAAATTTTCTAGTTTTAAAAAGTCGTTGCCGCAATACCAGCGCCCCTCTTTTGAAATATAAATAGGCTCCACGTGATATTTATCTTTATCAATGGCCTGAATACATTGCTGAGCAGAAACCACCGAGATCTCATGTTCAACACTTCTACCACCAAAAATTACTGCAACGGTTAACATAGACATTTATTCCCCATAATTATCTGGTAAATCATTTTCAAACAACACCACATCACCAGATTGTAAGATCTTTTCCAAGTGTTTTTTAGCCGCGGCAAAATCTTCGGCTATAAATAACTGACCATCTAAATATTGTTTATTTTTTAGCCCTTTTTGTAGGGCTACAGTCTGCTTCTTTCCCACTAAAATAACATAATCACAAACGGCAGCAATCTCTTCACCAAAGCGTTCGTTATATGCATGTTCTTTGACACCTAACTCTATCATGCCAGGGGTAATAATAATTTTGCGTTTACCTGAAATTTGCCCTAGTACTTCAAGCGCCATCTTGCTACCAACAGGGTTAGAGTTAAAAGCATCATCAATAAAAATAATGTCTTTGCCTACTCTCTTTAGTTCTAAACGGTGTGGCACTGCAGCAACATGTTGCAACGGATTTACCATCGCGGACAGCTCTACTCCTAACTCGCTAGCTACAGCTACCGCCCCCAGAATATTATAAACATTATGTTTACCCAGTAACTTCGTCTGAAAAACCGCTTGAGCGTTATCACGAGTACGAGTTATTTTGAAACTGCTACCATGCTCATTGAACCCTAATTCAGAAACCCGATAATCAACTTTTTCCTCGATCATGCCATAAGTAACGACATAACACTTAGCGATAGATGCCAACTCCCGACAACCAGCATCATCCATATTAAAAAACGCCTTGCCATAAGAAGGTAACGCAACTATAAGCTCATTTTTCGTTTTCTTAATATTGTCAACCGTACCAAAAGTTTCGAGATGTTGTTCACCAATAGCAGTAATTAACCCATATTGCGGTTCAACCATGCGGCAAATTTCAGCAATATCACCAGGCTTTTTCGCGCTCATTTCCACTACAAAAACATTGTGGATTGGCTTTAGCTCTCGACGAATAACTCTAGTAATACCCATAAGAGTATTATAACTTCCTGGGGTCTTTAAGGTATTAAATTTATGGCGCAAAATTTCCATTAAAATGTATTTAGTAGTAGTTTTACCAAAGCTACCAGTAATCCCGATTATTTTTAAATTGGTTAAAGTTGCTATATAAAAGCTAGCTTCACGAACATATTTATATTGGATTAATTTTTCTAATGGCAACAGCAGTAGATTAGCTAAGATTATAAAAAACGGTATAAAAAAGTTATAAACCACCAAAAACACCATAGCTATTTCAAACCATTTTTCGCCCTTACCCCATAAAACAGTAAACAATCCAAGATACAGGATTACGATAAAACCAAGGTTAACGATAAATAGGCGCCAGGCACGCGCAGTAAGCACCAAAGGTTTTTTTTCTGGTTTAACGGAACGCCCCAAAAAAAGACGAAAATAGATTAGCGCAAATAATATTAAAAACACCAAAGGGATATAAAAAAACATGCCGACCATTGCCACTAACGGTTCTAAATCTTTTATACCAAACACCCGGGATCTATTTTTATACAACCAATCAAGGTAACGATCGTTAAAATAAGCATTAAGCTGCAGCATATGTAAATGCTTTTTTATTTTCCAGATCGTATAGCAGACATGCCCCATTAACGAGAGGATAAAGAAAAATAAAATAGCGTAAGTAATACCTGACATATATTCTCTACAATCTCAAAAAATCTTCTAATTCTACCTTAACTTTTTCCCAATTATCTAGAAAAGGAAAATGGCCACTTCCTGAAATTATTTTTAATTGTGAATTTACCATGGCTTCATGCAAAATCTGTCCTGCGGCAAGTGGCGTTTCTTGGTCCCCGTCTCCCCATAATAACAAAACGGGAATTTTTATTCGTGGTAATAATTTAACTACATTTTCATTAACAGTTTTAACCAAAATTGCTCGCATGATTCCGCTGGCACTTTGGTAGTCTTTGGAACCATATTTTTTTCTGTACAGCTCCATTCTTGCAGCAAATATGTTTTTTATTATAGGTAACTTAACTAAAAACTTCAGCAGTTTAAAAAAATAAATCCTACCCCTCACCTTTAATGATTTTGGCAATAAAATTCCTGAACTGCCAATTAAAATTAATTGTTTTACCCCGACCTGCCTCGAGGCTGCTAAGTTAATGGCGACCTTTCCCCCAAAAGAATGACCCAATAAAATTGGCTGATTGATTTGTAATTCTTTAATAAAGCTCTCAACAAACTGAGCATACTCAGCACTTCCCCAAATAGCATCTGGAGAAGTGCTCAAACCAAAACCCGGCAAATCTACAGCATAAACCGTAAACTTCTGCGTCAAATACTCGGCCAATTTAGAAAAATAGCCCGCATCGCGCCCCCAACCATGTAGCAAAATGATAGGTTCACCGCTCCCGCTAATCTTATAATGAATCTGTAAGTTTTCTAGTTTAGTAAACAATGTAGTTTTCTATCTTCTTATAGGTGTGGAGCTTGCCCTGTTGGCGGCGGCAGCCTATATTTTGCTCTGAGCTCTTCCACTCGTTGAGCATGTCTTTTTGCTCTTTCGCTTTTAACTGGTTTACTTGCTGGTTTCCCCTCTGCACCTAAAGTACACCGAGTGGCCGCACTAAAAGCTTCGCCACGTCCTCTAACTGCGGTCGCTTTTTGCTGAGATGATAAACGGGGATTACGGATAGTTCCCATAACCTCTCTAAACCAATTAGGAAGATCCTCTGTTAAAAATTTTATTATAGCAGCTAAAGCTTTTTCTCCTTGGCTCTTGTGTGTTATTCCAAGGGTTTCTGCAATTTGACCTACCCCTCTTTCTGCCTGCCTAGCAAGTTTTCTCAATTTTTTTTCCCCAGCTTGTAATAAATCTGCTGCGGAAACTTCGTCATTGTCTTCTAACATTTGTTCAACGCCATCTGCCATGTCATCGGTCACTTCATCAATTTGATCGCTAAAGTCACTCAAAACATCATTAATTTTATTAGCATGTCCTTTAATCCACTTAAACATAATGCACCCTCCATATAAAAATCTTGAAAATTATCCTAATGTTTACTGTGCAAAGCCTGAACAGCAACATCGCTATCGCTAAAAGGCACCTTGTCTTTACCAATAATCTGGTAATCCTCATGACCCTTCCCAGCAATTAAAATTATATCATTTTTTTGTGCCTGATTAATAGCATATTGTATCGCGGTCGCACGATCATACTCTATCTCAGCCGCCCAAGGACAGAGCAACCCTTGCAAAATATCATCTACAATTTGCTTTTGATCTTCAGTACGCGGATTATCGTTAGTAATAATAACATGATCACTTAACCGCTCAGCGATTTTCCCCATAAGCGAACGCTTTCCACGATCACGATCCCCACCACAGCCAAAAATACACCACAAAGCGCCCTGACAATACTCTTGTAAAGTAAGTAAAGATTGTTCTAAAGCATCTGGCGTATGGGCATAGTCAATAATAACCAAAGGTTGGTTGTTATCACCACCCAAAACCTGCATTCTACCAATCGCTGCCTCAAGGTCAGTAATTTCAGTCAAAGCATCGTTAATTCCAATCTGCATAATTCCTAAAACGCCAAGCACTGCCAATAAATTACTTAAATTGAATCTGCCTAAAAGCTTACTTCGTAATGCACCATCACCCCATGGGGTAATAACGTGAGCTAACATCGTTGCCGACTTTATAGCAATATCTTGTGCTTTAATTGTAGGAACAGGAAGAGCCAAATCTTGTGAAAGCGTGTAGGCATAAACCTTAAGCGACGATTTAAGCTCTTGGATTAAGCTACGCCCAAATTCGTCATCCGCGTTAATAACCGCGTGTTGCAGTTTACCTTGAGAAAATAACATTTTTTTCGCTTCACCATAATTTTCCATCGTGCCATGATAATCTAAATGTTCGCGAGTTAAGTTAGTAAACACTGCAATTGTAAAAGTAATCCCACTTACCCGGCCGTGAACTAAACCTTGCGACGAAACTTCCATAGCCACAACCTTGGCTCCAGCTGTCACAAATTCAAATAACAAGCGTTGTAAAGTAACCGGATCAGGTGTGGTATTCACTGTAGCATCAAGCTTACCAGGAAAACCAGCACCAATAGTACCAATAATACCACATGGCACTCCAAGCTTGGTTAAGATAGTAGCAACATACTGCGTAATTGAGGTCTTACCATTAGTACCAGTAACTCCAATCATGGTTAGCTTATTAGTGGGATAATCGTAAAATTTAGCACTAATTAAGCCAATTTTCTGCCGTAAATTAGGCACGACTATAATTGGTATCTCCTTTGCTAAAGAGACATTTGGACGGTTATCCTCACAAAGAACAGCTACCGCTCCTTTAGCTATGGCATCCTCAATAAAACTCCTACCATCAACCTCCGCTCCAATACAAGCTAAAAATAGATCGCCACTTTTGGCCATACGGCTATCAAGAGTAATACCGCTAATTAAACAATCAGATTCAGCATTTATTTGTAAAATGTCTGATAAAAGATCGCTTAATCTAATTTCTGGCATAATTATACTCCTCACAAATAGATTTTCAGGATAAAGTATTGTTTTCACTATACCCTGCACAAAATGAACTCAGGCGCGAAGCCAAGCTGCGCACGACTGGAGTTTACATCTACGTAAACGAGGTCCGCGCGCAATGCGCAGCGACCAAGCATCAATTCATTTGGCACGGGGTATCATTAAATACTATCTACCGCATCCAGTGGAATCGCTAACACTCGTAAAGCACCGTTCATAACATTAGCAAACACTGGGGCAGCCACCTGACCACCGTGATACAATAAACCCCGGGGGTTTTTTATCAAAACAAAAATAACCAATTGGGGATCGCTTACTGGAGCAATACCAATAAAATTAGCAAAGTAGCGATCAGCGTAGTAACCACCCCTTGGTGATGCAATATAGGCCGTACCAGTTTTTCCCGCAACTTTATACCCAGGAATTTGCGCTTTTTTACCAGTGCCAATATCTATTACTGCTTCTAACATACCAAGCATTTGCTGACAAAGCTTTTTTGGTAAAACTTGTTTACCTGGAGTCTCTTTATCGGTCTTGACAAAAGTAACTGGTCGTAACAAACCTTGGGAAGCAATAACCGCATATGCATTAGCAATTTGTAGTGGTGTTACTGAGATACTATAACCAAAAGCGAGCGTCGCCAATACAAACTGTCGCCATTTTAAATTGTCTGGTAAAACTCCTACCGCCTCTCCAGGAAATCCGCTCTGCGTGCTTTGACCAAAACCTACACTACGAAGTAACTTTAATAAGCTATCACTTGGTAATGATAAAGTCATTTTAGCTACACCAATATTACTGGACTTCTCTAATACCCCCTTTACTGTAAGTACCCCATTGTTTCTATGTTTGTCATCATAAATATTGTGACCGTCAACTTTTAATACCCCTGGATTAGTATTAACAACCGTATGGGGAAAATATTTACCACTGTTTAAAGCATTAGCAACAGTAAAAGCTTTTATCGATGATCCCGGTTCAAATAGATCGGTAACTGCTCGATTACGCATATTAACTGTCGGCACCCCAACTCGGTTATTAGGATCAAAGCTTGGAAAGTTGGCCATAGCTAAAACTTCCCCGGTTTTAATCGCAAGTACCACAACCGACCCAGAGTCCGCATGATATTTTGTAACTGCATTTTTTAGCTCACTGTAAGCTAGATATTGAATACGCCTATCAATACTTAGCGTCAAATTACGTCCTTCACGTGGTTCTACTAATACCCCAAGGTTAGTAATTGTATTACCCAACCTATCTTTGACAACACGGGTTTTTCCCGGTATTCCCCGCAACCACGAGTCATATGCCAACTCTAACCCTTCTTGTCCTTGATCATCGATATTTGTGAAACCAACTATATTCGCTGCCGCCTCTCCCTCTGGATAATAACGCTTATAACCCTTTTCTAAAAAAATCCCTGAGATATTTAAGGCCTTAATTTTTTCTGCTTTTTCTAAAGGGAGCGAGCGTTTTAAGTAAACAAACCCTCGAGTTTTTTGCGTGGTAATCTTTTTCCTAATAGTTTCTAATGGCATTTCAAGCATCTTAGCTAAACTATTTTCTTCGACCCTCGTAGCATTAAATAACTTAGGGTTAACCCAAACCGATGCTATGGGTATACTAATGGCAAAGATCTCACCGTTACGGTCGGTAATAATACCGCGGTGCGCTGGAGTATTAATCTCACGTACACTACGAATATTACTTTGGTCAAGTAAAAAGTCATGCTTGATAATACCTAGATAAACAATCCTACCAACCAATCCCAAAATTATTGCCAGCAAAACCGCAACCAAAATCATTAGGCGCCATATATATTCACCAGGCTCTTTCATGATTAGACTTTAACCATCATAACATCGGTAGATGGCGGAATTTGCATTTGTAACTTAGTTTGCGCAACAACTTGTACTCGCGCTTGCGAACCCCAAGCACCATACTCTAATAACAACTTGTTGGTATTCATTTGTAGTTGTTCTGCTTCTACTTGCAATTTATGATGGGCTATAAATAAGCGACGATTAAGATCTTTAACGTAAACCACACCCAATGCTGATAACAGCAGTAAGCACATGAGAATAAAGATTTTTAGTTCTGGTAACTCAAAACCTAAAGATATACTTTTAACAAAACTATCTTCAACAAAAGCTGTTCGTGCCACGGCATTCATTATAATTTCTCCATTATCCTTAATGTTGCGCTACGAGAGCGCGGATTAACACGCACCTCTTCTCTAGTCGCGCGGATAGACTTTCCTACACATTTAAGACGCCGCCTAAGTTGCTTTTCATAGACGGGCAACCACTCAGGCATATCACCACTTCGATGTTTTTTTATAAAATTTTTTACAATCCGGTCTTCTAGCGAATGAAAACTGATTACGGCTAAACGACCACCTACTGCTAATACATCTAAACTTTGCTCTAAACAGATAGACAACTCTTGCAATTCGTTGTTAATAAAAATACGAATTGCTTGAAAAGCTCTCGTCGCCGGATGTTTATGCTCTTCCCACCTAGGATTGGCATGGGCTACTATCTCAGCTAATCTTCCTGTTGTTAGAATAGGTGCTATAGCACGTTCTTTAACTATGGCTCTAGCAATCCGCCTACTAAAACGTTCTTCTCCATACTCTCGTAGCACTTTTTCAATATCGCCCTCCTTAGCTTCCCGAAGCCACATAGCAGCACTATACGGCTGGCCTCTATCCATGCGCATGTCTAAAGGGCCATCACGCAGAAAACTAAAACCACGCGATGCATCATCTAATTGCGGCGATGAAACTCCTAAATCAAACAAAATACCGCGGACCTTTCCTGTAAATTTAAGCTCATCCAACCAAGACTTGAGCTTAATGAAAGATCCTTTTCTAATAATTATGCGTTTATCATCAAATTGTTCTGCTACTTGTATCGCTTCAATATCTTTGTCAATACAGATCAAAACACTATCCCTATCGATGCGCTTTAAAATCTCCTGGCTGTGACCACCACGACCAAAAGTTGCATCGATATAAACGCCGCTTCCTTCAACTATCAAACCGTCAATTGCCTCTCCTAACAATACCGGTCTATGTTGATCATCCATAAATCTGTCATCAGTCTTCATGTTATAGCGATAATTGCTGTAACTCTGAAGGTAAAACTTCTAAACCACCTAATCCGTTCGCTAGCCATTTCGTTCGACCCTCGCTCCAAACTTTTTTATCCCAGACCTCAAACTTTTTTCCCTGGCCAACTAACATCACATATTTATTAATACTGGCATATTCCCGCAAAAGAGGAGGCAATAATAAACGACCATTGCCATCCACCTCTAACTCAGTAGCATGTCCAATTAATAAACGTTGAATTCTTCTGGTTACCTGATTAAAACTAGGTAGGCTTTCAATTTTCTTTTCGATCTCTTCCCAAATAGGTAGCGGATAAAGTAATAAACATTTTTCTTCAGCATCGATGGTAACTACCAACTGCCCTTTTGCCATATTGTACAACTCAGATCGATAACGCGCCGGCATGATCATGCGACCTTTAGTATCTAAGTTGATGGCGTTAATCCCACGAAACATTTTTCCAAAACCTCAACCACTTTATTCCACTATAAACCACTTTTTGCCACTATATATCAAAATATTCGGGATTGTCAAACACAATAAACCACCACCCCTAACCTAAGGCGAAAGCTTTTTGCAAGCGGCAGGATTGGGCTTCTAGGAACAATAACTAATCAAATTTTTGACTTAGCCAGAGAAGTAAACCAGACTCGTCCAAAAGGGGTGCAGCTCTCCCCTTTGGTAACCTTCCATACTTGAGCTTCAAGGAAATTTAGATTTTAATAGGTTGCAACCATCCCTGTGATAATATACAAACATGAACCGACCAGAAAAAACAAACTCTAACCGAATAATACGCACCATTATCTTTACTATCATCGCCGCAATCTGTTATAGCATCATGACTCTCTTAGTTAAGCTGATCGCTAAAAACACTACCGAGAGTATGACAGTATTTTTTCGCACCACAGTAAGCTTATTTTGGATAATTTTGGTCCTAAACTACAAAAAATTATGCGGTAAAGAGTTTTCGCTAAAAACCAAACATTTTGGACTGCACCTAATACGAGCCACGAGCAGTTTTATTTCCATGTTTTCTCTTTACTATGCCCTAAGATATGTACCACTAGCAGACGCAACTTCGCTTGCTATGACTTACACATTATTTATCCCCATTTTAAGCCTGATCGTTTTTGGTACAAAAACCAACATAAAAACCTGGCTAGCTTTAATTGCTGGTTTTGTTGGGATAACTTTCATTCTCAAACCGTATAGTCATAACTTTAATCCCATAACTTTGATTGCATTGATTTCTGGCATTACGACCGCAATATCGCTTATCGGTGTCTACGAGCTAGCCAAAGACGAAACACCGTATACGATCATGGTATACTTTTTTTCCCTTACCTTTGTCTTAAGTGGTATTTGTACTATATTTAGCTGGAAAACTCCCGACTCAGGGACATTAACAACGCTCCTGTTAATTGGTATTACCGGCACGGCCTATCAAGAGCTAATAACCAGAGCCATGTCATATACCCCACCTAAAATCGTTGCACCGTTATTATATTTTAACATAGTATTTGGCGGGCTTTTTGATTGGATATTTTGGCGGCATGCACCAAGCATGTACTTTTGGTTTGGGACACTTTTAATCGCACTTGGTTGTATTTTTTCAATAAAACACACCGAACATCAATAGATACATGCTTAGTACAATTCCACGGCATACTCTGCAACTTCGGGTAACCTCACAATTTGTTTCTTTTGCCACATAAATCGTGCAAGCTCTTGATAACGCTTGTTATCTAATTTGGCGGGAAAGGTTGCAAAATATGGCAAGGTTGCAAACCACGCTTCTTTATTCAACTGGTTATTTAACTCGGGGTGAAGGAGCGCAAACTTTTCCCAACTTTTATGCGGATTGTTCCGAAGGTAAGAAACCCCATCTTCTAAGGCACGAGTAAAACTAACCAACACTTCGTCATGTACTTTATTTTTATTGGTAACCAAAATTAACTCATCAAATTTTGGAAAACCATACTTTTCCGGATAAAAAACTTGCGCTACTTTCCCTGCCAAAGTTATAGCCTTTGGTTCGAAATTACGCATACCACCAACAAAAGCATCTATTTTTTGGGTAAGCAAAGCCGAGGTAAGATTAAAACCAATATTAACCACCTCAACATCTTTTAAACTTAAACCAACGTGGTTTAACATGGTAGTAAAAATAACATTATCAATTTCGGCAGCACTTGTTCCAATCCGTTTACCCCTCAGATCTTTTAAAGAACGAACAGGACCATTGCCCAAAGTAACTACGCAATTTAATGGACCGGCAATTAAAGTAGCAAAACGGATAAGGGGTAATCCTTGAACCACATGAGATACCAAGGTTGGCTGATAAGTTATAGCGACATCTGCGCGATTGGCTCCTACCATCTTCTCTCCTTGAGTAGCATCGGCTGGAATAATCAGCTTAACTTTAAGACCATATTTTGCAAATAGCCCCTCCTGCTCGGCTACAAATAATGGGGCATGGTTGGGGTTTGTAAACCAATCAAGTACCACGATAAGCTCTCGCGGTTTATCAGCTAAAACTACAACACAACTACCAAATAACAAGATAATTATTATTAATATATTTTGCCAAATTTTTTTCATGCTAACCAACCCTTCCCTAACCGTTTAATCACCAAATCAATTAAATAATAAAAACTTAAAGTTAAAATGATTAATCCCAAAATCGCAGCAAACATTAAATCAATCTGCATTCGCGAATTAGCGTTTAAAATTAAAAACCCCAGCCCTTGACTTGCCCCAACCCACTCGCCAATTACTGCACCCATCGGGGCAAAAGTAGCTGCAACACGCAACCCATTACTAAAAGATTTAAGCGCCATAGGTACACGAATCCACCATAAAGTTTGCCACTTAGTAGCATTCATAGTCGTTGCTAAATCCAAGTAATGCTCTGGCGTACTCTGTAGACCATCATAAAAAGAACTGGTAATGGGAAAAAATAACATTAAGCTGGTAACAGCAATTTTTGATGCCATCCCATAACCAAACCAAATAAGAAAGATTGGCGCAATAGCAAAAACTGGCAACGCTTGACTAATTAACAAAAACGGCAAAAACCAAAGACGTACTGGCCGCAAATAGGCAAGCAGCAAAGCAAAGAACCCGCCAAAAAATAAACTCAAAATAAACCCAACTCCTGCTTCAATCATCGTAGGAATAGACTCGGTAAAAATCAATCCCCCATGCTGCTGTAAACTACGCAAAATCAAAAGAGGGGAAGGTACAACATAAGGCGGCAAACTAAAAACAACAACCCCGAGTTGCCAAAGCAAAATTAAGATCACTGCGCTGATGATGCCACGAAATAAAATCATAATGTTAATATTTTCATTAACCTTGCTTGTGCCCGAAGTAGGTTTTCATCGTCAAACGCACGGGGTACTGCACCATCTGGTTTAATTACATTCATGACTTTTGCCGGCTTGCCACCAATAATATAAATTTGCTGCCCTAAACGCAAGGCTTCTAGCGGATCATGAGTAACTAAGAGCACCGTCCGATTTCTCAATAATGACGCTGCCAAATCTTGTAATTGCAGTCGCGTTATGAGATCTAATGCTGAAAAAGGTTCATCCATTAAAATAACCATCCGATCTTCGAGTAAAGTTCGAACCAAAACCACCCGCTGCCTCATTCCATAGGATAATTGGCTGGGTTTCATTTTCTTAACCTGGGTTAACCCTACTTTATCAAGTAAAAAATTAGCCTGATCCTTAAGACTTGCATCAATTTTCGTACCACGTAAATAAAAACCAAGTAAAACATTATCTAATATTGTCAACCACGGTAATAAAGAATCTTGTTGCGTCATATAGGTTAATCTACCACTTAGAGGTAGGTTATCAGAGGTGACAATTTTGCCAAAACATTCGGTATTGACATCATATGGCAAACCAGCAATAAATCGTAAAAGTGAAGTTTTACCGATACCACTTGGTCCAAGTAAACAGGTCCATTGATTTCCCGGTAAAGAAAAATCAAATTGATCAAAAAGCCAATGATGCTGATAACGAACATGAAGTTTAGAAATATTAATTGCTGGGGCTAGCGAAATAACCATCTGTTTTTACTCTTGATTCAACAAACAAAATCGTATCATAAAAATTAGAATTGCCATATACAGTTTACAAAAACGATAAATTGTAGTATTTTCTATATGAAATAGGGATAATAGAATTTTTATTATTTAACTGTCAATGTTGCTATAGTACATTTATGGAGAAATGTATGTTAACTGAGCTCACCGATCCTGTTCTAAGATTAAAACTTGCCTTTGCTAATCTACCAATAAATGGTTTATTTCTTTGGGAAGCGTTGCTTTCTTTTGATACCGATGAATACCAAAAAGTGGTTGAAGACAAACTTAATAAAATAATAATTACCGCCTTACAAAACAACCACGAGGTTAATAATAACATCGCTTACTATCAGCAAGTTTTAAAAGACTTGCAAAAAGTAAGAAAGCAGATTTTAAAAAACCATCCGATAAAAAATGAAGTAATAAAAATTAGAGATGCCATAATATCAAAACAAGCATATGAAACCATTATTGGTGATATGTGTAATTCAGTTATGCAGGAAGCAGAAATAAAAGATTAACAGGGAGAATGTTATGCTCACAAGTAAGCCGCCAGCCATTGGGCCATCATGTACGGAAAGCCGCTCGCCATCACCGCTTACCGCTCCAACAACACCCCCAGAAACTCAAAACAACAGCCATGCGCAATTTTTTATTGATGCCCTTGCAATAATATACTCCCTTGATGCCATGGTTTATAGAATAGTAAAATTAACGGGACTAACCGGGATCAACCTGGAGGCTCCTGCAAAAAAAAGGACATGTGGTCGCTGGCATTATCTATCCCATCTTTTACCAGTATTTTTTAATAAAAATTTAGCTAATCCGTTTAAATCCCTAAAAACACTCTCCCAAATTATTTCTTATTATCCAATAATAACATTTGTTCAATCGCTCCTCATAGGATTTGAAAACAAAATATCAACCACCATGGGGAAGCGTTTAAAAGACTCTCAAGGAACTCAGGGGACGCAAGGACTATCGCAAATACAACAAGAATTCTTAGGGGTATATCAAGAGCTAGAAGAATACATACAACATGCTCCAGAAGCTTCCAAAACCAGAACTGGGCTGATTGAACGTGCCCAACAACTTTATCAAGAAGAGGTCCAATGTTTTAAAGATGCTTATAATGGGATAATAGGAAGAAGTGGTATGATTCCTAAACATGCGGAAGCTGTACTTCGCGGCGATGACTTTGTGTATTCGCCAACTGAAAATAGAGTAGCCGTAGGAAAAAAACTTAGAGAACTTTACAGTCAAGATGAGATTGGCGGTAAAAAAAGATTTGCCGAAATGGGACATGGTGGCAGAATTTTTTTTCTTGCTGATTGTATTCCTGCCGCCTTTTCAGCTGGATGCAGTTTGTTTTTTATCAATATAGATTGGGCAGGTAGATATCTTGGTGAAAAAGCCGGCGATCTTTTTCTTAACAAATTCGCTAGCTCTCTAGAACTAGCAGAAAAAACCATAATGGTAGAAAGAGGAATACTAGCCCTCCTCTACGTAGTAAAAGAAGTATACTGGATTATCGGCACCTCATGTTGGTCTTATGCAAGGGATCTTATTTATGACACTGTTTATTTTCCCATGGTTACAGGGATATCAATTGGTATCTATGAAGAACTAGCATTAGCCTACCCAGAACAACTAACTAAGTTCCAAAAACAAATACAGGAAGACAGTATTGGCAGCATACAAGCTTACCTCAAGACGAATACGGCCATATTGTGGAACCTAGAAACCAAAGACATACCAACCTGGTGGGCTAATAGCATACTTAAAGAGTGCTGGGAACAAGCAACAAGAGAATATGAAAAATATGATCAGGTATATGGGATAGCAGACGAAACAACCAGACCGCAAGAATCAGTTGGCAATCAACAGAAAAAAGCAAGCATTCCCCGTCCACCACATGCTGATAGAATGACAAGAGCTATTATAAGAAACACTCCTGCGGTCAAAAGATTTATGGAGGGCAGGCGCGCTTTTTTATGGGTTTTATCAACCATTGGTGATCGGATGGGCAAATACAAAAATTGGGGGAGGTTTGCTCTACGGTTTACAAAAGCAGGACATCTTTTTCTGCAACTTTTGTTGTCAAAAACTTTATTTAATACATCTAAATACATTACCAGAATTATTTGCATACTAGGTATGTCTATTAAAAAACCCAAGGCTGCTAGTATAGCCACCTTTATCCAAACAAGTGCGACACATGATACAAATGAAGCCACCGCCACCGCTAATCCTGCTATACCTACAAAAACTCCCGCCGCAATAGATTCTCTTTGTACACCTCAAAACTTGCCGACTTAGTTTTTAAAAATCCTTTGTTATGTTTTTGCCACATCTCATAAATACAAGTATCGTAAATCTCCGGCATAGCGTTATATGCTTCCCGAGTTTTATAAAACGATATACTATTTTTAGGCCAAGTTTTGATAGGTATAGTTTTATAAAAACCATTTTCATTGATACTATTTAAAATATCCTCCATACCATGAGAACATAAATACTTAGCCTTCTTCCCCGGTTTATGCGGCATAGTTCCCAAAAAATTACGGATTACATTTAAAGTAAGAGCCCCGCCGTTATTTAGCACTATGGGAACTTTAATATGTTCCCCACGAGTATTAATAAAGTTAGGTAGATCATTAATGATCGTTATTTTTGGCGATGCGATTTTCTCGCCAACCAACTTGGCAATCATCTTTTTTGCCCCAGGGCTATCAAAAACCACAGCTTCGATACCAAACTTGACTGCCACTAATTGTGACAAAAGACCACCCAAAGAATGACCAGTAATAACCATCGGTCTACATGGATAAGTTGTAACAAGATTTCTAATAAAATCCTCAGCAGACTCGTATTGTTCAGGAATTTCCCCCAACGCTATTTGTAAGTCATTATATAAGTCACATGATAATAAAACTTTCGCTATAAGACTGGTGATTGGCTGCGCCAAGGGGAGAAAGTTAAAATTATAAAAATCGGTTCCACGCAAAGCAACTAATATTTCTTGATTACGATTGCCAAAAGCAACAGCATAAAAACCATCTTGCTCATTATCTTTAACAGCAAGACACTCATACTTCTGCTTTTTTAGAGAATCAAAATAGTCACTATGGTCTATAATATTTTGGTAGTTTTCAAAGGTGACTTGTTTACCAACGAGATAAGCTGCTTCGGCAAGAATTCTTATTTTTGGATCTGACATGGTTTCCTTTTTTGGTTATCCCAAAAATCAGTTTGTGAGAGGTATAATTCAGCCAACAAATCAATATATACCCCTTTTGCCCATCAAAATGCAGAATTGTCATGGCGAGAAGTGAGTACTATGTTACGGCCTGCTGTCGACTGTTTTTTTCTCAGCCGGCATAAGATGACGACGGTCAAGACCAAACAATAAGGCCAAAGAACCGGCTATATAAATGGAAGAATAAGTGCCAATAACGATACCAATCATCATCGCCAAGGAAAACCCGCGCAACATCTGACCACCAAAAATCAACAAAGCAGTAACAACAGAAAAGGTTAAACCTGATATCATGATTGTTCGCGACAATGTTTGGTTCACTGATAAATTGATAATTTCTGCTGGGGTTGCTTTACGAACTTTACGAAAGTTCTCTCGCGCCCGGTCATAAACCACAATGGTATCGTTTAAAGAATAGCCAATGACTGTCAGTAATGCTGCCAGAGTAATCGAATCAAATTCAATTTGAAAAAAGGAAAATATCCCCAAAATAAGCAAGGGATCGTGAATTAAAGAGATTGCAGCACTAATAGCAAATCGATACTCAAAACGAAAAGCAATATAAATCATCGTCCCAAGCAAAGCGATAACAACCGCTAAAACCCCATTGGTCACTAAAGTTTTTCCCATTTGCGCGCCCACCACTTCCGAACGCAGCAACTTAGCATCAGTAAGCGTTTGCATAACTTTATTTGTCATCTGTTGCTGATTTAAATCTTTATGTAACTTCAGCTTGATCACAACATCTTTAGAACTACCATATGCCTGTGTCACTGCCTCAATACCAGCTTTTTCTAGTGCCTCGCGAACTTGATTAAGATCTGGAGCCTCGGCATAGCTCACATGTACTTGCATCCCTCCAGTAAAATCTAAGCCTAAATTTAATTTATTAAAGACTAAAGATCCTATAGAAAATATTAATATAAGCGACGAAAACCAAAACGCCCATTTTCGTTGCGCCATAAAATCTATATTTGTACTATGTGAAAAAAATTCCATACCGTATACCCTCAGTAAATAAGCTATATGCCAATCGATAATTTTTTAACGTTTCTACTACCATAAATCCAATTAACAATAGCGCGAGTAAACACTATTGAGGTCAACATTGAAGTCATAAGACCAATAGTCAATACCACGGCAAAACATCTTACCGGACCAGAGCCAAGTGCATATAAAACAATCGCAACAATCAAAGTGGCGATATTTGCATCAACAATAGTAGTAAATGCTCGTTCGTAACCGTGATAAATACTGGCCTGGGGACTCATGCCATTACGCAACTCCTCCCGGATACGCTCATAAATTAAAACACTAGCATCAACCGCCATCCCTACGGTAAGCACCATACCAGCCATGCCAGGTAAAGTTAAAACCGCACCTAAAATCGACAAGATTGCCGTCATAAATACCAGATTCAAAAAGAAAGCTACACTAGAAATTACTCCGAAAAATCGATAATAAAAAATCATAAAACTCATCACAAAAAGATAACCAACAACAATCGACATAATACCTTTATTAATATTGGCTTTTCCCATGCTCGGACCCATCGTAAACTCTTCAGCAAAACTAACTGGAGCACCTAATGCACCAGAACGTAATAAAAGTGCCAGATCTTGAGCATATTTTTCACCTTTTAGTCCGGTAATTTCAAAATGGTTCCCAAGAGCAGACTGAATGGTAGCCACACTAATAATACGCTCCACTTGGCGACTAACAGTAATCTCCTTCCCATCGACTTTTTGTTGTTCTGATTTTGCTTCAACATAAACTACGGCCATAGGTTTACCAATGTTTTCAGAGGTAACACGATGAAAGGTACTCTCGCCGCCACCACCAAGGTGCACTGATACAGCTGGTCGGCCATCATGGGACATGGTTGCCGCAGCATAAGTAATAGAATCACCACGAAGAACCGCTTGATCCTTAAGGAGGATTTTTCTACCCTCATATTCATATAGCTTTGAGCCAAGAGGCATATCTCCAGATGCAGCCGCCTCAGCATCATGTTCCACATCTACCATTTGAAATTTCAAGGTGGCGGTTTTGCCAATAATCTCTTTCGCCCGTACGGTATCTTGAACCCCTGGCAAATCAACACTAATATGGCTTGCCCCCTGTCGCTGCACTACAGCCTCACCAATTCCTAGTTCATTAACCCGATTACGAAGAGTAGTTACCGTTTGTTCAATTGCATAATCAGCTACCTCAAATACTGCCTTTTCTGACATCTGCACTTGAAGCTTAAATACCCCACCAATTGTCACTGGATTAAATAAATAGTTGCGTAAACGTTTGCTAAGCTCTGCCTGCCCTTTTTCTAAGCTCTCAGCATCACGGAAAGTAACCGCTATACCATGGGGATGAATTCTATTTATACCTAAGTAACGAACCCCAACTTCACGTAGATCGTTAATAATTGAACGAATATCACCATCTTCTTGCTTTTTGATCATGTCATTCAAATCAACTGCCAACAGAAAATGGACTCCCCCTCGTAAATCCAACCCTCGCTTCATAGGATTGGCGCCTAAAGCTTGTAACCACTTGGGGGCACGGGATGGTAAGTTTAAAGCTACAACATAATCGCTACCTAAACCATTTTTTACAACATCTCGAGCCTTTATCTGTATCTCTTCATCGATAAAACGTACCAAGACAGTATTATCGTGCTGCTTTTCGATCTTGGTATATTTTAAAGCGTTATCAGATAAAATTTTCTTGGTTTGTTCAAAAAGATCATGGGTAGCAACTGCCGTACTACTGGCAGAAATTTGAATTGCCAAATCTTCGCCAAATAGGTTTGGTAAAGCATAAATAGCCGCGAGCACTAGCAAAAACACTAGTAACCAATTTTTCCATCGTGAATAGCGATTTTGCATAACCTTGTTCTCCCCCCGTCATCCCGCGACAAAAGCCACAAGATCCAGTTTTTAAAACTACAACCTAAACCTAAAAAATCATATTTTCCACTATAAACTTCACTTAGTGCCCAACATTACTATTGAGCTGCTTTTATCGTGCCACGCGGTACGACATTGGCGACTGCACCTTTTTGCACGGTAATGTTAGTATTTTCAGCGATATTAATAACCAAAAGATCATCGGTAATTTTTTCAATCTTACCTAAAATGCCACCAATAGTTACAACCTCATCCCCTGCTTGCAGGCTACTAACTAAATTCTTATGCTCTTTAGCCTTCTTGGACTGTGGGCGTATAACAGCTAAATACATAAAGACCACCAGAATTATTATCATAGGTAACATCGAGAGTAACCCCTGAGTAGTGCTTGGTGTAGCAGCAGTATCAGCGTAAACACTACTAACTACATTAGTAACTAATAAACCCAC
>CAZHSI010000009.1:0-51508 GCA_964535195.1 uncultured Coxiellaceae bacterium | reverse complement strand
TTTCTAAAACAAAACTTGGCTTTATTAAAAATTAATTTACACTTATGCACAACACGGGAGCTTGGGTTTTGGGGAGGAGCTCTTGCACAATTCCCACAAATTGATTTAGGCCCATTAAGCGACTATGATACAAGCTACATATATCAAAGCTGTGCCTGTAGCTCAGTTGGATAGAGCGTTGGCCTCCGAAGCCAAAGGTCGCTGGTTCGACTCCAGTCAGGCACACCATTAATTAAACCAAACTCAGTATGAAAAAAATTATCACCTATAGTTGATAGCTCTTGAGACTACATCTGTACTGGCAAAACATCTGGCATCACCTTAACTTCCCCAGTAATGACAAAGTTTTTACCAGTTATTTTATAATGCCACTCAATCAATGATGCTTGCTACTTTTGCTAACAATTGGGAATGGTTGGCGAGCCTAAACTTGATTTTGCGGTAAATTTTTAAAGTGCCATTTGTACGCCTACAACATCAAGAAACACTTTTACTTTATATAAATCACGGCACACAAACGCCCACATTATTACCCAATATATACTCGAAGCGCGCTTTAAAGTTTTCTGGAGTCATGCCGGCAACCTTAGCAAGCCTTGGTAAGCGTTCGCCCGTAAAATCCTCTCTCTCTAACCTAATCATGTACTTTCTTGCTACTTCATATGTCTCAGTATTGATATCTACTGTTCTAATCCTCATCCTGCCAGTAGCATAATCCATCATCTCCACAAATGGCATCGCCCTAATATTGCCCTCGTACCAAACAATCATAGCCCCCGTTCCGCCTTTCAAAAGATAACGCATGGCACCATAACCAAGGTTTCTTACATACTCTAGATCATAGGGGATGGGGTTAGCCGCGCGTAACTCATAACCAATATTTTTATCGACAATACCTATCTTAATTCCCATCGGCCGCAACGTTTCATTAACATAATTTTTTAGTAATTTACCAAGCGGCACTTCAGAAAGTCTAATATCACCTTTTTCATTTCGCTCAACATTACCGCAGTGCTCTAACTCCTCAATATCCAATTTTTCAGAAATTCCTTCGGCCAGAATAGCAACACCGTAATCTTTACCAGAGGCAAAACGCTTAATAATTGTGCCAGTTAAAACATCTGCGACTTTTTTAAAAGATAATTTATCATTACCAAACTCTTCCGGTATTAACGTTAACGTAGCACCAGAGGCCTCTCCCATCCCTAAAGCAAGATGACCAGCGTGACGCCCCATAACTGTAATAAAATACCAACGTCCAGTAGTACGCGCATCCTCCATGAGATTGTTAATAATAGAAACTCCGACATGACGCGCAGTTTGATAACCAAAAGTTGCAAATCCACCAGGCAACGGAATGTCATTATCTATTGTTTTAGGAGTATGTACGACACTAATTGAGCCACGAGCCTCTTTTTCGATCCAATTAGCCATATGAAGGGTACCATCTCCACCAATAGTGATAAGATACCTGATACCCATACTCTTGAGAGATGCTAGTAAAGTACCAAATTTGGCTTTAGCATTTTCAGCAGAATCCCTCGAAGTGCGAAGAATTGAACCACCTGTTGCATGAATCCTAGTAACATTATTAATAGTAAGTGGCAAAATATTTCTTTGCCCTTCTAGTAGACTTTTAAATCCACCGACAATTCCCACGACTTGTTTACCATTATTAATAGCTTCAATGGTCGCTGCACTAATTACACCATTGATGCCCGGCGCAGGACCACCGCCAACAATAATACCCACAACATCTTTATTTTTATCTTTTCCGCTAGCTAATTTGTTACTCACTTTTCACCTCCCTCTTCCGTGATTAACTTTGTCTGTTTTAGCATTTTATCTAGAAAAACCAACTCTACGCCCCATCCTGACATAGTTTTGCCACCAAATCATCAAAGACCACAGGAATCTCTTTTGCAAAACCAGCCAAACAATCAAGCATCAAAGCCCGCATCTGGGGGTGAGCTGCCTGAGCACAACGTAGTTCAAAGATATGCCGCCACTCTCGTAAATTTGCCGTCATAACAATTTCCGCTTTAATAGCATGAGGCAAAAGCTCTCGCGCTTGTTCTGGCTTATCACCATTTTTTAAAGACACTAAATAATTTTGTTCTGCCTGCTCCATAGCCTGCATCCAATGCGCTCGATTAGCTTCAGGATACTCTGGATCATGCCACCACACTGGTTTAACAAAAGTAACTTGATTATTATAGCGTACATAGCGAGTACTCTCTTGAGAGTAACTTGCTAAACGATGGCGTACGATCTCATGCGTTACTCCACGATTGGTAATTAAACGCACTGACGCATTGCAGTGCTCTAATACTGTTTCGTGCCCAAGACCTAAAATCATTTTTACAAACTTTTCCGCCGATCCTTCTGTAATACGATTTTCAGATTTATAACAAGTACGCCCAGCTAACTCAAGAATTTCTAGCGGTTTACTAGGTCGTTGCAACCACTCCCAGCTTTGATCGATAACTTTCATATTTAATTCCTCAAGTCTTTGGCAAAGTTACCCCCTTCTGCCCTTGATATTTACCATTACGGTCTTTATAAGAAACTTCACACTCCTCGGTGGCCTCTAAAAATATGAACTGTGCTATTCCTTCATTAGCATAAATTTTTGCTGGTAAATTAGTCGTATTAGAAAACTCCAGGGTAACATGCCCCTCCCATTCAGGTTCAAGCGGCGTAACGTTAACAATAATGCCGCAACGTGCATAGGTCGACTTACCTAAACAAATTACTAAAACATTTCTTGGTATTCTAAAATACTCAATCGTACGCCCAAGCACAAATGAGTTAGGCGGGATAATACATACTTCAGACTTAATATCCACAAAGCTATCACAACTAAAGTTTTTAGGGTCAACAATAGCGGCTTTAATATTAGTAAAAATCTTAAATTCTTCGGCTAAACGCACATCGTAACCATAACTAGATACCCCATAAGAAACTAATTGAGCATCTGCTGCGACTTTAACTTGACGTGGAACAAAAGGATCAATCATCTTATGTTCCAGAGCCATCTTTGTAATCCATTGATCTGATTTTAAAGACATATTTAACCCTCAGGTAGTTAAAACATAACTACGCATAATACTATACCAACACTATCCCACTGTCATCGAAAACTTTATGGGATAGCCGTGGCAAAAGATAACCCTGAAGTTATAAGCGACTTCAACCATGTGCCATGTAGCACCTAACAAACGATGAGAGAATACGCTAGATAAACTAGAAACAAAGTATTTCTTGCACTAACAAATAGCCGAAAAGATCCCTAGCATTTGGAGGCGTACTTTTATCTCTGATTGTCTACCTTGTAACTACAGAGCCAAAGGAGTTTAAAATCAGTTGCCTAATTTCTTTCCAAATCAGCAATATCCTCTTTAGTTAGCATTTTAGCCAATGCCTTAATGCGGGATTTAATTTTACGCGCAAGAAGATAACGCTTAGAGCGACCAACAAAATCCCTCTCGTTATCATATTTCGATTTTTTACAACCACAACCATATGTCTTAAAAGCTGATTGAGGTGAACGTGATAAGTCATTTTTCAAAATCCATGTTTTCATTTAACCCTCCTTTCCTTGTATCTAAATACTGAGTACAAATTATACACTAGCAAAAATTATCTGGTCAAAAAAATTTTAATTGCTCAAGTAATGCCAGAAAGCATTAAATAAACAATTAGTTGTAAAAAACTCCATCACACTTCGTATTACAATAAATACAATTGCCTACATCGTTCAAACAATATTTTGTAATTGCATAACCTACTCTTGCTATTACACATTTTTTACAATTATAACAAAAAGTCTTGCTTCCTTCGGGATGATAAACATTTCCAGTATAAACATAACGTAAGCCAGCCTCCATAGCAATGTCGCGAGCCTGTATCAAGGTCTCTACAGAAGTACTTGGTTTAGCAAGCATCCTCCAGGCCGGATGAAAAGCAGTAAAATGGATGGGCACCGCTACCCCTAAATTTTCTTTAATCCAGGTAGTCATTGTCGCAATTTCGGAAGCCGAGTCATTTTCACCCGGAATCAATAAACAAACAATTTCTAACCAAACCTTAGCTTGGCGATGTAAATATATCAAAGTATCAAGTACTGGCTGTAAATGCGCCCCCGTAATCTCTTTATAAAATCTTTCAGTAAAGCTCTTAAGATCGACCCTGGCAGCGTCGATATAAGAAAAAAATTCTTTACGCGGCTCTTCACAAATATAACCATTAGTAACAGCTACAGTTTTAATCCCCAACTTATGACACTCTTTAGCAATATCTATAGCATACTCCATTGAAATAATGGGCTCGTTATAGGTAAAAGCTACGGTTTGGCAACCAGACTGTTTGGCAGCGTTAGCAATCTCTGATGGGGTGGACGCTTGATTCAGCAGATCATCTTCACGGGCCTTACTAATATCCCAATTTTGACAAAACTTACACAACAAATTACAACCAGCCGTGCCAAAAGAATATGCTCGTGATCCGGGTAAGAAATTGTTCAGTGGTTTTTTTTCTATAGGATCTATAGCAAAACCACTCGACCTACCATAAGTAGTTAAAACAATTTGGTTATCAGCACGCTGCCGAACAAAACAAACTCCACGTTGTCCCTCGTTTAACTTACAAGCCTGAGGACATAAATCACATTGAACCCTTCCGTTTTCAAGTTGATGCCAATACTTTGTTGGATGATTTTGTGTTAACATGTGCCCTCCAGAGAAATTGGGGTCGTATATATGTTAATTCAACCGTGTGTTGCTGGCAAGTTTTACCCAGATAGTACCAAGCTGTTACGCCACGATATCTTAGCAATGCTAGCTGATGCCAAAGATAAAAAAGATTTAACCCCACCCAAGGCCATTATCACGCCCCACGCTGGCTATATTTATTCTGGCTCAATCGCAGCCTCAGCATATGCCTGTCTAACAAAATTAAAAAATCAGATTAAACGCGTGGTTATACTTGCGCCATCTCACCGCTACCCTATTGATGGCCTTGCTACGACCGCCGCTGATTTCTATTTAACACCGCTTGGCCAAATTGCCATTGACCAAAAAACTTTAACTAAAATTTCTTTACCTTACGTAAACATAATTAACGAAGCTTTTGGCGTCGAACACTCGCTTGAGGTTCAGCTACCATTTCTACAACTAACTCTAGAGACATTCTCTCTGTTACCTTTATTAGTAGGCTTTGCCGAAACCACACAAATAGCACAAGTTCTTGAGACTTTGTGGGATGGGCCAGAAACTTTAATTGTCATTAGCTCCGATCTTAGTCATTATAACCCCTATCAAGTAGCGCAAACTATTGATAAACGAACCGCGCAAGCAATTATGGCACTTGACCCCGACGGCTTTACGTCAGATGATGCTTGTGGCGCAACTGCTATCAAAGGATTGTTGCTAGTTGCAGCAAAAAAACAGATGAAAGTTTTACAGGTAGATTTACGTAATTCTGGTGATACTGCCGGCCCCAAAAACAACGTCGTGGGTTATGGCGCCTTTCATTTTAGGTAAACGTTATGCATAACTATAACAATGAAGAAAGAAAAATCTTATTAAAAATAGTTAACGATGCTATTGAATTTAGTTTAGCCAATCATCGGACACTATCCATCAAGCTTGCAAGCTACCCCGGGAAACTCCAGGAAAATGGCGCAAGTTTTGTCACTCTTGAAATTCACCAACAGCTACGTGGGTGTATTGGCACCCTTGAAGCTTATCAACCATTAATTCAAGATGTAGCACAAAATGCCTACAAAGCAGCCTTTCATGATCCACGGTTTATGCCATTAACAGCTGAGGAATACCCACTCCTTACCAAACACATTTCGATCCTCTCAAAACCTAGCCCCATCGCTTTTACCTCTGAAGAGGATTTGTTAACACAAATCAAGCCCGGGATAGATGGTTTAATTCTTACAGAACAAGGCTATCGTGGCACTTTTTTACCATCAGTCTGGGAAACTTTGCCACAACCAAAACTATTTTTACAACATTTAAAATTAAAAGCCGGTTTACCCAGTGATTACTGGTCACAAACCATTACCATAAATAGATATACTGTAGAGATAATAGAATAGTTATGATCACCAGCACAAGTATCGCCCTCGTTGGTCGCCCCAATGTTGGTAAATCCACTTTATTTAACCGGTTAACTCACAGCCGTAATGCTATCGTTAGTGATATGCCAGGGCTAACTCGCGATCGTCAATATGGCCTGGCGCTTATTGCTGACCACAATGTTATTGTGATCGATACTGGTGGTATTAGTAAACCAACATCTCCCGTTGAAGTATTGATGGCCAAACAAACGGATCTGGCCATCAAAGAAGCTCAGATAGTTTTATTTTTAGTGGACGGTAAAAGTGGCCTGACCCCCGACGACGATGTTTTAGCACGTAAGTTACGTAAATTAAATAAGCCGATTTTTTTGGTCGTTAATAAAATTGATGGTCAAGATATTGAGGCAGCTAAAGCCGATTTTCATACCTTAGGCCTAGGGTCATGTTTGGCAATCTCTGCCGAACACAATCTTGGCATACAAGAGCTCAGCAGTGCCATTGCGGAGAAACTGCCAAAGCCTCTGCCGCCAGCAGAACCTTTAACCACCCCAAATGCCATCAAAATAACTTTTGTTGGTCGTCCAAATGTGGGTAAGTCAACCTTAATCAATCGTATTCTAGGTGAAGAAAGATTAGTCGTGCATAATGAACCTGGCACCACTCGCGATAGCATTTTCATTAATTTTAATCGCCATAATAAAGACTATGTATTAATCGATACTGCGGGTGTTAGACGCCGCAGTAAGATTCAAGAGAAAGTAGAAAAATTTTCTATAATTAAAACCTTACAAGCAATCGCGGCTACTGATGTCGTGGTATTTTTAATTGATGCCACCGAAAATATTACTGACCAAGACTTAAAATTATTAGGGTTTATTTTAGAAGCAGGGAAAGCTTTAGTAATTGCTACCAATAAGTGGGACAATTTACCCCCGCCACAACGGGAAAAGATCAAAAATGAGCTTGAGCGACGCTTAACTTTCCTCAGCTTCGCTAAAATTCATTTTATTTCAGCTTTACATGGTACTGGCGTTGGCAATTTATTTGCCTCAATTAATAAAGCCTATGCCAGCACCACTAAACAATTAAACACACCTCTGCTAAATAAAATCTTGGAGCGAGCCTTAGCTACCCATCAACCTCCCATGGCACACAATCGCGAAATCAAACCTCGTTACGCTCATGCCGGACACTATGCTCCCCCTACCATTATTATTCATGGCACCCGTATTGAACTACTACCAGAAAGCTATCGCCGTTACCTTGAAAACTTTTTCCGTAAGGCCTTAGATCTTTCCGGCACCCCAGTAAGGATAATCTTTAAAAACTCGAGGTAAATACTCTGATGAAAACGTTAGTTTTAAAAAAAAACGAAGAGCACCGACTACTTACTGGTCATTTATGGATCTATAGTAATGAGATCGACACCAAAATTTCCCCCTTAAAAAATTTTAACCCAGGTGAAATTGTTGTGATCAAAACAGCAAATAATAAAACCTTGGGTCAGGGTTATATTAACCCCCATACTTTGCTTTGTGCACGTTTGTTATCAACTAATCCCGAAACAACTATTGATGTTGATTTTTTTGTTATTAAAATAACAGAAGCTTTAAAACAACGAGAAAGATATTTCGCCCAACCATTTTACCGCTTAGTCTTTAGTGAAAGTGATCTGTTACCAGGCTTAATTGTTGATCGCTTTGCCTCTACTTTAGTAGTACAACTAAACACTGCTGGCATGGAAAATTTAAAAGCAATGATTATCGAAGCTTTAGTTAAAGTAATTCAGCCCAAAGCTATTTTACTACGCAACAATAGCTCTATTCGTACCACTGAAAATTTAGCCAGTTATGTTGAAGTAGCCTATGGTGAACTAGAAGAACCAGTAATGCTTGAAGAAAATGGCATTACTTTTCGCGCCCCACTAAAAACCGGCCAAAAAACTGGCTGGTTTTACGATCAGCGCTTCAACCGCGCACGATTGATACCATATGTTAACAACAAAACGGTTTTAGAAGTTTTCAGTTACTGCGGCGCTTTTGGCATAACAGCAGCAGTCAATCAAGCAAAACAAGTTACTTGCATTGACTCTTCTGCCGTCGCTTTAGAGGAGCTAAAACAAAATGCCACCCTCAATAAGGTGAGTGACAAAATTACCACCATCAACAATGATGCTTTTCTGGCGCTAAGAGAATTACAACTAACTAAAAATTTGTTTGATGTGGTTATCCTCGATCCACCGGCTTTTATCAAAAAGAAAAAAGATATCGCTTCGGGTACTGAAGCTTATTTACGCCTACACCGTCTCGCTTTAAAACTTTTAGCTCCAGAGGGAATTTTACTGACCACCTCTTGTTCGCTACATTTATCGCGAGATATGCTAGTTGATATTTTACGTAAAGGGATGACGGCCGAAAAACGCCAGTTAGCTATTCTGGAACAATTGCATCAAGCACCAGATCATCCCGTTCATCCGTCAATTATGGAAACTAACTACCTCAAAGGTTTTATACTCTGCGTAAAATAGTCCAAACGACAAAATGACAAGGAACAAACTTTATATACCGCTATTACTTCAAAATGCAAAATTAGCACCTAGTGGAACTAGACTCATAAATTATGCTTCAAGCAAGGCGCCCTTAGTTTTTACGTCCTAACCGTAAAAACTAGCATCAATCTATTACGCATGAGATACCCGCTCTTTCGGAAAATTCAACTGTAAGATCCGTAACGCATCATTGGCTTGCTTATCAAGACCCAAAAAACGATAAGATTTAATCATGATTTTTAAAGCATCTTTTATTTGTGACGCACCCTCAAAATGCTTAACCAGATAACTCGCGCGATTGGCTGCTGCGACATAAGCTTTGCGAACAAAATAAAACTTCGCTATTTGTAGTTCATGTTCGGCTAACAGATTGCGGACATAGTGCATTCTTTTCTCAGCATCTTTGGCATAGGTGCTCTTAGGAAATTTTTCTAGCAATTCACTAAAATTTAAAAAGGATTCCCTTAGATTGGTAACATCAAGTTTTTCTGGACTACGTGGATAGATCCTTTGCAATAATGGCCGATCTTTATCAAAATTAATCACGCCCTTCATGTAATATGCATAATCGGTGGATTTACCTTCAGGGTATAAGTGAATATAGCGATTAGTCGCGGCCAGAGCTGAAGCATAATCTTCCGCTTTATAATAAGCAAAAATGGCATTTAACTGTCCCTGCTCAGCTTCAGGATCAAAAGGATAAAGAGCATCAATGGCCTCAAAATACTTAGTCGCCTCAGCATAATCATGCTTTGCTAACGCTTTTTCACCTTTTTGTAAAATCTGTTTAGCAGTATAATCTTTAAAATTATTTGGGCTATAATCTTTTGAAGCACAAGCACTAATTCCTAAAACACAACAACATACCAATAAACTTTTTTTTATATTTATTTTCATATTAATATTCTTCAAAAATTAATCCCATCGAATAACTAATAGGGTACCTGATAAGCCCGGGGGTTGCAAATATAAACCATAGCTACATTGTTAATTGGCCACTTCATCTGGCCGCAATTGGCGTACCACTTTATCTAGCACTCCATTAATATATTTATAACCATCGATAGAACCAAAAGTTTTGGTTAATTCTAAGGCTTCGTTAATAACTACCTTATACGGCACATCAAAACGTAACATCAATTCATAAATAGCTAAGCGAAGTACGGCCAATTCTACGTTATCTAAATCTGTTATTTTACGATCAATAAATGGGGTAAATGCCCCATCAATAGCTGTAACATTATTGATAACACCCTCTAATAAATCGTTAAAATACGTCGCATCGACCTTGTTCGAGTTAATTTTATCCAAAAACTGTAGTTTTATATTAGCCGCGCCGTCTACATTAAATTGCCATTGATAGATGGCTTGTAATGCTAAGGCGCGGGCTTTATGTCGCGCACGAGGTCTCATAATTTTTTATTCCGAGTTCAAATAAATTTAAAGTTTTTGCCCTTATTTTTTGTGATCCTCCTTTGCGTAAAAAGGAAACTTCGGTCACAAAAAATAAAGGCGCCTAGCCCAAGTTTAATTTACGAGTAGTATCACGCTCCTAACCATTTCATGCTGAAATTAATTTTCGCCCAATATGCCTTTTTGTAATTTTTTGATTTCAGCATTAAACGCCTTAACATCTTGAAAGCTTCTATACACCGATGCAAACCTAACGTAGGCCACTTGATCTAATTGACGTAACTCTTCCATAACCATTTCACCAACCACTTGCGAGCTTACTTCACGCTCACCCGTGGTACGCAGTTTATGTATAATCCGCTGTAATGCCTCTTCAATTTGCTCAGTACTAACAGAACGCTTCTGCAAAGCCCGACGCATGCTTTGCCGTAATTTTTCTTCATCAAAAGATTGCCGCGTTTCATTACGCTTAACCACCCGGGGTATGACTAGCTCAGCCACCTCGTAAGTAGTAAAACGCTCACCACAAACTGCACACTCGCGTCGTCGCCGTACCTGTTTACCTTCGCTAACTAAACGCGAATCAATCACCTTAGTATCAATTTCGTTACAAAATGGACAATGCATGAGGTTATACTATCACCTCTTTAATCGCCTGTAATACTAAATTTGACCGAAGGTCATACAAGCACTTATGCCCCAACAAACACCTCCCCTTACATGGACTACACGGCAGCCGAAGTGAGAGTATTTTAAACTTATTCTTAGTAAGGGGCGGAGCTACTTCTGGCATGGTTGGACCATAAATAGCAACCACCGGTTTATTTAAAGCAGAAGCCACATGCATCAAACCCGAGTCGTTCGCTACCACCACCGCCACTAAAGATAAAAGGTCTGCTGCCTCACCAAGATCGGTTTTCCCAGTTAAATCTACACAAAGACCATGGCAATGTTCTTGGATGATTCTCGCAAAATTTTGTTCTTTAATCCCACCAAAAATCCAAACATCCCACCCCTCTGCTTTCTTGGCCATAGCGATCTCAGCATAGTAACTAGCGGGCCAACATTTTTTTTGCTGCTCTGATCCAGGACAAATTGCTAATATTGGTCTGGTTGGTAAAGATATTTTTAAACGCGCTAAAATTAATAATAAATTTTCAGCTGAAATTTTTAGTTCTGGTCGTGGCAAAGATGGCGGTAACGCTTCATCCTTTTCACATCCTAGTACGACAAAACGCTCCACCATTGCAGGTAACTTTTTCTCATCCAAGATACGCAGATCGTTTAATAAAAAATAGCGCCATTCTCCACACCAACCAACCCGCGTCGAGATACCCGCAAAAAATGGTACTAATGCCGATTTAAAAGAGTTAGGTATAACATAAGCATAAGTATAACCGTATCTACGCATACTTCTGCCAAGCTTAAACCGCTCAAAAATTTTAATATCCCCTCCCTGCAAAGTTGAAGTTAGGCAATGGTCAACTTCTGGCATACGCTGGAGCAAAGGATGTAATAATGGTTTAGCGAAAACATCAATCGAGCAATTAGGGTGTCGTTTTTTTATTAATCGTAAAAGCGCTTGGGTCATTACCATATCACCAACCCAAGAGGGCGCTATTATTAAAACTTTCAAAAAAGGGAGGCTGCCCTCCCCTTTTATGAGATCAACCATTTTAGATATTAATTTTATAGACAATACCAGCGGTAAAAAGATCGATCGTACTCAAACTACCAACACCCATAGTCTTAGTCCAGCAAAGATCTAACGCAATATTGGGAGCAAACCAATAATTTATACCTAAAGCTCCAATCGGCGGAAACTTGCTATTCGAATCTCTATCGGCAAAAGTATTATTATTATTACGTAAAGCACTACGATATACCCATGCCATACCGCCCTTAAGATACACACCAAAGCCGTAATCAAGTGGCAGACTAGCTTTAAACATCATATCCATACCCTGTTGCACTATGCTTTGATTATTACCATTATTGTGCCAAAACTTTGGGCTACCATAATAATCGTAACCGATCTCACCCGAGATAAATTCGGAAAAGGCGTAGCCAATAGCACCGCGACCAGCGAACTGATATTTATTATCATAATAGGTCGTAGCAGTAACATATGGGGAGGAACTGCCATAATGCAGATTGGCAGTACCAGCTTGTAAACTAAAATATATTCCAGGATTGTAAAACGTACTACCACCGTTACTTGTATTAACTTCTGTTGAGTAGTCATTACCACCAACACCAATATCCGCATCATTGGCTAAAATAGCTTGGTTTAAACCCATAGCTAACACCGCAAGACACAATATTTTTTTATACATACGAACACCCTCGGATAATGTTATTAAAGTCACCAGTAGTTTAGGCTAAGTAGGAAAGAAATCAAGTTAGCTACACTAATTTACTAAAATGGGAGGGGGATATTTTAAAACAAGCTCGTGTAGCGTTAAAGATAATACACAAACAAAAAGGGCGGAATATCTCCGCCCTTTATTGCAATACACATCAACTGATCAAGATTAGATATCAAACCTATATCTTAAACCGACTAAGAAAGCATCGGTGTGTGGTTGATACTTTTCATCTTCAAACTTTGCTTTGCCGTTGAAACGTAACCATTCAACGTTAGCAATAATGTTTGGGGTGATATAGTAATCAGCACCGGCACCAAAAGCTACGTTGAAGTTATTTCTGCTATCTAAATTATCAGCTTCAGGTTTTGTCATTAAATAATTAGCACCAATTTTTCCATAGATATCAAAATTATCAACGATTGGAGCTTTGATTTTGCCCATTAAATCAATATTATGAGTCCGCTTAATGAATCTTACATCATTAATTTCTGGTTTATTAAAGAAATATGAATAACCTAATTCTAAGGCAACGTACCTGGTAATATCATAACCTAAGAAAGCACGGCCAACGAAGCCATTATCTTTATTCGTATCATCAATTAAATTCTTCCAATTAGTCATACCAAAACCGCCAGCAAGACCGACATAAACACCAGTGTCAGAAGAAATAGCAGCAGCTGGGGCAGCTGGCATTTCTTCAGGAAGACCGCCGGCAAAAGCTATGGAGCTTAAACCAAGTGCGGCTACTGCACTTACAACTAATAGTTTTTTCATAATTTTTATTCCTCTATTTTTTCGAAAAAAAGTTATAATTAACCTAAAACAACGCTTGGATTCTACCATTTCATAAAAAATAAGCAAATACAAGCAACCTGATGCAACCATACAAAGAAACGCATCTAACCATGACAATAAAACAAAGTCAATCAAAAAAGCAAGATCAAAAAAAACAAGGCAACCTTAAAACCAACGTGTAATCGCTTATTTTTTTAGTGCTACCAACAAACTCAGCAAAAATTCGTGCATATTTACCCTCTCTTTCGCACCACGCTAACCACCGATTTAACACTACTAATGTGACGCTTTACCCGCTCAAGATGGGAAGTATTTTTTACCAAAAGGTGTAAAAACACCAAAATCCGATCACCACTATCGTGTTTAGTACTAATACCATCAATATTGGCATTAGCTTTCGAGATAGCCTGAGTAAGCCCTGCTAAGGCACCTAACTCGTTAATAACCTCTAAACTTAACTCTACCCGGAAAGCACCACTAACATCTTCAGCCCAACTAACTGGCAAACACCTTTCTGGCTGTTTATGTAGTTTTGGCAAATTAATACAGTCGGTAGTATGAATATCCAAACCATAACCAGCATTAAGGTAACCAACAATTGCATCACCAGGAATTGGACAACAACAACCAGCAAAAGTAATTGCCATCCCTTCCGCCCCATGAATTAATAATGGACTGGCATCAATGTCACCTGTAATAACAGCTCCATCTTTATTTTTATTAATTAACTGATATGCCACCAAAATAGCAGTCCTATTGCCCAGGCCAATATCTTCGTATAGATCATCCTGGCATTTAAAACCCTCCTTTTTCAAAAAACTGTTTATAACCTCGGGGCGAATGCTATATAAATCAACAGGTAAATTAGCAAAAGACTGTTCTAACAATTGTTTGCCCAAACATATAAGCTCTTCTCTTTTTTTATTTTTTAGATATTGACGAATACTGTTGCGAGCTTTACTGGTAACGACAAACCTAAGCCAGGCAGGATTAGGCTCGCCTACTTTTGACGTAACAATTGAGACGGTTTGACCGTTTAATAACGGCGTGGATAAAGGCAAAAATCTTCGGTTAATCCGTACAGCCACACAAGTGTTGCCAATACCCGTATGGATGGCGTAAGCAAAATCAACCGCTGTAGCTCCTCGCATTAACTCCATGATAGTCCCCTTTGGGGTAAATACGTAAACTTTATCCGGAAACAAATCTACCTTTACACTCTCAAAGAACTCTGAGGGGCTAGCCGCATGCTGCTGCATCTCGATCAGCTTATTTACCCATTGTTGTGCTCGTCTATGGGTATTATTGACCACCGATTCCTCCCTTTCAGTTTTGTACATCCAGTGAGCAGCAATACCATCGTTAGCCATCCGATCCATAGCTTGATCTCGAATCTGAACCTCAATCGGTGCGCCATATGGTCCAAACAAAATCGTATGTAAAGACTGATAGCCATTAAACTTAGGGATGGCAATATAATCTTTGAACTTACCGGGTAAAGGTTTGTACAAATTATGCACCACACCTAAGGCACGATAACAATCGCCAACATCTTGCACAATAATACGAAAAGCATAAACATCCATAATATTGGTAAAAGATGCTTTATGATTAAGCATTTTTTTGTAAATACCATAAAGATGCTTGATTCTCCCCAAAATTTTAATGTTTTTTAGATCACTTTTAGTAAAAGCCTCATTTAGTTCTTGCGTAAGTAATTTAATTATTTCTTTATGCTTACCATAAACTTGCTTTACTGCACGCTCTAGGGTCCTATAACGGCGTGGATATAGCACAGCAAAAGCCAAATCTTCCAATTCCACGCTCATTTTGTACATACCTAATCGATTAGCAATAGGCGCATAGATATCAAGAGTTTCTCTAGCAACCCGATTCCTTTTAGACGGTGAGGCACCAAAAACCGTCCGCATATTATGCAGTCTATCGGCTAGCTTAATAATGATTACTCGGATATCCCGCGACATCGCTAGCACCATTTTACGAAAGTTCTGGGCTTGCGTTTCATTCTTATCAGAAACTTCAATTTGACTTAACTTGGTAACGCCATCAACTAATTCAGCTACGGTTTGACCAAAACGAGACGCCACCTCCTCTTTGGTTGCTGAAGTATCCTCAAGAACATCATGGAGTAAAGCCGCGATAATACTTTGATGATCAAACCACATTTCGGCAAGAATAACAGCAACCGCAATGGGGTGAGTAATATATTTCTCACCACTATCACGCTTTTGTCCGGAATGATGTTCAAGAGCAAAAAGGTATGCCTGATAAATTTGATCAACCTTATCAGGTTCAAGATAGTTTAACGTATCATATAGCTGTTTATATAGTAACACATTATACTCCTCGCAAAACAAACTGCGGTCCTCATTTATAAAAATAAACTCTGGCCGCGAAAAACAAGAGCGCCTAACCTAAATTTATTTTACGAGGAGTATAAATTTCAGTAGTAACTACACCCAAAAATCCATTTGGGTTAAATATATACTAATTATCACCGCTAACATCATCAGCAACTTCCGGCACAGACTCCTCATCTGACACTGACTCTAGGTTTGGCTCAGACACAGTTTGCTGCGTTTCGTTAATAATTTCTTGAGAAATACTGCTCATCTCTTCTAGTGGCGCTATTTTGGGCACTACCGCTTTATGTTCTTCAAGAATACTCTTATTAATATGGCCAGCTGCAACTTCTCGCAAAGCAATAACAGTCACCTTATCACCTTCGACTGGCACTAATGGTTCAGCGCCCTCTTTTATTAGTTGCCTTGCTCTAGCACTTGCAACCAAAACCAATTCAAATCTATTAGCAACATTTTTTAAACAATCTTCAACTGTAACTCGCGCCATAATTTAACCCCTTTATCCTACTTATTTGTTTTACTTAATTTTTTTAATAGGTTCTAATAACTCTTTTAGCAAGTTATTGTATTTTGCTGCCTGATTTTTTAAACGCAGCCGCTCGCTACGAATAATAGCCTGCAAATCTAACAACGCATCTTCAAACTTATCATTAATTATAAGATAGTCAAACTCTTTATAATGGGAAATTTCTGAACGAGCTTCAGCTAAGCGCTCTTCTATAATTAGAGAATCCTCCCGTTTTCTCTTTTCTAACCGGGTACGGAGCTCTGCATATGATGGCGGTAATAAAAATATCGTAGTACACGCTATACGTTCACGGACCAACCTGGCCCCTTGCCAATCTATATCTAAGATAACATCAAACCCAGCATGCAGATGATCTTCAACTGCCTTTTTTGAAGTGCCATAATAATAACCAAAAACATTGGCATATTCTAAAAACGCTTGCTTTGCAATGAGTTTTTCAAATTCCGCTTTAGTAACAAAAAAATAGGACAGATCTGCTTTTTCGTTAGCCCCAATTGGGCGGGTAGTATGAGAAACTGAAATTTTAATCTTTTCTAGCGTCCGTGCAAGCGCCTCAGCAAGACTGGTTTTACCAGTACCAGACGCTGCAGCTATTATATATAGTGTACCTTTAGTATTTTTGGGTTTCATGTTATCTAATATTTATGTTACCATTTTTTTATGTCGACAAAAACTAAGTTTGTCTATATCTGTCAAAAATGTGGCGCCGAACACCCTAAATGGGCAGGACACTGCGCCGATTGTGGCTCTTGGAACAGCCTTGTCGAAGATACTGTGGTAAAAAGTAACCCCCGTTTTTCGGGATATTTAGCGACCACTTCCGAAGCCGTATCTTTACTTACCAACGTAAGCACTGATAGCCAATCACGCCTATCGACCACCATTGAAGAACTAGATCGAGTTCTGGGTGGAGGACTTGTCGTTGGCTCCGCCGTGTTAATTGGTGGCGACCCAGGAATTGGCAAATCTACCTTACTTTTACAAGCGTTATGCCATTTAAGCAAAAAACATAAGGTCCTTTATATAACTGGTGAAGAATCTTTACAGCAAATTGCCATGCGCGCACGCCGTCTGGAGCTACCAGAAGATAAATTACTGTTACTGGCTGAAACTCAAGTTGAAAAAATTATTAATATCGCCATACAAGAACAACCAGAAATTATAGCGATCGACTCGATGCAAACGATGTATACTGAAGCCATCCCCTCTGCTCCGGGTGGCGTTGGACAAGTTAGAGAATGTACAGCACAACTGGTGCGCTACGCTAAACAAGCAAAAGCTGCGCTATTCGTTGTTGGCCATGTCACCAAAGAAGGAACCTTAGCTGGTCCAAAAGTTTTGGAACACATGGTTGATTGCGTGCTCTATTTTGAAGGGGAACAAGATAGTCGCTTTCGGGTAATTCGTGCTACCAAAAACCGCTTTGGTGCCGTAAACGAGCTTGGGATCTTCGCCATGACCGATCGTGGTTTAAAAGAGATAGCTAATCCATCAGCAATCTTTTTAACTAGTCATGACAATCCCATAGCTGGCAGTGCTATTATGGTAACTTGGGAAGGCAGTCGACCACTTTTGGTTGAAGTGCAAGCCTTAGTAGACGAAAGTTATCTAGCCAACCCGCGTCGCGTCACTGTTGGGCTTGATCCTAATCGCCTATCGATATTGTTAGCTGTGTTACATCGCCATGGTGGTATCCCTACTTATAACCAAGATGTCTTCATTAATATTGTTGGCGGGGTACGGATTACTGAAACTGCCATTGACCTTGCCTTACTTTTAGCAGTCCTATCAAGCATACGCAATCGCCCACTGGAACAACATTTAGCGGTCTTTGGGGAGGTTGGCTTAGCAGGCGAGATTCGCCCGGTACAAAATGGTCAAGAAAGAATAAAAGCAGCAATCAAGCATGGTTTCAAAAAGATTATTATTCCTAAAGCCAATGCGCCCAAAAAACCATTTCCGGAAATAGAAATCATTGCAGTTAGAAGCTTAAGTGAAGCTTTACAAGCGGTAAGGTAGGAGAAATGGTATCGATTTAGTTTGCAAGTATGTATACAATAAAAGTTACGGTTACTATAATAGTGCATCAATTGTTGCCTAGTTACACAATTTAACCTTATGGAGAAAGAAGATGTTTAAAAACACACCCACCATCGTTGGCTTTGACCAAGAGGTTGGGGAAGCAATGCAAAAAGAAGCAAAACGCCAAGAAGAACATATTGAACTAATTGCCTCCGAAAATTATGCCAGCCCCAGAGTGTTAGCAGCTCAAGGATCAGTGTTAAACAATAAGTATGCCGAAGGTTATCCGGGTAAACGTTATTATGGCGGTTGTGACTATGTAGACATAATTGAAAATTTAGCGATAGCACGTGCCAAACAATTATTTAATGCTGACTTTGCTAATGTGCAACCCCATTCCGGTTCCCAAGCAAATGCCGCAGCCTATTTTGCTTGTATCGCTCCAGGAGACCCAATTATGGGCATGGATTTATCAGCTGGTGGCCATTTAACTCACGGTTCTAAAGTAAATTTCTCAGGAAAAATTTTTAATGCCGTTGCTTATGGTCTAGACCCAAAAACTGGAGAAATCGACTATGCAGCCGCAGAAAAACTAGCACGTTCTCACCAGCCTAAAGTTATTATGACGGGCTTTTCTGCATATTCACGCACGATAGATTGGGAAAGATTTAGAAAGATTGCTGATGAAGTAGGAGCCTATTTGCTTTCTGACATCTCGCATGTTGCTGGTTTAATTGCCGTTGGTTTATATCCAAGTCCAGTAAAAATTGCCGACATCACGACGTCTACTACGCATAAAACCTTACGTGGACCCCGCGCTGGTTTAATCTTAGCAAAAGCTAATCCTGACTTAGAAAAAAAATTAAACGCCTCAGTATTTCCAGGGCAACAAGGAGGACCATTTTGTCAGGTAATCGCAGCAAAAGCCGTAGCATTTAAAGAAGCGTTGCAACCAGAATTTAAAGCCTACCAAGAACAAGTACTGAAAAATGCCAAAGCCATGGCTAACATAGTTATGCAAAGAGGCTATGATGTTATTTCTGGCGGTACTGATAACCACTTATTTTTGTTGAGTCTAATTAATAAAGATATTACAGGCAAAGATGCATTAGAAGCCTTAGCTAAAGCTAATATTACCACTAACAAAAATTCGGTACCAAACGATCCTCGCCCACCAACTGTGACAAGCGGACTACGCATAGGTACGCCAGCAATCACTACTCGTGGCTTCAAAGAGACCGAAGCCGAACAAATAGCCACGTGGGTATGCGATATTTTGGACGACATCAATAATCAAAACACCATTACTAAAATCAAAACCGAAGTTCTAGACTTGTGCGCAAAATTCCCGGTTTATGAACCATAAAAACCATAAGCCTCTAGTAATAAAAAAGAATAAAGAAAAGGAGAACGTATTATGTGGTCAATATTACAATTTTTTTCTGTCAATTTAGCACCTAAGCTCAACTTATCAATTACTGAACAACGAAAAATATGGTTAGCCAACTTTCTTAAAACTTTTAGTGTAGTACTTGTTACTTACATGGCAATGTATTTCATACGAAACAATTTTAAAGCTAGTTCTGGGATGATGAAAGACCAACTGGGTTTCACCACTATGCAACTAGGACAGATAGGACTAGCGTTTTCTATTACTTACGGCATAGGTAAAACTCTTTTGGGTTACCTGGCGGATGGCAAAAACACTAAACGCATTATTTCTGGTTTACTAATTTTAGCTTCTCTAGTGACGATGGTTATGGGAATCATGTTATCCACAGAAGTTCATCCACTAGGTTTTTTGTTGGTGTTCTGGGGACTGAATGGCTTGTTTCAATCGGTAGGTGGCCCACTAAGCTATGCTACGATCGTCATGTGGACCCCAAGATCACAAAGAGGCAGATGGCTAGGAGCATGGAACACTTCCCACAACATTGGCGGAGCAATAGCAGGGATTATCGCTCTATGGGGAGCTAATACATTCTTTAGCGGCCATGTTTCCGGGATGTTTATATTTCCAGCAATTATTGCTCTGATCATCGGGGGCGTAACCTTATTTATCGGCCACAACTCCCCAGAAGAAATGGGCATGGAACCAGCAGAAACTTTATTTGACGAACCAATCAACCAAGAAGATCTCGCAACCAATAATTTGAGTAAATGGCAGATTTTTATCACCTATGTAATAAGTAATAAATGGGTATGGTTTTTGTGTGTTGCTAATATTTTTATTTACATTATAAGGATTGGCATTGATAATTGGGCGCCCTTATATACCAAAGAAGTTCTTGGCTTTACCCCAGTGCAACAAGTTAATACTATTTTTTATTTTGAGATCGGCGCATTAATTGCTTCTTTAATTTGGGGCTACATTTCAGATATATTAGGTGGCAGACGAGCTTTAGTTGGAGTATTTTGTTTGTTAATTACTGCGATTGCAATTTTATTATATCGGCATAGTCATACGCCACTAGAAGTTAATCTATGTCTTATCCTATTAGGTTCATTAATTTTTGGCCCCCAACTATTGATCGGCGTCTCAGTGGTTTGTTTTGTTCCCAAAAAAGCAGTAGCCGTTACCAACGGCACTACCGGTACCTTCGGTTATCTGTTCGGAGATTCGATGGCTAAAATTGGTTTAGCAATTATTGCTGATCCTAGTTCAACAGGATTAACATTTTTAGGGCATACCCTGCATGGTTGGCACGATACTTTCGAGATTTTTTATTATGCTGTAGCTCTGGCCATAGTTTTGCTAGGCATTACCGCCTATGGTGAAGAAATTCGTATTAACCAGTGTCGGAACAATTGTAACAACGTGATTTCTTAGATAAGCTAGTATAGTAGCTATACTTGAAACAACAAAAACTAGGAGATAAAAACAGAAAGGTAATTCGAACAAGCTGTAAGGGACACTTGATAATAGTAGTGGTTGGAAGTATCACCATACTAGAAAATTAAAGCAACATTCAAATAATCTTCAAGCGTTTCAAGAGAACTCTCGGCAAAAAAGTTCACCTGCTTTTTTTCTGAGCCTCTGGTCCTTTTGAAGCATTTTAACTTTGTCTCTTGTTGATTTAAGATAATCAAGCGACTATGATGTGAACCACGGCTATCAAAGCCACGCCCATAAACACAAGTCCGAAGGGCGCAGTCCTTACGTAAGCAAAGATCCAGCAAAGCATATGAGGGATTTTGGTAGTGAACATAGAACGATATTATGCTTGCGTCCGTAGCTCAGTTGGATAGAGTACCTGGCTTCGAACCAGGGTGTCGGGGGTTCGAGTCCCTCCGGGCGCACCAGTTCTGAATAACTTGAGGAAACTTACGGAGTACTCAACACGCATTTAAAAACAACCACAAAAACCATCAGGTAAACATTTCAGATAAATAGATCGCCATTCTAGCGGAAAATCACGGTATTGCCACGTTCGGAGAAATATCTAAAATGAGCTTATGCACAACCATAAAATAGTAGAACTTAACAAAACCGAAATCCTCCTAGTATCTGGTGGTAAAAAATTTTCGGTAAAAAACCTAAAGAAAAAAATATGTAAAGTAACGTGCGCGGTACTCACTCCTCGTCCAGGAATCCCTATTTGCCAAGAGGTTTGCAATCTATTCAAGTAATAAGGATATCAGGCACCTACTTTTCTACGAGCATCTTGTACATGCAGCATGACACTCACCTAAGTACACCATCTTTGGCAGGAACACTCCTATAACCCTAATAAAACTCTTGCTAAATTTAGTCTAGAATAATGTGTACAGACAAAACCTATTATTAAATTCGCCACACCGCTAATCATAGCCAGCGACAACTGCCTATAAGGTAATTGGCGGAATTAACTTGATGACTTCTTGAGTTAGGATTTTCCTGATAGACTATGCACCAATGTCAACTCGTACACCTAAACCACCGTGGATCCGAAGCATCTGGCCATGCAATCCAGAAATTACGGCAATTAAAAAATTACTCCGACAAAACAAACTTGCGACTGTATGTGAAGAAGCAGTTTGCCCAAATCTAGGTGAGTGTTTTAATGCTGGTACTGCAACCTTTATGATTATGGGTAATATTTGTACGCGCAATTGTCGTTTTTGCAATGTCAGCTCTGGTGGTGCCCCATTACCACTTGACCCGCTTGAACCTGCTAATCTTGCCGACACTATAGTAAAAATGCAGCTAAAATATGTCGTTATAACCTCAGTTACTCGGGATGATTTAGCTGATGGCGGCGCTATGCATTTTGTGAGCTGCATTAAAGAAATTCGCAGTCGCTTACCACAAATTAAAATTGAAATTTTAACCCCTGATTTTCGCTATAACATGTCCCTGGCTTTAAAAATCTTAGGACGATCACTTGCAGATATTTTTAACCATAACATGGAAACAGTACCACGACTCTATTCTCTGGTACGACCACAAGCTAATTATCAAGCCTCACTTGAGCTTTTAAAAAAGCACAAGGAACTCTATCCAAACATACCAACAAAATCCGGGTTAATGTTGGGATTAGGTGAAACCAAAGAAGAACTAGAAGAAACTTTAGGTAAGCTACGACATTATAAGGTTGATAGTTTAACCCTCGGGCAATACTTGCAACCAACCAAAAAACACCTCGCCGTCACTCGTTACGTGACACCGCAAGAATTCATTGAGTTGGCAAAACTTGCCTATAACCTCGGCTTTAAACATGTTACAAGCTCACCACTTGCGAGGTCTTCATACCACGCCTCTGATACCTCGACTTAACATGCTTGATAAGCTTCACCGTTGGTACATTTGGCACAATAGCTGGCAATGCTTACCACCACCAAACTAATACCCAACCTTAAGAATTGAAACAAAAGCTTCCTGGGGGATATCGACCTTACCCAAGCGTTTCATCCTCTTTTTCCCCTCTTTTTGCTTTTCAAGTAATTTCCGCTTACGGGTAACGTCACCACCATAACATTTTGCTAACACATTTTTCCGTAGTGCTTTTACTACTTGGCGGGTAATAATACGAGAACCAATCGCCGCTTGAATTACGACCTCAAACATCTGTTGCGGAATTAATTCCTTCATGGCCTCAACCAATTTACGCCCCCTCTCATAGGCTTTATCACGATGCACAATGGAAGTAAACGCATCTACTTTTTCACTATTAATTAAAATATCAAGTTTCACTAAATCAGCCGCAGCAAAATGATCAAAACTGTAATCAAGGGAAGCGTAACCTCGACTCACCGACTTTAAACGATCAAAAAAATCTAAAATTACTTCACTCATCGGTAAAAAATACCCTAAGGAAACTTGGTTACCGACAAAATCCATATTAATTTGACTACCACGACGCTCCATACAAAGTTTCATAATGTTCCCTAAATATTCTTTCGGCGCCAAAATGTTAGTCCGCACAATTGGCTCGCGAATCTCTTGAATCCTACCAACATCAGGTAACTTGGCTGGATTAGAAATAGATAAAATCTCTTGATTTTGCATAACTACTTCATAAACCACCGTAGGCGCAGAAATAACCAAACTTAAATTATATTCCCGCTTCAATCTTTCTTGTACAATTTCTAAGTGTAACATTCCAAGAAAACCACAACGAAAACCAAAACCCAGCGCTTCCGAAGTTTCCGGCTCATAAGTTAGAGCTGCATCGTTTAAACGTAATTTAGCCAATGCTTCCCGAAAACCTTCAAAATCATCAGCATTTACCGGATAAAGCCCAGCATAAACTTGAGATTTGGCTTTTTTAAATCCAGCCAAGGGCGAATTTGCAGGGTTGTTACTATGAGTAAGCGTGTCACCGACTGGCGCACCAAAAATATCTTTGATATTAGCAACCACATAACCAACCTCACCCGCCTTTAGCTCACCAGTTACTTGGCGTTTAGGGGTAAATACTCCAACAATCTCAACCCCATAATCTTTACCCGTTGACATCACGCGAATTTTTTCATGGGTTCTTAATACGCCATTCATTACTCGTACTAATGACACCACCCCTAAATAATTATCAAACCAAGAGTCGATAATTAAAGCCTGCAATGCCTGATTGCGATCCCCCTTGGGAGATGGAATACGATGGATAATCGCCTCAAGCAACTCTGGAATACCAAGCCCATTTTTAGCGCTGATTTTTACCGCATCAGTAGCATTAATGCCGATAATCTCTTCGATCTCCTGAATCACTCGCCCTGCATCAGCTTGCGGCAAATCTATCTTATTAATAACCGGAATAATCTCTAACCCGTTTTCTACAGCCATGTAACAAACCGCGACAGTCTGCGCTTCAACTCCCTGAGCAGCATCCACTAACAATAACGCTCCCTCACAAGCAGCAAGTGAACGCGATACTTCATAGGAAAAGTCAACATGCCCAGGGGTATCAATAAAATTAAGACAATATTCCTCCCCATCTTTTGCCATATATTGCAAAGTCACGCTTTGTGCTTTAATCGTAATCCCCCGTTCGCGCTCGATTTCCATACTATCTAGCACTTGGTCTTGCATTTCGCGTGAGGATAAACCACCACAAAGCTGAATAAAACGATCAGCCAGCGTCGATTTACCATGATCAACATGGGCGATAATACAAAAGTTACGAATGTTTTTTTGCTGGTTCATAAACAACATCAGTTATAATCATTCATCCTAATCTAACAATCCAGGAGAAACAAGACTATACTCAAATTAGTCCAACTTTGGGTAACCAAAAGTCTGCCCGAAACCATACCAAATATTAATTTAACTAATATATACTACTTATAATCTATAATTGGGGATTGCCAAAGAAAAAAGGCGCCGCCCTCCCCCTTAGGCGAACCTGGGGCTCATCATACCCCAGGCAAAGTTAAAAACTGATCTTTAAATTGAGGTTTTGTTACTTTAATTTTTGCGCCCCCACTCACGAGCGGGATAGATCCATCAAGGACAAATCTTGCATCTTGAACTAAGATTGGTATACCCTGTGTAACAATGAGTTTAGGTGTTATTACGCTTATTTATGATTAATATTAAATGACAAACTTACAAATGAAAAATCATTACTCCTATGACGTCTTGGTCATCGGCTGCGGCGCCGCGGGTTTGACCTTAGCCTTAAGTTTAGCCAAACACTGTAAGATCGCCTTAATAGCTAAAGGAGCCATTAACGAAAATGGCACAATGAACGCACAAGGTGGTATTGCCACCGTTATGGCTAATGAAGATAGTTTAGAATCGCACATCAAAGACACCATTAAAACCGGAGCTGGCATGTGCGATCAAGAGGTTGTGAAGTTCGTGGTAACTAATGCCAAAGACGCTATTTATTGGTTAATCAAACAAGGAGTAACTTTCAGCACTACCGACGACCACAATTTCCACCTTACTCGTGAAGGAGGACATAGTCATCGCCGTATATTACATGCTGCCGATGCTACTGGCGCCGAAATTGAGAAAAACTTAATTAAGAAAGTTAAAAAAGCTCCGGTCGATATTTTTACTGAACATACCGCCATTAATTTAATTAAACAAGAAGGGCGCTGTACCGGGGTTTATGCCTTAGATAATTTAAAAAACAAAGTAAGAACCTTTCAAGCAAAGTTTGTGGTATTAGCCACGGGTGGTGCTAGTAAAGTTTATCTTTATACCACAAACCCTGACTGCTCAAGTGGCGATGGCATTGCCATGGCATGGCGCGCTGGATGTAAAATTGCCAATATGGAATTTAACCAATTCCACCCTACATGTCTTTATCATCCATATGCCAAATCGTTTTTGATTAGCGAAGCTGTGCGTGGTGAAGGCGGTAAATTAGTATTACCAGATGGTGAACATTTTATGCCAAAATTCGATAAACGTGCCGATTTAGCTCCACGCGATATCGTCACTAGAGCCATCGATTTTGAAATGAAACGCTTGGGCATCGATTGCGTATACTTAGATATAACTCATAAACCAGCCAAATTTATTAAAGAACATTTTCCGAACATCCATAAACGTTGTCTAGAGCTTGGGATAGATATGACAAAAAATTGGATACCCGTGGTTCCAGCCGCACATTATACTTGCGGCGGCGTGGTCGTTGATAAACGTGGTCGTACCAATTTACCAGGGCTATATGCCATCGGCGAAACCTCTTGCACCGGCTTACATGGCGCCAATCGCATTGCCAGTAACTCTTTATTAGAATGTATAGTTTACGGTAGAGCAGCAAGTGATGATATAAAAAAATGTTTACCAAAAATAAAACTACCCAACACCCCTGCAGCACCATGGGACGAAGGGAAAGTAACCGACTCCGATGAGGCTGTAGTCGTATCTCACAACTGGGAAGAAATACGTCGCTTAATGTGGAACTATGTTGGTATTGTCCGCACCAATAAACGCTTAAAACGAGCCCATAATCGTATCAAGCTACTACAAGCTGAAGTTCAAGAATATTATTGCCAGTTCAAAGTAAGTAAAAATCTTATAGAGCTACGTAATTTGGTAACTATAGCTGACCTAATTATCAACGCCGCCATGACCAGAAAAAAGAACTGCGGTTTATATTATAACCTAGATCTTAAATAAACCATGTTTACGAGGGGTATATACCACTTGTAAATCAAATTGATGCTGCGTTGCCCTTATTTTTTTGCGGTCCTCATTTACGTAAAAGTAAACTCCGGCCACAAAAAACCAGGGCGCCTTGCCTGAATTTGATTTACAAATGGTATCGTTCCATTAGGTGCTAATTCTGCATTTTGAAGTAATGCTCCTTCAAGCTGCTATGCAACTGAGACACAGTATATTTCGTGTAATCCTTAGCTATATGGTTAACTTCGATCTCGTCAAAGTGCATGTGCTTCTTTAAGATCCCATAAAAGTGAGCAGGAGTTACGACGATCAGCTTGTTGAATTTATGTTGGTCCAAACCAACTCTTAACTCGCGAAGTAATTGCATAGCAAAATTTTCTGCTTCTACCTCTTTCGGATCGTTTGCATCATAAGCACCATGCGCCCCAAAATCGGTCTTATAGTGCCCTGGCCCATCGGACATTAGCTCTGACCCTTTCTTTCGACTCTCAGGATGAGCAAACTCAGCCACAAGATCTAACTCTCCTGTGCGCAATTTATCCGTAGCTAAAATTTTAGCCTCTGCAGAATTAGCAACCAGAATCCATATTTTCATCCTATCACCTCGTCTTTGATGTTTACAAAAGGAAATATAAACATTATAATCTGTTCTACAGTGGCTAACAAGCGTTAAACGAACAGCACAAACAGGAAGAAGTAAAGAGCCAACTTAATGTTTTCATTGTATAGTAGAAACTAGCATACAACTGAAAATAAGTGGTGTCGTTAAGAGGATGGAAACTTGGAAACGTTTAATTCAAATCAAGGATTGTGTTCAATAGAGGTCGGGCCAGAAGGGATTGCTTTTGCATGTACCCCAAATCCCAGTAACCGTGAAATTACCATCTGCGGGTTTCAACCGTATCATTTTGGGAAGCAACTCGAACTAGGACAGTTTGAACAACAATTACGGCAAATTGTAAATCAATTTAACCTAAAAAAAGCCCACTGTAATTGGGTTTTGCACCCTAGTTACTACCATATTACCCTTACCGACACCCCTAACGTGCCACAAACGGAGTACAAAAAAGCCATTCGTTGGCAAATCAAAGATATTATCAGTCACCCCCTAGAAGACACCGCCGTCGATATTTTCTATCCGGATGAACCAGAAAAAAACTTAAAAAAGGTTTATGTAATTGTTGCCCAAGCCAGTTTCTTACAGAATCTTGCTCAAACCATTCAAGATTGTGGGTTACACATAACAGCTATTGATATTCGTGAATTTGCTATTCGTAACCTAATAGTTAACTTAGCCAAACCAAACGAAACCATTGGCTCATTAAATATTGTTGACACCAACTGCCTGATGGTTTCGGCAAAACAATCTAATATACGTTTTGTACGTCATTTTCCCGTAAACGCTCTCAACTTAAGCAACGGCAATTACCACGATTTAATAGCAGAAATAGAGCGATCATTTAATTATTGTCAAGCAGAACTAAAGCAAGAGACACCCTCAAGATTTGTGATGCTGCCAGAGGCTGGATTTGATAAAACCATAATAGAAAACGTTGCCCAAAACCTTAATAAAGAGGTAACGACCCTTAATCTACAGGAAATAGTTAACTTCGCAACACCAATAGACCAACAAACAGAACAACGATGCTGGGCAGCAATCGGCGGTGCATTACGTAATTTAACTCAGGAATAATGATAATGGCACAAAACATTAACTTATTAACAGAAATCGCTATTAGACCAGTTAGTCCTCTAAATAGTAGACTTATAGTCAAAATCTCTGCCGGCTGGATTTTAGTACTAGTTATTGTTTATCTTATCAACTTAGTTGTATATACCAATACCAAACAACTCTTAACTGGTTTAGAAAACCAAAAAGCGGTCTTACAATCCCAGGTCGATAATTGCCAAAAGGAGTTAAGTCGCTTATTAGGGGGAGAAACACTCCTAAATTTGCAAGGATTACCAATTGGCTCAAATAACACCAGGGGATTTTATAACCATCTGAAAGATTTAGCAGCATTTATTCCACACGCCGTATGGCTAACCAACATCAATATTTCTGAAATTGACGGCTCTATCGTTATCGAAGGTGGCACTGTTGCTTCTTCTGGTGTCCCAGCATTAATTGATGCCTTAAATAAAGCTCCTAACTTTGATAATAAAAAATTTAATACCATCTTGATAGATAAAAAACCCGACTCTGTAGATATAAATTTTATTTTAAGCACTGATAACACTAGCGATAGCACTAAAAATAAGGCAACCAATAAAACTTAAGGGAATAACCACTTAAAATATATAAAAAATATGAAGGCACAATTAATAAAATATCAACGCACTCTTGATCAACTACCAACAACCACCAAATCATTGGTGTTGCTGGCCGTTTTAGTAGTGATTTTTATACTTTGGCAACAAACCCTCTGGCAAAACTTGAGACTTTCCATGGCCATTGCTGACAATAAAATATTAGTAACAAAATTCACCATCAATGCGCTAAAAACCTCTCTGGACATTATGCAAAAAGAGCTTGAGGCCAAAAAAGCAGCACTAAACAATACCGGCTCCTTGGCACCTGATACAACCGGTACTTTAATAGCCGCCAACAAAACTAGCACTGCCCTGCACGATATATTAATAGCTAACAACAAATTGGTTTTATTACAATTAAAAAACCTTGCACCAAAAGAAGTAATGTTACCACAAGTCAACACCAAGATTTTTGCACATGAAATTATAATAAAATTTCTTGGAGATTATTTCTCTACCATGGATTACTTACAGGCCATCGAAAAGTTAAAATGGAAAATTTTTTGGGACAAAATCGAATATAAGGTAACCAAATATCCTATGGCCGAGATAACTTTACATATTCATACTCTAAACACCACGGATGAAATTATCAATGTATAATAAAACATACAAACTAGCTTGGGCAATCTTGGGATCACTAATCCTACCAGCCAAAATCTATGCTGAAAACACTATCGACAATGCGCTGCATGATCCAACACGCCCAGCAGCATACTCTGACACCACCACGACCCATGTCCCCAATGGGGATATAACCATATCCGCCATTTTCGCTAACGATGCCGATCATAAAATCGTCATGATAGGAGATCACCTCTTTACTCTCGGAGAAAAAGTTTCTGAATCAACTATTATCGCTATTGATAATACAGGTATTACTTTAAAAAAGGATGATGGCACTGAATTCAGAGTTGTATTGCCTTACCCTACAATAAAAATACCAACAAATAACAGGAAGGGAACACCATGAAAATATGGATTAAAAAATACTTAGCGCTACTAACCACGAGCTTCTTACTACTAATCAGCAGCGGCTGCACTCTTAATGAACCCAAATATACTGATGGTTCCGCCATTGATGAAGCTCTAAGTAGCAGCTTACGCGCCAATAGCGTACTTAAAGATGCCGATAAAAAAGCTCCCAAATTACCTTTGGCACTACAAAAAGCATTAATGCCTGAACTTACTTTGCCCACTACGTCGTCTACCGAAATGGTCAATGAAAAACAAGAGCCACGCTTTGACATTAACGTAAACAATGTTCCAGCTAAAAATTTTTTCATGGGATTAGTCAAAGATACTCCCTACAATATAACCGTAGCTGATCAAGTAACAGGAAATATTTCACTGGAATTAAAATCGGTAACCGTACCGCAAGTCATGGATGCAGTTAGGGATAATTACGGCTTTGAATACGAAAAAACCTCATACGGATTTAAGGTCTTTCCGCGCCGCCTTGAAACCAAGGTGTTCCATATTAACTACATCAATATCGATCGTACCGGACAATCACAAGTTAACATCGGCTCCGGTCAAATCACCAGCAATACGCTCTCCCAAAGCAATACGGGGGTCACAAGTACACAACAAACCACGCCAAGCGGTACCGTAACCACCTCTTCAAGTCCCAAATTCTGGGAGCTATTAAAAGAAAACCTAGAAACAATTGTCGGTAAAGAGGAAGGTAGATCGGTTGTCGTGAACCCTTCTGCCGGCGCAGTAATAGCTCGTGCTTTCCCTAGTGAATTACGCTACATTGCTCAATACCTCGATAACGTGCAAAGTATTATTCATAGACAAGTCGTTATCGAAGCTAAAATACTAGAGGTTGAACTAACTGCGGGGTTCCAAAATGGTATTAATTGGAAAGCCTTAGGACTCTACCAAGGAGTTGTTGTTCCACCGACCAATACCACCACAACTAACTCCGACGGCACAACTTCCACAATAAACTCTAATACTTATGGTCTTAGCAACGACGATTATCAAACCGCCACCTTCCCAGGTAATATTCTTGGGGTTATGGGATTGAGCGCCAAAAGTGGCAATGGTTTTAGCAGCGTCATTCAATTACTAAATAGCCAAGGCAGAGTGAATGTACTATCCAGTCCACAAATCGCAACTATCAACAACCAAAAAGCAGTAATTAAAGTTGGAAGTGACCGCTTCTTCGTTACGAATGTCAGCAGTAACAACAATAGCGATACATCAGGCTCCTCAACGACAGCAAACATCACTTTAACGCCATTTTTCTCTGGCATTTCCCTAGATGTTACTCCGCAAATTGATGAAAACGACAATGTTACGATTCATATCCACCCCATCGTTAGCAATGTAAATCTTGACCAACAACATCTCTTGGTTAACGGACAACAACAGCAACTGCCACTAGCTGAAAGTACGGTGAGAGAATCTGATAGCATCGTTCGCGCCAAAAATGGCCAAGTTATCGTTATTGGAGGTTTAATGGCAACCGAAGGACATAGTTATCAATCCTCAACCCCCGGCGCTGATCGTCTACCAGGCATTGGTGGTTTATTTAAAAATAAAAAGAAGGATGCGCGCAAGTTTGAACTAATAATTTTATTGCGCCCAATCATCGCAGAAAACACTAGCACTTGGCAGCAACAGCTACGTGAAGCAGCAATCAACATAAAAAGAGCTCAAGAGGATATGAGTTATAATCTTGCGCCCAAAAAACAAAAAAAGTCTAAATAAAAAAAGGAAATTTATGTATCTAGAACACTTTGGATTTAGTGAATCACCATTCTCATTAACACCTAACTTGCGTTTTTTTTGTGGACTCACCTCATATAAAGAAGCGTTAGATGCTATTATGGTTGGCTTACAAGCTGGAGAAGGCTTTATTAAAATCACGGGGGAGGTTGGCACCGGTAAAACTTTACTTTGCCGTAAATTACTAAATAGTTTAAGTAGCGAATACATCACCGTTTATCTTTTTAATTCTACCCTAGACATTTTCAACTTACAAAAAGCCATAGCACAAGAGTTAGATATAAGTTTACCGCAAAACATCGGCAATCATACATTAATCAAGCGGATCACAGATAAATTAATCACCCTACACCAAGAGGGGAAACGGGTGGTCATTATTGTTGATGAGGCGCAAGCATTAACCGATCAAACTCTGGAAGGTCTCCGTCTTTTAAGTAACTTAGAAAGAGAATCAAGCAAGCTCATGCAAATAATTTTGGTAGGACAACCAGAATTAAATAAAAAGCTTAACCAACCCCACTTACACCAGTTAACCCAGCGAATTGTCTTTTCTTATAGCTTACCAACCTTACGTAGTCACGAGGAACTTTTAGCATATCTTAGTTTTCGTTTAGCTGCAGCGGGTTATCATGATCCGTGTCAAACATTAATTGCGCCACAAGCCCTAAAATTACTATTTAAAGCTAGTAAAGGTGTACCACGCTTAATTAATATCTTATGCCATAAAGCCTTTTTGATTGCCTATGGCTACAACAAAAACAAGGTGGAGACTAACACCATGAAAATGGCAATTGCCAATACCGAAAGTATCAACCAATCAACCATCACCATAGCTTGTAACTATTTATTAAAAGGAATTTTGGCTTCAACATTATTATTAATAACCATTGGAGTAGGTAGTCAATTACTATCTTTTACTATATGAGCGTAATACTCAACATTCTAAATGCATTGGAAAAAAACAAACGTAAAACTTTAAACAAAAAGCAGTTGGTATCTATCCCCATAATACCAGCCACAAAAAAACAACAAGGCCTCTTAAGCTGGAAGTTGTTTTATTGGCTTATAGTTTTAGCTATCCCGATAGGCACGCTGTGGACTTTTTTTCCGCAAATAATTGTCAATCTACCAAGGTCCCTAAACTCTTACGTTACTATCAATTTATCAAAATACATGCACGATACACCAACTAATAAAAAAGTTCTGCCCGCACCATTACCAACAATAAAACTACAAGACATCACCCTCGAACAAAAAAACAACAAAACTATTTTAAACTTTATAATAAGCGCACCCACCTCTTACCACATTGAGTACGGCGCTGAACAAAAGCTGCTTATCACGTTGAATAATATTGGGGTTGCAGGTAATTTACCACTGGCCCTCGATAATTCCTTCATCACCTCTTTTAACACCACCCAAAACAATAATAATATTGTTAGCACCCTAACTCTGCTTCCCGGCACTAAGGTCGATGCCTTCCAGCTAGTTGATAAACCAAACGCTCGCTTACACCTCGTCCTGTCTAACTCCCAGGTAAATAAAGGAACCATAACAAAAACTCCAGCACCACTTTCCCCAGAAGAAGAGGCTGCAGCATGCTACCAAGAAATAAAGCAACTTATAGCACAAGGTAAAATACAAGCTGCTATTCCCAAAATGCATATGTTTATCGGTGACTTCCCTAATAACAACGAAATCCGTTCATTATTAGTTTCCATTTTAATTAAAGAAGAACGCCTCGAAAAAGCTGACGATGTTTTAATGGCTGGCTTAGACAGACACCATGACCACCTACCATTCATAAAACTTAAAGCGAACATTTTAATTAAACAAAATAAGGCCCTGGCAGCCATGGAGTTCCTCCAAAAACATGCGACCGCAGCTGCGGCTAACGACATTGAATATCTAGCTCTGCTTGCTGCGCTATATCAACAAGATGGAGATTGTATGTCTGCCGCCGAGTTATACAACCAGTTAACAAAAATCCAACCACAAAAAGCTGCCTGGTGGGTAGGCTTGGGTATTGCCCTAGAGCATGCTGGTAAAAAAAATGCTGCAAAAGAAGCTTATCATCGTGCTTATAATGCACCTGAGATATCACCTGAACTAAAATCTTTTTTAGACCGCCGACGTTAAAACTGAGAAGAGTAATGTTATGGAACCAAAAACCAATGATCCACTAACAATTTTACCTAACACCACTCCTGAAAACGTTGATGGCGTAGAATTAACACCTTCCCCGCAAGAACAAAAAGAAAAGGAATGGTTACACTCTTTAACTAAAAAAATTAACATCCCTTACGTCGATATTTCTCAATATGTGCTTAAAGAAAACCTTTCAAGACAACTGCCAGAAAGTTACGCTCGCCGTTTTCGTGCTATTCTTTTAGATGAAGCAGCTAGTCACTATTTAGTAGGCATGGTTTACCCCCTAGATATTTTTGCCACCGACGAACTGCAACATCTGCTAAAAAAACCTTTAAAATTTGCTCTCGTCGATGAAAAAGAACTCCTCTATAAACTTGATCAGCTATATCGTCGTACCAGCGACATTACGGACTTCGCCGACAAACTTGCCTTAGAACTAAAAACCGACCTTCCAGAAAGTCACAAAGATGAAGAAGAGCAGGCAATGAAACAGGCGGAGCCAGCTGTGATCAAATTGCTAAACTCAGTTTTTGCCGACGCAATTCAAATAGGTGCTTCAGATATTCATATAGAGCCAGGAGACAACATCCTGCGTATTCGCCAACGGGTTGATGGCTTGCTGCAAGAACAAATTATTACTACCAGCACCAATAATAAACACCATATTCCCTTGGCTGTAGTGCAGCGTTTAAAACTAATGGCTGGCTTAAATATTGCGGAAAAACGGTTACCGCAAGATGGACGGTTTGATATCCTTAGAGAAAACCTAAAAATTGATGTTCGTCTCTCAACCATGCCAACCCAATATGGCGAATCAGTAGTCATGCGTTTATTGAATAAATCAACAAAACTTATTAGTCTTGAGACTACCGGCATGCCTCCTAACATCCTCAAAGATTTTCGTCGGTTAATTAAAATCCCCTGGGGGATGCTTTTAGTTACTGGGCCAACGGGTAGCGGCAAAACCACTACCCTCTATGGCGCTTTAACTGAAATTAATGATGTCACAAAAAATATAGTTACTATTGAAGATCCCATAGAATATGTTTTAGAACGAGCTAACCAAGTACAAGTAAAACCTCAAATAGGATTAACTTTTGCCAGAGTCCTTCGCTCAGTTTTACGTCAAGACCCTAACATCATTCTGGTTGGTGAAATTCGCGACCAAGAAACTGCTGCTATTGCCATGCGCGCCGCTTTAACCGGTCACCTAGTATTTGCCACCTTACATACCAATGATGCGGCAAGTACTGCGGTCCGCCTGATTGACATCGGCGTAGAAAACTATCTCGTAGCTGCTACTGTGCGTGCCATTATTGCGCAACGCTTGGCACGACGTATTTGCACCCTTTGTTCAGCCCCCTATCAACCAACAGAACAAGAAACTAGTTTTTTTACCAATGTTTTTGGCGACCTATTTAAACAAAGCGTTTTTCATAAAGGCACTGGCTGCGCCCACTGTAACTTTACCGGTTTTAAAGGCAGAGTCGGGGTTTTTGAACTGCTTGAGCTTGACACGCAAATGCAAGAAGCCCTGCGCCGTAAAGATACAAATGAATTTGTAAAAACTGTAGCAAAAAATCGTAAATCACCTACTCTCATGGTCAACGCTTTTGAAATGGCGCAGCAAAAAATAATTACCCTAAGTGAAGTTTTGCGTATATCTGGAGAACAAGTTTAATGCAAAAAAAATTCCACTATAATGGTCGAGATACCAATGGGACCCTAATTAAAGGAGACTTCACAGCAAACAATATTGAAGAGGTCGTTACCTATCTAAAACAACAAAATATCATCCCATTAGATATCAATCCCATTACACAAGATAAGTTTCACAAAGTATCATTTAAGCTTCCCTCTTCACTATTATCATTGTTAACCAAAAGGGTTGAACCATACCATCTCATGACTTTCTTTCGTCAATTGGCCACCTTAAGCGATGCTGGCTTATCAGTGATCCGAGCAATTAATCGGCTATCAAGCTCCGCTAATTCAAAAATTCTAAGCGCCACCTTAACACAGATAGCCAACGATATCGCCGCTGGCTTTACCCTTGCTGAAGCCTTGAAGAAACATCCAACTATTTTTTCACCACTGATGGTCAACCTTGTTGATATCGGCGAAAATACTGGTCACTTAGGTGAGTCACTACGCTACTTAACCACCTATCTTGAGGCTTCTATAGCCAACCGCCGCCGTTTAGCCAGCGCCATTCGTTACCCAATGTTTGTAATCGTAACAATAGTGGCAGCAATTATTACGATGAACTTTGCAGTTATTCCCAAGTTTTCTCAAATGTTTAGTAAATTTGGTTTACAACTACCTTTAGCAACTCGCATCATTATGAGTTCTTCGGATTTTATGGTTAATAATGGCAAGCTCTTACTTATAGCTGTAATTGCTTTGATAATTGGGTCAAATAAGTTACTAAAACTACCACGTATCCGTTATCATTGGGATAAAAACAAACTGCTTATCCCTATCTTTGGTGACCTACAAAAACGCATTATCATTTCACAATTTACCTGGACTTTTAGCCTAATCTTACGCGCTGGCGTTCCTATAATTAAAGGGATAAATCTAGCTAGCCATACTACTGAAAACATTTATTTTAGTTCACAACTCGCAAAAATGGCTACTGCCATAGAACATGGAGAAAACTTATCGCGCGCTGCGATTGCTAGCCAATTATTTACCCCCATTACCATTCAAATGATTGAGGTGGGTGAGGAAAGTGAAAAGGTGGACGAAGCCTTGACAGAGGTTGCCAGATACTACGATGCTGAAATCGATTTTGACTTAAAACGTTTGAATGAAATGATTGAGCCAATTTTACTGAGCATAATCGGCGCAATAATCCTAATACTAGCTATTGGTATTTATTTTCCGTTATGGGATCTGATCAAAGTAGCTCAAGTATAAGCAATTTTTTGACCTCACCTCGGGTAATTGCCCAAGAGAAAGAGTTGCACCGCTTCCCTTTGGTAATCCCCCATTGTTTTATCCGCGAAGCAATCTTCGAGGAAATTTAGATTTTATTCTACAGTAAGGTAACGATGCTCTTCCCCATTAATTATCTTTGCTTGTATAAGCTTCTTCACCCCATGTGCCAGGGTTTGCATACCCTTCGCTTGCCCAGTTTGGATAGCCGAATAGATTTGCGGAATTTTATTCTCACGAATTAAGTTACGAATAGCCGTCGTACAAATTAGAATTTCTTCAGCGATAATTCGCCCCCCTCCTATTTTTTTCAATAACCGCTGAGAAATAACTGCCTGTAGTGAGTTAGCTAACATTGAACGAATTAAGGCTTTTTCAAAAGTAGGAAACGCATCGACGATACGATCAATACTATCTGCTGCAGAGTTTGTATGTAAAGTTGCAAAAACCAAATGTCCAGTTTCAGCAGCTGTTAAAGCCAAGCGAATAGTCTCTAGATCCCGCATTTCACCAACTAAAATATAATCGGGATCTTCACGTAACGAAGCACGTAAGGCTTCATCGAAACTCCTGGTGTGTTGTTTAACCTCACGCTGCTGTACTAAGCTCTTCTTACACTCATGGATATATTCTATAGGGTCTTCAATGGTTAAAATATGGCTGGCCTGCGTACAATTAATATGGTCGATCATTGCCGCCAGAGTCGTACTTTTACCACTACCCGTTGGCCCAGTAACTAAAATAAGTCCATGATTAAGGTCACATAAATCATACAGGATCTTTGAGGCTTTTAAGTCAGCTAAAGTTGGCGGGACCAAAGAAATATAACGAATAGCAATACTCATTCCTCTTTCTTGGTGAAAAACATTTACCCGAAACCGAGCATTTAATTCTGGCGCCTCAAAACCAAAATCGAAATCAAACTTATTCGTCCATTCATACTCATGTACTTTAGGCAAAATTGCTTCAACCATTGCTTGAATATCAGTCGTAGCCAAAACACCGACCCCTTCGACAGTTTTAAGATCGTTGTCCACACGAATCCTTGGCGACACCCCACTAGAAAGATGTAAATCAGAAGCGTTATGTAATACCGTATACTTCAACAATTCATTTATATTCATAGCATTATCCGTAACTTGTTTATTGTTAGCACTATTTGGTCATGAAGACCCAAACAAAAATAACCAACTAATCAAGACCCCCTTTTATAAATACAAATAATATCAAAAAATTAATTGTTTTTTAAGCAAAAAAACGCTAGTATTTTATATGTTAATTACATCAAAAGGAGTGTAGCTTAAATGAGAAAACAAACTGGCTTTACATTGATTGAATTGATTATCGTTATAATAATTCTTGGAATTTTAGCAGCATACGCCGTACCAAAGTATATGACTATTGATTCTCAAGCGCGGGCATCTGTGGTCCAAGGACTTGCCGGTAGCGTACGCGCTGCAGCAGATATGGTACACTCTATCGCCGTAGCCCAAGGGGTCTCTGGTAATGTTAGCATCGGATCTGGAGCTAATATTACTCTCGCAACCAATCTCTATCCAGACAATAGTGAAGCTGGTATAGCCGCGGCACTAAGCGATTATTCTGGGTTCACTTTTAGTGGTGGCAAATTCACTAAGAACGGAGCTGGAAATTCATGCTATGTAGAGTACAACCCTGCAAACACGCCGCCAACGGTAACAGTCGCCACCGATAAATGTTAATTTAACTTATAACGGCACTTATCTTATAAATTGTAAAGCCCACTAATTGCTAAGCAAAAGTGGGCTTTTTATATTCTATATGGCCATTTCGTCAGCAAAAAAATTGAATCTCATCCCGGAAAACAATCTAGACCAAGTGGTTTTGTTAATGGTTTTTGCTGCCGTTATGTTTTTTGTTCGCACTGTTCCCGTACATCACTTAATATTTACCAATTGGCTAGGAGAATATGGAAATTTTGTAAACTTTTCTGCAGATGATGCCGTGTACCACATGCGCTTAGTGCATAACACTTTACACCATTATCCATGGCGAGTGTTTTTTGATCCATTCACCCACTTCCCCTTTGGCGATAAAATTCATTTTGGTCCATTATTTACCTTAATCATAGCTACAGCCGCCTTGATCGCTGGCCTGGGAGAACCAACTCCAGCATTAGTAAATCTCGTAGGAGCTTATACCCCGGCAGTCATGGGGGCGCTATGCCTAATCCCAGTATATTTCATTGCCCGTAATCTCTTTGGGGGGAAAGCAGCTATTCTTTGTGCATTTACGCTTACCTTTTTGCCGGGAGAGTTTTTACAACGTTCAACCCTAGGCTTTACCGATCATCATGTGGCTGAGGTTTTATTCTCGACCACCACTTGCGCCTTCCTAATTTACTCGTTAAATATTGCCAACATCCAGCCCACTAATTATAAGCGTATTTTAAATTATGGTATTTTAACCGGCATCTTTTTCGGCTTGTTTGTTTTGACATGGCCAGCCGCACTGATGTTTGGCGCGATTTTTTTAATATTTTTCGTCAGCCAACTAATAGTTAACAATCTAAAAGATAAAAAAAATGAATATCTCCTACTATTAGCGAGTGTAACCTACATCATCCCTGCCGTAATGATACTACCCTATGCTTTGATGCAACCACGACTAGATGTTGGGAGATATTCTTTAACGCAACCTCTGGTATTGATAGTCATGCTGCTTATTGTTGCGGTTTGTTACCTTACTCATGTCTTGTGTAAAAAAAACAAAGTAACTAAAGAGCTATATTCAGCAATTCTCGCTGTTGTGTTTTTCACTATAGGATATGCGATATACTTATTTGCACCAAAACTGTTCGCCGTCATGAAGGATGGCTGTAAACTATTATTTGAACCGGCCCCAGGGATGAAAACCGTATCCGAAGTTCGCCCTTCTATTCTTGATCGAAGCGGTACCCAATATACCATAACCCATTTTTGGCTAACCTACTTTTGGTCGCTATGGTTTGCCATCATCGGTTTGGGACACTTATGTTATCGTTGCTATAAAAACATTAATCCAGCTGAAATACTGCTATTGGTCTGGACTATAGCCGCCATATTAGCAGCGATTTTTCAATGTCGCTTCAACTATTATTTAGCAATTAACGTCGCGATTCTCACGGGCTGTTACTTTATTTACCCTATTATAGATTTCCTTAGCAATCATACTCTAAACCATCCCTGGCTATTAGTATTACAAAAAACATGCACTGCCACTCTACTCGTGGCCTTCATGTTAGTTACCGTAGACCCAATATTGATGCTTATAATAGATAAAAATCTACCCGTTGGGTACAACATATCAGCAGAGCACTACCATACATTAATGTGGCTAAAATATCATACCCCGAACCCTGAGGGTAAGGTTATTGATAAAAGCTTTGATTATGCTGCTGGTTACTATCCGATACCTACTGATACTAGTCTGCCCTATAAATATAAAGATAGCGCCTATGGCATAATGGCATGGTGGGATATAGGTCATCAAATCACCTACATTGCTGAACGCATACCCAATAGTAACCCTTTTCAGCTAGGCGTTATCGAAAAAAACCAGGCTCTAGGTGCCGCACCATTTTTTACCAGCCTAAATGAAGAAAAAGCCTTAACAAATCTTAACGCCATGGGCTCAAGATATATCGTCATTGAAAACAAAGACACCATAGATCTTAGAACCATAGGGGTTTGGTGTAATGATATTGAGAATTGGAGTACTTTAAAAACCACAGAATTAAACGCCGCTGATACTCCATCTAAAAAACTGGTATTGAAGTTACCCATAGATTCGAAGAAGTTTTCACAAGCAATGATCTCTCGATTATACTACGATGATGCCAATGGTTTAGAACATTTTCGCTTAGTTCATGAGTCTAATGGTGATTATATCGTAGTATTAAGACGCGCTATTTTTAAACCAACTTTCTTTACAAACACCTTGGTTTTTAGTATCACAGATTATGCCAGAGCAGTCGAATACGTTAATGCAACTAATAAGACATTTTGGGCCAATGAAAAAAAAGAGGTGTTAGCATATCATGCTCGTCCCCCAGCAAAAAGATTTAAAGTTTTCGAAAAAGTAAGAGGAGCAATCATTAGTGGCAAAGCCGCAAGTATGGCAAACAACACTGAGATCAATCTTTCACTCCAACTTAAAACCAAATTTAATCGCCCGTTTACTTATCAACAAACTACCAAAATAAATAATGGCACTTACCAGTTCATTGTTCCCTATCCAACCACCGACATGCGTGGCGACCACTACTTTTATGACATCACCCCCGTAGGTAACTATACCATTCTAGTTAATGGCAAAATAACTGAGGTCGCGGTACCAGAAGCAGCAGTCATGCTTGGCAAAAGTATTTCAATAGATCTTCAAGGATAATATAAATCAATAAGATACAGTTGAGACCCCAAATATTATCAATGGTTCCTATTCCAGAACCAGCAAAAATCTAGTACCATTGCAGTTCTCTTAGCAACAAACTTCTTGCATAACCAAGTATTTTGTCATAAGGCAAGATGTACATAAAGCAATGCAGCAATATAGCAAAAGTTGTAGGTTAAGCAAGAGGTCTGGCACGAACTGTGAGTAAAACCAAGCAGTCTGCCAAAAGAAACAGTTATATAAAAAAACATTATTTTTAAGGAAAAGCCACATGCGTTGTGTGTCATTTTGTTCTACCGAAAGCTACCGCCTCGCGACCATTGCCAATTTTTTTCGCAATACCGGGCATACGATTAAACAATATCGTAAAGTATTACACGTATTTCATCCCCAAAAAGAGTTTGACGTTTTTATTTTCTCTTATGGCTGCCTTGTCGTATGGAACATGTCACGCAAAGAGGAAAAACAACTGCTTGAGCAATTAACTCCATTCGCAATCAACCCGCTACCAACAATAGAAATTGATAGATTTGTTTTTCGCTATGATGACCATGTAGAAATAACAACCCATGAGCGCTTTAATGTAGATATAATTACCCTCGAGTCGGAAAGTTCGCAACTAAAACTGGCAATTTCTTACGGACTAGCACAATCAATTCAACTAGAGTCATACGAAGGTGCGGTGCAAAAAACCATAGAACAAAATGCTCATTATCCCGAACAATTGGCCAAAAAAGGCTCTATCGCTTTAACACAAACCGAGATCTCACGACGCATGGGACAAATTTTTCTTGCTCGCAGCTCGATCAACCTAAATAGCGAATATTTAGCAGCCCCAGAATACTTTTGGGAACATCCAAGTTTTGAAGATTACTACAATATGAGCGAAAGATTCTTGGACATCCCGCGACGAGTAGCGACCCTTAACCAAAAGCTCGACGTACTGCATGAGTTATTTGACATGTTATCCAGCCAGCTACAACACCGACACTCAAACATGTTAGAGATAGTTATTATCCTTTTAATTTTTGTTGAACTCGTTATTACTCTGGCAGAAAAAATACTTTAGGGGAGAACTTTATGACCAAACCGTTTCACGAACACCTTGCTTGCGAAATAAAAAACCTGCAAGAGAATGGGCTCTACAAACAAGAACGTATCATAACTTCGCCACAAGCTGCTACTATAAAAACAGTCGATGGGAAAACCGTAATTAACATGTGCGCTAATAATTACTTGGGCCTATCCAACAATTCCGAGTTAATCGCTGCCGCAACAAACGCGTTAGATAACTATGGTTTTGGTCTTTCATCTGTACGTTTTATTTGTGGCACTCAAGATATTCATAAAGAACTAGAAAAACGTCTTAGTCAATTTTTAGGAATGGAAGATACCATCCTCTACTCTTCCTGCTTTGACTCTAATGGTGGTCTGTTTGAAGCGCTATTAGAAACAGAAGATGCCATTATCAGTGACAGTTTAAACCATGCCAGCATCATTGATGGTGTAAGGTTATGTAAAGCGCAAAGATTTCGTTACGCCAACAATGACATGGCAGAGCTAGAGCTCAAATTAAAAGAAGCTGCGAGTTGTCGTTACAAAATGGTTGTTACCGATGGGGTGTTTTCTATGGACGGGATCATCGCCAATCTCCCAGCAATTTGTGATTTAGCTAGCCGTTACAATGCCATGGTGGTGGTTGACGACTCGCACGCCGTAGGCTTCATTGGTAATAAAGGCCGGGGTACGCATGAATATCATAATGTTATGGGTAAAGTAGATATCATTACGGGAACCCTAGGTAAAGCTTTGGGTGGAGCCTCAGGAGGCTACACCAGCGGCAAAAAAGAAGTGATCGATTGGTTAAGACAAAAATCTCGTCCATACCTATTTTCAAACTCATTGGCTCCTGCAATCACCATGGCTTCAATTAAAGCCCTCGACCTTCTTGAAACCACTAGTGATTTAAGGCTGAAATTAAAAAATAATGCAGCTTATTTTAGAAAAGGTTTAGAAAAAGCTGGGTTTAACCTGGTGCCGGGCGAGCATCCAATTATCCCCGTTATGCTAGGTGAAGCTAAATTAGCAAAAACCATGGCCGATAAATTACTTGATGAAGGAATTTATGTAATTGGCTTCTCTTACCCTGTAGTCCCTCAAGGTAAAGCACGCATTCGTACGCAAGTATCGGCAGCTCACGATCAAGCGCACTTAGATAAGGCTTTAAGCGCCTTTACCAAAATTGGCAAAGAGTTGAACATCATTAAATAACTTCCCTCCATGTAAATATGGGGCAGTGAAACTAAAACTTATAGGTTAAACATGAAATCACTTGCAAAATTGAAAAAAGATGTTGGTTTATGGTTACAAGAAGCGCCTATACCAGAGGTTGGCATTAACGATGTATTAATTAAAATTAAAAAAACGGCAATTTGTGGTACCGATTTGCATATTTACAACTGGGATGAGTGGGCACAAAAAGTTATTGCTGTCCCAATGATTATCGGTCATGAATTCGTTGGTGAAATTGTCGGCTTGGGCGCTGGAGTTACCAATTTCAAAATAGGTGATCGTGTATCAGGCGAAGGGCACATTGCTTGCGAAAGCTGCCGCACTTGTAAGGCAGGACAACGCCATCTATGTAATAAATGTATCGGGGTCGGGGTTACGAGGCAGGGTTGTTTTGCTGAATATTTAGTTATTCCAGCAGTAAACGCCTATCCAATCCCACCACAAATTTCAGATGATTATGCCTCAATTCTTGACCCCCTGGGTAATGCTACTCATGTGGCCCTCTCTTTTGATTTAGTAGGGGAGGATGTTTTAATTACCGGTGCTGGACCAATTGGGATCATGTCTGCTGCTATTGCTAGACACATTGGTGCACGTCATATTGTCATTACCGACGTCAACGAATATCGCCTAAATTTAGCCCGCAAACTAGGCTTCACGCATGCAATCAACGTCAGCACTGATAGTGTCGAAGCAACCATGAAAAAACTCGACATGAAAGAGGGCTTTGACATCGGCTTTGAAATGTCTGGCAACCCTGGCGCCTTCAATATGATGCTAAAAAACATGAACCACGCTGGCAAGATAGCATTGCTCGGATTTTTGCCACCAACAACCAATATTGATTGGAACCAAATTATTTTCAAAGGTCTAGTATTAAAAGGTATTTACGGCAGAGAGATGTTTGAAACCTGGTATAAGATGATCTCTCTCTTACAAAGTGGCTTAAACCTCGACTCGATTATTACTCATCGTTTTCCAGTAGACAAATTTCTTGATGGTTTTGAGATGATGCGTACTGGCAATAGCGGCAAAGTAATTTTAGATTGGACTAAATAAGCAACCGACAGATAGCGTATTCTCCAGACGCCTCGCTAAACTTAGCTTAGGGCAGCTTGCTGATTTTCGAAAAACATAACGGAACATCCTCCTAAAGGAGATAAACAACGTACTGCAAAAAGCAACAAAGGTCGAGAAACACTAGCCGCAGTTCAAAGTCAAAACTCGCGGCTACCAATTCGACGTAATGCTGTTTTTAGTTTTCGCCAATCATCCTCAGTCCAACCATCCCTAAAAATCGGGAAAGTTATTTTTGTGCTGTCACTTACTAAAAAATTAACTATGATTAAATAGTTAGAAACAAAAATAGGGTATTTAATTCTAGCCAAGATCAATTCACCAGAGGTTTTTTGTAACTGCCATTCACCGTCATCTTTAAGCCAAAATTCTTTTATGCTCTTTTTATGCTGCAAGGTATTATCCCTTAATATGACAATAAAGTTCGTTAAAATACAGCCGACTAGAACCAGCTTGAGCCACCATAAGATGGACACAAAATACACACAAAAAATAGCCCCGGTATGAATAAACAAAAAAAGGACGCTGGCGCTAAAAGATGGCCGCAATTTAAATGTTGATGGCAATAGCTTCATACAGCTTGGTTATGTTAGAATATGCACATATTATTAAACAATTAACTTATAGGAAACAACTATGGACAAAAACCTAAAGGAAAAAATACTCATGAAAGAAAAATGGGTGCGTGGCTTACTAATGTTACTTTTTATGGCTATAAAGTACGCTGTCTCTCTTTTAATCAACATCATCGCACTTTTTCAGTTTGTAACTGACCTCCTGTTTGGTCACTTAAATAGCAAACTTTTAGATTTTTCTCAAAGGCTTAATATCTACTTGCTACAAATAACCAACTTCCTAACTTTCAATACTGACACTAGACCCTTCCCTTTTACCGATTGGCCAGAAAACTAATGTCACAAAACATTAGTGATCGTAACCATCAAGCACAGTTTGCCGTTATAATCCTGTGAGTTTCATTGAAAAATTCTAAGAGTTAAAGTATATTCTACCTACCTAATCAGTTAAGCTTAAACGCTTGGTAAAGACAAAAGTTTATGAATCATAACTTTGATGCAATAAAAATATCTAAAAATGTTTATTGGGTAGGAGCTATCGACAACGAAATACGTGATTTTCACGGCTATAGCACTTCACGTGGCACCACTTACAATGCCTTTCTTATCCTTGGCGAAAAACCAATATTAATCGACACCGTCAAGGCTCCGTTCTTTGCGGAAATGTTAACAAGAATAAGGTCAGTAATTGCGCCAGAAAAAATTTCTTATATTATTTCTAATCACGCGGAAATGGATCACTCCGGCGCGCTGTTGCCTGCGATCGCAGCCATAAAACCTGAAAAAGTATTCGCCTCCAAAATGGGAGTGGCCGCCTTAAAAACACATTTTCACCAACACCTTGACCTCACCGAAATTAAAAGTGGAGAAAGTTTTATCCTGGGTGATGCCAATTTAACTTGTATTGAAACCCGTATGCTTCACTGGCCAGATAGTATGGTCACTTATTTTGCAAACGATAATATCTTGTTCTCACAAGATGGCTTTGGTATGCATCTAGCAACTTATAAAATGTTTGCTAATCAAAATGATTATGCCATTTTAAAACAGGAAGCGATGAAGTATTTCGCTAATATTCTTCTGCCATACTCAAACCTAGTCACTAAATTACTTACCACTCTTCCGACCCTTGGTCTTAACATAAAAATCCTAGCACCAGACCATGGCCCTATTTGGCACCAAGAACAAGATATCAACTGGATCATGGGACTTTGGCGAAAATGGGCACAGCAAGAACCGACCGATAAGGTAGTTATTTGTTACGACACCATGTGGGGTAGTACCGCTAAAATGGCTCATGCCATTGCTAATGGCGTAATGCTAGAACAAGCCAACCCCAAAATATTGCCACTTGCCGCATCCCACCGTAGTGATGTCGCTACCGAATTACTCGAAGCCGGGGCATTAGTGATTGGCTCACCAACGATCAACAACCAAATATTCCCAACTGTTGCCGATATATTATGTTATCTAAAAGGATTAAAACCACAAAATCTAATTGGCCAAGCTTTTGGCTCTTACGGATGGGCTGGAGAATCGGTAAATCTACTCCAAAATGAATTAAAAATATTAAAAGTAGAGCTTATTGATCTACCAATTAAAACCCAGCATGTTCCCAACAATGACTGTCTAATTACTTGTAAAAAATTGGGACAAAACATTGCGAGAAAATTGCAATCGTGACCGATACTATAGACCCCAACGTTTTATCTCAAATCCCATATGGAATCTTTATTATCACCTCTTTTGCTGATACCAAAATAAATGGTCAAATTGCTACGGTCGTTTCTCAAGTAACCAATACACCAGAACAAATCGCCATCTGCTTAAACAAAAATAATTTAACGCATCAGCTAGTTATGACAAGCAAAGCTTTTGGCGTATCGATCCTCTTAGAGGAAGCTGACTTAAAATTTATCGGTAAATTTGGTTTTCGCTGCGGCAGAGATATTGATAAATTCTCCAATACTAGTTATAAAAAAGCGGTTACTGGTTCCCCTTTAGTCTTAGACTATGCCTCGGGCATCTTAGATTTAAAAGTGGTCCAAACCTTAGATGTTGGGACGCATACCCTATTTATTGGCGAACTTTTGGCTTCAGAAAAAATCAGCGATAAAAACCCAATGACTTACAATTATTATCACCACGTAATCAAAGGAAAAACTCATAAAAATGCGCCAACATTTCAAATAACTTAACTAAGGAGAACATATGGAAAAATATATTTGCAATATCTGTGGTTACATTTACGATCCAGCCATAGGGGACCCAGAACATGGCATAGAACCTGGGGTTGCTTTTGAAAAGCTGCCAGAAGATTGGGTATGTCCTATTTGCAATGTGGATAAAAAAGAATTTACCGTTTGTGATAAAGAATAATCAATTTTTTGACTTTCCCATTGCTTTGTCCTCGAAGCTTGCTTTGAGGACATTTAGCTTGTAGGTTGTTTAGCCGCGGGGCCTTAACCCATCCGCTGGTAACTTATCATTCTGATAAATTATATGTCCACATATTGCTTTGGTGACATTCATGGGTGTTATGACGAACTAGAAAAGCTACTTCGGATTATTAATTACGATTGTAGCAAGGATCAGTTATGGTTTGTGGGTGATCTGGTTAACCGTGGCCCCAAGTCATTGGAGGTTCTGCGCCTCATTAAAACCTTACCCAATACAAAAATAGTTTTAGGAAATCATGACCTCCATCTTTTAAATTTTTACTATAAAATTGTTGACTTTGACGCAGCTACTCTGGAAAACATCCTAACTGCCCCTGATGGTAAAGAATTAGTCGAATGGTTACGGATGCAACCACTACTTCATTATAGTCAAGAACATAATTGTTTGTTAGTACACGCTGGGGTTTATCCAGCATGGAATTTGGCTCAGTCGCTAACTTATGCCAAAGAGGCTGAAAACATACTGCATGGCGCAAATTATCTCGAGTTTTTAAAACACATGTACGGTAATCAACCAACCAAATGGTGTGACACTCTTGGTGATTGGGAAAGGTTACGCTTTATTATTAATGCCTTTACCCGGATGCGCCTTTGTGATTTAGCAGGCAACTTAGAGTTTAATTATACTGGTGATATTCAGGCAATTCCTCCAGGATATTTCCCATGGTTCAAAATTTCGTGGCGTAAACTTCAAAATACAAAAATTCTTTTTGGCCACTGGGCAGCTTTGCAAGGTGAAACCTCCGAGTCCAATGCTATAGCGCTCGATACTGGTTGCATCTGGGGCGGAAGTTTGACTGCTCTAAGAATAGAGGACAATGTTAGGTTTAGTTGTAAACGCATAAAGCTCTACTAATATGCACCTATCGTACGTTACTAAACACTTAAGCCATTAAACCTAAAAATGGACTAACAGTCCCAATTTAACTTGATGCGACCCAACTCCGTCGAGCCTATAAGAATAAGTATTATTGGTACTAGAAGTATACGGATCACCGCTAACTTTATTATAACCAACATAGGTATACTCTAGCCGCATCCCAAAATTGGTACAAACAAAATATTCAACCCCAGCACCGGCACGTAAACCAAAAACAAAGGCATTGCTTTTATCAGAAGGGCGGGCCCCACCAGGGATTACATTGGTATTATCGGTAAATCGTAACTTAGTCCAATTCACCCCAACACCTAAACGACCATATAGCAAAAAATTCCTTGAATCGGTTAAATACCCCGGAATAAAATCAAGGCCAACGGCTAAAGGTTGCTGGACATTAACAGAAACATCAGTAGTCTTGCCCGAAGCATCTTTTATCGAGCTATTAACCCAGTTGTCTAAAAAGTTGTAATACAAGCTTAACTCAGAACCAAGATATAGGTGACCTAAATTGCCACCATAACCACCAAAACCAGTTATACCATAATTAATGATAGCCTTACTGAGGGAACCGCTCCTATTATTAACCGCAGCATGAGTATTAAAATAGCTGATATTGGGACCAAAATCAACTCCGAAGTATCCAGACATTCTGTTCTCGGGCGGTGCTTTTTTTGCCAGATATTCATCTTTACCAAAAGGTGCAGGATAATCAACCTCTCCTTGTTTATTGAAAGGACTAAGTGGTTCATCGGCAAAAACAGGAAATACCGCAACTAGTATCAATACCAGACAATTTCTTATTATCGGTTTTAACATAATAAAGACTCCTTGTTTTAATAGCTTATCTAATGTTATCTTATGTACTTTAGAATAGCAATGAACAATCAAATAGCCATAACCACTACTTGTGACGCCAGCCTAGAAAAAGCACGAAAATTATCTTTACACTTGCAACTACCATTAATTATCCCAAACGAATCAGCAGCTAACTTCCGGTTTCTGCTAACTGTTACTCCTAACCGTTTAGAGCTACGGGAAAACTCCCTTAGACCAACAAAACCCATCTTTGTTGATTTTCTCTCACCACAAATAAACTATCGTGTAAAACATGGTGGGGGCAAAAATCAACTGATCGCTAAAGCCGTGGGCGTTAAAAATAAAAAAACTTTAACTGTCCTTGATGCCACTGCCGGTTTAGGTATCGATGCCTTCGTACTTGCTTCTTTAGGGTGTGTCGTAACTATGCTTGAGCGCTGTAAGGTGGTAGCTGCCCTGCTCACCGATGGTCTAGAGCGCCTTAAAAGCAGTGGCCATAATTTACGTTTAAATCTAAAATTTACACAAGCAACTACTTACATAGAAAAAATATCAAGAAAAAACCAAGACAAACCTGAGGTGATATATTTAGACCCGATGTATCCTAAGCGAGCCAAGTCAGCATTAAACAAAAAATCGATGCGGATTTTGCATGACCTTGTTGGCGATGATAGTGACGCAACCAATTTACTTACTTTAGCTTTAACATGCGCCCAAAGTCGGGTGGTGGTTAAAAGGCCGAGATGTGCTGATTATCTAGGAAACATAAAACCGGACTTACAATTTTTTTCGAGCGGAAGCTCAAGATATGATGTATACTTATCAAAAATATTTATGGATCTTAAAAACAAGGAGGAATAAACATGTTTACTACTGATTTTCCACTACCAATTGAAACCCCTCGATTAATAATGCAGCCGCCGGTCTTATCCCATAAGAATGTTCACGAATATGTCGAGGCCGTAGCTGAATCCATGAATGAAATCAGTATATGGTTGCCATGGGCTAGATATTATCCAACCGTCAGCCAAACCGAATCTTACATTGAGATGTGTAATAACAGCTGGACAAACAAAAATAATAACAATATTGGCCTGCCTCTTTGGCTCATAGATAAAAAAAACCATCGGTTTATAGGCAACATTACGATGTGGAATATTATATGGGAGATCCCCAAATTTGAATTTGGTTTTTGGGTTCGGACTACCGAAATCAATAAAGGATACATTACCGAAGCAGTTAATGCGCTAACCCGTTATTGTTTGCTACAAATAGGAGTCAATAGAATTGAGATTCGTTGTGAAAAAGAAAATGTACATGCACAACAGATTCCTAAAAAACTGGGATTTAGCTTAGATGGAGTTCTGCGTAACAGTACCCTGGCGGTAGCAGATGGTAGACTAACTGACACCCTGCTTTTTTCTAGGATTGATTTAGAGCAACTACCCCAACTAACCGTTCAATGGAAAAAATAGTTTGTCGCATGACCATAATGATAATTTTAGTCGTTTATAGCAAACCATGAGCGACAAAAAATATTAGACTTTTTAATCAATTGGCTATAAAAAAAACCCCTACATTAGAAATCTAATGAGGGGTTTTTTAAAATTCTAATCCTGACGGCGACCTACTTTCACATGAGGAGACCTCACACTATCATCAGCGCTTGACGTTTTCACTACTGAGTTCGGAATGGGATCAGGTGGGACCCGTCAGCTCAAACCATCAGGAAATCTTTCAATAATAATTCGATAGCTGGGCACAACAACAAAGTTTTTTCACACTTTCAAACACAGAGAAGCAATTTGAGGTTGCATTGTCAAACCACACGATCAATTAGTACTGGTTAGCTCCACACATTACTGTGCTTCCACACCCAGCCTATCAACGTCGTAGTCTTCGACGGATCTTTAGGACAGTTAAACTGTCGAGAAATCTAATCTTGAGGAAGGTTTCCCGCTTAGATGCTTTCAGCGGTTATCCTGTCCGTATATAGCTACCCGGCTATGCCACTGGCGTGACAACCGGAACACCAGAGATACGTCCACTCCGGTCCTCTCGTACTAGGAGCAGCTCCTCTCAAATTTCCAACGCCCACGGCAGATAGGGACCGAACTGTCTCACGACGTTCTAAACCCAGCTCGC
>CAZHSI010000008.1:0-57389 GCA_964535195.1 uncultured Coxiellaceae bacterium | reverse complement strand
AAAAGAACCATATCGAAAGGTTTCTCTTCTGGATTGGATTTAGTAGCATTACTAATTGTCACCTTTATAAACTTGGCACCAACAACCTCTTGCACCTCATTTTTTGTTAAATTTATCATAAAAAACACCTCTCAATTATTAATAAAATATTTCTCATAAACTCCCCCATCCTAAGCGAAGGGTAACGCCATAAAATATCCATCTCCACAGACTTTTTATACCATAACCTACCCTCCTACCTCATAAACTATTACTATTAAAAACAATAAAATTCTAACGACTTGTATAAAATAAAATTACTATTTCCATGGCCTCCAACCAGGTTTCTTCTTGGCATCTACTTGGCTGGAATTAAGTTGACGCGGCTGGACTGACGATATCGATGACCGATGCCTGGTATCTAACTTTTGTTGATTGCATTTACCAACATATTCTGTACCTGCTACCACTGTTTCCCTATCTGCCCTAGACATATGGCTTAGTCCTTGTTCTTCAGGCGCTACTCTTGCAACGCCAGCTTGCGGCAAAACACCTGGAGCTTGAGGAGGAACCACCTGCGGCTGATCTTGAACCGGATTAACAGGCATGGCTGCTGCAGCCACTACTACTTCCGACGAAACACCTGGATTTTCAGGAGCACCCAGAGGAAGCCCCCTACCACCAAACGCTGCTCCCACGGCTCCTAAACCTAAACCTAATGCGCCATTTACAGCCCCACCTACTACACCGCCATTACCATCAACTCCTTCATGCCCGTGCTCAACATTACCTTTAACATAAAAGTATATTGCTAATGCTCCACCTATTACTGTCGTAGTAAATGTAGGAATAATCCAATGCCAACCATACGAACTATAGGGAGCATGAGGTGATGCAGGTATTTTTCGTTCATTGTCTACTACAGCATCCTCCTTTTCATTATCTTCCACCTCGTATTTAGATGTACTAGATGCACTACGAACCCCAAAATAATCTGACTGAACTTGCCCCCCTATTTTATAAGTTACAATCAACCTACGAACATCGTTCGACAATTGGTTCGCTGCAGGTAAATTAAACTCACATATCTGATCAGACAATAGTTTTTTACATCCATTATGAATTATTTTTCTATTCTCATTTATTTCCTCTTCGATTCTTATGATCTCTACATTAGTTCTGTAAACATTTTTAATATAAATTTTCTGTTCTTGTGAAAAATCACAAACATTGGGATAGAGTACCATCGGTGACCATGGTCTTATATCTCTCCCATCTTCCTGCCCATTACTATCTATAAATACAATGTTGATATAGGTTTTACTACTAAAATCCTCTAGGGGAATTATCTTTCCATTAATATAAAACAAGCAAGTATCACCATGTGCCAATTTTTCACAATTATTGGCTTGCACCACATAGTCGTCAACAAACAATCTTTTCGGAAAAATGTTATCTAATCTAAACTCCTTTCCCAATTGATTCTCTATTCTAAAAGCAATATTCTGCATATCTTCTGGCGCCAACGGATCGTTCATACCCATCATAAACACTTTTATATCACCCTCTTTACCATAGGACACAGGAACGTAAGTGGCAATACTCACTCCAGTATTACCAATAGGAACTTGTTTAGTATTTCCCTTATAAGCAACCACAGAAGAACCATCTCCATTTATTTTTTTATCAGCGTAACTAACCTGCCCACTAAGCATCACTGACACAACAAATACTGCCATTAGAAAACTTCTTTTGTTTTTACTACACATAACAGTCCACCTCGGGATTAAATTCAATCATAAATTAATTACAAACAAATTTACGTCGACATCTTAATATATATTTTTGCACAAAACATTAAGGAATTATTAAGCGATCTAATATATCTTTGCGCAGAACATTTTTTATCTAACACCCTAATAATAATATTTTAATTTTCCAACATCGCACAATGAGGAAAGTTATTACAGCAATACATGATCTTGCCAAGAAAATAAACGGTGAAATGTATCCAAAATTACTGACCACCAAAATCGTGTCATAATCAGTTTTGAAGTAATCGCGCCAGACCTTAACATTTTTTAAAAGATATCAACGGCTTCAATCTTAACCTCTTGACCAAAAAATATCTTAGTTAGATCGACAAAATTCTTAGTATAATCGGAAACGTAAAAACTACATTTAGGAGAATTGGTAGCTAACAAACCCTTAGTTGTAAGTAAAGACCTAACAAAAGCTGCGACAATTTTTGCGGCATCAATTAGGTCCACTCTATTTTGGTAATAAGCAGCAATTTTATTTTTTATAACCGGGTAATGAGTGCAGCCTAAAACTAATGCTGTAATATCTTTTAATTCAGGATGAGACAAGTATTCGCCTAATGCAATATCGATTAATTTATGGTTAAAAAACCCCTCTTCGATTATAGGTACAAGCAAGGGCGTAGCTAAAGCGCGAAAATCAATTGCCATATTAAATTTACGCAGTTTGTCACGATGCACCGCAGACTCCACAGTAAGTTTAGTCCCAATTAAACCAACCCTTTTATCAGCATAATTTTCGCTCAAAAACTGAACCATTGGATCGACAACATCGACTAATAAAGCCCTAGATCCAATATACTCCTGCAACATCTTGTAAGCAGCGGCAGAAGCAGAATTACAAGCAACTAAAATCAATTTAACGTTTTGCTTCAATAAAAAATCGGCGATTTTTCTCGTATACCCTTGGATAGCGTAAACCGACTTATCCCCATAAGGCAAATGAGCAGTATCACCAAAATAAACTATTGATTCATTGGGCAATGCCTCTACCAGCGCTTTGGCAACTGTTAAACCACCAATACCGCTATCAAAAATACCAACAGGTTGACTAGATTTCAAAATTCACACCTAAACTTATTAACAGCAATAAATATACTTACAAAACCTTGAGACATAATCTAAGTAATAATTAAAAATTACAATAAATATGACTACAAACATGAGAGAAAATATGCAAAATTGTGATCTTTGTCAATATTAGTAACTCCCTTATACCCGTTGAAAATTTTTTTATTAACAAATTATATGGTATTATGGTTTCTCTTAAATTAAGAACCATTAGGACCGCCAATGAAAACTATAAAATACCTTTTCGTGCTCGGTTTACTTTTTACTATTAACGCATGTACCTCCACCTCAATCATCCCACAAATAGGAGACATGCAAACTGTTATTACCAATGCTAGTACTGAAAAAGAGGCCATTAACTCAGCCAGCTTTGCAGCACAACGCATCTGCGCAACTCGCCACCAAACACTTAAAATAATTGATCTTGATACCGTGTATCAAGGGGCAGATCAGGCACAAAAAACTCTCGTTAATTTAGCCGAAAAAGTTTTAACAAACAGCAAAACATCTTCCCCCTATACCCCAGAAGGTTACACCTATAAAACAACAATAACCTTTAAGTGTATTTAACTTAAATGCATCTCTAACACCTCAAAACCCAGGGTTCACCATTGCGAAGAACTAGAACAAGTTTGGACTGCTTCGTCGCAAAAAACTTCTCACAATGACAGCTTTCTAAAAAGCCTACGTCTTACAATAGTCGCAGTTTAACCTACAAGTATCTTCCTAAATACACCCAAGGAGTGCTCCCGGTAAGATTTTTAACCTTAGCGCTTAACGTTGCCTCTTGAAAAACTGGGGCTTGCACAACTATCTTCCCTTTGTCATCGATAATCGCACTAACCCCCGTATTAGTACTTACCATTTGGTAACGTCCAACCTCAAGAGACCTCATCCTAGCTATTTCAAGATGCTGATAAGCCGCTATCGACTCCCCAAACCAACTATCATCACAAACTGTAAGCAATAATCCAGCTTGCGGCATATAATCTAAAACCAAATTGGGATAAGCAATTTCATAACACACAAAAGGAGCAATTAGAGTTTTGCCAGCTAACAGGCCTGGCTGATTCTTTGCTCCCCAAGAAAAGCCTGACATTGGGATAACCAAAAAATGCCGCAACCAGGTTAACGCAAACCTAAGTGGCAAATACTCGCCAAATGGCAACAACTTACGCTTATAATACTGGCCACTCCCGGCACCAAAAGCAACAATACCATTATAAACCTCATCCCTCTTTTCGTCACAAAGAGGAGCACCACTTAAAATGCTAACTTTATGTTTTTGTGCTTTAAGCGCCAAAGGCTTTAAGTACGACCAAACGTATCCTGGATAAGTTGGAATTGCAGCCTCTGGCCAGACAATAAGGTTACTTTTTAGATTTTTCGTGGTTAAGGTGGTATAGGTATGTAAAATAGCAACTAGCTCTTTTGGATCCCATTTACGTTCTAATGGAATATTACCTTGAACTAAAGTTACAGCTATTTCATCACCAGCTTCCTGGGTCCAATTAACCTTAATCAGACTCGCCCCGCCTCCCCAAATCAGTAGAATAAGTAGTGCCAAGGTAGCAACAACTTTTCTATTTTGTCGCTTGCAAAAAATATAAAATATCGCCCCAGCAGTCGCCGCGATAAAAAAAGATACCCCATATACCCCAAAAATTGGCGCAACCCCCCTAAGAGGAGAATCGATATGTCCGTAACCCAAAAACAGCCAAGGAAAGCCACTTAAAAACCAACCGCGTATCCATTCTAAAATCACTAAACTTACTGGAAATGCCACTAAAAACTTCTGCCAACTATTTTTATAACATATTTTTTGCAACAAATATCCCTGTAATGCCGGATAGAGCGCCATAAACGCTATTAATAAAGCTAAAATTGCTACGGCTAGCATAAAGGGCGCATGACCAAAATCATGAATGCTGATATAAACCCAATATACGCCACAACCAAAAAAAGCTATCCCAAACAACCAACCATACCAAAAGGCTGATTTAGGTGATGCCTGAGACCAAGTAAATAGTAACAACACCAAACTAATCTCTGCTACTAAGTAATAACCAAAAGGAGCAAAAGCAAGCGGTAAAATTGCACCACTAAAAATAGCTAGCCACCATAAATGTCTTTTTAGCTTTTGCATATACTCCTCACATTCGAGTTTTCAGGGTAAAGTGCGAACGAAACCTATACTTTGCGTAAAATAAAATTAGGCACGAAGCCAAGCTACAAGCGCCCAGAGTTTAATCAATTTTTAGACTTCGCCCGAGGTATGAACCTCGGGCTCGCCCAAGGGGAAGAGCTGCGCCTCTCCCCCTTGGTAATCCCCCATTGCTTTGTCCTCGAAGCAAGCTTCGAGGAAATTTAGATTTTACGTAAATGAAAGGCGCAAGTAGCGTAGGCAACAATACATCAATTCATTTTACGCAGAGTATACCGCGCTTACTTCAAAATGCTAGACTTGTATCTAGAGAATACTAGACCACTTGTAAATTAAATTCAGGCAAGGTGCCCATACTTTTATGGCCTGGGGTTTACTTTTACGTAAACCAGGAGCCTAAAAAATGTGGGCCACGCTGCATCAATTTAATTCACAAATGGCATATATGAATTTTAATTATTTACAGTATAATAATTTGAATGAGAACATCATACCAAACACAGCTAATAGAGCAAGAAACACAAAAACACTGGGAAGATTCTAAAACCTTTACCGTTACCGAAAACCCAAATAAACAAAAATTTTATTGTCTCTCGATGCTTCCTTACCCTAGTGGGCACATTCACATGGGGCACGTACGTAACTATACTATTGGCGATGTCATTTCCCGTTATCAAAAAATGCAGGGGAAAAATGTGCTGCAGCCCCTCGGCTGGGACGCTTTTGGTTTACCTGCCGAAAATGCAGCCTTAAAAAGTAACCTCGCGCCATCTTCCTGGACCTATCAAAACATCACAGAGATGCGAACCACCCTAAAACAGCTTGGCTTCGCGATCGACTGGACGCGCGAAGTGACCACTTGTCACCCTGAATATTATAAATTTGAACAAGAACTTTTTATAAAAATGTATGAAAAAGGGTTGGCTTATAAGAAAAAGTCTTTTGTTAACTGGGACCCTATAGACCAAACAGTACTAGCAAATGAACAGGTAGTTGATGGCCGCGGTTGGCGCTCTGGAGCTTTCGTAGAACGCAAAGAAATTTCCCAATGGTTTTTAAAAATTACCGCTTACGCTGATGAACTATTAAAAGATCTCGATAATCTTCCAGGCTGGCCAGAAGAAGTAAAAACCATGCAGCGTAATTGGATTGGCCGCTCGGAAGGTCTAGAAATAGAATTTCCTATAGCTAATCGTAGTGAAAAAATTACGATTTTTACCACAAGACCCGACACCATCTTTGGCGCAACTTTTATAGCCATTGCTCCCGAGCACCCACTAGCCATACTGGCAGCTAAAACAAACGAACATATCGCAACGTTCCTCCAAAAATGTCATAACATTAAAAATGCTGAAGCCGAATTAGCGACAATGCAAAAAGAGGGGTATGCCACTGACTTTTTTGCGATTAATCCACTAAGTGGTGAAACAATCCCAGTGTGGGTAGCAAATTTTGTTTTAATGGAATATGGCGCCGGCGCCGTCATGTCTGTACCAGCACATGATGAGCGAGATTTTGAGTTTGCTAAACTTTATAACCTTAAAATTAAACCGGTAATCAAGCCATTGGACAATAGCTCCTGGGACATTAACCAAGGGGCGCTTACCGCCAAAGGGATTTTATTCGATTCCGGAGAGTTTTCTAATCTAAACTTTACTGAAGCCTTCGCAGCCATTGCTAATCATGTTGCCAAAAACAAAATTGGCACACGTAAGATTCATTATCGTCTGCGCGACTGGGGTGTATCGCGTCAACGTTATTGGGGCGCACCAATCCCTATGATCAACTGCGATAAATGCGGCCTAGTGCCAGTACCAATGAAAGATTTGCCCGTGATTTTACCAGAAAACGTCAAGTTAAATGATCCGCGATCACCACTCCTTAATCTGGCAAGTTTTATTAATACAACCTGTCCTAAATGTGGCGGTAACGCTAGCCGCGAAACTGATACTTTTGACACTTTTATGGAATCATCTTGGTATTACGCACGCTACTGCTGCCCTGGCCAAAATAAAACCATGGTTGATGAACGAGTTAACTACTGGATGCCAGTTGATCAATACATTGGCGGGATTGAGCACGCAATCTTACACCTTTTATATGCCAGATTTTTCTACAAAGTAATGCGTGATGAAGGATTGGTAGAACACCACGAACCATTTACACACCTTTTAACTCAGGGCATGGTATTAAAAGATGGTTCAAAGATGTCTAAATCAAAGGGAAACACGGTCTCCCCTACTGAACTGGTTAATAGTTATGGAGCAGACACCGTACGCCTGTTTGTTATTTTTGCTGCGCCGCCAGAACAGTCTCTAGAATGGTCACAAAGTGGAATTGAGGGAGCGCACCGTTTTCTCAAAAAACTTTACGCGTTTGCTTTAGCTCATGAAAATGCCACTATAACTTGCAATAATACTAAGCCAACCAAGATTGTTTTGACTGCTGAAGAGAAAAAATCACACACGGAAATTCACACAATTCTGCAACAAGCAAACTTAGATATAGCACGCCTTCACCTCAATACGGTAGTTTCAGCAGCAATGAAGCTCTTGAATTTACTTCAAGCCTTACCAGAAACCCCCAATCGTTCAGCCATAGTTCATGAAGGTTTAAGTATTTTACTTCGCCTTTTAAACCCAATTACCCCACATATCACCCACTATTTGTGGCATGAGTTACAGTTTAAAGGCGACATCGCAGATACCCCGTGGCCGCAAGCTGACTCCAATGTGCTCGTTAAAAACGAGTATGACCTTATCATCCAAATAAATGGTAAGGTCCGCGGAAAAATAACGATAGCCAGTGGTGCCGATGAAGACACCATTAAAACAGCAGCAGTATCTCAAGAAAATATTTCACGAATTATTGCGCAAAAACCAATTAAAAAAATAATTGTCGTACCAAAAAAGATTATTAATATCGTACTATGAAGACCTACTCAAAATTATTAGCTGTAACTGTAATGCAACTTCTATTAATTGGCTGCGGCTTTACTTCTTATAATATAAATTCTCTTCCTTCCCAACTAAGACAAATATATTACCAAGCTGACTACCCAAACGAACCTTTTGAAATTAGCCTAAAAAAAAGATTAAATACCGCTGGGGTTAATATCTTAAATGAGCCGACTAAATCATCTCTAATATTAACGGTTGGCTCAAATTATAGCGCCAAAACCAACAATCCAGCATCCACTAATCAAGCACGGGTTTATAATTTAAGCTACTCTGCAACCATCACAATTAACGATTTTTACAAAAAAAATATTATCGCACCACACACCGTTACTGTCACCCGTGACATTACTTTACAACCAGATGAAATATTTGAAGCTACTTCACAGGTAGCCGTAATTAAGCGAGAAATGCAGCAGGAATTAGTTATCAAAGTATTGAATGTCTTGAGCGCCCCTACAACCTTGCGAACTTTGCATAAACTATCTCATGAAAATTCAGCTTGAACAATTAACTAATCATCCTAACAATCATTATCCTCTTTACCTTGTGAGTGGTGATGAACCTCTTTTAGTCCAAGAAGCCTGCGATCTCATTCGTAAAGGTGCTGCAGGCACCGGCCACAGTGACCGCGAAGTTTTTTACATTGAAACCGGGTTTAATTGGGAAAATTTCTTAAGTAGCGTAAATAATACCTCGCTCTTTAGCAACCATACCCTCATTGAATTACACCTTAAAAACAAAATACCTGATATCGGCAGTAAAATATTACAAAAATATACTAAAAATCCTGTACCCGATAAAACTATATTAATCGTAACTAATAAATTAAGTGCTGCAGAGCAAAAAACCGCTTGGTTTAAAGCCATTGATAGTTGCGGGGCAATTCTACAAATTTGGCCAATTGAACTAGCACAGCTACCATTTTGGATCACCAGACGTTTAAAAGGTGCTGGTCTAAATACTGACCGTGACGGCATACAACTATTAGCTGATCACGTTGCTGGCAATCTACTCGCAGCAGCTCAAGAGATTGAAAAATTGTCACTGCTTTATGGTAAAGGTCATTTAACTACTGAACAGATTAGCGCGGCTATTACCGATAACTCGCGCTTTAGCATCTTTAACCTGCTGGATGCCACCATCAATAGCCAAACCAATACCGTAAACAGAATTTTAGAAAGATTAAAAGAAGAAAATATTGAACCAACCTTGATTCTCTGGACATTAGTTAATGAGCTACGTTCTTTAATTAAAATAAGCTTTGACCTCAAACAGGGCTTAAGCATTGATCAAGCGCTCACTAAAAATAATATTTGGTATCATCGCAAAAACTTAGCAAAAAAGACTGTACATAAATACAACCTAGGCCAACTACAGGATTTTCTTAAATCTGCCCTCAAGCTCGAATTAATTATCAAAGGAGTAGATACGCAACACCTATTGTGGCATGAGCTAAACAAGCTTTATTTAAACTTTGCGGGCAACAAATGTTAACTTCTCCCATTGGCATCTTTGGTGGCACTTTTGATCCTATCCATTTAGGGCATATTCATCTGGTGAAGGTCATTTATGAAACGTGCCATTTACAAAAAATTTTATTAGTTCCTTGCTATCAGTCACCCTTTAAAAATACCCCAACCACTGCCGCCCATGATCGTCTTAATATGATAAAGCTAGCCATCAAAAGCCTACCGTTTCTCGAAATTGATGATTATGAAGTCAAAAGGCCAGTTATCTCTTATACCATACAAACCTTAGAATATTTACGCCAAAAAAACAGCAGCACCCCCTTAGCCTTCATCATCGGCACTGATGCTTTTAATAGATTTGATGAATGGCAGCGGTGGCAAGAAATCCTAGAATTCACTCACCTGATAGTGGTTAATCACCCCAAAGTAACTACCATATCTAACAAAAATGCGTTAGCGCTCGTAGCCAATAGGCAAACTTTACAACCAGAAGAATTGCAAAAAAAAATAGCTGGATTAATATATGTAGCTGATATTAAGCCGCTACCAGTTTCGGCCACCGAAATTCGCAACTTAATTAAAGAGCGGCAAGATACAAGTAATCTGGTAACCCCGGAAGTATGGCAATATATTAATAAACACAAACTTTATACTAAATGAGACAGGAACCATTCAGCATAATTTTATTTCACGCCAATGAGCTTAGGCTTGGGTGATCGTTATCTCCCAGCCCAAAGCAAGTTGTGCTTTTTGCGGCATAGGTCTGGGTTTGATAAATGAACAGATATTAAGTAGCTATGGCGTAACAAAATGCGGAGTACATATGAATAAAAAAATTACTGCAGCCAAGATGAAAGACCTAATCGTTGCGGCCCTTAAAGATCATAAGGCCATGGATATTGTAGCTTTAAATATCAAAACGATTACCGACATTGCAGACTATATGGTGGTTTGTACCGCAAATTCGACCATTCACGTTAAAACTTTAATTGAAAAGACACGGGAAAAACTTGCGGCAGTCAAGATTAAATCAATTGGCGTTGAAGGTGAAGAGATTCGCGAATGGATGCTCATAGACTTTGGAGATGTTATTGTCCACGTCATGTTAGAACCTGTACGAAAGTTCTACGCGCTTGAGAAACTTTGGGACATAAAACCACAAAAACCACGCGTAGCATCGAAAAAAAAAGGAGTAAAAAATTAAAATCAACATCATCACCGTAGGTAAAGCTCATGCATCTTGGGTTAACGACTGTTTTAATGAATATGCCAAACGTATGCCCAAAGATTATCAGTTAAACCTTAAGGAAGTTCCGGTAATAAAACGCACCAAATCAATGTCCATTCCACAAATCACTGAAGCCGAAGGACAAAAACTATTAAAAACCGTACCCGAAAATGACTTAATGATCGCACTGGATGAACATGGTAAAGAATGGAAAACCTTGGACCTGGCAAAAAAACTTACCACTTGGCATCGCGAGCAACAAAATATTAGCTTGTTAATCGGAGGACCAGACGGCTTAGCGAAAACTTTATTAAAACATACACCTATAGTTTGGTCATTGTCACAGCTTACGTTACCTCACCAATTGGTAAGAATCATTGTTGCCGAACAACTTTATCGCGCTTGGTCGATAATCAGCAATCATCCGTATCATAGAGCTTGAAATACATACTGAGCAAAAGGAACGAGACTCCTCGTAAAATAATTTTAGGCGCGGCGCCCTTATTTTTTTACGGCCGGAGTTTATATTTAATAAACAAGGATCGTAAAAATAAGGGCAACGAAGCTTAAATTTATTTAACGAGGAATATATGCAGCGTTTAAAAAATTATAACTACGAAACCAAGCAATTCAAAAAGAGATTATTTAAGGCTTCAATTCTACTTGTTATTTTACTATTTTTATTAATTGCCCGCCTATTTAATCTCCAGGTTTTTAACTATAAATTGTATGCTGCACTTGCCACTCACAACCAACTGGAAAATATACCTATTGAGCCTAATCGCGGTTTAGTTTATGACCGCAATGGTACGCTACTTGCAGTAAACCAACCAATATTCATTTTAAGTGTTGTTGTCGAACATAAGAAAAACCTTGAAAAAACTATCCAAGATCTAAAATCCATTATTAATATCACCCCAAAAGATATTAAGCAGTTTAAAAAGAACCTCCAACAACATCATCGACTTTTACAAGTTCCACTTAAGTCTAAATTAACTCCCGAGGAGGTCGCCAGCTTCTATGTTAATCAATATCGTTTCCCAGGGGTTTGTATAGAAACCAAGATGATTCGCCGCTACCCTCTCAATGGCGCTACTGCGCATACCTTGGGTTATGTAGGTAAAATTAACAAACAAGAGTTGCAAGTTGTCGACCCCAAAAACTACTTCGGTAGTGATTTTATGTTTATTGGCAAGGTTGGTATTGAAAAATATTATGAAGCCCAGCTTCATGGTAAAACTGGCTATAAAGTTGTAGAAATTGATGCTAATGGCAAAGCAATTCGTACAGTAAAGATCATTCCACCAATTTCTGGTGATAATTTATATTTAACTATCGACAGCAAATTACAAAAAGTCGCGCTAGAAGCTTTCGGTAAAGAGCAAGGTGCAGCAGTTGCAATCGATCCTAGTAACGGCGAAATTTTGGCACTAGTCAGCAGCCCGACTTTTGATCCCAATTTATTTACCAGCGGCATTGATAACGATACCTTTAATAGCTTACAACTCTCCAGTAGTAAACCTATGTATAATCGCGCTACCAAAAGCATTTTTCCATTTGGTTCAACTATTAAACCTTTTGTTGCTTTGCAAGCGCTAGATACAGGTACTATTACCCCTAACTTTAAAATATCAGATCCAGGTTGGTTTAAGCTAGAAAATAGCAAACAACCCCCAATCCGCGATTGGCAACATGGCGGTCATGGCATCGTAGATGTAACTAAAGCCATTACTGAATCTTGTAGTACTTTCTTTTATGCTGTCGCCATTAAACTTGGCATAGCAAAAATCGATGAAATTTTAGAAAAATTTGGGTTCGGTAGTAAAACTAACATTGATATTCAAGAAGAATCTTCAGGAATTGTTGCCTCTCCCAAATGGAAGATAAAACACACTGGCAAAAATTGGTACCCTGGCGACACTCTTAATGCAGGGATTGGTCAAGGCGACATGAAAACCACACCGCTACAATTAGCCTGCGGAGCCGCAACAATTGCTACTCGTGGCAAACGCTATCAACCACATTTATTACTTGCTACACAGACTACTAATGGCACTCGAGTAACACCTAACGCCCCCTCCTTACCTCCGGTTATGCTTAAAAACCCAAACAATTGGGATACGGTAATTAATGCCATGCAACGTGTAGTAACCGATCCGACCGGCACAGCCTATACTCGTTTTGGTCCAAACCCCGCATACTCTGTAGCTGGTAAAACGGGAACAGCGCAGCTATATCACCATAAAATTGTTAATGAAAATCCCACCCCAGAGAGTGAGGAAAAAACTGCGAAACATTTGCGTAACCATAGTTTATTTATTGCTTTTGCCCCAGTAGAAAATCCGAAAATAGCTGTAGCAATCGTAGCAGAAAACACCAATATAGCACCCAAGATAGCCAGGAAGATTTTTGATTATTATTTAGCGACCCCACATTGATTTTTAGGCTTAGATTATTAAGGGCGTTATTTGGCAACAATTGAGAAAATGGGACAAAGTGATCGGGGGCAGCTCCCTTTTTATTCAAATTTTACTGCTGCTTTAAACCCAGCAATTGCCACAGCTGAAAAAGAGATGATCGATAGTTTCTTTTCCTGGCATTAAAACCAAAGAATTTAAAGGCCAGCGAATGCCGGCCTTTAAATAGCAGTTAATCTTATAACTTAAATACTACCTACCATTCCACTTGCAAAAACTGAGCGTGCAATAGCACCTGATCGGCTAACACTATGTTTACTAGCACTATTACAGTAAAAAGACTGAGTGGTATCAGGATCGATGTCATTTATAGGAAAATTGAAATAAACTATCTTGGACATATGACCACCTGCCTCATTAGGTTGCTCCCCACAACAAAATGTAACACAGCTATTTTTTTCCTCGTCCGATAAAACCACATGAGGATAACCTGAGCTACAAACACACAACCAATCACCCAACCAAGCTCCATTACCACCAGCAACATATTCAATCTGTTTTTCATTTAATATATACATATTTTTCTTCCGAAATTTAGGTTTAACAAAAAAACTCACATATATTGATAACAACTAAAATCTCAATGTGCGTTCCAAAAATATCACTTAATTATTAAGTAAAAATTAACAAGGATGTTTGTTAAGAAACATGTAACAAAACGATAATATTATGTTAAGGAATATTAAAAAACTAAACTGCGATGGACTAACACTGATAGTGTTATGCGCATTTAACAACTTCAGCACAAGCGCAAAAGACGCCACTTGTGCTGAATAGATAACCACCTGCAATAAAAACTTAAAGAGAAAATGGTGTTGGGAAGACGCGCATAGTTACAACTCTGTGTTTACGGGGCGCATCAGGCTCCTTAGGACATCTGCTTGATACGCCCGGCCCACATGCCATATCGCAATTTTCTTGGCTCGCTACTGACCCTACAAAAGTAGGCACATAGTTCTCCCCATTGTAAAAGCATGAACAAAAACAGCCACCGGCAACACTCTCTATTTGATTTACGTTTAATATGATCATATTCTTTCTCCTATACCTTAAAGTTTAAATTTAAAATAAAAATTCACATCTATAGGTTTCAGACTGCCTATCTTGTTAGAAAATAAGAGCCACAAAAACTCGAAATGCAAACAAAAAATATCACTTTATTATTAAGCAAAAATTAACAAGGATGAGCGTTAAGAAATACATAATAAACTTTCCATAACCACTCACATGCTTTGTCATACCATTAAAAAAATTAGGCCGGAGAATCTTCCGGCCTAAAAATAAAACTAAATCCCTAGATTACTCCACCACAAGAGAATCCTGGCTCGAAATAATTACTCCCCACACTAGCGCCAATATTGTCAGCAACAGATTCACAAACACCACCAAAACTGTCCCCAGTACTTAAACCAATCGCTCTCCAAGAGTGGCCTCCACGACTCCAACAACAACTAAGATGACATCCACTTGCGCCAAGCGTTTGACGCGAAGCTCCTCCATCACAAAAACAATTTACCCATTCACCACCAGCGATACATTCAATTTGTTTTTCACTTAATAGATACATAGTTTTTTCCAAAATTTAAGTTTAAAAAAATAAAAAACTCACATATATCGGTTTCGCAGCTTTAGTTTTTACAACAACAAAACAGTTAGAATCTCAATGTGCATACTAAAAATAGCACTAGATTATTAAGTCAAAATTAACAAGGATGGTTGTTAAGAAACACGTAACAAAACCGTAATATTATGTTAAGAAAAACCTACACCCCAAACATATATCCTAGGGGATCACATAACTATTCAGCGTATTTATTGATTGTAGCATCAAGCTACTTAATTTTTGGTGCGACATTTACCTAGACCTTAGGTTACTTTCACCATAATGACAAAATCAGCAGACTTCAACAGACTATCTATTTAGGCATTGCCATAATTAAAGAATTTTTATGACAACATCAATCTATATCTCCTCTCCGGCTCTTGCTAAAAAAATTGTGCAAAAGTTCGGCACCCCAACCTTTATAACTGATAGTAAAACAATTATTAATCGGCTTAAGATCTTAAAATAAGATTTAACCGCATAAACCAAAATCTTTGATGCAATAAAAGCCAATTTAACCCGGCGATCGTAAAGTTAATGCTGAAAAACAGTATAGATGGTATTGACACCACATCGATCTTTGCAATTAAACTCGCAAAAAAAGTAGGGTTTTCTGCAAAACAGATTATTTTTACTGGCAACAATTCAAACACCGAAAAGTTACGTACAGTCCACCAAGAAAAAATATTATCTAACGTTGGTCACTATCTGAGTTAAGATAGATGGGAAGAAATGTTTCTTTCTCTACGTATTAATCCAGAAAGTGGTGATGTGAATTTCAAGAACTGATCACTGCGGAAAAATATGTGAAATTTGGCTTGAGAAAAACCGAGTAAAAAACCAAACTAATAAGCAAACGCTATAACCTTAATATAACTGGCTTACATTCTCATTTAGACTCTGGGTTATACAATATCAAAAATTTTGCGCGAGCCATTAAAATAATTTGCAAACTCGCTCCAACATTTAAAAACCTAAAGTTTATTGACGTTGGCGGTGGCTTTCGTCGATGAGTTCAATTTATAACTTACGCCCTTATGCTGCAGAAATTCTTGTAGGTAAAAAAGGCCCCCAGCTAATCAAAAAATATTATCATTTGCTAAAACCATGACTAACCTAGGATTTAGCAGTAAACCCTAGGGCTTTTAGACGTTCAACCAAAGATGGGTGGGTAGAAAAAATACTAGTGATTGCTTGCGGCATTGAAATTCCCGCTTGTTTAGGATCAAAAATGTAAGCTTCACGACGCACCTCTTCGTGAGGAGTTCGATAATATAAAGCTTCGTAAGCATCTTTATTCACAACATGATCATCATTAATTTTAAGTAGGGCTTTCGCTAAAGGGGTATTATCCCGCATCAACTCAACTGCTCCAGCATCAGCCATAAACTCACGTTTGCGACTTAAATAAAGCGTAAGTAACATCGTAATAACTGGTAATAAAAATCGTAGTAAAACCACTACTAAGACTACAATATTCCCCCCACTATTATCACGGTCACGTCGTCGGTTGCTACGACTACCATAGAGAACACTGCTAAACATAATATCAAGTATTATGAGCATAATGTTGCTTAAAACTGAAGCCATTAAAGTTAGTTTGATATCGTGATGACGGATATGAGTTAATTCATGTGCAATTACTGCTTGTAATTCATTACGGTCAAGCTTATTTAATAAACCGCGAGTTATGGCAATTAGCGCTGATCGTTCGCTATAACCACTAGCAAAAGCATTCATATAATCGGCATCAATCAAATAGATCTTGGGTAAATAATGCAAACTAGCAGCGATTTTTAACTCTTCAGTTACATTATAAAGTTGTTGTTCCTTAGCGGAACAAACAGTACTTGGCTTAATCTCATGATAATCGGTACCAAGCAACATCAATCGATCATGCAAAGAGTAAGTAACCGCAAGTGAAATAATAGCTATGACACCTAAAACTAAAGTAGCAGTTGGTGTAACTTGTAGCGTAGCAAGAACTTTTATTGCTTCGAAAATAGGTAGCCTATCAAGCTCGGGATGTAAATATAGATCAACCAATAAACCAACTGCCATATAAATAGCAACAAACATACCAATTACAATCTTGGTACGATGCTCATTAATTTTTAGCTGCTGCCGCCAATCGGCGGTGGTTGACTTGTAATCCACAATATTTTTCATATATACCACTATTACTTCAACATGAGGGACTTAAAAAGTCACTGCGGGAAGCTTTTTTTGCGACGAAGCAATCCAGCATTTTTAAGCTTTTGGAATTGCTTCATCGCGATGACGACTTTCCCAAAATCCTACATTTTAACTTTATACTCTTCCTGTTTTTTACGATCAGCATCTGCCATTCCCCAATAAGCAAACTCTTTTAAAAACTTACTAGGAAACGTACCAACTACTAAAGATTCAAGCAAGAATTTGCTAGTAGCTACATATTGCTCAACACTATCGTTATAAGACTGCTTAGCAAAAGTTAACTTATTCTCAGTATTAACAATCTCCTCTTGTAGTTGCAAAACATTTTTGTCAGCTTTTAAGTCTGGGTATTGTTCAAAAACCACATTAATGTCAGCGCCTATCTTAGAAATCGCTTCTTCAGCCTTGATACGGGTCGCTTCATCCCCACCAGAGTGCGCAGCTTCTGCTTGTGAACGCAAATTGATCACCTCTTTTAAAGTGGTTTTTTCATAATCCATATACTTTTTTACCACCTCAATTAGTGACTCATACACTTTATAACGCCGGTCTAATTGTATATCTATTTGATTTTTATTGTTATTGACAACCTCAATCATTCGTATCAATTTGTTATAAATCGACACAAACCAAAACAGCATTAACCCTATAATAACAGTTAAAAAAAACAACATACTCATAATACTCCCTCCTTCTAAATTGAATTCACCTATTATAGCCAATCGTAGCCATTCAGTATAATTTTATTATACTTTATTACGCTAAAAAACTCTGCTGACCCTAGGGAAATGCTTTTGTAACCGGCAGGACTCGGATAATAACTATTATCCAAATCTAAACTCATTAAAAGTTAACCAAGTTTAGACTCGCCACGTGGTATGACCCCCTTGACCATCCCCCATTGCTTTGTCACACGAAAAACCACATGGAGTAAATTTAAAATTATGCAGCTGGACAACCAATCTTTATCATAAATTATCAAATTTTACGCCACATGTTTAACATATTGATTATAAACATATTTTTTATAAAAACAGGTTTACTAAAAAATATACCATAGCAACCTTAGTAAAATTGTGTAATATAGGCAAAAAATTGCAGATAATTGGAGATAGCCATGTTTGGTTTAATTCCTAAAGAAGAAAAGTTTTTTGTGATGTTCAGAGATATGGCAAAAAGCATCGTCGGCGGAGCAATCGCTCTAAAAGAGATGCTTGATAATTTCAATAACCCGAAACAAAGCCAATCTTTAATTAAAGAGATAGAACATAAATGTGATACTCAAACTCACGATATTATCAAAAAGCTAAACACTAGCTTTATCACCCCCTTTGACCGTGAAGACATTTATGCTCTAGCATCAGCTCTAGACAACGTTATGGATACCATTGATGCCGCAACCCAACATATAGTTTTTTACCATATCGATAGCATTACTCCTGCAGCTAAAGAGCTGGGGTTTCTTATTCTCAAAAGTTGTCAAACCTTAGAGAAAGCTGCCATGGCACTAGAAAAATATCCCAAACAAATTTCCGAGCTTTGTGTAGAAATTAACTCTCTTGAAAATGAGGCGGATCGAGTACGCGCTGACGCCATCAGCCATCTGTTTCATGAAGAAAAAGACCCTATTAGCCTGATTAAGTGGAAAGAAATTTATGAAAACTTGGAATTGGTAACCGATAAGTGCGAAGATGCAGCTAATATTTTAGAAAGCGTAGTAGTGAAAAATGCTTGAGAACAGCTTACTAATATTAATATCAGTGATCGTTATTGCTTTAATTTTTGATTGCATTAATGGCTTTAACGATAGTGCTAATGCTATTGCCACTTGTGTATCAACACGAGCGCTCTCAGTCCATTCAGCAGTAATCATGGCCGCTTTACTCAATTTCATTGGTGCGATGGTATCAACCAAAGTTGCAACCACGATTGGAACGGACATAGTAGAAGCTAGCTCTATAACTCAAATAGTAATTCTCTCTGGACTGAGTGGCGCCATCATTTGGGGTTTAATTACATGGCGCTTTGCCATCCCCTCATCGTCAACTCATGCTTTATTGGGAGGCTTAATGGGAGCATCAGTAGCTCACATTGGGTTTAGCTCCTTAAATTGGTTGGGGATTAAAAAAATTTTTCTTTCTCTGATATTATCACCAATAATTGGCGTAATGCTTGGTTTTTGGGTAATGATTGCTTTACTTTGGATAGTACGCAAACTCCCCCCAGAGAAACTAAATAAAAGCTTTCGGAAGTTACAAATTATCTCTGCGGGCTTAGTAGCCTTTTCTCATGGCACCGCTGATGCTCAAAAATCGATGGGGGTAATAACCATGGCTCTAGTCAGTTATGGTACCTTAACCTCATTCTCAGTACCACCTATAGTAATGTTTGCCTGTGCCATCGCCATGGCCTTGGGAACAGCCCTCGGTGGCTGGCGCATTATTAAAACTATTGGTAAAGACTTTGTTAAATTACAACCTGCTCACGGTTTTTGTATTCAAACCTCGACCGCCGGTGTGATTCTTTCGACCTCAGCCCTTGGTTTGCCAACCAGTACCACCCATATTATAACATCCACAATTCTTGGTGTAGGACTATCAAAAAGATTGTCAGCCATCAACTGGAAAATAGCCCAAAACATTTTGTGGGCATGGCTCTTAACCATTCCAGCCTCAGGACTTGTAGCTTTCTTATGTCATACTATTATCGATAAAATTTTCTTTATCGTTACCACTTAAATTCGAGAGTTTTTATGTTTAATTTTACCCTCCAAAACCCCACAAAAATTCTTTTTGGTAAAAAACAAATTACTAATCTTCAGCATGAAATTCCGAAAGATAAGCGAATTTTATTAACCTACGGTTGCGGTAGCATCAAGTCTAATGGCGTTTATAAAAAAATAATGCAAGCATTAAAAAATCATACTGTATTTGAATTTGGCGGAATTGAACCTAACCCTAAATTTGAACAACTACTACAAGCCATCCCCATCATAAAAAAGAACAAGATAAATTTTCTACTGGCGGCCGGTGGTGGTTCGGTTATTGACGGGACAAAGTTTATTGCCGCAGCTAGTAATTACAAGGGAGATCCTTGGGATATTGTCATGAAAGATCCCTCACCAATCACTACGGCCATACCGTTTGGCGCGATTTTAACTTTACCCGCTACTGGCTCAGAAATGAATTGTGGCATGGTTATCAGTAAAACTAATTCTCCAGACAAAATAGGATCTGGTCACGATCTTTTGTATCCCCAGTTTTCTATTTTAGATCCAACCACCACCTTTTCCCTACCGCCAAAACAAATTGCTAACGGCATTATAGATACTTTTGTTCATGTCACAGAACAGTACTTAACTTATCCAATTGGAGCAGCCCTGCAAGATCGATTAGCTGAAAGTATCCTATTAACCCTGATTGCAGAAGCACCAAAGGTCTTTACTAATCCCAAAGACTACAATGCTCGTGCTAACTTAATGTGGTGCTCTACCTGGGGTTTAAATGATTTCATTGGTGTCGGCGTACCAAATGACTGGGCTTCCCATAAATTAGGACACGAAATAACCTCATGCTTTGGCTTAGACCACGGTGAATCACTTGCTATTGTTATGCCTAGCCTTTTGCAGGTTAAGCGAAAACAAAAAAAGGAAAAGTTATTACAATATGGGGAAAGGATTTGGCACATCACCAAAGGCACAGATAACGAAAAAGTTACCAAAGCGATTGCGAAAACCCGTGATTTTTTTGAAAGTTTCGGTGTAAAAACCACCCTAAGCGCCTATGGCATCTCACAAAACCAGATTCCGTTTTTAATTAAACAACTAAAACGACATGGGCGTACTGCCTTAGGAGAACATGGCGATATTAACTTAAAACAAAGTGAGTTAATATATCGAGGGTGCTTTTAAAAGAAATCAAGTTTAGACTTGCCCCGTGGTATAAACCACGGGGCTCGGTCAAGGGGGAGAGCTGCGCTTCTCCCCCTTGACTATCCCCCATTGCTTTGACACGCGACAAGCCGCGTGGAATAAATTTAATTTTTGCCCCTGTTGCTTTGTCACCAAAGCAAGCTTAGAGGAAATTTGGATCATAAGCGTTTATTCCGAAAAAAATCGGAAAGTATTTTGCCGCACTCAAGTGCCAAGACCCCACCTTGAAAGATAATTTTATGGTTTAATTTATGTTCATCTAAAATCTTAAAAAGACTTATGACCGCTCCAGTTTTAGGATCAATTGCTCCAAAAACTAAACGCTTAATTCTCGCATGCAACATTGCTCCCACACACATCACACAGGGTTCTAAAGTTACATATAACGTTGCTTCTGGTAAGCGATAATTACCCATTTTTTTTGCCGCAGCTCTTAAGGCAATAATTTCTGCGTGTGCCGTAGAATCAGAGGTGGCAATCGGACAGTTAAATCCTTGGCCAACAATTTCGTTATTAACCACCACCATAGCGCCTACTGGTACTTCACCCGTAGCTTCAGCTTGCTTAGCAAGCAAAAGTGCTTGCCGCATAAAAACAACATCTTGCGCAGAATCAACTATCATATTAAATTTCATTCTACAAATTAATTGTAATATAGTAAAATTTTGTTTCATGTTAGTAGATATTATTAAAACCCATAAGATAAAAACCAAAGAATCGGTCTGTGAGATACTAGATAAGTATATTACGAAGTTACCCGAAAATAGTATCGTAGCCATCGCAAGTAAAATCATTAGCATTTGTGAAAACCAAATACTTCCTAAAAGTAAAATTAAAAATAAAACAACTTTAATAAGACAAGCAGCAGAATATTGCTTTACCACTCCTCATAAAAAACAAGGTTTTTACTTAACCTTAAAAAATCAACGCCTAATTCCTAATGCAGGCATTGATGAATCCAACTGTCTTAACTCTTATGCATTATTACCAGCAAACCCTCAACTAACCGCCAAGGAATTATGGCTACATTTACGCAAAAAGCATCATCTAAAAAATCTTGGCATTATTATTACCGACAGTAACGTTACTCCCTTACGTACAGGGGTTACTGGCATTGCTATTGGTTGGTGTGGTTTTAAACCACTATACAACTACATCGGAAAAAAAGATATTTTTAACCATACCATTAAGGTTACCCAAATAAACCTCCTTGATAGTTTAGCAACGGTTGCCACCCTCAATATGGGAGAGGGTGGAGAAAAAACTCCCATAGCCATTATAAGCAAACTACCTAAGAAAATAGTTTTTCAAAATCGGGCGCCAACTAAAAAGGAAATACAAAACACTTGTATCGACCCACAAAAAGATTTGTTTAGTTTTATTTTTACCACCCAAAACCGTAACTTTAATTCATAATGGAAAAAACTATGGACCATTACATCCCGGCAACTTGGCCCGCACCCAAAAATGTGAGAGCTTACACCACCAACCGCACTGGCGGCGTAAGTATCGCTCCATATGAATCTTTTAATTTTAGTTTGTTGACAGGAGATAACGAAAAAAGTGTTTTAGCTAATCGAAAAAAACTGCAGCAAGAATTGCAGTTGCTACAAGAACCATTCTGGTTAAAACAAGAACATACTAATATCGCTGTCTGTATCGAAGAAAACACTCAACCAAACCCGGTGGTAGCTGATGCCTCTTTTACTAGAGCTGTCGGCCCGATCTGCGTAGTTATGACCGCAGATTGTGTACCAATTTTAGTATGTGACGAAAAAGGTAGCATCGTTGCCGCCATTCATGCCGGTTGGAAAGGGATAGCTGCAGGTATAATCGCCGCTACACTCAAAGCCATGAATACTGAACCAACACAATTACTTGCATGGCTAGGTCCAGCAATTGGCCCAAATGCTTTTAAGGTCAACCAGGATGTCTACGATTTTTTTTGCAAGAAAAATCCTGAATGTGCTACTGCTTTCAACGAAAAAGGGGGCGCGTTATTCGCGAACATTTATGAACTTGCCACCATTCATTTAAAAAAAGCTGGGGTAACAAAAATTTATGGTGGTGACTATTGCACCTTTACCCAAAAAGAACTTTTTTTCTCCTACCGACGCGACGGCGAAAAAAGTGGCAGGATAGCTAGTCTTATCTGGTTAAGTTAATTGCCATTATAGCTATAATAATAGCCGTCCCCGTTTCTTCATTTCTTGTATTATTTATGTCTTTTACTTTCATGAAAGACCTTTTGTTAAAAACTTTTCATGCGTAGGCCCTACGCTTGAAGTACTCGCTTTTTCATGTGCAGTAGCACCAACAAGATCTTTTTCTGTAATCGCAACTGCAATCAGCTCGTTGCGTAACTTCTCACAGCCTTATATCCCTAATCATTAATGATATTTTATTAGGATAACCAAGCACTCTAGGGAGAATAGAAGTGCAATGGAAATTTAGTGCTAGCTCCAATTTTAGGATACAGGATCTCAACTAGTTTAAAATCTGGAACAAATAATGGATCATTAATAATTCTGACCTTTGAACCATCAATTAAACCAAAATCATCTTCGTATTTTATAGTTGGTTGCGACACTGTTGGACCGCTCTTATACAGCCCCTCTCTTTTACGTATTTTTTCCAAAGAAGCTTGTCTTTGATCTTCGGGCAACAAAAACTCAGGCTTAACTACTGATAATCCATGAAAATCAGCTGCTCTGACATCCCTACTCAGGAACTGATTTATGACTCCTTTTAGCTGCTTCTTAAAACGTTCTAGATAAGTAGAAGTACCAATTTTTAAGTTGGCCTTAGACTTCGATTGCTCCTCTTCTGAAAGAGCTTGGGTCGAAGTCTTGCTACTTTCAGCCCCTTTCCCATCATCCGGCGCTGCTGGTGGCGCAGGTGGTGTTATCTCCATTTCTTCTGGCCTGCTAGCAGGGTGAGCGGGTAACGCCGTGATATTGGTGATTTGACCACTTTCTTCGACCTTTTGCTTTTTTATGAGTGGTTTTTCTGCGTCATCATCTGTCATTTCAGGATTCGTTCTTTTTTTTGTTTGTAATTGTTCTTCTAGCATTTCTTTAGCACCAGGATCAACTGCGGTGTCAGTCAACAAACTATTTATCCTTGCTTGCTGCTCTTGGCTAATTATAAAACCTCCTCTTCGTAACATACAAGCTGCCAAAAATGCTTTATTATCAGGAGCAACACCTGGGTTATTCAACAAACCGACTAAATTTTCTTGCTGCTCTTGGCTAATTGTAAAACCTCCTCTTCGTAACATACAAGCTGCCAAAAATGCTTTATTATCAGGAGAAACATTTGGGTTATTAAACAAACTGACTAAATTTTCTTGCTGCTCTTGGCTAATTGTAAAACCTCCGCTTAGTAACATGTTAGCTGCTAATTTTGCTCTAGTATCAGAAGCAACACCTGGGTTATTCAATAAACCGACTAAATTTTCTTGCTGCTCTTGGCTAAATGTAAAACCTCCTCTTCGTAACATGTTAGCTGCTAATTTTGCTCTGGTATTAGGATTAACTCCCGGGATATTAAACAAATTAATTATACTTGCTTGCTGCTCTTGGTTAAATGTAAAACCTCTTCGTATTAGTGTTATGTTAGTTGCTAAACTTACTCTAGCATCAGGAGCAACACCTGGGTTATTCAACAAACCGACTAAATTTTCTTGCTGCTCTTGGCTAATTGTAAAACCTCCTCTTCGTAACATACAAGCTGCCAAAAATGCTTTATTATCAGGAGAAACATTTGGGTTATTAAACAAACCGACTAAATTTTCTTGCTGCTCTTGGCTAAATGTAAAACCTCCCTTAGTAACATGTTAGCTGCTAATTTTGCTCTGGTATTAGGATTAACTCCTGGGATATTAAACAAATTAATTATACTTGCTTGCTGCTCTTGGTTAAATGTAAAACCTCCTCTTAATAACATACAATCTGCCAAAAATGCTTTATTATCAGGAGAAACATTTGGGTTATTCAATAAACCGACTAAATTTTCTTGCTGCTCTTGGCTAAATGTAAAACCTCCTCTTCGTAACATGTTAGCTGCTAATTTTGCTCTAGTATCATAAGCAATACCTGGGTTATTCAACAAACCGACTAAATTTTCTTGCTGCTCATGGTTAAATGTAAAACCTCCTCTTCGTAACATGTTAGCTGCTAATTTTGCTCTAGTATCATAAGCAACACCTGGGTTATTCAATAAACCGACTAAATTTTCTTGCTGCTCTTGGTTAAATGTAAAACCTTCTTTTAATAACATACAAGCTGCCAAAAATGCTTTATTATCAGAAGAAACACCTTGGTCATTTAACAAACCAATTAAATTTTTTTTCTGCTCATTGTTAAACACAAAATCTCCAGCTAACATTCCTCCTGCTATAATTGCTTTGTCATTAGCAACAACTTTATCAAACCGTTCCAATAGGAGCGGCTTTACCTCTTCATTACTTACTAATCCAGCGATTAGTTCTAACCTAATTTCCATAGGTATCTGCAAAGAACTACCATCAATAATTGAAAGAACCTGCGATAATGCCTCCGTATCAGATGCTTGAAGATTAGCAGCTACTTTACGAGCCGCTAATATCTTTAATGGAGAAATATATGTTGCCAGAGCTATATCACTACTAAAGGCAATAGATATCATCAAAAAATATACAACGGGGTAAATAAATCCTAAGGTTCTTTTTTTCATAGATCTCACATTATTTCTTACAGTTACAGTTTATGCCTATAGTTTCATAAAACATTATGGCAAAACCAGTCCTACCTAAATTAAAACCACCTTACAAAGAATAGCTCTTTTGTAAAAAAAACTTAATAATAAATACTAGTGGCGACTAAGTCATCTTATAGCATCTCAACCATAGAGCTGATAGTTATCACCAGCCTTATCCTTTACGTAAAACAATTTATCACTCGTTTCGTTGATCGGTTTTTTTCCCGTTTATTTATAGAAACATAAAATCGCTCTTAAATTTTACTGTGACGGATACAGTCTGTAAACTACAACAACTGAAAACACTTTTTTCATGTCTAAGCTTCTAAATATAAATTATTACTAATGATGGTTTAATAACAATAATACGACCGCCTAGCACTTTTAATAGTATAAAAATATACAACGCCAATATTAAAAAATCCTAATGTGATTCTTAAAGCTTTGACAAGCAGACCTCTTGCGCTACCAAGCACTTGTCATAACGCAAGGCACACATAAAAAAAGCAAACGTAATTTATTTTTAACGCCAGGCCTGATTAAGCCGCTAACATTAACAACATAGCAATCACCTTTTTTGACAGTTAAAGTGATGGCTTGTTGGAAACAGCATTAATCATTTTTGAATCAGCTAAAAAATCGTAATCGCTAACATTTAAAAAAAGCGCACTCACATTTCCCTTTACCTGAGCCACTTTCTAAACGAGCTACTACTGATTGAGTTGTACCGCACTTGCCTATAGCTCTTCTCTGTAGTTTATAGCTCGACTTTTGATGTATGTTGGAGAACGTCTTCGTGGAACTCCCCTCTTTTTAAAGAATTTTGCACGCCCAAAATTGTGTTAGCTATATCTAAACATATGTCTTTAAGTTGGTCATTAAAGTTAACATTATCATTTTCGTTGCTCACCACCCCTGACATAGAATAAATATTTTGAATAATTTCATAACCAATACCATAAATATTCGCGGCATATTGCTTAAGTTCGTCTATGTGTATTTCACCAGCTTGGTTAACTATATTTTTACAATTTTTTAATATATCGAATCTTCTTTCGACATCTATACATTGGGGTTTACCGCCAAAAAGTTGTAGTATTATCCAAAAATTATTAGCATCCTCTACTTCGAATCCTTTTTTAATATAGACTGGTCCAATCAACAATTGGTTGTTAGCTCTGGTTCCAATAACATCTTGCCAAGCTACTCTCACAGGAACTGCTACCTCTTTATAAATAATCCCGCTAATATCTTGGTTTCCTATAATAAATGGTATTTCTATGCCATTCCTTGCATATAAAGCATATATGTTATTTCCATAGTTTTTAGTTATTCCAAATTTTTTAGCGGTAGGTATATATGCCTTGCCATCAGTATAAGGGTAAGGAGAATCTTCATGAAATTGCCAGGGTTGATCAATTTTAGCCAAAGCAGCTAAGTCAGTTTTTATATTGAAAGATTTATCCTTAGAATACGCCCAGAATCCATCATCTCTATAAATTTCTTCTGGTAACCTGATATCTCCTCTAAAAACGTATGCTGAAATACGTTTAAAATCAGAAAACTTATATTCGTGATATCTATTTGGTTGCCCATTAATACTCTTAGGATCTTTTTTTTCAGGATATAACCTTTCCAAAATATCTGTAAACACATCATGCTGGGGGAGATCTGAAGAAGTAGATTTTGATATAGTTCCTGGCTCACACCATATACCTAAAGATTCAGAGGCTGATTCCACTCGACTACTAGCATAAGCTAAATAATCCATATTTTGCGGTCTAATATACCAAGCAATATCACCTAAATAAAAAGGGTTAGGGTAGTAAGCAGAAAAACCTAATTCCTTTTTTTTCTCAATATCTTCAATGGTTACTAGCCTATTTAGCTTCTCTTGTTGTTTTTTATATGTTTCTATTCTGCTATTAATTAATGTAGAAAGTTCAGTAAATGGTAGGCAGGCTTTATGTGAATAATTATTTTTTACTAATTTATTAATAACACCAAAATGATAATCCAAGGCATTAAAACCCTCTAAAACAGCACCTGCTAGAGTCAATTTACTTATATCAGGCTGATTCCAATAGTGTACAATCGCATTTTGAAAAACGTATACTGATTCCGGATCAAGTATCGATATAGCCAGCTTTTTTACATTATTTTGTTGAGAGACGATCTGTTCGTTAATTTTTTGTTCCTTAAATTTGCCGATGTACACCAAAACCAACTGATTAGATTCCTTACCGTTTATTAAAAATTCATAATTTTTAAATTCCAACCATATCACCTGGTCATTGCCACAAAGAACGATTTGTTGCTCTGAAAGGGGCAATTCTTCGATTTTGTTATATGGAACATTTTGGGCGATAAAATTATATTCTTTATCACCTTTTAACTTATGCTCTATTTTAGTTAAGGCGTCATTTATCTTATTATCTGCGTCAGCTAATTCTTGCCCCAAAATGACCTGACAGACAAAAAACAGTGTAATACTAGTGATTATTCTTATCATATTAAAGTATCCAAACTGCTACGGGCTAACGCCCGCAGAATTTTATAAGATTGAAAATGCGAAAAATAATTTACCGGAAACGGAAACTAGTCCACAATAACACTATATCCACAATCTTTCTGTGGACACACCTTTTCTGTTCCACGTCGTTTCGTGGTTTTTAACGTTAAGATTTTCCACCCACACTTAGGACACGGTTCATTTAACGGTTCATTCCAAACCGCATATTTGCACTCTGGGTATCTTGAGCATGAATAAAAATATTTACCATAACGTGATTTTCTCTGCAGCATCGTGCCCTCATTACAAATCGGACACTTTACGTTAGTATCTTTAGGCTTTTCTAATGGTTCCATAAACTTACAATTCGGATAACCACCACAACCAATGAACTTGCCGTAACGCCCAACTTTAATATGTAATGGTGCCCCACACTTAGGACAGGTACGATCAGGTACTACTTCAGTTTCGACGATATTCTTTTCTTTATCAACATTAGCAGTATAATCACACTCCGGATAAGCGCTACAACCGATAAACTTACCTTTTTTGCCTAAACGTAACGTCAAGGGCTTACCACATTTCGGACACTTTTCCTCTAAAACCTCTTGGGTCACATCTGCTCGTTTGACGTTATCAGCAGTAGTATCAATTAATTTTTTAAATGGCTGCCAAAATTCTTGCATCAACTCTAAAAACTTATATTTACCATTAGCAATATTATCCAACTCATCTTCTAAGTGTGCCGTAAATTCGTAATCCACATATTGTGTAAAATATGTGGTCAAAAATTTATTAACAATCCGCCCGACATCAGTTGGTCTAAATCTTTTCGTCTCTAGAATCACATATTCACGAGTAAGTAAAGTATCGATAATCGTAGCATACGTTGAAGGGCGGCCTATGCCATACTCCTCAAGAGCTTTCACCAAGCTTGCTTCACTGTAACGTGGTGGTGGCTCGGTAAAATGTTGCTCACCAATAATTTCAAGCAAATCGACAACATTGCCAACCTTCATTGGCGGCAAGACCTTATCATCATCCGAAACTGCATCATCAACATCTTCGCGATACACTGCGAGAAAACCTGGATCGGTTATAACCGACCCGTTGGCTCGAAAAACGTTCCCCTCACCACAACTAAGATCAACCGCCACCGTATCTAAAGTCGCTGGTATCATTTGGCAAGCAATCGTACGCTGCCAAATTAAATTATATAACTTGATTTGTTCAGGGTTTAAAGCTTTTGCCAAATCTTCTGGTGTTTGTCTGCTAGATGTAGGACGAATAGCCTCATGAGCCTCCTGCGCATTCTTTGATTTAGTTTTATAAACATTAGGCTTATTAGGTAAATTTTTTTCAGAAAATCGCTCAGCAATTACTTCACGAATTTCAGCGATCGCTTCTTTAGCCAAATTAACTGAATCCGTACGCATATAAGTTATATAGCCAGCTTCGTATAACTTTTGGGCAACACCCATAGTAAACTTCGCAGAAAAACCAAGTTTACGCGCAGCTTCCTGTTGTAACGTTGAAGTAGTAAAAGGTGGTGCCGGATTACGAATACGCTTTTTCTTTTCTACTTTAGTAACCTGCAACTTACCCGCTGCTAATTTTAATAAATCTTCCTTGATAGCTAGAGCTTGTTCTTTATTCGTAATAAAAAATTGGGTGACTTTGTTACTTTGATACTCAATCAATTTGGCAGCAAACTCTTGTTTGGAAAATAAATTACGCGATATTACGGTCCAATACTCTTGCTTAATAAATTTCTCTATCTCTTCTTCGCGCGTAACAATCATCCGCAGAGCTGGACTTTGTACTCTACCAGCTGATAAGCCATAACGAATTTTTTTCCATAAAAGGGGCGACAAATTAAAACCGACTAAATAATCCAAAGCTCGACGTGCTTGTTGCGCATCTACTAAAGTCATAGAAACGTCCCGAGGTTTCGCTATTGCATCATTTACTGCTGCTTTAGTGATCTCATGAAATGCTACGCGATATACCGGCTGTTTTTTTAGAATTTTTTTAGCACGCATTAATTCGCATACATGCCAAGCTATGGCTTCACCCTCGCGATCAGGGTCAGTAGCTAGGTATAAAGTATCGGCCGCCTTAAGGGCCTGAGCAATCTCGTTCACATGCGCAGCGTTTCTCTCAATCGTCTCGTAACGCATAGCAAAATCGTGCTCGATATCAATAGCACCATTTTTAGGAATTAAATCACGGACATGGCCATAGGACGCTAATACGGTAAAATCTTTGCCCAAATATTTCTTAATCGTTTTGGCTTTGGCAGGGGATTCTACTATTACAAGGTTTTTACTCATCTTATACTCCTGACACTACCGTAGCTAAAAAATAACTACGCATCTCCTGAATGTTTCTATTCAATTTACTCATTAACACCAAAAGTATTACCCATTTGGCGTCGGTTAGTTCGATAAAACGATGATTAAGTTGCATAAGCTGACTAATAACTATCTCACGCATTTTGGTGTCTAAAATACCAGTGCATTCTAAAGACAAAATAAAACTACGAACTTCCGGATTAAGGCGAGCTTTTTCTACTGGGTCAAAAATACGTAGGGTTTTATTACCATCGACACTATCGCCAACTACCCCCCCAGCATACCAGCATTGCTGTTCGATTAACTCTTTTAGCCAATCAAAAGTATCGGTCACTATCTCTTGCGAAAACCCAGCATCTTCAAGTTTTTGTTGGAAAAACTCGGTGTCAAATGCAGCACAAGGACCTTCAGCCTTTGTTACCTGCGAACTAGCTATTTCAAGCAAATATACGATAACTTCAACAATACTATGTTTCATAATGCGGCTATACTTTTCATTTACGAGGAATATACTCTACTGTAACCATTAATTAAACTCTTCACCAATCCCTGCAACTCTAACTCTAATAACATTACCCCAACACGTGATACTGGCAAATCAACTCTTGCCGCTAAAGTATCAACATTGGTAACGTCAAAACCCATACAATCTAACAGCTTCTTATGCTCACGATCAAGTTTATTTTTTGTTTTATTATGCTTATTATCAGAAATAACATCATATTTAATCCTAATATATTGCGCGAATTCTTCCACAACATCTAGGGGTTGCTCTACTAGTTTTGCACCTTGACGAATTAAATAATGACAACCACGAACGTTCTGATTATAAATCGAACCAGGGATAGCAAACACCTCTCTACCCTGTTCACCTGCAAGTCTTGCCGTAATAAGTGAACCACTACGCATAGTTGCTTCAACCACTAAGGTACCAAGACTTAAACCACTAATAATGCGATTCCGTAATGGAAAATGCCACGACTCTGCCTTAGCATCTAATGGAAACTCTGATAATAAAACTCCATTAGCCTCGATAATTTCTTGAGCAAGCCTTACATGACGCGATGGATATAACTGATTTAAACCAGCGCCCATAACCGCAATAGTTTTCCCAGAAGCCTTGAGCGCACCACGGTGGCTTGCTGCATCAATACCAAGCGCAAAGCCACTGGTAATAGTTAAACCAAAGTGCACAAGACCAACAGCAAAATCTTGGGCGATTTCAAGCCCGATTGGCGTAGGATTTCTACTGCCCACCATAGCTATTTGTTCAGATTGTAAAAGCTTAGCGTCACCAGTAACAAAAAGTATCAGCGGTGGATTTGGTATTTCTTTTAATTGTGACGGATAATCATTGTCATCAATAGTAATAATTTGATTACCGTCTTCTTCAGCCCAAGCTAAAGCTTGCTCAACCTTACACCAATCAGGGTTGCTTAATTTTGCTGCCTCTTGGTCTGGCAATTTTGTAATTAGCTCATCAAGGTTTGGTAAAAACGTAAGAAGTTTTTTTCCCCAGTTAAAAACCAAACGGGTATTATGAAGCAATAAAAGGAGATTAACTAGGTTAGTGTTTTTACCGCTTTTTACCATAGCATAACTTCTGATAATCTTTTTACGATGATGACATTCGCCGTAACTTTGCTATTATGTTACTATAAAAACCTAGCTATACAGAAAGAAAGAGTACTACTAATTTTATGGCGATACTACAAATACTACAATACCCGGATTTACGCTTGCGGAAAAAAGGCTATCGTGTTGGCAACGTTAAAGCAGTAAAAATTCAGAAAACGATTGACGACATGCTGGAAACTTTAGCTCTCGCGGAAAACTGTGCTGCTCTTGCCGCAACTCAACTAGATCTTGCCGACCCACCCAACATTACTGTGATTAATCAAGCCGATGGTACTGAGCCTCTTTGTCTTATCAACCTACAAGTTGTACCAATAGAAGGCAGCAACATTGATGATGAAGGGTGCATGTCGCTTTACCCACAAAAAAACATCTATGCTAAAGTAAAAAGAGCAACTAAAGTTAGAGCAAGTGCGCTTGATAGACACGGTAATCAATTAGAATTTGAAGCCAAAGACTATTTTGCACGTTGCTTACAACACGAATACGATCATCTACAAGGAGTGCTTTATATTGATTATCTGACAAAAACAGAACGGGAACTGCTTGAGAAAAAAATTGCCAAATTAAGCGAAAAGAAATAGGATTTTAAGTATGAAAGTAATCTTTGCCGGCACCCCTAAATTCTCTTTACCAACACTAGAAGGATTAATAAATTCACCCCATGAAATTTGCGCGGTATATACGCAACCTGACCGACCAGCAGGGAGAGGACAGAAATTAACAGCAAGCCCAGTAAAAAATCTAGCACTTACCCACAAACTTCCAATATATCAGCCGACAACTCTAAAAGATCCTGAAGCACAAAAACAATTACGTGACCTTGAAGCTGATATTTTCATTGACGTTGCGTATGGCTTACTCTTACCAGAAATAATATTAAATACCCCAAAATTTGGCTGCATTAATATTCACCCATCACTACTCCCCCATTTTCGTGGTGCCGCTCCAATTCAACGAGCAATCTTAGCCGGTGATACCCTTACAGGTGTTACTATTATGCGCATGGATACTGGCCTTGACACAGGGGACATTTATAAACAAGAAACATTAACTATAGATAACACTGATACCACTGCCTCCTTAATGGAAAAAGCTGCACAAATCGGCGCAAAACTGTTACTAGAAGTTTTAACTGAAATTGAAACTGGTCAAGCACAACTTAGACCTCAAAGCAACGATAACACTACTTATGCCAATAAAGTCTCCAAAGAGGAGGGTAAAATCGATTGGCAAAAAAGTGCTGCAGAAATTGCAAGAATGATTCGTGCATTCATTCCTTGGCCTATTGCATATACCGAAATAGAAAATAACTATATAAGAATTTGGCACGCAGAAATTAAAAATAACAACACCTCAGCCACGCACGTCGATCCTGGAACCATTATTGCTGGCAGCAAGGATGGCATCGAGGTCGCAACCGGTAACGGCACATTATGCTTACTAAAAATTCAATTTCCCGGTGGCAAGCCCTTATTAGTGCACGACATCTTAAATGCCCATAAAGACCTTTTTGCGATCGGTAAAAAATTGCTGTAAATCAATCTATTAACTGCACCTGGGGTTCATACCTCAGGTTCATCCTCGGTGGAAAGCTGCCCCACCCTGGCAATCCCCATTACTTCATCCTCGAAGCAAGCTTCTAGGAAAATCAAGTTTAGACTCGCCACGTAGTATAAACCACGTGGCTCGGTCAAGGGGGAGAGCTGCGCCTCTCCCCCTTGACTATCCCCCATTGCTTTGACACGCGGCAAGCCGCGTGGAATAAATTTTAATTTATATGGTCTTACCAAAGGTGACATAACGCTTCCAAACGGGGCGATAGCTACTGAAATTTTTGTCACTAATAAAAGCGCGATAAAGCATCATTGCTACTTTTGAACGCTGCTCTGGCTGATAAGTGTCGTTTGAATTAGCGCCAAAAAGACGACGGCTTGATGATCTAAGGTAATTGTTAACAGACTTTACTGCGGTTTCTATATCCATTTTAATAAACTCCTTTTAAAAAATAAATTTCCTAATTTACTTAACTAAAAATTATAACTATTAAAACAACATAAGTAAAACACTAAAATTAGTTTTTTTAGTTTAGGCAGCGACAACTACTTACACGCTAACATTATCAAGGTTGATCGAGCAATGATTGCGACTCGCCGGTTGCGAGATGCATAGTTACATAACTATGGCGCGATGGGTCTATTTTTAAACCTAATAATCGTAATCTCAGAGTGCACTCCAAAACGGTTAACTGGCCCCCACGAACCAGTCCCAGAATTAATATAAAGCCAAGTTTTACCTTGGCAATTTAGGCCGCGATGGTATTTATGTGCTAAAGGAACCAGTAAATTAAAGGGGAAAAATTGACCCGCATGAGTATGCCCTGAAAGTTGCAAGTCACATCCAACTTGTGAAGCCTGGCTAATGACACGCGGGCTGTGAGAAAGTAATATTTTAAAATCGGTTGCTTCATGAGAAAAGATTGCCCGCTCTACCTCTGGACTATGTAAAGCCAGAAATTGGCCTCCAGAAATATCGGTTACACCAGCAATTAAAATTTTTACATGATTAAAATTAACTATGCAGTTTCCGTTAATCAGCGGTATAAAACCAAGATAACGCATACTCTTAATCCATTCTTCTGCGCCCCAATAATACTCATGATTACCGGTAACATAAAACTTACCCAACGATGCTTTTATTTTTGTTAGCGGCTGTAACTGTGCGGTTAATACTGAAGCATCACCATCTGCAACGTCCCCAGTTAACACGACAATATCTGGTGTTAATTCATTAACTTTTTGCACTACTTTTGCTACATAATCGTGACGAATAAGAGGCCCAACGTGTAAATCACTAATCTGGACAATTTTTAGTTCTGTCAACTCTGCTCGCCTATTGTCTAGCGGTACAAAAACCTCAATCACTTTCGGCCCAGATAAAGCAGTCCTCAAACCTAAACCAGCAATTAATAATGAAACAATAAATAGCGTAAGCGTAATTCGTTGTGATAAAAATAGACTCTGTACTTGGTTAAGTGATATCACATGACTAAGTGTGGTAATTCCCCAAAAAACTAACCGACATAAATCCGCCATTAGCGAAAACAAAATAAAAGACACCCAAACTCCGAGTAGTGTAGAACCAATCCAAGCAAGAGTACGAAACCATCCAACGTTAGCTAATGACATATCATAACGATATAAAAACTCCCACCCAATCATAATAATAAAGAGCAGGAAAGTTAAAACAGCTGCTACTAAGACTTGCTGCCCTAGCAAAAATTGACTGATTTTAAAAAAAGTATACAAGACAACACTTAGTAAAATAATAACCGATGACAGCCAAATTCGGGGCATAATTTAACCTTAATTATAATTATACTAAACCTAGTTTGCCCCAAAAATCATCCAAGTAAGCGCGAAACTCTTTACCCCAAGCTAAATCAACTGGGGTAAGCAACGAGTCATGTGACGGGGTTTTTTTGCCATAAATCTCGGCTAAAAACTGCTCCTGAATTTTAAGGATCGTCGGGTGAATCTTACCTGCAAATAAAGTTTCAACTTTTTCCCCACTGTGAGTGCCTACTATAGGCTTTACGATATCAATTTTCCCAATCGGGGTAACTTTGACCGCATTACCAACATAAGCAAGACCAGCAACTTTACCACTGCGAATTTGCTCTAAAGTAATATCCTCCTCTCGAACTTTAAGACCTAAAGCTGGGGCTAAATGTTTTACTACATAATCTAACACAGTACCACCCAAACGATTTACTCGCATTGGAGGATAAATTATGGTTTCACCATCATTAAGTACAGCTAAAACCTCTTCCCCCGGACCATCGGCCAAAACTCCATAACGCATAACTTCGTCGAAACTTTTTAAGTTAAAATCAAGAGCGCCATCTTTGATACAATATGGTGCTAAATACAGCAGTTCGTCATATTTAAGGTTACGAGCTAAAAAACCATCCGTAGCTGCTGCCCCGTAATTTGAAGCATGTTTACCAACGATAGGAAACATCCGCTTTGCTCCAGTAATAACTGCTCTAGCGCCTTCTTGATCTATTCTGGCTGCATCAGGAAAATAGTTACCCCAACGAAAAACCAGAATACTACTTTCAATAAAATACTCGGGAGAAAGGGACACCCCCCAAGGCCCAACACCACTACCTGCCGATGGGCGAATATAGGCTCGCGCTGGACTACCATCATCAGCACACAAAACTTCGGTACCATGCACCGCCACTGTATCTAAGATTGCTTGGCCAAATTTCTCAACAGGTACCGCTAAACTATAACCACGCGCCTTTAAAGAGCGGGTAAAACGTTCAAGTCGCGGCTGATGTAAGATAACATTAACCCCAGTAATTTTGTTATTTTTATCTAAAACCGCCTCGGCACTTGAACCCTCCCAGGCGCCAGTCGCGTAATCTGCACGATGTTGTTGATTAGGAGCAAAGTTTAAAATGGAATGGGGTGGACACATCACCATTTTTTCTGAAGCAAATGGTAGATTACGTGTTACATATTTAGTTTTCTGCCAACTTTTTTGCACAATATTTTTATAGTGCAATTGCACATCATGACAATCTTCATGCCAATCTCTTAATGCGGTACGACACTCTGTTCGCCAACCTTTAACATCAACCTTGTAGTCTGACATATCTACCTCACCTTAAATGTAATCAAGTTTAGACTCACTACGTGGTATGAACCACGTGGCGCGGTCACCATTGCTTTGTCACGCGAAAGACCGCGTGGAATAAATTTAAAGGGATATATATTGGGGCGATAATAGTTTATCCCCATATTTTCTAAACCTAACTCTTACTGACATATACTCCCCATCGCCATCAAAACCAATAATAACCCCTGCACCAAAATATTCATGCAACACCTCTTGCCCCAAACGAAACTTTTTCGTCTCGTCGCTAATCGGCTGCGATGAAACATTCACAGAAAGCGCGGGTTTAACACTATTTAACAAAGTATCACTTTCAGTTAATGTAGCAGGCACCTCTCGCAAGAAGCGGGATGGAAAACGCAAACCATTACTACCATGTAACCGTCGCGACTCAGCATGCAAAAGATATAATTTTTGCATTGCTCGGGTCATACCAACATAACACAAACGACGCTCCTCTTCTAATTCATCGGTAGTTTTCATCGACATTGCATGAGGAAACAATCCCTCTTCTAAACCACATAAAAATACTAGAGGAAACTCCAGTCCCTTGGCTGCATGTAGGGTCATAAGTTTAACACAATTGTTATCATTATTATCAATATACTCTCCAGACTCTAAAGTAATATGTGATAAAAAATCTTGTAATAATGATGGCCGGTCATAACCTACCAAAAAAGTCGAAAATTGCTGAGCTGCGGTCACTAATTCATCTAAGTTTTCCAGACGTGACTGCTTATATTCTGCATACTGGGGTTTCACATAGTGGGCGCGTAGCTCAGTTAAATTGATTATATACTGGATTAATTCCGCAAGGTCAAAAGCAGCGATAGCTTTTGCGCCCTCTTCAATTAGTTTTATAAAACCACTACAAGCATTGGCCAAACGGATTGGCAGCTGGCTAGTTGCTAGCATAGTCTGCATTGCTTGCCATAAAGAACAATTGTACGATTTAGCCTGAGTGCGTAAAGAACTTAATGCCGCTTCACCAATACCTCTAGTTGGCAAGTTAATCACCCTTTCAAAAGCCGCATCATCACCGTGATTAACCAATAAACGTAGATAAGCTAACACATCTTTAATTTCTGCTCGCTCAAAGAACCTAACCCCTCCATAAACGCGATAAGAAACGCCCCCACGTAACAACTGCTCTTCGATAATCCGCGATTGCGCATTGGAACGATATAACACTGCTACTCCATTTAAAGTGTTATTAGTTTTCATCCATAACTTTATCTTATCAACCATATAGCGTGCCTCATCGATCTCATTAAAGGCAGTATATATAGTGATAGGTTCACCCTCACCACCATTGGTCCACAAGGTCTTTCCTAGTCGGTTACTATTATTGGCAATTACAGCATTAGCAGCTGCTAAAATAGTAGCAGTCGAACGATAATTTTGCTCCAACCGCACAGTATTAACGTTAATGTAGTCCCGTTTTAAACGTTGCATATTCCCACTATCAGCCCCACGCCAACTGTAAATCGACTGATCATCATCGCCAACAGCAGTTAGGCTAGAGATTGGACTAGACAATAATTTAATCCACGCATATTGCAAGGCATTAGTATCTTGAAATTCATCAACCAAAATGTGAGAGAACCTCTGCTGATAATGGTCTCTTAGCTGCTGATTTTTTTGCCAAAGTTCACAAGAACGCAGCAGCAATTCAGCAAAATCCACTAAATCACTGCGACTACAGGTTTCCTCATAAATTAGATAAATCTTACTTATGGTATCTTCTATCGCGTTACCAGGAATAAATTGCCGAGCACGCACCCCTTTTTCTTTATTACTATTAATAAATGCTTGTGATTGTTTAACCGGCCACCGTTCTGGATCCAAAGACATACTCTTATGAATCCCTTTCAATAAACGTAATTGATCATCAGCATCAATAATTTGAAAAGACTGCGCAAGCCCCGCTTCTTGCCAATGTAGTCGCAATAAACGGTGGGATAAACCATGAAACGTACCAACCCAAAGCGGTGCCACCGATAGCTGCAACATTTCCTCTAAACGCTTGCGCATCTCGGTTGCAGCTTTATTAGTAAAGGTTACGGCTAAAATATTATGTAAGCCAATTCCTTGCGAAAGCAACCAGGCGATCCGATATACAAGCACGCGAGTTTTACCACTACCAGCCCCGGCTAATACTAATAAATTACCGTCAGAACAGGTAACTGCTTGTTGTTGTACTGAATTAAGATCGTTTAGGAAATCTGATTTCATAAATTATTGCTTGGGATGATTCTAGCAAAATAAATTTTATTACCAAAGCAATAAAGTAAAAATTTTATCCCTAAGAACGGTAACAATCCAACCGCTTGAAGCAAGCTTCGCACCTAGATCCATTTTGTGCGGGATTAGTGCCAAAAAATAATTTACCTTTAAAATTCGTTTACGGGGAGGATGGGTCTATATCGGCGAACTGATATCTCCATGAATTTAAAGTTAAATACATATTAGGATAAAGCGCTCCAATTAAGCCCTGACAGGATTTATTCTCGGGGGGCGCTCCCATCTGACCCAGGATTTCCGCCGCCGCTTCGTGACTGGAACATCCTAGGCTAGAAAACAGGATATATCAATACAACTGCTTTTTTAAAAGGAATAACCAATAGAAAATAGTGCCATTCCCCCAACGTGAGATTTCCCTATATCAAGTAATGGTTTTCTGCTAGAGTAGTAAGCACCAACTCCCGCACGTAAATTAACACCGCTATTCCACATCCACTGGTAAACCAGATTGGCCCCAGCAAGTATACCCCCTTTTTTTACTTGGCCATTTTCATCCCTATCAAAACTTAAATCATTATATGAATAGGCTACATATGGATTTACCAACCATACACGATCGTGAAAAACCTCTCCTGAAAGGGCGTAATTCATACTTAACCCCAAGTCATACCCACGATGCTTAGCATAAGAAAAATAACTAACTTGGGGACCAAGGGTAATTTTTTCTGACAATTTAAAATTTACATCACCACTAATTACTCCTAATAACAAACTAGGAATATATATAGCCACATTTACCTTTGAATCTCTCGGCACTGCTCTTTCAACCTCTGGAATATAGGAGGCAAAAACAAAATCTGACAATAACAACAGAATACCATAAAAACAAAATATACTTTTTTTCATCTTTTCTCCAACTAGCTTATTCATACTTACCTATTTATCAATAAAATAAAATATCTACCATAACAATAGAAATAATCCAACATTAAATTCACTTTACAAGAAACTTATCCCGATGATACTCCAAAACAAAATACCTGGGATAGCTGGCACACATTAGTCCTCTTCTGAAACCTGCGTCTTTTGCCATACGACTGCATGGCACACTCACTGGCAATACTCATTTATATTAAAATAAACTCCACTTACTCGTTTCGAGTGCGCTTTGTATTATGTCAAAATACTTGGTTCCACAAGAGGTTTATTAAACAACCCGCTTCCAAACCCTACTAATAGGCGCCACACTCAGTAGTTTGACTCCATAAAGGTGTGGAGGATTAGCCAAAGTATTAGGATTAATACAATAGAGATTAAAATTGTGAGGCTCATTGCCTTGAGCAACACGACGACATAAAAGTTGATGATCGGCTGTTTCAGCGATACAGTCCTTACCAACTGCTTGGATCATATCGACACCGTATAAACGTTTACCACCAACACTATCGCTGACAGTATAAAGTGGCTCCATACCATCATCGAAAAGAGTTAAAGCAATGGCCGACTGAATTTTATCGCAAAAAAGAGTAATTTCACTTTCTATTGCTTTTTCTTCCTCATAAACGGAATGTTCAACAACTTCGGCAACTTTAATATCTTTATGATAACGTACATCAAGAAATTGTGGAGGCAAACCAATCCCATGCATTAACCACATGTAAGAACACTGCACCCCTTCTTTTTGCATAGCTAAAATAATTTTTTTCGCTCCCTTAGAGCTTAATCCTTGATTTTTAGCACATTCCCAATATTTTATAGTGGAAATACCAAGGTTATATTTCGCAGACAATTCATCTAAGGTTAAACCAGACATTTTTCTAACTAACCTTAAGCGTCTGCCACGTTCTTTTGCTGAGGACCTTTGTGCTTCATCAGACATAGTTGCCTTACCTTATTTTTACATAACACACTAAATTTAATATCCAAATTTTATTAAGACTGCCCATATAATAAAATGCCTATTAATTAAACAAACAAGCATGATATTACAACACAATTATTAAACTAATCTTATGCTTTTGAAAGAAGTAGGTCATGAGTCTATTTAATTAAATATATCGAGATACAAACATTGACTTCATCGAAGTAGATAAACAAAGCTATAATCTAAATTTCCTCAAAGCTTGCTTCGAGGACAAAACAATGGGGGATTACCAAGGGGGAGAGGCGCAGCTCTCCCCCTTGGGCGAGCTCGAGGTTCATACCTCGAGCGAAGTCTAAAAATTGATTAATTTCCTCGAAGCTGGGTTCGAGCATAAAGCAATGGCAGATTACCAAAGGGGAAGGTCGCCCCCAAGGCGAAATCAAAAAATTGACTTAAAAATTCTATAAAAAACTACAATAAACAGTGGTTTACTTTTGGGTGGCAACCAGAGTAACATCTAGTGTTATGGCGTTTAGAGCAAAACAAACCTATAGTAAAAATGAAGCCACCATTTGGTCAATTCCAAACTACTGGGACATCATGGCCATAGCATTAATTTTTACCTTTATTGTGCTTGTAGCTTGGGGAGCAAAACAAATGACTGGCTCCTATCAACTAGGAGACGTTATCCATATATCCCTAGACCCAATCTACCTACCAATCTACGCGCTACGCACCACGATGCGCTTATTTATAGCTTTATTCTTCTCTCTTGTTTTCACTTTTATCTTTGGTGCTTTAGCCGCCAAAAATAAACATGCGGAACATTTAATCATACCAACCATTGATATCTTACAATCAGTACCAGTATTAAGCTTTATTTCCATCACTATCGTTTTTTTCATGTTTATTTTTAAAAACAGCATGTTAGGACCTGAAACCGCCGCAATTTTTGGAATTTTTACTTCACAAGCATGGAATATGACCTTAAGTTTTTATCAGGGTGTAAAAACTGTACCTAAAGACCTACAAGATGCCGCCAATATTTTTCAGCTATCAGCTTGGCAACGATTTTGGAAAATAGAGGTCCCTTTTTCTATGCCTGGCCTACTTTGGAACATGATGATGTCAATGTCAGGCAGCTGGTTTTTTGTAACTGCTTGTGAAGCAATTTCTGTGGCCGGCCAAGAAATTACTTTACCAGGAATAGGTTCATATATTTCTATGGCTCTGACTGAAACCAATTATCGAGCAATTATCTATGCTCTAATTTGCATGTTAACCGTGATCTTTTTATATGATCAACTGTTATTTCGCCCTTTAATATATTGGACTGAAAAATTCAAAGAAGCATCAGATGACGAAGAAAAAGTTCCGCGTTCCTGGCTAATTACTCTATTCCAACACACAAAATTCTTACGTCAAACTACTGTTTGGCTCGAGGGCTGTGCCGATTTTTGGATCAATTTAAATCCCTTAAACATAAAAATTAAAACCACCTCCACAAATAAAACCTCCAACATTTTTTTAATCATATACTATGGCATTCTTGCCCTAGTTTTTATTGGTACCTTAATAGCAATTTGGCGTTTTTTATTGACCAATATTTCTTGGCATGAGATCAAACATATTATTACCCTTGGAATCTTCACTGGCATTCGCGTTATGAGTTTAGTATTCTTGGCGGCGTTAATCTGGGTGCCAATTGGGGTATGGATCGGTCTTCGCCCTAACCTTGCAGCAATCATGCAACCCATTATACAATTTGTTGCAGCATTTCCCGCCAACCTATTATTTCCAGTAGCTACAATATTAATTGTCACTTTAAAACTAAATGTCGAAATTTGGGTATCACCACTAATGGTACTTGGCACACAATGGTATATTTTATTTAACGTTATCGCTGGCACTAGCATCTTACCAAAAGACTTAAAACTGGCAGCCGCCAACTTTAACGTAAAAGGCATTCTTTGGTGGCGACGTTTCATTTTACCTGGCATCGCACCATCTTTAATTACTGGAGCCATTACCGCTGCTGGCGGTGCATGGAATGCGAGCATCGTGGCCGAAACGCTTAACTGGGGAACAATTCAATTACATGCCACTGGCCTTGGCGACTACATAAAAACCAACTCCACCGCTGGTGATTTCCCAAGAATCGCTCTAGGTACAATAATTATGTGCTTTATTGTGTTATTGATTAATAGATTATTTTGGCGACCCCTTTATAATAGGGCCATGGAACGGTTTAATTTAGATTAAATGATGTAGTGGGTACCATGAACGATAGACAACCGATCATTAAGATAAACAACGTTAAAAAGTCATTTAAACAAAACGACTATCAAAGCTTATTGGTTTTGGATAATGTTAAACTTGAACTATATGAAGGGGAAATCGTTGCCCTTTTAGGTAAATCTGGCTCAGGCAAATCTACACTTCTACGTATCATTACGGGACTAGTTAGCCCCACTGACGGTGAAGTCATTTATCGTGGTAACAAGGTTACTGGACCAGCCAAAGGTCTCGCCATGGTTTTTCAAGGATTTGCGATTATGCCATGGTTAACTGTATTACAAAATGTAGAGCTAGGGCTCGAAGCTCAGGGAGTCCCTAAAAATGAACGACGCTCTCGAGCTTTAAAAGCTATTGATATCGTAGGATTAGATGGTTTTGAATCAGCCTATCCCAAAGAACTATCGGGGGGAATGAAACAACGAGTAGGATTTGCACGCGCCTTAGTAGTTGAGCCTGATGTTTTATTAATGGATGAACCTTTTTCGGCTTTAGATGTCTTAACTGCAGACAATTTACGCAGTGACCTCCTAGATTTATGGCAGTCTAAAAAAACTAACATTAAAAACATTTTGCTAGTCACTCACAATATTGCAGAAGCCGCCACACTCGCCGATCGCATTATAGTTTTTGGCCCTAGTCCAAGTAACGTTCGTACTGAACTAATTGTCGATATTCCTCATCCGCGTAACGAGCAGAATCCAAAATTCCGAGTATTGATCGACAACATTTATACTTTAATGACAACCTCCGGGAAAGATTTCGACAAGACTTATCGTTATAAAACTATTACCCTAGGACACCGCCTACCTGATGTCGAAATATCAGAGCTTACTGGTCTACTCGATATGCTTATCGAACCAGAATATCGCGACCAAAAGGTAGACCTACCAATACTGGCGGATGAACTACATTTAAATATTGACGATTTATTTCCAATTACTGAAGCGGCAGAAATACTGCGTTTCGCTCAAGTCTCCGAAGGAGATATTGAACTTAATGCTGCCGGTAAAGCTTTTGCTGAGGCCGATATCTTAGAGCGTAAAAAAATCTTTGCTAATCACTTATTAAGTTATATCCCTCTTGCTTATTATATCCGTCGAGTTCTAGACGAAAGACCAGAACATCGAGCAGCTGAAGAACGTTTTTTAAACGAACTGGAGGATTATTTAAGCGAAGATGCTGCCAAAGATGTATTAAGAGTGGTGATAGAATGGGGACGATATGCAGAGATCTTTGCTTACGATTTTAACACTGGGCAATTAAGTTTAGAAAATCCAAATTAAAATGGAGCATCACCCATGAATAAGGCAATAAAAATTTTACACTTGACTGACCTACACTTATTTGGCAACCCAAATACGAGAATGGTGGGGGTTAACCCCCTAGAAGCCCTACAAAAAGTAGTAACAAAAATTCTCACCGAATCTCAGCAAAACTATCCAGATCTAACAATCTTAACCGGAGATATTTCCCAAGATTACTCTTTAGAATCTTATCAGATGGCAATGAAAATCTTGCAACAAATTCCTGGGCAACTAGTCGCCACGATGGGCAACCATGATCATAAATCATCTTTTACCAAAATTTTTGGCAGCCCCTCCCAAATGGTTACAAAAATTGCCAACCTGACCAAGTGGAAAATTATAGTCTTAGACTCCCATTGGACTGAACATGTAGAGGGAGTTTTGACCACAGAACAGATTGATTTCTTACAAGAAAAACTCAGCGAAGATACATTACAGCCAACAATAATTTTTTTACATCACCATGTGCTGCCAGTTGCAAGCGCCTGGCTTGACCAAATAAATATAAAGGATAGCGCGCAATTTTTAGAAGTGGTTTCTAAATATAAAAACATTAAAGCTGTTGTTTGCGGTCATGTACACCAAGATACTACAGTCACTCATCAAGGAGTTACCTATCTATCAACCCCTGCCACTAGTTGGCAATTTGCTATAAAAAGTCCTCGATTCAAAGTAGATAGCTTAATGCCTGGATATCGCTGGCTAGAACTATATGAAGATGAAACTATCCAAACAACAGTTGTTCGGATAGACCACGATAATGCTTTGGTCCCTGATGTTAACAGTAAAGGATATTAACTTATTCAAAGGGTCGCAGTAGCGGAAATAAAATCACATCTCTGATCGATGGCATATCAGTAAAAAGCATCGCAAGACGGTCAATACCGATCCCTTCGCCAGCTGTTGGCGGTAAACCATATTCCAGTGCCGTAATATAATCTTCATCATAATGCATAGCTTCCTGATCACCACGCATAAACTCATCGGCTTGTTTACGAAAACGCCGGGCTTGGTCTTCAGGATCATTTAACTCCGAAAAACCATTCCCAAGTTCCCTGCCACCAACAAAAAACTCAAACCGATCAGTAACAAATGGATCATGGTCGCTAGCGCGCGCAAGGGGAGAAACTTCAACGGGGTAAGCAGTAATAAAGGTTGGATCTTTTAATTCTTTTTCAACAGTTTTTTCAAAAATCTCACATTGGATTTTACCTAACCCATAGTCAGGAGCAACGCTTATACCCAAATTGTCGGCAATCTTGCGTGCCGAGTTAATATCGTCAAAATCCTCTGCCCTAACCCCACGATTATGGTAAATAATTGCTTCTTTTAAAGTCATGCGCCGAAAGGGCTTTGCAAAATCAAACTCTGCTCCTTGGTATTTAATCGTAGTGGTACCCAATACCTCTAAAGCTAAATGACGCAACATCTCTTCGGTAAAATCCATAAGATCATAATAATCAGCATAAGCCCAATAAAACTCAACCATGGTAAATTCTGGGTTGTGCCGGAGCGAAATCCCTTCATTACGAAAATTACGATTAATCTCAAATACCTTTTCAAAACCACCGACAACCAATCGCTTAAGGTAAAGCTCTGGGGCAATACGTAAATATAGTTGCATATCAAGCGCATTATGATGCGTAACAAAAGGACGAGCAGTTGCTCCGCCAGGAATTGCATGCATCATCGGCGTTTCAACCTCTAAAAAACCTTTACCAATAAAAAAACTCCTCATAGCCGCTACGAGTTTTGAGCGGACTTGAAAAACTTGTCTAGTTTCGGGGTTGGTCATAAGATCTAAATATCTTTGACGATAGCGGGTTTCATGATCGACCAAACCATGAAACTTCTCTGGCATCGGCAGTAACGACTTAGTTAATAAAAACAATTCTCGTACCTTAATTGAAAGCTCCCCTGTTTTAGTTTTAAAGATTATGCCACTAGCGCCGATAATATCTCCCAAATCCCAATGCAAAAACTGCTCATATAACCCATTGGGTAAATCATCTTTTTTGACATACAGCTGAATTTTTCCTGACATATCTTGAATATGAACAAAACTAGCCTTACCCATAAGGCGCCGCGTCATGATACGCCCTGCCACTTTTATCTGAATATGCTTGGCCTCTAAACTGTCATGATCCTCATTGGCATACGATAAAAACAATTCGCGTGCTAAACTATCGCGACGAAAATTATTGGGGTAAGCAAAACCATTTTCTCTTAAGTTTTTTAGCTTTTCACGCCGTTGTAAAATTTGCTCATTAGGAGATAAGGGCAAAGAATTCTCTGTAGTCATGGATATACTCCTCGTAAAATAAATGCAACTGCTAACCTGGCATATAGAATCAAGTTTAGACTCGCCACGTGGTATAAACCCCTTGGCTCTCAAGGGGGATAAGCTTTGCCTCTCCCCTTAACTATCCCCCATTGCTTTGTCCTCGAAGCTTGCTTCGAGGAAATTTAGATTATATTTCAATATCATCCAATACAGCATAACGAAGGGAAAGTAGCTAACATAATCGGTAGCAACCTACTAGTAGTCATTTTGCGCAGGTTCTAAAACCATCATCGTTCAACAGTTAACCACTATCGCCGATCTGTTTTTCTCTGATTTCAGAGATAGTTTTACATTCTATGCATTGCGTGGCGGTTGGTCTAGCCTCAAGACGTCTCACTCCTATTTCAGCCCCGCAATCATCGCAATAACCATAGTCATTGTCCTTAATTCTATTTAAGGTCTCTTCAATTTTTCGTAGTAATTTACGTTCACGATCGCGAGCGCGTAGCTCCAAACCGAACTCCTCTTCTTGACTAGCACGATCGACTGGATCAGGGTAATTAGAAACCTCAGCTTTCATATGGTGCATCGTACGATCAACTTCTGCCATTAGTTGACTTTTCCACTGTAGTAAAACTTGACGAAAATGTTCTAATTGTTTCTTATTCATATACTCTTCATTTTTTTCTGCCTGATAGGGCTTAACATTAACCGGGCCAGTTATGGTTTGACCTCTGGTTACAGCTGGGGCTGGTGATGCAAGTTGCACCGCGGACTTTTTTCCAGATATTGTCGCTGGAACCTTGGCTTTTGCAATTACATTTTTAGTTTTTTTGGCTTTAACCTTAACCACTTTTTTAACTTTATCTTGGGCCTTGGCTATAGTTCTAGTGCGAACCTTGACTTTAGCTGGCGTCTTGACATTTTTTTTCTGAATCATGCTTTTAACTACTTTAGTCGGCACTGTTTTTTTCTTTTTATTATGCAATTTTTTATTTTTAGATAAAGTTTTTTTCATAAAGTATCCCTGCCTATTATTTGTCAATGTAATTTTCAAACCAACCTAAGTTAACGATTTTACCATAACCACTAACAATCCAAGAAACCATTTTTTAACCTCTCACCACCCTTTGCCCTTGATCTACCTCTTCACACGTTAGGTATAAAGGTGATCTTTCTGTATACTGAGACCTACCATATGGCCCAATGTTCTTCCCCGTTATCTTGTATAAAATATAAGAAATTAGGTGCCCAAGTATGTAACGCAACCCAGTAGGATGGCTCTCAAGCTGTAGCCACGTATGTTTTTTACCATCCTGACAAACTCTTGTACCAAACAAAGCTTCCTTCACAAAAGGCCCCCTGATAGCAAACTGTTCGTCCGCAGACTGATGAGACGAAGCCCCCTTTCTACTTACACGATTATGTTCAAATTTGGACCATTTATCATACAACCATGTTCCCCCATCAGGAAAAATAATTTGTCCTCCTTGGAGAAACTCCGCTATTTGCTCTGCAATATCATCACTACGCCTTACCCTGTCGCTTTCTGTGGACGCCGAACGCACATATTCGCTAAAATATCCTAAGACATCTAAAACCAACATCTTTTCATCAGAAGAAGCTTTTTTTAAGTTTTCAAGTATTGCATCAACACCAACTATATATCCTAGCTCTCCAAGATGTTTTATATCTTGCTCGAGTACTTTAAGACGCCCCAGTTGTTCAAAAAATAACCTATCTATCGCTACGTGACAACCAGCAGTAGCATGGCTATCATCCGCACTAGGCGCTCCTATCCCTTTTAATCTTCGATGTAACGCTATAAAGTCCTCATAAAAATCCCTATCAGCCTTGCTAAGCTCCTTCACTTTATTTGCATAAAACCTAACATCCGCCTCTAACATTAAAAGATTAACATTACTGGCACCACCTATAGGCTCATCCATACATTTCTTCTCCTTATAAATCTATAACGCCTCCTAAATGTTATAATTATGACTTAATCATAGGGGGGTGTGCAAGAAAAGTATGCTAAGGCTAGTCGTCTATCCGCACCAGCGTTTTAAAAAATAAACTTGATTTTTCTTCTAGTTCCAGGATCTTAATTATTTCAATGCCAACACCAAGCAATCATGGCTTCAGCTTGCAACAAAATTGCTCCAAGCGTGTCGCTATACTCGCTAAAGATTTTACGCCATCCGGCCTTGTAAAATCCGCTCGCATGACCGCAACACATTGTTACGCTTCGCGCGCTGCGACTTGCCCTGCTGCTGGTAAACACCGCGATGGCTTTAGGTGTGATGCATCTACGGGCCAAAAGTAACAACAACGCCTTTCGATGCACGCCTATCGCGGACTCCTAACCTTTGCTTTGCTTGCCAAGGCTAGCAGCAAAGGAAAGACCATAACAACGGACTAAACTTCGCCTTTGTTCACAACACCTTTAGCACCTAGGGTAAAACCAAAAAAGAAAATAGCTAAAGTACAAGAAATCGCTAAAACCGTAAATCCACCATTCCAACCGAAATAATCAACCACATAACCAAAACCTGCGGTTGCTGCTATAGTACCACCCCAATAACCAAATAAACCTAAAAGCCCGACTGCGGTTCCTACAGCTTTTTTAGGCATGATGTCTAAGAGCTGCACTCCCACTAACATCACTGGACCATAAATAAACATTCCAATTAAAAATAACGCAATATGACTGACGACAAGATTAGAACTCAGCCAATATAGCAGTACACCAACAAAAACTATAGTCATACATAAAATACTGACTGGCGCGCGTCTGCCTTTAAACCACTTATCACTCATGTATCCACATAAAAGCATGCCTACAATACCAGCCCCTTCGTAAATAACAAAGCATAAACCAGAGTGCGCAATTTGTACCCCTTTTACTTGCGTTAGATAGGTTGGTGCCCAATTTAAAACACCATAGCGAATAAAGTAGACAAAAATATTAGCAAACGCCAAAAACCAAACATATTTATTTATCAAGACATATTTAAATAAAATTTCTTTGCCTGATAATTCTTTCTCTTCAGTCTTTAAATCATGGCCTTGGGGATACTCATTACTATATTCTTCTACTGGCATTAAACCAACCGACTGCGGCGTATCGCGCATTATCATCACGATAACTATAGCAAATAATGCAACTATTGCTGAAGGAACAAAGAAAATACCACGCCATGAAAATATCGGAACGATAACTAGCGCTAATAACCCTAATAAACCCGCCCCGAGGTTATGCGATATGTTCCATATGGCCATGATTCTTCCTCTGCCACTCATGGGAAACCAGTGGGCAACAGTACGATAACAAGGTGGTGCCCCCATACCTTGCGCCCAGCCATTAATAAACATCAACACATACATTGCTACCAAGCTAGTTACAACACCTGTGAGACAACCAAAGACAAGATTAATGATTACGGCCACAAATAATCCTACAACGATAAAATAACGAGGATTGCTTCGATCTGATAAGTTGCCCATTATAAACTTACTGACACCATAAGCGACTGACAAAGCCGACAAAACCAAACCTAATTGAGCCTTAGTAAAACCAAACTGCAAAAGATATGGCATAGCCAAAGAAAAATTAGCACGCAATAAATAATAACAGGCATAACCAATAAAAATTCCGACAAAGTTTCCATAGCGATACTTTTTATAAGCCGCATCGACCTGATCAGCGGGTAATCTTTGGGGACTATGGGGTGCAGGTTTTAAAAAATTAAATGGCTTTATCATAATTATTAATTCCTCAGTTAAGACGCTATTTAAAAAATAGCCAAATTCAGCCAACAGCTACCTTTGGTAGAGTATTTTAACCATTTTTTACAACTCTACAACTAAAAATTGTTATTTGTCCTACAAGGTTGCATCAGTCTAAACCACTAACCAAAGATTGAACACGTGGTTTAGATTTAGGATAGGGTTTTTACCAACTTACATCCAGTAAGCACTAATTGAAAAAAACGGTCGCCCTGCTCGCTAAAGCTTTTAGGCCATCATAATCCATAAAATCTAACTTTCCTCGAAGCTTGCTTCGAGGACAAAGCAATGGGGGATAGTCAAGATGGAGAGGCGCAGTTCTCCCCCTTGCGAGCCATGTGGCGAGTCTAAACTTGTTTCAGCTCTTACATGGCCGCGACATATTGTTGTACTGCCAGGACGCGCCTACCTCGGACTAACAACCTTCGTGGCGCTTTCCAAGGTTAGCAACGCAAACAAGCCTCGCAACCCAAAAGATTCATATAAACCTTTTTCGGGAAAACTTAACCATCTGGCATCTATCATCTTTGTCGGTAATTCCTGGGGGTTATAAAAAGATGCATCTAATTGATCTTTTGGATTGCTATCAAAATTCCCTTGAACTCCATTATGACGCATTACCCTTTCACGCAATTGATTTCTTCTCATCTTATTTTGACCCCATAGCTGCCCAGCGTCATCTATTATCTGATGTATCCCATACAATTCTTGGCGTCGTGGTGGCGTCCCCATTGCAACTTCTTTAACGTCATCATTCCTAATCATGAACCAAATCATACCATGCAGATATTTGCCGCTTACTTCATCGCCGACAATATATTCAGTTGAAAATGCATATGGAACACCTTTTGCAACTCCTTGAATTTTAAACATCACCTGCGCATCCTTCTTTCCTTCAAAAACAATGGGAAGAGGAGACGCAACAAGGTGCTCTGAGTCACCATTTACAGAAACCAACGGCTTAATCTTCGTAATTTTAATTTGTTTATCTATTAGACTATTAAGAGTCAAAGTAGCGTCACAACTATCACTAATACTAACATTAGCTAGAATAAAAGCGTTATCATTGCCTGTAACAGCAATTGTTTTTAGCTCTTCCTCTTGTGCCACAAAAAAAGGGCTAAAAAAATTATACGTTTTATCAAAAATCTTATCTACTAATAAACAAAGAGGGTCATTAACCTTTGATAAGGCTTTCATCTGTAACTTCGTCGGTACCCAAGAGAATAACCGTAAAACATCCCCTTTTAGACCCAACTTATTAATCCCATAATTATTAGGTCCGTTTCCCAGCCATTTACCATAAAACTCTGGCGCTCCCTGTAGTAGCAGACTATTAATCTTATTATAATAATTGTCTGGCAGCACCCATCGCAGCAGTTGCCAACGCTCGTTCATATTGATTCTTCTAACCACTTGTCCATCTTGCGTGTTGTCACTACAAACCGCTACTGAAGCACCATTTGCTTTTAATTCGGACGTACACCAATAATTATGTTTATCCTTAGCAAACTGTGGTATATTTTTTTGTGCCACTTTGCCTACCTTGTGTTTTGCCCACTTACAACCAGCATTACACATTGAACCTATATTGGGCGCCATGGTGACTAAGAATTTCAATTTTTTCATGTCGCTGGAACCAGAGGTACAATTAAGCGACGAAATCCCCGACATCACCACCCTGGCAAAAATATCACAAGTAGTCCATTTCTCGAGGATCCAGGTTTCATACAAGTTAGCCACCAATTCCCGCACAAACCTATCTATGTCAATAGAGTCATCAGCTGTTGGCCCCAAGGGGTTATTGAGCACAGTTCGCGTTAAAAATATCAGCAAAACATGTTTAATAATCTCTCCTTGAAGTTTGGCAAAAAAATGTCTTTTGTATACATCTTTTTCTGCAAATAACCCTGCAACAACAGAGTTTCCAACTATACTTATTAATTTATTATCTCTCTGGCTATTCTTAGGATTAAGATAGTCTTCATCATATTTATAGGCAACCACACCGGCGGCGATAAGTGACTCAATCCCTAGAGTTCTAATATAAGGATTACTACTATCTGTTTCTTTCGTATTAGCTTCGAGATATTTATATAAGAAAGTATACAAAAGTTGGTGTGGAAACCCCAGCCAATGTGACAACCGTTGGTCACCTAATAATGCAGGATATCTGTGCTGCAAATATTCTTTGGTAGAATTGGTAAAAAAACTCTGTTGTTTTCTTAAGGTTTCCGCGTCCTTTCCTACTCCCATAGCCATTGCCGTTAATCCCAAACCTTCTTTGGCTAACGGTTTATCTTGGTTATTTACAACAATACGATTTACATCAATCGGATGCTCATTCAAAAAGGTCCTAATTTTTGTTAAAACTTTTTCTATTTTTTCACTAAGTTCTCCAGAACCTGCAACATTCTCAATCACAGAAGCAATAAGCGGTCTAAATTCTTCCCCATCCATCTTGAATTTATAGATATTATCATCAAAACCTTTCATTAATTCTTGAAAATTTGGGTCAGCCATCATCGTACTGTTACATTTTACAAAAATTTCTGATAACTCATTTAAAATATTCTTTGTATAAAAATATTCAATTATGTTTCTAAATTGTTCAACTACAGAATCAATATCAGTCATACCGTAAGAGTGCTCAGCGTTCTCTTCCTCTGCTCTCGTACTTTCATTAAGACTATCTTGCCTTGAGAAAAAGGCCGTAAAATCATTTTGCTCTATCTTCACATCAGCTTGATCCCAATTATCAGCAGCCATGTCATAGCCTGGTATTCCTTCATATGCTATATTGTTTGCAGCGATTGCTGGTAAAGTTAAAGCGGTGGAAAATATTATTAGCACAAACAAAAAAAATATTCGTTGCCACTGCCAATAATAACAATTTGTCGTCTGGGAAACCAGACAGAAGGCTCGCATAAACATCCAATAACTTTTTCTCTCTGTACGCACCGTTATCCTCCTTTGGTCAGATAAAAACTCCATTTTAAATATACCAAAAAATCCTTAAGGAATCCTTAAGGATTTTTTTCAGCGGTGATATATTGAGCTATCGTTAATAACGGTAGCTAATACAAGAAAGAATGGTTGGCAATCTACAATAGGAATACATCAACGCATCTGTGAACAATCAGCCAAAAAATGCTTAAAAAATATACCAAAAGTTGCAACTACTCACGCCGTCATTGCGGGTGAGACACTCGCAATGACGGCAAGAGCAGTTACCAAAAATAAATTTTTGACTACGCTTGGGGCATAAACCCAGCCCCATTGGTAATCCACTATTGCTTGACCCTCGAACCAAACCTCAAGGAAACTTAGATCGTGAGCCAAAAATAAAAAACCCTAAAATAAATAATAAGCAATTAACCATTGTAGGAGTATAACTATGCGCATAAACTCCTAACCCTATAAATGCCACAAAAAATAATTGACAATATTTTTTAATGCAGGAAAACAAACTAAAAAAGTACCTTGCAGTTTACCAAAAACTCTGGCATCAATAGCCACCTAAAAAATAAAAAGTACGCTATACTTAAAACATAAACAACCACACTTTGCATGTGAGGATACTATTATGAAAACATCTGTAACCACATTTTTTAGGAATATCTTAAAATTTCCTATTCAAAAAAACGAACTAGCAAAGTTTATATGCACTGCTTTGATGCTCATGTTTACTGTTTATATCTATAGTATTTTACGTAACACCAAAGACACATTATTGTTGGGCTACTTAGGTCCAGAACTAATTAGCACCACAAAACTATGGGGCGTCCTACCAGTAGCGGTTATTTTTATGCTGATATATACCAAAGTAGTTAACTTGGCATCGAGGACAACCCTTTACCATATATTTATTTGGTCTTTTATCGGTTTCTTTATCGTCTTTGATGTTCTCCTGCATCCTAACCTATCTCACCTACTAATTAACATGGAACCAGCAATCCAAAAAATGCCATATATGAAATATATGCTACAAATGATCGGAGGCTGGCCAATTGTAATGTTTTATATTCTTTCAGAATTATGGGGTAGCATGATGATGGCGCTAATGTTTTGGCAACTAGCCAACCAAACCACCAGCATTGCAGAATCAAAAAGATTCTACCCACTATTCTTACTTATCGGCCAAATAGGATTATTAATCTCTGGATTCTTTTCAAAATACGCTATATGTCCTGGCAAACATTCTGACCCTAAGATGATGTCACATGTTTGGCAAGCCTTTTTAAACAAAATGACCTTTACCTTAGTAATTTCCGGGATCGGTTTATCATTATGTTTAGTCATCCTAGGCAAGTTGATTGGGAAGGAAACCATTAACGATATCATCGTATGTGGTAAAACAGTTAAAAAGAAGGTTAGATTAGGTTTTGGCGCAAGCTTAAAGTATATTTTTTCGTCGAAATATATTGGTTTAATTACCCTTCTGGTACTTTGCTACGGTACCTCAATAAACCTGGTTGAGGGAATTTGGAAAGCATCAGTAAACATGCAATTTAGTGGTGATAAAGTTAGCATGCAAAACTTTTTTGGTAACATCCAAATATGGACAGCAGTTGTGGGCATAATAGCAATGTATACTGGCTCTCATCTGCTAAGCTTAATAAGGTGGGGCACCGGGGCACTATTTACTCCAATAATGGTTGTAATAACTGGCACTTTGTTCTATACATTTATCATCTATAGAGAAAATGAAATTATCGCCCCCCTTATTTTGGCTTTAGGCACCACCCCCTTATATTTAGCAGTTATATCTGGCGGCATTCAAAATGTTTTGAGTAAAGGGATAAAATATGCCTTTTTTGATCCAACAAAAGATATGTCATATATACCTTTAGATGAAGAGTTACGAACCAAAGGCAAAGCTGCAGTTGAAGTGATTGGGGGAAGACTGGGTAAATCATCTGGTGCGTTTATTCAATGGACCATGCTCCAAATAGGCTTCATGTTCAAACCTGATATATCGCTCATTGGGCTAACTAGTTATTTCTTTATCATCTTTTGCGCCACTTTAGCTGTATGGTTTTTCGCCGTACGTGCTTTAGATAAAAAATTCTACGAGAAAATCGAAGAAAATAAAGTTATGTGTGCAAACAACCCTTAGTTCTTAGCGTAAGAAAAGTTGCTTAACTCATCCTAACTGGAAAAGTATCGACTTAATATAATCACCCTATCAAAGATATAAAGTCCTGACTTTGATTGACTAAAAATTTTCCACTCCTCGGTCTGAGAGCCTTTAAACTTAAAATATATTTTGGTAGATTCATCACGCCAACCTCTCCCAGGATGTCTTTTTAATAGGCCAAGGGCGTTATTGAATAGATGATGACGCGTTTTATGCAACACCAAGCGAAACATACTCAATATGCTGCTTGATATGATTGATTACTTATGAAAAAATCAATCATAACCAATCACCTCTGGGGCACTAAAAATGCTGTTTAGGAAGAGCGTCCATCGCATGGCAAAAACTTTTCTCACCATGATTTACTAAAATGATGGGAACTTAAGACATTACCTATGTACTTACAAAGTAATAAAATGCGTATAATTGTGCAAATTAAATTTGGTTCCCACCTTTATGGCACTGCAACTCCAGCATCTGATTTAGATATTAAAGGAGTTTATACACCAACCGCCCGCGATATTCTTCTGCAAGAAGTTCGGCCGGCTATCTCACTCCAAAAGCCAAAAGCGTATGGAGAAAAAAACACCTCTCAGGACGTGGATTATGAACTTTATAGTCCCAGAAAATTTCTTGATTTGCTTGCCGCAGGACAGATGATTGCGCTTGAAATGTTGTTTGCACCTGCTGATGCAATGATGACACCACCATTAAATGAATGGAATGCTATCAAGCAACTAGCCCCTCAAATACTCACTAAAAAAGCTGCTGCATTTGTACACTACTGCCAGCAGCAGGCTAACAAATATGGGGTCAAGGGATTACATATTGCGGCAGCCAGAATAGCACTTAAATGTCTTACTGAAGCAGAAAGCAAATATGGTTCTACAGCAAAATTAACAGTGATCGCCGACCAACTTAAAGAGTTAGTAAAAACTAATAAATTCCTTTCAATAAACGAAGTTACTGTTACCACCGGTGATAAGTTGCTCTATTTCGAAGTGTGTGGCAAAAAAGCATTATTTAATGCATCTATTAAATTGGCTCGCTGTATGGTGGAGGGACTAATAGCTAATTATGGTGCTCGTGCTTTAGCTGCCGAACGCAATAAAGGAATAGATTGGAAAGCATTGTCGCACGCAGTACGCATAGGATATGAAGCAATCGAGTTTTTAAACACAGGGATTATTACCTTACCACGACCTGAAGCAAAGTATCTTATAAATATAAAGCTTGGCAAAATACCATTTCAACAAGTTAGCGAAGAAATTGTGCAGTTGTTATTGGATGTCGAAGCAGCTGCCACACACTCCAAGCTCCCAGACTCTTTTGATCAAGCACTCATTGAAGATTTTATTTTGCAATTACACCGGGAAGCGGTTTTTATGGAGGCTAGATAACGTATGAATAAAGCTCGTTAATATGTTCCGTTAGGTAAAGCATATGGGAAGGCATTTTGTAATAGAACAAAAGAAACCAAGTGCTTGGTAAATAACCTAAAGAATGTAACACATAGCTTGTTAATAACTTCTGGACGTTAGGGTAAATCAAGTTTGTCTAAGAAAGCCATTTCTAAAACAAAACTTGGCTTTATTAAAAATTAATTTACACTTATGCACAACAGGGGAGCTTGGGTTTTGG
>CAZHSI010000007.1:0-74163 GCA_964535195.1 uncultured Coxiellaceae bacterium | reverse complement strand
CATCCCCGCAAGCATGGCACTAATATTATCGGGGCCCATATTATAGGCTTGAGCTAGATCTTCTTTTTCTATATCCGCATGCATCTCAACAAAATCTGCCATAAAATTTTGGGCTATCTCAAGCTTGTTGGCCTCCGTCAATGATTCGGCAACAAACTGCCCCGCCAAAGCAAGTAATCTATTCCGTCGACAAATATTTTCAATAAACTTTACCACATTCTTATTTGGCGGATCTCTAAACAATCCTTTGTAATTATCATGTTTAAAATTAAAAGCTGTTATCTCATAATTTGTAGATAATTCTGCCGTTAGTTTTTGGAAACTTTTTTTGTTAAGCAGACCGACACTTCCTTGCAGGCAGACATGGACCCGCATTAATCTTTCTTGAATTTCTTTATTTTGTTGTGTCGCTTCTGCTGTCACCTTTAGCTTTTTTTCCGTAGGCCTTGCTTGCAAAGTTTCAAGAATATCTTGAGCGTCTTTACCACTACGCTCACCTTCGCTCAACAGCTCCGGTGGCAAATGTTTGCTTATCGCTTGCCGTAACGATACAAGCAATTGCGCAGCTTCCTCGTCCACCTCTTTGGCACTAACCATAGCGAACACTTTTTTTAAAGCCTCTGCTATCGCGGCTTGCTCTATTTCGGCCATAGGCAGATTTAAATTAGCGACCCTAATCACACCCAACATTTTTATAAGTAAGCCTATTTTTGCGCTTTCATCTGAGGTTCTAACGATTTTGCGTCCCGTCATAATAAGCTCTGATAGCAAAGGCTCCACTTTTTCAGCCGGCAAAAGCGCCAGCCCCACAATATTATAACCGGTAAAAAGGGCTGTTCTTAAGGCATCAAGCATGCCCGGAGTTTTGACAAAAATTTTAGAAGCAGAAAAATATTCACTAACCAGCACATCAACAGATAAAGCCGACGCTACAACCGCATGGAATTGCGCGCGTAATTCCAGGGTTTGTTTTTTTATAGCATCCTTGTCGCGCATAGCTAAAACTGTTTTAAACAACTGCGCGATCTTGTCATGCGCCATTGGGGCTTGTGGCGAGATATTTGCTGCCCGAACTACGTTTAACATTTCCTTGAGTAAATCTATTTTTGCCTCTTCTACTGCATTCTTAAAACCAAAACTAGTTACAATAAGTTTTGATAATAATTCATCCTCTTCTTTAGACCTCGCTAGCAGATTGGGTAACAACAAAACATTATTGCCATCCAATAGGGCAGTGTTTATTGCCTTGAGTCTGCTTGGCTGTTTCAAAAAAGATATAAAAGCTGTAGGATTAACCCGATACCCTGCAAGAAAGGTAGTTATAATTAATTTCGTATCACCTGCTGCGATGGCTTTATTTAACTTACCAAAAATAGGGTCTTCTTGTTGTTGCTGTTCCCGTTGTTTAGGTGCCTCCTTTATACTTTTTTCGGCGGCTGTTAGCGCTTGAGATATGGCTGTTACTTTACTATCCGTCTTGGCCACTTCAGCATTAGCTTTATCCGCAGCCAGCTTTAGCTCCCGCAAAAAAAACCAAAACCGGTCCCAGGTAGCTTTTTTTAAATTTTGCCATACCTTTTTTTGTACCGACTCGACAACCCCATCAACATACGGATCCAAAACTTTATCCGCAGCATCCTGAACTCGTGGCGCGATTTTTATTATTGCCACTGCCGCACCAGCAAAAATCGCCAGAGGCAACACAAAAAGCAGGGCATATGGCGTAAAATTGATAACCGCTAAGGTAGCGGCACCAACAACTGTTGCCGCCAAAAATGACAAGATAATTACCCCTAATGCCGCAAACATTAGCTGTTTCATTCTTGCTCTTCTGGCTGCGATTTTTTGTTGATCGCGCTCTTCTTGTGTTTTTGTAAGTTCTATTTTTAGTTTTGCGATTAAATCATTTGTTTTCTTAAAAGCTGCTTCAGTTGTGCTGCTGGGGTTATTTAAAAATTCCTGCCAATCTTGTTGGTATTGTCGCATTAATGGCGTGGTTGTGGCTAGCTGATCCGGCATAATGTTCTCCTTATTAAAAAATCCACAATAATCAAATCATTGACTTCGCCCGAGGGGTGAGGCTACAGACTCGCTGCCACAAGGGGGCATTTACAATTAAATTATATGCTTTTTATGAAAATAATCAATATATTATAAAATTTAAGTTGGCCCCCGCCAAGATATGCTATGCAATCGCTTGAAATATTGACATTAGGCACTATTTAGATACCATTAGCACTCATTTTAGTAGAGTGCTAAATACTTAATTTTAGCTAATCTCTAAAATAATTTAACCTGAATATAAAGGAGAAAAATGTATGGCAAAAATTCGTCCATTACGTGATCGTATCGTCATCAAGCGCCTAGAAGAGGAGCGCACCTCTCAAGGGGGTATCGTAATCCCTGATACCGCTAGTAGCGAAAAACCAACTCGCGGCGAAGTGTGTTTTGTTGGCAAGGGGGAAGTTTTAAAAGATGGCACAATCCGTCCCTTAGAAGTCAAAGTTGGCGATAAAGTGTTATTTGGTAAATATTCTGGCACTGAAGTAAAAATCGATAACAAAGAATATGTCATTATGCGCGAAGAAGATCTCTTAGCCGTAATTCAATAAATTAAAGTGGAGGAGTTAAAAAATGTCAGCTAAAGAATTAAAATTTAGTGGGGACGCAAGACAGCTAATGTTGCAAGGCGTCAATTTGTTGACCGATGCTGTTGCGGTAACCCTTGGCCCCAAAGGCCGTAATGTTGTAATTGAAAAATCGTTTGGTGCTCCGACGATCACCAAAGATGGTGTCTCAGTTGCTAAAGAGGTTGAACTTAAAGATAAATTTATGAACATGGGCGCACAGATGGTAAAAGAAGTGGCCTCGAAAACCTCTGACGTCGCTGGTGATGGTACGACTACTGCTACCGTCCTTGCACGTAGCATCTTAGTTGAAGGGATTAAAGCTGTAGCCGCCGGCATGAACCCAATGGATCTCAAGCGGGGGATGGATATTGCGGTTAAAGCCGTGGTTGAGCAACTGGCTAAACTTTCCAAGCCATGCGCTGATGATAAATCGATTGCTCAGGTTGGCACTATTTCTGCCAATGCCGACGAAGCTATCGGTAAAATAATCGCTACGGCCATGGGCAAAGTTGGCAAAGAAGGCGTCATTACCGTTGAAGATGGTTCTGGTCTTGATAACGAACTAGAAATTGTTGAAGGTATGCAATTTGATCGTGGCTATTTGTCACCATACTTTATTAACAACCAACAAAATATGAGCGCCGAACTCCAATCACCTTACATTTTAATTGTCGACAAGAAAATCTCTAATGTCCGTGAAATGTTGCCGCTATTAGAGGGTGTAGCCAAAGCTGGCAAACCTTTATTCATTATTGCGGAAGATGTTGAAGGAGAAGCTTTAGCAACCTTAGTCGTTAACAATATCCGTGGTATTGTTAAGGTTGCTGCCGTTAAAGCTCCTGGATTTGGTGATAGACGTAAAGCAATTTTACAAGATATTGCGATTCTTACTGGGGCTAAAGTTATCGCTGAAGAGGTTGGCCTGACACTTGAAGGCGCCACCTTAAATGATCTTGGGCATGCTAAACGGATCGTCGTTACTAAAGATAACTCAACCATTATCGATGGTGATGGCACGAAAAAAGATATTGAAGCACGGATTACTCAAATTCGTCGAGAAATTGAAGCAACCTCTTCTGACTATGATCGCGAAAAACTCCAAGAAAGATTGGCAAAACTTGCTGGGGGCGTCGCGGTAATTAAAGTCGGCGCAGCAACCGAAATAGAAATGAAAGAAAAGAAAGCGCGCGTTGAGGATGCTTTACATGCAACTCGTGCTGCTGTTGAAGAGGGGATTGTCCCTGGTGGTGGCGTTGCTTTAATTCGTGCCTTATCCTCCGTAAAAAACATTAAGGGCGACAATCATGATCAAGACGCTGGTATCTCGATTATTCGTCGCGCGCTTGAGATGCCTCTTCGTCAAATCGTTACCAACAGTGGGGACGAAGCCTCGGTTGTTCTCAATAAGGTCCTAGATGGTAAAGGCAATTTTGGTTATAACGCCGCAACTGGCGAGTTTGGTGATATGGTACAAATGGGTATCTTGGATCCAACTAAAGTCACACGTTCAGCGTTACAAAATGCATCTTCTATTGCCAGCCTTATGGTTACTACCGAATGCATGATCGCAGAGCTGCCAAAGAAAGAAGAAGTTTGTGGTGGTCATGGCGCTGGTGCTATGGGTGGCGGCATGGGCGGCATGGGCGGCATGGGCGATATGATGTAACGCTTGTGTGTTTCCTGCCACAAAAGAGTCATGAAAACCCCGCGAAAGCGGGGTTTTTATTTTTTCATAAAAAGCGCAGTACCAAACAAAAATACTAATCCAGCAATAAATAAAGGCACTCCAAAACCAAACATCAAAATCGCTCCAGTAATAGGTGGGGTAATTGCCCAAGCAAGCGCCGCAAGACTCCCGCCAATCCCCATCACCCAACCTTGCTCGTGAGCCTTGGCAATATTCGATAAGGTAGTAAGCAAAGCATTTGATCCCAAAGCAACCGCTACGGCCATTGGCAAGACGTTAAACCACACCCCAAGCTCCGTATGATAAAAACCTCCGAGAAGACAACAAACACTTGCCATAGTCAGCGTAACAACAATAATTTTATTTAAAGAGATAACCTTAGTTAACCATCGCACCACCACTAATAAACTAAAACAAAAAATTATTCCGAGCAAAGCCAAAAAATACCCAAGAGTGCTACTTGAATAATTATACCGCTGAATAAGTAATAGAAAGTTAGTTTGTAAATATAACGCCCACCCAATCTGTAAACAAAAATATGTTATCGCCACGGCTCGCATGTACTTATTACTAAAGGCACGAGTGAAAATAAAAATTCTTTTTATAAGGTGTGGCTGTATTGGTTGCAACGCAGAAGTTCCGGATATTTTGGGGATCTTTTTAAATACTTTTAACAAAAACATTGCCCCCATAAAAGCGAGGATTGCCGCAAAATAAAATGGTGTCGTAATGTTAAACCAAGACACCAAGGTATTATCAACTAACACACTACTAATCACTGGGCCAAAAATAAAGCCGATATTATTCGCCGCCGAAATAATACCTAAACGTGTCGATTTATTATTGCCGGTGCTGATATCAATTATCGCTGCCTGAGCAATCACTTGGCTTGCTGCGACAGCACCAAGCCAAATCCGACTAAAGATTATTAACGGTACCTGATTGAGCATAACACCAAAAACAGACACCCCCATCCCAAGGGCGGTACCAATAAGACAAAATACGATAACCCGCTTTCTGCCAACATAATCAGAAAGATCGCCAAGAAGTGGTGCAGAGAAAAATGCCGCAAGATTCGCCACCCCGATGGTAATGCCATATAAGATATTGCGCCACTCCATTGAAACCGCACTAGTAAACAAAGGGGTATCTTTCCCGGTAAAAAGAGGTCCGAATAATGGCCAAACAAAACCAATTCCCATGGTATCAACCATAATCACTAAAAATAGCGCAACAATTAAATACTGGTGACTATAGTTTTTTTTCATTTTTAGCCAGCACGGATGAAGAGACAGGTATGAAAACACATGAGTTTGACCATTGCAATACAAAAATCCACAACAAACTTATCCCACACCCCTAGCGCAGAGGTACCAATTTTATTATTGTGGAACAAGCATAGATAAGTGAGCAATTCAGGGCTGGTTAAATTTTTTTCGCTGATAGCGCCCAGTCAAGGTGGTTGTTGCCACAAGATGGTTTGCCATGGCTTGACGTAATATCTCGCTCGTCACTTTCCCAGATAAATTGAGCATTGTATCGAGCGCATATAAATGAAAAATGTAACGATGTGTTCCTGATGGCGGACAAGGGCCACCATATGCCGCGTTAGGCCAGCTGTTAAGACCAACCTTTGTTCCTTTTGGTAAAATTGCAGCGTTTTCTGGCAACGAATTAGTAGTTGGTGGTAAATTATATAAAACCCAGTGATCCCAGGTACCAGCCGGCGCATCTGGATCGTCGTAAATTAAAGCAAATGATTTGGTGTTTTCAGGAGCATTTTGCCAGGCAATCGGCGGTGAAACATTTTCCCCGTCACAAGTGTATTTACTTGGTAACAGCCCCCCGTCAACAAAAGCAGTGCTTGTCAATTTCATAGCTACAGCCCCCTTGGTTATTAACCATAATAACAAACATCAAAACCCTTTGGCCAATATTTGCTTCATATAGCTTTAGTAAACTTATAACTAGCAACTGGAGTATATACCGATTCGCCTTCCTTTGCCTCACTTTTGAAGAGTTTTACCATAGTTACTTTAAAGCTTAAAAAAATTAGATCTTGGGGTATTTCGGATAAATGAAAGCTCTTTTTTCCCCTAAGAATCCCCAGGGTAACATGAGGCTTAAATTCCCTTTGTTCGAGTAACACCCCGCAGGCGGCTACCTCCTGGCTAATAATGCGCGCTACCATTTTTAACGGCGCTGGTTCTTCTAGGTGTAATGCTAAAACCTTAGGACATCTTGCGGAAGGAAATAATTTTAAAGTGGTTAATGTCAGCGGAAAAGCAGGGACATCTTTTATAACCTTTTTTACCCTTTCGTTAATCAGCAAATATTGCGCAGCGGTAACCTTGCCCAAAAAACAAAGGGTGAGATGTAAATTCTCAGGTTTTACCCATTTAATTGCCCGCTGATTATCTTGCTGCAACAACCGCGGATGTGATCGCAACCATAAGGCGATGTTTTTTTTCACCCCAGGGGGCAGATCAATCGCAAAAAATGCACGGCAAGACTCTTTTAGCATAAAAGTTTTCACAAAGTAACCCAATAAATTGTATCATTGCGCCCTCTAGACGACCATAGCTGATAATGATATGTTTATTCGCTATTGAACACCCATAAATAAAGGAAAATGCGCTTATGAAAAAATTATTTTTTGTCTTATCGCTGCTGCTGTTTATTACCTCACGAGGGATCGTTTACGCCGCAGAAAATGACCATAAAACTACAAACAACTTTACCCCCGCACAAATAAAAGAGCTTGAAAAAATTACCCATGACTTCCTTTTAAATAATCCAAAAATATTAATCGAGATGGGAAAAAAACTACAAAAAGAGGAACAAAAAGAGCAAAAAAATAAAATTATGGCAGGGGCTAAAAAACATAAAAGCAGATTGTTTGATTCTAAAGCTCCGGGACGATTAGTGCTAGGAAACCCCGAAGGCAAAATAATTTTAGTCGAGTTTACGCAACACCAATGTCACCATTGTAAAGATGCCACGGTAGTAGCTAATAACCTATTAAAAAACCATCCAGAGTTAAAGTTCATTGTCATTTACTGGCCATTTTTCGGTGAAGATGCGGTTTATACCGCAAAAGCGGTACTAGCTTCGCAAAAACAAAATAAAGCAAAAGAATTAAATGAGGCCATGTTTGCCTATAAAGACCCGGTTACCAAAGATAAAGCTGATGCGGTCATTAAATCGGTCGCGGGACTGAATGCCAAAAAACTCTACGCCGATATGGCCGCTATGGATAAAGAGCTTGATGAAGCGCTAAAAGAAAACTTTAATCTAGCGCAAGACCTTAATATCGTTGGCACCCCCGCTTTATTTTTGGCGAATAAAGAGCTAACAAAAATTAGTCTCCCATCCGAACAAAAAGATTTAGAGAAGGCGCTAAATGAAATAAAATGATCGTAGAAACTATTTACAAGTTAGTTTACAGAGCATCGTTGGTATAGTTACTAGTGGCACACCCAAATATGAACAAAACTTTTTATACATTCCAAGACATCATCTTTATGCTTGAGCAATTTTGGGCTAAGCAAGGTTGTGTTATTATGCAGCCACTAGATATGGAAATGGGGGCGGGAACTTTTCATCCAGCAACATTCTTGCACGCACTCGGTCCCGAGCCATGGAAAGCTGCTTATACTCAACCATGTCGTCGCCCAACCGATGGCCGCTATGGAGAAAACCCTAATCGTGGGCAACACTTCTATCAGTTTCAAGTTATTATCAAACCTTCGGTACCAAATATTTTGGATATTTATTTAGATTCACTCAAAACCTTAGGGATCGACCCTTTGCTCGACGATGTTCGCTTTGTTGAAGACAATTGGGAATCACCAACCCTTGGTGCCTGGGGGCTTGGCTGGGAGGTATGGCTGAATGGCATGGAAATAACACAATTTACCTACTTTCAGCAAGTGGGGGGACTAGAATGTAATCCCGTTTCTGCCGAAATCACTTATGGTCTAGAACGGATCGCGATGCACTTACAAAACGTTAATAATATGTACGATATCATATGGACGGATAAACCTGTGCCGGTTACGTATGGCGATATCTTTCACCAAAATGAAGCAGAACTATCCTGTTATAATTTTGAGCATGCCGACATTGAAACACTACTACAACAGTTTATGTCCTATGAGCAGGAGTGTAAAAAACTACTCGCGGCTTCATTAACTTTGCCTGCTTATGAGTTAGTTTTAAAAGCTTCGCATACTTTTAATTTATTAGATGCCCGCGGCGCAATTGCGGTTAACGCCAGACAAAACTATATCTTACGCATTAGAACGCTGGCCCGGTTGGTTGCGGAAGGTTATTATAATATTCGAAACAAACTAGGCTTTCCTTTAATAAAACATGAATCGTAAACAACAAAAAGATTTTCTCCTAGAGCTCGGGGTGGAAGAGCTCCCACCAAAACAAATTGAGGTATTAGCCGCTGCCTTAGCTACGAGCTTAGCAGATGGGCTCAAGAGTATGGCTTTAAACTATAGCGGGATAAAAACTTTCTCTTCCCCGCGAAGACTTGCCGTTTTGGTCTCAGCTTTACTTGAACAACAGCCCGCTCAAACCGTTGCGATGCGCGGGCCATCAGTTGCTGTCGCCTTTGATAGTGCTGGCCAACCAACGATTGCCGCAAAAAAGTTTGCTGAAACTTGCGGGGTAGAAGTATCACAATTACAAAAAATACCTGATAAAAAAGGAGAGGTACTTTTTCACCAAACAATCAAACCAGGTAAACCTACCTTTGAGTTATTACCAGAAATTATTCTGCTGGCTATAAAAAAACTAGCCGTGAAAAGGCCGATGTTTTGGAATGAGAAAACTGGACCTTGGGTTAGACCACTCCATTCGCTTTTAGCCCTTTTTGGTCATGAGGTCGTACCCGTCGAGGTCTTTAATATTAAAGCTACCAATACAACTTGGGGCCACCGTTTTCATTATCCTAAAACTCTCGTGGTTGCTAGTCCCGATAAATATGCCACCCTCCTTGAAAATACAGGTTTTGTCATTGCCGACACCACCACGCGCCGCCAGAAAATACTTGCACAAATAGCTACCCTTACTCAAGATGATCAAGCGCTTATCTCTGAAGAGCTAATTAACGAAATTACTAATTTAGTGGAGTGGCCCGTAGCCTTAATCGGAACTTTCAATGAACGATTCTTAAAAATTCCTAAAGAAGTACTAATTACTACCCTGGAAAAGCAACAACGTTTAATTCCTATTGCCGACGAAGAGGGGGAGTTATTACCTCGGTTTGTAATTATCTCTAACATCGAAAGCAAAGATCAAAAGAAAATCATTGCTGGTAATGAAAAAGTCGTACAGGCACGCTTTACTGATGCTGAGTATTTTTATCATCACGATCTTGAAACTATTTTTGCTGACAATCTCGACAAGCTGAGGACGGTTTCTTTTCAAGAGAAACTTGGCTCGTTATACGATAAAGCTCTCCGCTTAAAAAAGCTTTCTGCCTTTATTGCTGAAAGAATAGGAGCAGATAAAGAAGCAACCTGCCGCGCTGCTTTACTCGCAAAATGTGATTTGGTAACCCAAATGGTTTGGGAATTTCCAGAATTACAAGGAACCATGGGATATTACTACGCGATAAAACACGAGAATCAAACAATAGCTCAGGCGATAAAAGAGCAATATTTTCCCCGTTTTTCTCAAGATCTTCTTCCGACAAGCAAGGAGGGATCGGCGCTGGCTATTGCGGATCGCTTGGATAGCCTTGTAGGTTTTTTTGGGATCAACAAAATCCCGAGCGGGGATAAAGACCCTTTTGGTTTGCGTCGTGCCGCTACCGGTATTTTACGCATTATCCTGGAGAAAGATCTTACTCTTGATTTAAAAGAAGCCCTGGAACAATCTTATCTTTCCTATAAAAACATCGTCGATAATAAAGAAGAATTAATTGCCAAAATCCTGGACTTTATTTACGAGCGGCTCCATTCAATCTATGCCGAACGAAATAAAAACACCAGTGTGTTTCGCGCTATCCTTGCTTGCACACCAACTGATCTTTTGGATTTCACCAAAAGATTTAATGCGGTAGACTATTTTATCCAGCAACCAGAAGCAACCGACCTTGCTGCCATGTATAAAAGAATTAAAAATATTTTAGATAAAGCTGAATTTTCGGAAAATTTAAAATTTAATCCGGACCTCCCTCTTGAAACTGCTGAACAAAATCTCGCGATGGTGCTGGCAGAAAAAACTAAGCTTATTCTCGCGTTTAAACAAGACGAGAAATATGCCGAAATTTTATCAGAACTCCTTAAATTAAAAGAACCGTTAGGCGCCTTTTTTGATGCGGTCATGGTCATGGTTGATAACAAAAAAATACGTTTGAACCGCTTAGCGCTGCTGCGCTCAATTCAAAATCTCTTTATGTTGGTCGCTGATTTATCTTTTGTGGCCTTGTAAGGAGCAAAGGCTTGATACTTCTATGAAGTCGCTGAAAAAGTGGATTGCAAAAGCCTTGATGGCACCCAACCTACATTAGAGTTCTTTCCAAACCAAGTATTTTGGCATAATACAAGACGCACATGAAGTGAGCAAGCGGGGTTTACTTCTAGGTAAATGAGCATTGCGAGCGAATGTGCAACGCAGTAGTATGACAAAAGACGTAGGTTTGGAAAGAACTCTATTACCACTCAGCTCTCCCATCCACCAATCCTCATTTCCTTTTGAAACATTTCCCGGACCAATCAGACGCAACTTCGTTCCACAACAAAAGCATAGCGAAGCCGCGAGATCCAGTATAAATGTTGTATCAACACAAGCTTCAAAATGTATCTATAATTCTTGTCGATCTTTGGGTTCAGCTAGCCCATCCTCAAGCTGTCTAATTAGATTTTTACAACCAGATGCCTTTGTTCCTAATAATTCATAAACCTTCTCATAATTTCCTTCTCTAGCAGCGCTAAGAATCGCTCTTTTTTCTAGCTTATCCTGGTTATTATGCTCACCCTCAGCTGTTTCAATTGTCCATATTACTGTCATAAATTTAAGGCTTTCTAAGAGATCATTATTCTTTATTTCTAAAATATAGCCTGGAACTGTTATCCTATTCCGAGGCTTATATACTTGTTTCTCATACACCTTGGTATCAGTAATAAAGCAATGTTTTTTATGAGTAGCAACGTCCTCACTAAAGATCAACACGTAAATAATATTTACCAATTCAAAACGTTTTGCGTTTGACCAATAATCACCCGGCCGCAAGAGTATATACATGGCTTTCTTATCTAGAGGATCGGTAAGACGTATTTTCCTATTTAATATTTTGTATTCATTTTTTACAATTGGTTCTCCCTCTTTATTAAATATGATCGGCTCATCTGGCCAAGGAGAGTCTTCAAATCCAAATGAAGTATCATATGAAAAGCCAATCTGTTCAAAAGACTCTATATCTTTTAAAGCCACTAATAACACATGCTCGGTAGCATCATTAGAAACTAGCGGAACAAGAGCTGCATTAGCCGTTGCTATTTCATTTCTCTTATTTGTTATTCGCCAAGGGATTAACCTCTCAATCTCAAACCATAATGAGGATGTTAGCGGATACTTATATTGATACGCTTCTAATTCTTGCTCCGACATTAAATGTAATGCAAAACGTGCAACATTTCCCGCCGATGCTGCAGTAAGATAAGTCTTATCACCAAGTTTAACCGCATATGGTCCTGGCTTATAATTATCATCGGTCATTAATCTACCAGTATATTCCGCAATAACCTGGCCTTTCGCTATTTTTTCCATAGCAAACAACCCGTATCCAACCTTCGCGCCTAACCCCATATTACAGATAGCCACAGTAGGATAATAGCCTTGGTCTACAATCTTGCGACCTTCAATTGGAACTCCACTTTGGTTCTTTAAACTATTTTCTATCCAATCTATACCAAATTTTTCTTTTGCTAACTTTGGGGTTACCTTAGGTAGGTTTTGCTTAAAATATTCGCATATCTCTTGTTCAGTCATCCCTTGGTTATATAGTCTGTTTGCTATTTTCGTTAATGGCTCTTCTGCTAGATATTGTTCTTGGATATTAGATAAACCTAAAGACCACTGTGAAAATATAATACCTAAAAATATAACAATATTTCTCACTAACATCTTAAAAGACTGATTAGGTAACTTGCTAAACATGTTTTTCCTCAATTAATCACTCTATTATTTACATTAATTTATTTTAAACGCCGGCACTTGGGTAAATGTGACCTTATGTTTTATACTACTCTTATTAAAAACTTATCCAATTAAAATATTTACCTAAAGCAAACACAGTATAATTGGAAGAAAAAAGACAACATCATCGCAAAAACCTGGCTGAAACAGCCAATGTTTCGTTTTAAACTATTGCTTGGTGATAAGATCTCTTGGGCGATAAACTAAAGAAATTAGCATTAAATGTTTAATCATCAATACCATGAATCAATTAGGGATACCAGCATATTCATAGTTTTGTGCGTTTGCCAGACCAAGCCGAGTATAGTGAAGTTTTATTTATTCAAAGCTGGTAGTAATTTTATTTTACGATAAAAAGTTTCTAACTCTTGATCAAGTTCCCCAACAACCGACAATGAGTATTTGTTTTGTTGTTGCTTGGTTCCAAATCATGAAAGTATTTCATTACAGTAGTTTTATCTATCGTATTTTAGACGTTGAGTTCCTATCAAAACCTTATTAGGATTGTTTGTCGATTTCAGGACTTGCCCCCACATCTATGAAGATGCTGAAAAAGTGGATTGCAAAAGCCTTGATGGCACCCAACCTACATTACCATTCAGCTCTCCCATCCACCAATCTTCATTTCCTTTATCCATAATATTTATTATATCTCCTCTCTTAAATGACAAACCTTCGTCTATGGTACTTTGCCAATCTTCCTGTGCAACATATCTGCTACTATCTGCCGTGGCAGGGGCAGGCGCAGAAGGAGGAACCACCGACACCGTCGGGGGTAATTCTGAACCAACAGCTACAACATATCTTGGAATACGGTTTTCAAGCAACAGCCTCTGATCAGGAAGCATCTCAAGATCTATAATGGTTAAACCAACTGGAGGGTTAACAATACCAGTTACCCTAAAATTGATCTCTGGCTCTAGCAGGATCTCTCTTTCATCAGGAAAACAAGAAAATGGTTGGATATTGTAGCCCCACGGAGTTCCACGAATAATAAAAAGTGTCCCCTCACATCTCCCCGTTCTATGATCAGTCAAAAAATCCTGGGTAGTTTCCATCTCCGTAGTAGCAGATGAGAAAGTGTGCCACGTAACCTTTTTTCCCTTACTGTAGTGGGTCTCATTTAGCTTAACACGCTCTCTAATTCCCCTAAAGAGGGTTTGGTGATGGGCTGGCGGCACGCTCCTTAGCGCACACAACAACCTGTAGATCAAACCTCGCAATCTACCCAGTTGCACAGTATCGCGCGCAAAGAGAGCTTGATTAATTAAACGATAAGGATTATCGCTTCCTCTATTAGCGCCAAAATCAAAAGTGTACAACGCTATCGTCGCTGCATCTTCCCTGGTTAGTCTGGTACAATTTACCGCCCCTCTTTCAATAGCGCAGGCAGCTACGTTATCGCATTGCGAAAATACCTCTCCTGGAACTGGAATGCCTGCTTCAGTTATCGCTTGGATAAGCGTTGGTAACACATAACCCTGTGGATACAATTGGGTTAAATTTCCAATCCGAGGGGCTCTATTGCCAACATCTACAAAAGTAAAACGATCAATTCCTCTGCGCCTAAAAACATCTGGCGCTGCTGCTGCAGCCGCCTCACCATCCATGCCTCCGAGAACACCGGATGCAGCTGCGGCCGCCGCCCCCCCAGGATTCACTATCTGACGACGATATGTTCCAATAGCAACAAAATCTCTTCCGGAGGTCTCTCCTGCCACAGTTAATGCTACAGCCCCAGGTCGCTTTGGAGCCCAACTACTAGACTGTTTTTTCGGTGGTAAAGCAAAAGTCCGTATAGCACGCACACCAAAGAAACCATTAGCTTTGCTAAAGTAGCTTTGTTGCCCACCAAGACTCTGAAACCACGAGCTAAAACTCACTATGGAAGGTTTCTCAGTAGAGCTCCAATATAAACCTCCCCCTTTATCTCCCCCAATCAAACACTGAACTCCATCAGGTTTACTGCCGAGACAACTTCTGCCAATTAAATTATTGCTCTTGGCATAAAGACATATTTTGTTTAACTCATTTTTGGAGGGTAAATACCAATCGTCATGCCCCTCTTTTTTATCTCTATAACTACGACATAACCACGCTGCGTTGTTACTTGGATTATCTTCGGGTAGTGCTGTAATAATGGCATTTGTGTTTGAGGCCCCATCTTCATCTGATCGAGCAGTGGTAATACTTTTAGTTTTGGTAGCCCAACTCACACCATGGTTGGCAGAATCAAAATTAGCCTGATCCTCATCTGCCATAATGAGACCATAATTACCTGAACCAAAAGTAACACATTTAGTGATATCTGGCGTTTGACTTACACAGAATATTGTACCACCGCCATATGATTCACCTACGTCTAGTGCATAACATCGGTTTATAGAAAGTATTGAAAAAACAAGCGACACGATCAATAAACATCTTCTAGTAAGATTCAACTTGGCGCCAAGTTTCATAGGAAAAAATAGGGGCAAAATCAGCTTAGATCGCTGCAAAATCGTTTTTAGTCGCCAACTGAAAAATAAAAACATTGACTTACTACGTACCATATTCAGTTTCTCCCTGATAACACTTTTTTGCAAAAAAAGTAAAAAACCTTAAGCAGAGGCGATCCCATTATTAGAATTAGAAAGCGAGTAAATTATCTCAAAAATCATCATGTTATTCGCGCAACCTTACCGCTAAAACATCACATTTTGCTCCATGTAGTACGCCATCAGCGGTAGAACCAAGAAGTGCCCTGATCCCATGTTTACCGTGGCTGCCCACAATGATTAAATCAGCCTTCATTCTTTCAGCTTCCTCTAAAATAACATATTTTGCAGGACCAACTTTGACTATTCTTCTGCTTTCAGGGACACTAAGCTTTTCACCGACAATATTCATAACTTCTTTTGATTTATTAACTAAAATATCCTCTACCTCTATATTAACCCCTACACCATAAGCATTATAACCAACGACGTACTCCACCGCATGTACTAAAGAAACATTAGCTCCGAACTCTTTAATCATATTTTTAGCATGTTTTATTGGTTCCGCATCGGTTTTATTATTTAATTCTATAGCAACTAGGATATTTTTATATTCTTTCATAAATCCCTCTTTTTATAATTTAGGTTTCTATACCGAATAAAAATTTTTAGCTTCGGTGTCAACAAAAAATAGTATAACACTTTATCGAAATTCATTATATCAACCAAATATTTTTCCTGTGGATTAACTGTGGATATCTTTTAAAAATATATAACTAACAAACTATATATAAATAACCCACAAACAAAAATTCACTTAACTTGTTGAAAATAATATGTAATTTATACTTTTCCACAAATTTTGGTGTCATAAATAACAATAAACTTTTAAATATATAAAAAACTATTTCTATGTGTGTTATTTGTTTTTGACAAATCCGTGTAAAATTAATAACATTAGCCTCCTAAAAAATAAGAATTTAATTTTCTTTGGTGGTCTAAACTATGAAAAGAACCTTCCAACCAAGCAAGATCAAGCGGAAAAGAACCCACGGTTTTCGTAAACGTATGGCAACGCAAGATGGCAGACAAGTAATTAACCGTCGACGAGCTAAGGGTAGAAAACGTCTTAGTGTTTGATGAAATATAACTTTCCACGAAAAAGTCGTCTTGTAACAGAGGCCCAATTCAAAAAAGTATATAAAGCGCAACAGAAAATATTTTCAAAAATATTTACGGTCAGATGTTGTTATAATAATGCTAATTATCCAAGAATGGGGATTATCGTCCCCAAAAGGAACGTAAAAACAGCCGTTAACAGGAATTGGTTTAAACGGATGGCCCGTGAAGTTTTTCGTTTGAAACAAAATCAATTTACGAGTATCGATTTTGTGATTGTGGTAAATAGAGATGTAGAAGTTTCATGTAGAAAAGAGATGGCGCTTCTATTGGAAAAGCAGATGGAACAATGTGTTTATGCTCAAAAAAATCGCCCTAACTTTAATAAACCTTTATAGATTTTTTCTTAGTCCTTTTTTAGGGGGGCAATGTCGCTTTTATCCTAGTTGTTCTTTGTATGCTGAAATTGCTATTGAACGATTTGGAGTTTTTTTAGGAGCGTGGTTAACGCTTAAAAGACTATTGAAGTGTCATCCTTGGTACAAGGGTGAGGGGTATGATCCCGTGCCAGAAGAAAGAGAGCAATCGGTAAGACAAAAAAGTTTTATAGATAACAAGGTTTATTGATAGCGAGATGTTATAACTGTGGTAGCAGAAGGAATTTTATAGAGATAGCTTATGATAGATAAAAAAATTATTTTGTACATATTGCTAGGGGTTTGTGTTTTTGCGCTATGGGAAGCATGGCAAAAAGATTATGGGTTGACAACCACGCCTAATAATATATCCAATGCACAAAGTGTTTCTACTGCGACAACTGTCGCCAATAAGCAAGTAGTGGCAGAACCCAGCATAAACCAAAAAACGGCAACGATAGCGATACCTGAAACCAGATTAATTAAGGTGCACACTGATGTATTGGAGGTAGCTATTGATACGGAGGGTGGAGATATTGTTCAGGTTGATTTGCCAAAGTATCCTGCAGTTAATTATCAAGCCAAACCAACTCGTCTGTTAAGTGATAGCTCTGATCGTTACTATATAGCTCAGAGTAGATTAACTAGCTTGTTAGGACCAGACACTACCGAAAAACCAGCGCAATATGCTACGAGCGACAAAGAGTATCGACTTGAGTCGGCAGCAGATACGTTAAAAGTTAAATTATTGTGGAGTAATGCTCTGGGTATGGCCATTACCAAGACGTTTACTTTTACAAAGAATAAATATGATATTGCAGTGGATTACGAGATTGATAATAAATCAAGCAAACCATGGGCCGGACAGTTTTATGCTGAACTCAAACGTAAAAAATTTGATGAAACCAAGGGGCTTTTCAAAATCAGCACCTATACTGGCGCCGCTATTTCTAGCACAGAAACGCCATATGAAAAGGTTAGTTTTTCTGATATTGAGAATGCGGTAAAGAATAACAAAGAATTTATACGCGAGAACCAGGGTGGTTGGGTAGCGATGCAACAAAGATATTTTTTAAGCGCCTGGGTCCCTGCGCAAGACAAAACGTATCGCTATTTTAATAGAGTTAGTAATGATGGCGTTTATACGGTTGGTTTGGGTGATAACACGATCACCGTTGCTCCGGGTGACAAAAGTACCATTAGTTCAGTGTTATATGTTGGACCAGAAATATCAGAGAACTTCTCCCATTTGGCTAAAGGGCTCGATCGTACTGTAGATTACGGTTGGTTATGGGTAATTGCGGTAGGTTTTTTTTGGATTTTAAAAAATATCTTTAAAGTTGTTGGTAACTGGGGCGTTGCTATTATTTTAGTGACCTTGTTAATTAAACTAGCATTTTATAAGCTTTCAGAAAGTAGTTGCCGTTCTATGGCCAAGATGCGTGAATTAATGCCGAAGATACAGGCCATTAAAGAGCGTTATGGTGATGATAAACAAAAATTGCACCAGGCTACCATGGATTTATACAAAAAAGAAAAAATAAACCCACTTAACTTAGGTGGTTGTTTGCCAATGTTGATTCAAATACCATTTTTTATCGCTTTATATTATGTTTTAATTGGGGCTGTAGAGCTAAGGCATGCCCCGTTCGTTTTTTGGCTCCAAGATCTATCTGCGGCAGATCCATATTATATTTTACCAATATTGATGGGTATTAGTATGTTGTTGCAGCAGCGTTTAAGCCCAACTTCGGCAGATCCCACCCAGGCGAAGATGATGATGTTTATGCCTGTAGTCTTTACGGTATTTTTTATAAATTTTCCTTCTGGCCTGGTATTATACTGGCTAGTAAATAATTTACTTTCAGTTTTACAACAATGGTACATTAATAAAAAACTAGCCAAATGAAGAGGTATGGTGTAGATACAATCGCCGCGCAAGCAACCCCGGTAGGAAGGAGCGGCATTGGGATTATCCGGGTTTCTGGGCCAAAAGTTCAGAAAATTGCCGAAGAAGTTTTACACCAAAAACCCAAACCGCGCGAAGCAAATTTTTGTAAATTTTTTGCGAAAGATAATAAAATTCTCGATATTGGGATTGCCCTTTTTTTTCCTAATCCCTGTTCATTTACCGGGGAAGATGTCTTAGAACTGCATAGCCATGGTAGCCAGGTAGTAATGGAGGTGTTACTGCAGCGTGTCCTAGAGTTAGGAGCGCGTATCGCAAGACCCGGGGAATTTACTGAGCGTGCCTATCTAAATGGTAAGCTTGATTTAGCCCAAGCGGAGGCAGTGATCGACTTAATTAATGCTGGAACTTTCCAGGCAGCGCAAAGTGCCGCACGCTCTCTGCAAGGAGAGTTTTCTCAAGAAATAAATCAGATGATGTCGTCGTTAACGGCGCTGCGAAAGCAGGTTGAGGCAACTATCGATTTTGCTGAAGAAGACGACATTGCCGCACTATCTGAGGGGAGTTTTGGGCAAGAGATAGTCAAGCTTTTGAAGAAAATTAGCGAACTCAAAAAAGGTGCAGAACAAGGTATAGTGTTGCGTGAGGGCGTAACGGTAGTTATCACCGGGAATACCAACGTGGGCAAATCTAGCCTTTTTAATTATCTAGGGGGACAAGAAACAGCAATCGTTACTGCAGTTCCCGGAACAACCAGAGATGTTCTCCGCTCTTGGATACAACTGGATGGTTTGCCGATTAACTTATTAGATACGGCAGGATTACGCGATAACCCAGATGTAATTGAAGAGGAAGGGATTCGTCGAGCAAAAGAAGAGATAAAAAGAGCGGATCATATTTTACTGATGGAAGATGTTACTACTAGCAATCGCAATCCCCGAGAGCTGACCGCTAAATTTTTGGGGGAAGTCCCCGCGCATCGTCACCTTACGGTTTTATATAATAAGATTGACTTAACCGGCGAGGAGGCAAAATTTATAAAAGAAGATGGTTTTGCTTGTATATATCTTTCGCTCAAGGAACAAAGGGGAGTAGAGTTATTAAAAAAACATCTGAAAGAATGCGCGGGGATTGATGACGTAGATAGTGCTTTTTGTGCAAGGAGAGGGCACTTGGCATCACTCAATCTTGCCGAAGAATGCTTACAAAGGATGAGGGATAGATTATCAGATATGTCCCATAGCGTTTTGATTGCTGAAGAACTAAAAAAAGCCCAAGAAGTTTTAGGAGAAATTGTTGGTGGTAGTCGAGTTACCCCCGACGATATTTTGCAGGAAATTTTTTCCGAATTTTGTATAGGGAAATAGTAAGTTAGCACCATTTCACTAGATACAAATTCTATGATATTTTGAAGTACGGTTTACATGTTAAAAGAAATCAACCAAGCAGTACAGGTGCTTAAAGAGGGCGGTGTCATTATTTATCCTACCGAAGGCGTGTATGGTTTAGGATGCGACCCTTTTAATGAGACGGCGGTGCGGCGGCTACTTAAAATTAAACATCGTAACGTCGATAAAGGGTTAATATTAATCGCGGCAAATTGGCATCAAGTAAAGGAGCTGATAAATTTAGATGTAAAAAACTACCCGGTGATAAAAAAAACCACCGTTCCGACCACTTGGGTGTTTCCTGCTACGAAAAAAGTTCCTCGTTGGATTACAGGAAAATTTAATTCAGTAGCTATTCGCGTTACTTCTCATTCCGTAACCAAAAGGCTTTGTCAAAAATTTAAAGGGGCGATCGTCTCTACTAGTGCTAACCTAGCTAGGCAGCGTTCGGCTGCAAGCATAGATAAAATCAATAAAAGTGTTATAATGGGAGTTGACTTTATATTGACGGCACAGCTTGGTAATTATGGTCGTCCTTCGAAGATCTGTGAGGTTAAAACGGGCAAAATTTTGCGAATTTAAGTACAGGGAGGTTTCTTGTGATGAAAAAATTTTATGAATTGTGGCAAAATCGCAGAAGTATCATCAACGCAAGCGATATTTCTACTCTTAGGCCAGATGATGACCAAATGTTAAGAGAATGGCGGCAGATGGCAAAAACGGATCCGCAGATAGTATTTATTAACGGAAAAAGTTTGTCTAGTTTCTATCGCACAAGCCAAGAGAAGGCTTTGTTAGCAAATCAGTCAAAGAAAGCAACCCCAGGAGAAGCACCTTTTTTAAAAACCATATGGAAGGATCAAATGCTTCGTGGTTTAAGTGAACAAGCACAAGGGGTAGCAATTCAATATCTAGATCAATATATGCGGGCAGAGGGGTGTATTGGGGCATTGTATAATACGCTGGTGCTCATGCAGACTAATGTTAGTTTTCAAGATGTACAGCAGAATATTAATATAGCTTTTAAAGATGGCAAGATTGTTATTGAACACGAGATGAGCGTCCCTAAAATACGTATAAAAGACAAAAATGATCCCATGATTGAGGTCGCACACTATGAAGGAACCCCTCTTATGGCAGCAAAAGCTACATATGAAATTTCTTTTGATGTAAATGGCCATGCTACCTTGTCAGTAAAAAGCGTTATTTTAGAACATCACGATGATGTTACTCGAAATTTATATGACCAACGGACCATTCTAGACAAAATCAAAGTGCTTTTTCAAGCCATACATGAAGAGGTAAAAACTCTTTTTAAAAGGACGTTGCCTGATGCCAAAAAAACAAAACCCAGTGCCGCGGCGAACGCAGAGGGCGCTGCGTTAAAGCTGTAGTGCTCTTATAACGCCTGTATCGCTGTTACCGCAATCGTAAAAACAATATCTTCCGTAGAGCAGCCACGGGAAAGATCGTTTACTGGTTTACGTAAGCCTTGTAGCATGGGACCAATGCACACGATCCCGGTGCCTCGTTGCACCGCTTTATAGACAATGTTGCCAACATCGAGGTTGGGCATAACAAACACGGTAGCGTGTCCTGCTACTTTGCTGTTGGGGGCTTTTATTTTTGCCGTTTCTTCAGAAATAGCGGCATCATATTGTATTGGGCCCTCAATCTCTAGTTCGGGGCGAAGTTTTCTGACAAGCTCCGTGGCGGTTCTTATTTTATCAACGCTTGGGCCAAAACCTGAGGTTCCGGTGCTGTAACTTAACATAGCAATTTTTGGAGGGATGCCGAAAGCTGCAGCCGAAGCTGCGCTTTGGATGGCAATATCAGCCAGCTCTTCGGCAGTAGGGTTGGGGTTGATGGCACAGTCGCCAAAGACTAAAACTTGATCAGCTAAACACATAAAAAACACCGAAGAAACTATTTTTACGTGAGGGGGTGTTTTGATGATTTGCAGGGCTGGGCGAATGGTATTAGCTGTGGTATGGACAGCGCCAGAAACTAGACCATCAACTTCTCCCGCTTGTAACATCATAGTGCCAAGCATAACGTGATCTTCTAATTGTTTGCGAGCGTCATCCAGGCTTAAACCTTTCGCTTTTCTTAATTCATAGAGTGGGTTTACATATTGATCAACTATATGGTGAGGTTCAATAATTTTTATTCGTTCATCTAAAGTTAGATTGAAATTCTTACAGGTGGCTGCAATTTTTTCTTTGGTTTCAAGTAGCACACACTGAGCTAGCCCACGACTAACGCAAATATTTGCCGCGGCGATCGTTCGTGGTTCATCCCCTTCTGGGAGCACAATCGTTTTATTAGCGGTCCGCGCTTTCTCTTTTAGCCCAAGTTTAAAAATTGCCGGGGTAATCGGTTGCATGGCAGGAGCATTTAAAAAATTTTGGATGGGAGCAAAGTTATGTTCGTAGTTTAGGCCACCTAAAAAGGGAATTTGAATATCAAGCTTGGTTATCGCGGCAATCATGTCTTGGTTATCGCTATTAACGATAAAACCTAAAATTGTTTTGGGATATCGGTATTGATAGGGGTTCGCAGTAATTTGTAATTGTTGTAACAGTTCCCCAGGATTTTTTTCAGTATTTGCAACAAAAATTATTGCCGTACCCAAAGCTGTAGCAAGAGAAAAATTTAATTCTGCAGCATATGGTTTAGTCAGGGGTACGCCGGGAACTAATATGATCTCGTCTGATTTAGTGGTAAGTTCTTCCCTTTGTTTGACAATCGCTTCTAGGATCGCTTCCTGTTGATTTTTAGCCAGGAGCTCTTCGATGGTGGTTGGATCAAGCCGAGGGAGGGTTAGGGCGCGGATATTTTTTTGGGTTAAGCGCCTTTCTAGAGCTTTTACTGCGATTGCTATATCAAGATCAGCAGTGGTTGGTACAAACATTATCGTGTAGGCTGTCATAAGTTATTATCCTCTGTATTACTGTCGGTTGCTAAATCAAGATGGATATGCTAACGCCAAAGTATCCTCAGCAATAAGCAATTCTTCATTGGTGGGGACTACCATAGCGATAGGGCTATTCTTTTGGGTAATAATCCCCTTACTATTTTTGCCATTAGCCATATTTAGCTCTGTGTCTATGGCAAAACCAAAAACTTTTAACCAAGAAAGAACTTTTGCTCTAACTGTAGTTGAGTTTTCACCAATACCGCCGGTAAAGATGAGTGCATCTATTTTTCCTAGAGGAACGGTATAGGAGGCGATATACTTCGCTAAACGATAGCAGAAGATTTCAAGGGCTAAGATTGCTTGTTTATCTCCCGCTGCGGCCTTATCTTCAATGGTGCGCATGTCTGAATCTATTCCAGAAACACCAAGTAAACCGCTTTGTTTGTTTAAAATGTCAGTTATCTTTGGCAGATCATATCCCAGGTTGTCGGCAAGGTATATGTGAAGATTAGGGTCAACATCGCCTGATCTCGTTCCCATCATTAGGCCTTCAAGTGGGGTCAAGCCCATAGAGGTATCGACACTTTTGCCATTTAAAATAGCCGTAACACTACAACCATTCCCCAAGTGAGCCGTAATAAAAGCGGAGGAATTAAGATCTTTTCCTAAGATAAAAGCTGCTTGACGGGAAACAAAACGGTGGCTGGTGCCGTGAGCACCATAACGGCGGATCCCATAATTTTTATAAAGATCATAAGGAATCGGATAAATATATGCATGTTTCGGCATGGTTTGGTGAAAGGAGGTATCAAAAACCGCCACCTGCTTAAGAGCAGGAAAAGCTTTCATTGCTTCCTCAATTCCAAGAACGTGAGCAGCACTATGCAAGGGAGCCAAAGTTCCACAATCACGAATTGCTTGTAAAACCACATCGTTAATAACTGCTGATTGCGTAAATTTTTCACCACCATGAACAATGCGATGGCCGATCGCGACAATATTATCTGCGATGTTTTTTGTCGTATGAATAATTTCGGAAACCACTTGTAAAGCTTCATGGTAGTTAACATTGGGCAGATCGCGCTTAATGGTATTATTATCCAAAAGATATTTTAAGCTTGCTTCCGCCGAACCGATGCGTTGGATTAATCCAGATAATTCGGTATTTTTGGTGTCGAGATTCAAGACCGCAAATTTAATCGAAGAACTGCCACAGTTTAAGACGAGAACTAATTTTGTTTCCATTAATCTACCTTTGTCTAAATTAAATATCTAAATTAATAACCTCTAGTGCCCCTTTTTCAATAAACTCACGCCGTGGCTCAACTTGGTCCCCCATGAGCGTCGTGAATATTTGGTCAGCCGCAATCCCATCTTCGATAGTAACTTTAAACATACTGCGGGTGTCGGGGTTCATGGTGGTGTCCCATAGTTGCTCGGGATTCATTTCGCCAAGACCTTTATAGCGCTGCAGATTAAGCCCTTTTTGGGTTTCTCTCATTAGCCAATCAAATGCCGCAGCAATGCTTGATACGGATTCTTTATGGTTGTCACGTACAATGTACGCCCCGGGCTTTAGCAGGTCATTGGTTTTTTCAGCTAAAGTTGCTAAGTGTTGATATTCTCCAGAACTGAAGAAATTAATTGGGATGGCATAGTTTACAGTATTGCCGTGCGTGAGCATGGAGATAGTTGGTATGAAAATATTTTTATCAAGGTCTTCTGTGATATCCAGGTGCACACTAACTCCCTCTTTTTTAATAGAGGCAAGCTCGTGTTGTAATGATAAAGTCCATGCAGTTACCGCTTCTTTGCTAGCTAATTTATCCATAGGCAGCCGCGGCATTTTTAACAGAGCCTCGAGAAATTGTCGTGGATATTTGCGAGTTAAGCGGTCTATGATTTGCAGGGCCGCACTATAGTCTAAAATTAAATTTTCAAGCGTGGCACTACTTATTGGTAGTGCATTATCCCCGGGGAATAATTGCGCTCCAGTTAAAGAAAGTTTTACTAAGTAATCACTTAAGGCGCTCTCATCTTTGAGATAACGCTCATCACTATTTTTTTTAGCTCGGTAAAGAGGTGGTTGTGCAATGTAAATGTGCCCTTGTTCGATTAATTCCGGCATTTGTCGATAGAAAAAGGTTAACAGTAAAGTGCGGATATGGGAGCCGTCAATATCAGCGTCTGTCATGATTACTATACGGTGGTAACGAATTTTTGACGGGTTGTATTCTTCACGACCAATGCCGCAACCAAGAGCAGTGATTAAGGTGCCAATAGTTTCTGAGGAGAGCATTTTATCAAAGCGCGCTTTTTCGACGTTTAAAATTTTTCCGCGCAGTGGCAAAATAGCTTGGTATTTACGATTACGTGCTTGTTTTGCTGAGCCACCGGCTGAGTCCCCCTCAACAATAAAGATTTCACAAAGTGAAGGATCTTTTTCTTGGCAATCAGCTAATTTGCCAGGCAGGCCGGCGATATCTAATGCCGATTTTCTTCTGGTCATTTCCCGTGCTTTACGCGCAGCCTCGCGTGCTCTAGCCGCATCGATAATTTTCGTTACGATCGCTTTAGCTTTTTGTGGTTGTTCTAATAAGTATTCTTCTAGTTTTGTTGTTACCAAAGACTCAACCACGCTTTTTACTTCGGAAGAAACTAGCTTATCTTTAGTTTGTGAGGAAAACTTAGGATCAGCTAATTTTACCGATAAAATAGCGGTTAATCCTTCGCGTGCATCATCACCCGTGGTAGCAACCTTTTCTTTTTTTATTAGCCCCGTGGATTCAATGTAATTATTGAGAGTTCGAGTTAAAGCTGAACGTAACCCCATTAAGTGGGTACCGCCATCCCGCTGCGGAATGTTGTTGGTGTAACAAAAAACCGTTTCTTGAAAACTATCATTCCATTGTAATGCTAGCTCTACCAATATATTGTTTTCTTGAGCAACAAAATAAAATAAAGGATCATTTATAACGGTTTTATTTTTGTTGAGAAATTCCACAAATCCACTGACGCCACTGGTGCAATGAAAATTTTCTGTTTTGCCAGAGCGTTCATCAGCAAGAGAAATATGTACCCCAGAGTTTAAAAAAGCTAACTCACGTAGACGTTTTGCTAAAATCTCATAGTGAAATTCGGTTTGGGAAAAAATAGTATTACTTGGTTTAAAGCTAATTTCAGTCCCGGTTTGATTAGTGGTGCCAATAACTTTCAGCGGTTCATCGGGATCTCCTAAATGGTAAGTTTGCGCATGTAGTTTTCCATGTTGATGAATGAGTAACCGTAACTCTTCAGAAAGAGCATTGACGACAGAAACACCAACACCATGCAAGCCGCCAGAAACCTTATAAGCATCGTTATCAAATTTACCACCAGCGTGGAGGACAGTCATAATTACTTCAGCTGCCGAACGTCCCTCTTCCTCATGCAGATCTACGGGGATGCCTCTGCCGTTATCTTTGATCGTAATAAACCCATTCGTATGAATAGTTACATCAATTTTATTGCAAACCCCAGCCAGCGCTTCGTCTATCGAGTTATCAACAACCTCGAACACCATTTGGTGTAAACCAGAGCCATCATCAGTGTCGCCGATGTACATGCCGGGTCGCTTTCTAACAGCGTCTAGGCCCTTTAATACTTTGATGCTGGAAGAATTATAGTTTGAATCTGTTTGCGTCATCTTGCCCCACAAAAAACATTTAAAATCAATAAGGTAATAACCACAAAAAACGCGATTATTCTACCATGTTTGAGCGGCCACTTCCAGAATATCTCACGATATTGCGCGATATTCAAGGAAGAGACTGTATAGTCGAAAAAAACAGGTTATAATAAACATCATGGACGCAAACAAGGATAACATTCTTAAGGACGCTTTCCCGTTTAAAAAAGGATTGCAAAAAAGCTTAGAAAAGCTGAATTTTTTGGAGAATCTAAATAATTCTGAAGCCGCTACGCATTTAATTTCAAGTTGCAAGGAGGCTATGCTAGAAGTAGAACCAGAAACCAAAACCACTAAAGAGGCAATTGATAATATATTATTACAGCTAGATAAGCTGGAACAAAAAGCGAAAGGTTTAATTTCCCTGCCCCCTTTAGAAGCTTTGGTGCAAAAAGGCACTGAAATAGCACAAGCAAGGACCGAAATAATAACGGCGTGCAAAAAAAATATATTAGAAATTAAGCCAGAAGATTGTAGCATGCAAAAAGCACTGAACGATGTGCTGGCGATGCTAGGACAGTTGGCGCAAAGAGAAGAGGGGTCGGCTCTGATGGCAGAGCTCTCTTTGAAAAAATCAGCCAGAGAAGGGGCCGATCCCTTATCAAAAACACCATCTATCGATGCCTTATTGGGAAACAAGGACAGGGTAAAAAAGCATACATTGCCAGTGGTAGGTATCGATTTATCGTCGGATCTTTCAGATGTCATTTTGCAGTGTGAACACAAAATTTCAGATATAAAAACACCAAACGCAGCGGCGCAAAAAAGTATTGATAATGCGCTGCTTGCTTTGGGTAGACTAAAAGAGGGACAGTCATATTCTTCTTTGGGGCAACTATTTGAAACTAAAGAAGATATTTTGGATTTGGTGGCAAGTTGTAGACAAAACATTTTAGCTTTATCAGCACCGAGTGCAAAAGTTAAAGGGATTTTGAATAAAGCAGTAATGACATTGGATAAGCTCCAGCAAAGATTTATTATACAAGAAAAAATCGAGCAAGAACCCGGGCAGCTGTTAGCAAAGGCAGAAGCAGCTACTGATCCCGCCGAAGTTTTGCATTTAGTTGCCAAATGTAGAAAGCTTATTCTTGGTCTCAAAAAAACTGGGGGTAGTGAAGAGCTGGTTGAAGAATTACTAGCAGTTTTATCTAAATTAAAACACCTGTTAATAGTTTTATTTAGAGCAGAGAGACGCAAGTTGATTGAGTTGCATTTAGCAAAATTACGTCAGGCAGATGAAGAGCTGGCAAAAAAAGCAGAAAAACAGATAGAGATTCTAAGAAAACTATATATTAATCAACCAATTACAAGGAGAGGAGGATAGCTGATGGCGAATATCGATACTTTTAAAAAAAGGATAAAAGAGCTAATAAAAAATTTAAGTGATGGCGAGCAAGGTAAACTTGAAGATAGGCTTGAACAGGTGAATACATTGGAAAAAATGATGCAATTTATTTCTGAGCTTGATTCAACGCTTACCGATAAACTACAAGTGGAGTTTACTGGGATTCCGGCGGGTGATCCTAGCGAAGCATTACGTCAATTAGCACAGCTACGACAAGAGGTAGCAGATTTTTTAGAAGATGAACAACAGCAAAAATTAGTGAATGAGCGTCTGGCAAAGATACAGCAAGAGCAACTTAATATTGAAATAGCGTTTTTTCAACAAGCGCAACAGGAGGTTAAAGCTGAAGCAAAAACTCATTCTGCGGAACAACTTGTTGCTCAATTGCAAAGTGAAAGTGCGGTTCTTATGAATCTGTATAAAAGCCAGAAACCTAAGCCGTCACCAGCTGAAAGCCAGCCGAATGCTACAGAAATAGATGAAACATTTGCTGACAGGTTGATGAAAAAGGCCAATAGTATTTTACATCGCTTGGATAATCCACTAAAAAAGCTTGCGGCAATCTTTGGTCTAAAACCTGAGCCAAAGCGTGTTGGTAAGCAGAACCAGGATCAAGAGGAGGTGGTGTATAGATCGCCTACCCCTTTCGACGCTTTAAAAAAAGGACCGCGGCCGTACGACTCATAATAATTTAGCAAAAATCTTCGTAACCACCATGCATAATTTAACTTTATGCCATCGGCTTGCCGCCATGACACAGCCATGGGGCTGAATTTGATCTATGCCGAATAAAGACCTCTTACGAAACCAGCGTCTTTTCTCATATGCTCATTTATATTAAAATATAACTTTCCTCGAAGCTTGCCTCGAGGACAAAGCGATGGTGGATGGTCATGGGGTTCAACCATGTGGCGAGTCTAAACTTGATTAAACTTCGCTCGCTTGTGCCGTGTTTATGCGAAAACACTTGGTTTCGGAAGAGGGATGGCTACAAGTCTGCCATGTTAAAAATATTTTTGTTGCAAGCGCCATCAGCGAAAACTTGCGTTAAATCTGAATGTGTTAGCCCAGTAACAAACATTTGTCTTTTTGGTAAGCTTAGCAAAAGATTTGCTAATAATTTGCATTTATGATGGTCTAGTTCTGCTAACAGGTCATCTATTAAATAGAGACATTTTTTTCCAGTTAACTGCTCAAGCACTATTCCTTGAGCTATTTGTAATCCATATAGCAGTAGTTTTTGCTGGCCCCTTGATAAGGCATCTTTTGCAGGGATTTTTCCAACTGAGATTTGAAGGTCTGCTCGTTGCGGGCCAGCGGAGGTGTAACCAAGCGAAAGGTCGGTTTTTATATTATTTGCTAAAGCCGCAGACAACTCTAGCTCTGTATTCCACCCGGCGTAGTAGGAAATATTAATTGAAAAATCACAAGCTAGTTTTTGTAATACATCTTGTGCAACCGGGATAAGGTTTTGTACGTACTGCTGTCTGTGTAGGTGTAACTCGTAACCCAGTAAGGATAGTTCTTTATCCCACACCTGGATGCAGTCAATTGCCATCTTGGAACGAAGGGCGATGTTCCTTTGTTCCAGGATGCGCTCTACCTGGCGCCAAAGATCTAAAAAAGAATGTTTCACGTGAAACAACCCCCAGTCTATGAATTGTCTACGTGCTTTGGGACCTTCGGACAGCAGAAAATAACTATTGTGTGTCAACAATTGTAACGGTAATAACCTTGTGATTTCTATAATTGAAGAAACATTTTTACCGGATATTTTGATCTGTTTTCCAGAATCAATAGACTTAACTATACCAACCCCTATTTGGTTGTTCTCTTGTTGGATTTTTCCAAAAATGGAAAAACTGTCGTGGTCATATTTAACTATTCTGCGTAATAAATGGGAGCGAAAAGACCGGCCAAGGATCAAATAATATATTGCTTCTAATAGGCTAGTTTTCCCAGAGCCGTTTTTGCCATAAAATAAATTGCACTGATCGTTAAAAATTAACTCAGTTTTAGAAAAATTACGAAAATTTGCTATGTTAAATGCAATTAAAGACATAAATCTTTTAAAATCAAGGTGTTACCGCTATTGTATGGATAGCTTATTGTCTTATGGGCATAAGGACGTATAAGCAATTAGGTTTGCCATCAGAGTCTTCTAAGACCACTCCACCATCCCCTTGGTTGAAAAAGAAGCTAATTTTTTCAGTTTTAACAACATTTAAGATATCTAAAAAATATCCTATATTGAAGATGATGTCTAAATTTTCTCCTTTATAATCAATGGGTAACTCTTCAAGCGCCTCTTCTTGTTCTGGATTATTAGTGGTTAATACTAGCAGGTCTGGGTGTAACTTAAAGTGGACGCTGCGAAATAGTTCGTTAGAGAGAATGTTAACACGAGTTAAAGCAGCTTTCAGCTCGTTACAGTTGATTTCTATCCTATTTTCCCCTTTTTTAGGGATGATTTTATTATAATTAGGAAACTTGCTGCTAATTAATTTAGAAATTAAAACAAAATTTTTCCATTTTATTTGAATTAGGTTGCTATTGAAACTAAGCGCAACCTCTTCGTTAGAGTTTTCTAGGAGTCGTAACAGCTCAAATACCCCTTTGCGTGGAATGATGATTTGGGCGAATGAACTATCAACGATCGGGGCAGGAATGCTATGTACCGCCAAACGGTGGCCATCTGTTGCCAAAGCTTGGATAGAACCATCTTTGATTTCAAATAATAGACCATTTAAATATTGCCGGACATCTTGTTGCGGAATGGCAAAGGAGGTTTTTTCAATTAATGTTCGTAAGTTTTCTTGTTGGATCTCAAATTGCATTACTGGGGTTTGTTCGGGCGAGCGTGGAAACTCTTTAGCCGGCAATGATGCCATCACAAAGCGGCTACGTCCGCAGGTTACAGTTATGCGACCGTTATCTTCGGTTAGTTCAACGATACTTTCTTCAGGGAGCGAGCGACAAATATCTAAAAATTTTTTTCCTGGAAGTGTGATTTGTGTGGGGGTTTTAATCGCGTGTTCAAGGTGAATTAGCCCATGTAATTCCACCTCCATATCGGTACCAATAAAAGTTAACAACTTATCTTCTGCTGTTAGCAATAAATGTGACAGAATGGGTTTGGTTTGTTTTCGTTCAACTACCCCGGTTACTAGTTGTAATGGTTTAAGTAGGTCTTCTCGTTTTATGGAAATTTTTAGCATAGTGTTCGTACCTTTTTTTCTTCAAAGAACACGATTACTATAGCTGGAATCTTAAATAAGAGGAAGATCTTAAGTAGACAAAATTCTAATTAAATTACGGTAATCTTCTGCCAAATTAGGGTTGCTTGTTATCAAGCTTTTTATCGTGCGACAGGCATGAATCACTGTCGTATGGTCGCGGCCACCAAAGGCATCTGCTATTTCTGGGAGACTATGACTGGTTAGTTCTTTAGCTAGGGTCATCGCAACTTGGCGTGGTCGCGCGACAATGCGACTCCGCCTTTTTGACAGGAGATCGGACATCTTGATCTTGTAATATTCCGCCACAGTTTTTTGAATATTAGCGATGGTTACTAATCTTGCTTGTAACGCAAGCAGGTCTTTTAAGGCTTCACGAGCAAAAGCTAAAGTTATCGGTTGGCCAGTAAAGTGGGCGTTAGCAATGACGCGTTTTAAGGCTCCCTCTAGTTCCCGGACATTAGATTGAATGTGCTTGGCAATAAAGAAGGCCACATCATCGGGCAGAGATATTTTCGAACTTTCTGCTTTGTTCATTAAAATCGCCACTCTAGTTTCCAGTTCTGGGGGTTCGATGGCAACGGTTAAGCCCCAACCAAATCTTGACTTTAAGCGTTCTTCTAAACCAGAGAGCTCTTTGGGATAACGATCACACGTTAAAATAATCTGTTGCTCGGCGTCTAGTAAGGCATTAAAGGTATGAAAAAACTCCTCTTGTGAACGATCTTTGCCGGCGAAAAATTGAATATCGTCTATTAGGAGAGCATCTAAAGAACGATAAAATCTTTTGAATTCGTTAATTGAATTGCGTTGTAGCGCTTTTACCATGTCGGCGACAAAGCGTTCTGAGTGTAGATATAGCACCGAGGCCCCAGCTTTTTGTTTTAGCAACATGTTGCCAATAGCATGCATTAAATGGGTTTTTCCTAGACCGACGCCGCCATAAATGAATAGAGGATTGTATGCTTTGCCGCTATTTTTAGCGACTTGCAGCGCTGCGGCACGAGCTAATTGATTAGACTTGCCCTCAACGAAATTGTCAAAGGTAAACGCAGGGTTTAAATGGTTGAGAGATTTGGTGGTTCTAGTCGGTAGAGATGCCGGGCTGTTTAATTTAGTTGGATTACCAACGGTTTCTTTAGTGTTTTCAACGCTCCCGACAACCATTTGTAAATGGTCATTACCATAACCAAGGTTTTTTAAAATATCAGTAATTTTTTGCCGAAAATTTTCTTCAATATATTCGAGGACAAAAGCGTTTGGCATCAGCAGGGTTAATACGCCATTTTCTACTTTAGCTTGTATTGGTCTGATCCAAGTGTTGAATTGCTTGGTTGTCAGTTCTTCTTGTAATTGTTCGAGGCAGCGTTGCCAATACGATAGTTCCACAAAAACCCCTGCTACTAAGTGCTATAAAGTGCTGTTAGAAATAAAAAGGGAGGTCATTCTAGCTCGATATTTAAAAGTTATCCACAGAAAAGTGCTTTTTTATAACCACATGATAACTTTAAATTTATTCTGTGTGGCTTGTTATGTCGGTGCTTCCTTAAAAAGAAATAGTCATAGTAAACAAGATGATTGAAGGACATTAAAAATTATTTTTCCAACTTCTTTCTGATTTTTTCTTGGCCTTTTTGTGATTCTCATAAGAATTTGTTATTTTTGACTAATCACCATAAATTATCGTCGATATCTTATTTATATTTATAGTGTACGAGTTTCGCGCTTGCCATCAAGTTGTAGCCAAAATAAACTGCATTTCTTTGGAACAAGAAAATATGGTTTCTCTGAGCATGACTCGTGCGAGCCTGGCAACGCTCGATTCTACAGGTTTGCTTTAATTCTCGAAGATAAATTTCGATAGACCAGCGTGCCTTGGTGATAGCTTCAATTTGATCACGAGAGGGAAACTCCATGTTGGTTCCAACATAATCCGTGCGGCCAATTTTTGCCATAAACCGAAATGCTGTGATCCAGCCTAACTACGTAGGTCCACCTTTTATCCCTCTTCGGGAATCTCAAGCTTTTCAAGCAATGCATTACGATTTATAATGCAATTCTTTTAAAGCCCAGCGATCCAGGTTCAGCCAAAATTACGAATAACTTTTAAATTATCTAAGCTATAATATCAGACATCAATTACTGCCACAGATGGATTTATTCCTTGGTCTTTAGTATATCTATGAAATGTTCATTCTTGGATTTGCCATCTGTATCTTTGTCATAAATCTGATAATTAATTGATACTGATTCTTGACTACTTAGACCATGCTACAAAAGATTTACCAGACCAATGTCTGCACTTACGTCGTGTACATTGCCTGAATATTGGTAATGGACTAGAACAATTTTTTTACTACGATTTTTGTCTTAAATGGAGTCGCCTGCTATTAACAAGCAATCTTCGCCTTTACGGATATATTTTTCTGCTATTTGCTGTATCTCTATTGGTCTGAAGCTGTAGTAACTAACCATTTTCTTACGCTATCGTGGGATAGCTTTTAGGTGACACCTCTGACAGGGCTAGCCCCGAATATCTAACGCTGCTTGCTTGTAAAAATGCTTTATATATTTCCTTGCTACATTTGTGGTTAGACATAGCTTCACCCTCTTAGGATTTTTAACAGTTTATCCTAAAATTCATCTAAGTGCGAAACTCGTTATTAATTTAACTGGCTGCTATTTAGTGGCGCGGATTTAATGCATGAAAAATTTAAAAGGCGCTATATTTATGCTTAAAATCAAAGAGATAACCTGAGCGTTGCCTGTGGCGTGGTGTGTGCTGCTAATTGGGATAAAACATTAATCATACCCTAGTTAAAAATCTTCATTAGTTTCCTCTGGTTTCATGAGAAGTGGTATTGATTTTACCGGCAGTTCTATAAAATTTTTGTAATACAGTCCCCAATTCTCTAACTAAATAATGACTAAAGTTTAGGAGGATCGCATGCTATAAAAGATGGATAATAGTAGCGCTTCCTCCGCATTTAAAATAAAACTCTGCGAAATCATCAAGCATGTGCTATAAATAATATTGTGTTAGCGAATTGTATTCTATCAAAAAACTAAATTATGCGGAGAAAAAATGAAAGAAATCAATAAAATTGAAACAGCTTTGATTGTAGGCGGAAATTGTGAATGTACTTGTTATGATCCTCTTCCCGAGCACTTCTACTCACATTTTGAGCTCGGGGATGCTGATAATTTATTGCAATGTGCCCAGGCTTGTGAAATTAATGGACTAAAAACATACCATTGTACTGCGATTATTCGATAAATGACAATTGTAAATGCTTAGTGATTTTTGGGTTAATAAGAAATGCTCATGTTGGGATAAACATTAAATAATCTCTTGCTACTAACCTTGGAAAGAGCATCTAAGGTTAGTAGTTCGTAGCCCTTCAATTTGTGCTATATCGCACCGTGAGAGGTTATGATAGCGCTTTCCTTTTAGGTTCATTATTAATGAGATCGCAGAAGGTATATTTTATGTGACTTGCTGGTTTGTAAAAAATTTTTATTGGAAAAATTAGCAATGAGTTGTCTTACTTAAAACTCAGCATATCAACTTCAACTTCTTCAATGTTCTCGTTACGATTTCAACTGCCGGTTTTGGGTTAAATTGTTACGTTTCTATCCGCCAGAGCGTGTATCTAGCGAAAAAATCTAGCTTTGTTCTAGGAGGAGCTGCCAGTATTTAGCGTGATTTTCCAACCTTTTAGCCTAAAACCGGTTATGGTTGATTTTTCCAAATTTTACTTCTAGACTGATTCGTGACGTAAATCACGAATCGAGGCTTAACCAGAGAAGTGTACAATGAAAGAGAGTGTCACTATAACCATATGCATGGGTAGCGCCTGTTTTGCACGGGGAAATGCCCATAATTTAGAGCGGATTGAGAAATACCTGAAAGAGTTTGGAATGACTGCCAATATCGAATTGGTTGGTTCACGTTGCGAAAATCAGTGTGCCAGTGGCCCCAATATTATAGTTAATGGGCGTATGTATCATGCGGTAGATGAGAAGAGACTGGAGGAAATTTTGCTTACACTATCCCCGATGAACAATGGATAACTTAAATCCGGTTTATACCTTAAGAAATGAGTGCCATGATTGCTATAAATGCGTTAGAGGCTGTCATGTTAAAGCTATTCGTGTAGAAAATGGCCATGCTGCCATTATTCCGCAGAAGTGTATTGCCTGCGGTAGATGTGTCAAAGCTTGTCCCAGCGAGGCCAAGCGTGTTAGGGATGATCTAGCTAAAGCTAAGAACCTCATTAGTGCCAATAAAAAGGTGATTGTCTCTTTGGCCCCAAGTTGGGTAGGGGCGTTTAAGCAGACTAAATCGGAGATGTTGGCGGCCTTAAAGGCGCTTGGGATTACGGCCGTTAGTGAGACGGCTCTGGGTGCGCAGGAGGTTACTGCTAAGGTGATAGATTTGCTGGGCCATGGTAGTGAAAAGCTGTTGATCTCTACTGCCTGCCCCGTAATTGTAGACTATCTGCGCTACTATCGACCAGAGTTTGTTAAGTACCTAGCTCCGATAGCGTCTCCGGCCATTACTCATGCCAAGATGTTGAAAGAACTTTATGGTGCTGAGATTGCTGTGGTATTTATCGGCCCATGTATTGGTAAAAAAAATGAGGCTGATCGTCATCATGATCTCATTGATGTCGCACTGACTTTTGCCGAGCTAAAAATATGGTTAAATGATGCTTTGATTAATTTACAGGAAATCGTGGTTGAGCCAGGTCAGGAATTTCTGCCTCATCAAGCGCACGAAGGTTCACTCTACCCTCTAGATGGTGGAATGAATGCTACGCTTAGAAAAGCTGGTCTGAGTTCGGAGGTGGATCTTATCAATATCTGTTCCTTGGAGCTCTTTAGTAAGTCGTTAGAGGAGTTGCAGGTAAATAATCTAAAGCGCAAAGTCTTTATTGAGGCATTGGCTTGTGATGGTGGGTGTATTGCTGGCCCCTGTATTGCTACGCCTAAGTCGATTATTGGTGGAATTACTAGTGTCTTAGCCAATGTACAGCCGCGCGCAGTAGTGCCAGCTCGCGCCAATTTTGTTGTAGCAATGCATTATACCGCTAGACCGGTAGTGGCTGCCCAGTATTCTCCAACGGAGATTGGGCGTGTGTTAAAAAGGATTGGCAAGCATTGTGTCAGCGACGAGCTAAATTGTGGTGGTTGTGGTTATTCTACTTGCCAAGAATTGGCGGTTGCTATGCTCTCAGGTAATGCTGAGCCCTCCATGTGTGTCTCCTATATGCGACAGTTAGCCGTCAGAAAAGCGGCATTGATGTTAAAATCAATGCCGTCGGCGATGGTAATGATAGATGCTAATTTTAAGATAGTTGAAGCCAACGACGCATTTATGAAGATGTTTCTAGGGGAGAGCTATGAGGTTTTTGCGGCTCGTAGCGAAGGTTTGGGCGGCGCTTATTTGGAGAAGGTGGTAGATTTTGTTGAGATTTTTAGAACCACCTTGCAGTACGGTAAAGAGGTACACAAAGAGCATTATAGCTATAAGGGTTTGCTGTACGATATTAATACTTTTTCTATTGAGCCACATGAGTTAGTTGGTGCAATTATTACTGATGTAACCCAAAGCGAAGTAAATCGAGCTAAGATCGCGAAGAAGGCTCAGCAGGTTATTTCTAGCAATATCGCCACGGTACAGGAGATCGCCTGTCTGCTTGGCGAGCATATGGTCGCTACCGAGGCGCTACTTAGTTCAATTGCTGATGATTATCAGGACAATAAAAATGACGAGGCGGGCGAATGTTCATAGATATTGCTTGTACTCAGGAGAAAAAGCATAACCAAAATACTAGTGGTGATTATTTTCTTTCCAAGCGCATTCCAGAGTATGAACGAATTATTGCAGTGTTGTCGGACGGGTTAGGGAGCGGGATTAAGGCAAATGTTCTTTCCTGTATGACAGCTACGATGTTGCTGCGTTTTATTGAAGAGGAAATAAATATTACTAAAGCTGCAGAGATTATCATGAATGCTTTGCCGGTTTGTCAGGTGCGTAAAATCAGTTATGCCACATTTTCCGCAATCGTCTGTGACGATGAGGGTAATGCCAAGATAGTAGAGGATGGTAATCCAGAATTTATCTGGTTAAGAGGGCGAGAGGTATTGCCGTCGCCATTTGTTACCAGCGAGTCGAAGAAGTTTAAAAATCGTAAACTCAGGATTCACCAATTGAAGCTACAATTGGGTGATCGCTTGATCTTTTGTTCTGATGGCGTAACGCAGGCTGGGTTAGGGAACAGTTGTTACAGGTTGGGCTTGAGGCGTCAAGGGTTAATTGAGGCGTTGCAGGAGCCATTAATAGTGGAGCCCAAGCTGGCAAGTTCAGACTTGACTCAGTATATAATAAAAAAGGCGTTGAGTATTGAGCCCGATCACAAGCCCCAGGATGATATTTCGGCTTGCGTGCTCTATTGCCGCGAGCCTAGGAAGGCCCTGGTTTTTACTGGTCCACCATATTATCAGCAGCGCGATCATGAGCATGCTTTGAGGTTTGCTAATTTTTCCGGAAAGAAGGCCATTTGTGGTGGAACGACGGCCGATTTGCTGGCCAGAGAGTTACAGCGACCAATTGTTACAGCGAATAGTGTTAGTATGGGTGGTTTGCCAGCTTGTTCGAAAATGGCAGGGGTGGATTTAGTTACTGAGGGGATTCTAACTTTAACCAAAGCACTAGAATATCTCGAGGTCAGTAATTATAATGCAGACAATGCTGCAGCATATTTAGTCAGATTTTTACTGGCGAGTGACGTAATCACCTTTATGGTGGGCGCTAAGATAAATCAGGCTCACTATGATCCGGCTTTGCCGGTCGAGATAGAGATTAGGAAGAGTATTATTAAGAAATTGGCAGTTGTTCTAGAAGCTAGGTTTTATAAAAAAGTTCATGTTGAGTTTATGTAAAATTAAATGGAGTGGATGATGGAGAAAAAGATTAATGTCAAGGTATGCTTGGGAACAACTTGCTTTATTATGGGATCAGCTAATTTGCAAGAGTTGTTGGATATTATTCCAGAGCGTTATGGTGATAGAGTAACCGTGAGTGGTGCGCCTTGCCTGGGGCTTTGTTCCATTGAATGGGAGTATGCTAAGGCCCCATACGTAAAGGTAGATGATGAGGTGGTCAAGGAGGCTACCGTAGACAAAATTTTAAAAATAATAGAGGTACGATTAAATCAATGAATCCTAATGATGGCGCCAAATATCTAAAACGAGAGATCCTAATTCGACTAATTAAGGCTTTCTATAGCAATAATTTTTCGGAAGAGGTTCGTACCGTTCCTTATCAGATGCGTCCCAAGGGGTGTGAGGTTAATTTTAGGTGCTGCGTTCACAAAGAGCGGGCTATTCTGAGAGACCGGATTATTGCTGACTTGGGTTTCGCGATCGAAGATGCTGAGGAGCAGGTGTTGCTCTCGACGTATGCTGATCAGGCGCTTAGCTGTACTGCTCCAACTAAACAGCATCCGTTAACAATCCTGGAAACCGCATGTAAAGGTTGTGTGCCTAGTCGTATCTACGTAACCGATCTCTGCCAGGGATGTGTGGCGCGTCCATGTGTTAACACTTGTAAATTTGGTGCCATCAACATCGTAAATGGTCGAGCCTTAATTGATGCCGCTAAGTGTAGAAATTGTGGCATGTGTCTGAATGTCTGCCCATACAAGGCGATTGCTAAGTTGATTGTTCCTTGCGAAAATGCTTGTCCCGTCGGCGCAATTGCCAAAAACGTTAGTGGGCATGCACAGATTAATGCGGAAAAATGTATTACTTGTGGCAAATGTATCAATGCTTGCCCATTTGGGGCGGTGCATGAGAAGCGCCAACTATTCGCAGTGTTGCACCAGATCAAGAAGGGCCAGCGGGTGGTGGCTATGGTGGCGCCAGCTATTATGGGGCAGCTGCCAGGTTCGGCGGAACAGCTGCATGCTGCGCTGAAGCAGATCGGTTTTTATAAGGTGTATGAAGTGGCGCAGGGGGCTGATATAACTGCTGCTCACGAGGCTGTAGATTTTAAGGAGCGGTTGGCTAAAGGTGAGCCATTTATGACAACCTCTTGTTGTGCTGGTTATAATGAGTTGGTTGATAAACATCTGCCAGAGCTAAAACCCTATCGCTCTGCCGCGCAAACTCCTTTGTCCTATACTGCTGAGATCGCGAAAGCTGAGCATCCGGGTGCAATTACCGTATTTTTGAGTCCATGTGTTGCTAAACGAACCGAAGCACTGAAGAATCCCTATGTTGATTATATCTTAACCTTTGAAGAGCTAGGAGCTTTGTTGATTGCTTTGAAGATTGAGGTTAATAATTGTGAGCCGGAGCCCTATCAGCACAAATCTTCCAAGCAGGGAAGAATGTTTGCTCTAACTCAGGGGGTGGCTAAGGCGGTAGCTAGCATATATTCCGATGAAAAAAACCCCTTACGTCCTGTGGTAGTTAATGGGATTACCAAAGAGAGCATCAAAGATCTTAGGCGGTATGCTAAAAATGCCGTGTGTGAGTTGGGGAATTTGGTAGAGGTGATGTGTTGTGAAGGCGGGTGTATTGGCGGCAATGCCACAATTAATACTAGTAGAATGTCTTGTAAACAATTAACTGAGTACGCCAACACCGGAGAAGATCTTAAGGAGGAGTAAGGGCTTCGTGATGTTTTAAACTTAAGGCCGACAGTTAAAGCCTGCTACGAGCGTTTAACACAGAGAAGCTGGAGTTTTTTGTAAGATTTTTTACTCATCGTGATGGGGGATGCTGTCTCGTAAAAATCTTACACAAAACTTCTATCTTTCAGCTTCTTAAATGTTCTTGTTATGATTTCAGCTGCCGGTTTTAGGTTAAAGGTTTCTGAGTTGTGGCGCGACCGTTCGTAAAAAACCATTGGGGATGTTCTTGCTTTTTTCTATCTCTGGGCGTAAGCTTGATCGTGAAATATATCACGAATTTAATACCGAAGAGATAACTAGCGAGGAGTTCTATGCCCCAAAAGATCAAAGAGAAAATAAAAGTTTCGTCAGACGTTGTAGCTGAGGTTGCTACCCCCCAACAATTGGAAGCGCTGATTCTTAGAACGAAACGGGCCCAGCAGGTGTTTGCTACCTATTCACAGGAAGCCATTGATCGAATTTTTAAGGCAGCAGCCATCGTGGCCGATAAGGCGCGCATATCTTTAGCCAAAATGGCGGCCGCTGAGACGGCAATGGGAGTAGTTGAAGACAAAATTATTAAAAACCATTTTGCTGCTGAGTATATCTACAATAAATATAAAAGTACCAAAACCTGTGGGATTGTAGAGCGTGACAGAATTAATGGTATAAAGATTGTTGCTGATCCATTGGGGGTGATTGCTGGGATTATTCCCACGACCAATCCCACGTCAACGGTGATTTTTAAGTCCCTGATTACGCTCAAGACGAGAAATGCCATTATCTTTTCGCCGCATCCACGCGCGAAGAGGTCCACTATTGCAGCAGCTAAGATAATTTTAGAGGCGGCAGTAAAGGCTGGAGCTCCAGCAGATATAATTGGCTGGATTGATACGCCGTCGATTGAGCTTAGCAACATGTTAATGACCCATCCTGAGGTGGATGCCATTTTAGCAACTGGTGGGCCAGGTATGGTAAAAGCTGCCTATTCTTCAGGTAAGCCAGCGCTTGGTGTTGGCCCTGGTAATACTCCAGCTATTATTGATGAGACGGCCGAGATTGCCACGGCGGTCTCTTCAATTCTGTTGTCTAAGACCTTTGATAATGGAATGATCTGTGCCTCCGAGCAATCTATTATTGCCGTCAAAGACATTTATAACGAGGTAAAAAAGGAGTTGGTATATCGTGGCGCCCATATTCTTGACAAAAAGGAGAGCGCTAAGTTAGGCAAGGTTATCCTAGATAAGCATGGAGCCTTAAATGCGGCTATTGTGGGGCAGTGCGCGAGTAAGATTGCTGCTATGTCTGGTATAACGGTACCAGTGGCAACTAAGGTGTTGGTGAGTGAACAGACCAGTACAGCAGCAGATAACCCATTTGCACATGAAAAATTATCGCCCATCTTAACTCTCTATTGTGCTAATAATTTTAATGAGGCGGTGGAGCGGGCTTATGAACTAGTGGTTTTAGGTGGTGCTGGGCACACAGCATCATTGCATACCGATGCTCGAGCTCAGGAGCGGATCGACTATTTCGCAAAAAAACTGCCAACCGGTCGTCTGTTAATAAATTCTCCATCATCTCAGGGTGGAATAGGGGACCTCTATAACTTTAAGTTGGAACCATCACTAACTTTGGGGTGCGGTTCCTGGGGAGGTAATGCTGTAAGTGAAAACGTAGGGGTTAAGCATCTCTTGAATTACAAGACAGTAGCAGAGAGGAGAGAAAATATGTTGTGGTTTAAGGTTCCACCCAAAATTTATCTGAAAAGAGGTGCCGTGGATCTAGCGCTCAGAGAGCTACAAGGTAAAAAACGTGCCTTCATAGTTACCGACCGCTATCTGTTTAATTCTGGTGCTATCTATACTGTTACCAATATTCTTAGAGAGATTGGGATTGATTACCAGGTCTTTTTTGATGTAAAGCCTGATCCAACGCTCTCCACCATTCATGAGGCTCTTAGTATCATTAGACCATATGAGCCCGATCTGATTATTGCTTTAGGTGGCGGATCACCAATGGATGCGGCTAAGATCATGTGGTTAATGTATGAGCAGCCAGGTACCGTGTTTGACGATATTTCAATGCGCTTTATGGATATCCGTAAGAGAATCTGCGGGATCCCTGAGTTGGGAAAAAAGGCTTTGTTAGTTGCCATTCCAACCACTTCCGGCACAGGCTCGGAAGTTACTCCTTTTGCCGTGATTACGGAAGATGCGACTCATATGAAGTTTGCGATTGCTGACTATGCGTTAACCCCAAATATGGCGATTGTCGACCCCAATTTTGTTGATTCCATGCCGAAGGGGCTAACTGCAGCTTCAGGGGTTGATGCCTTGGTCCATTCTATCGAAGCTTATGTCTCGGTGATGGCGACTAATTTTACTAACTCTAACGCCTTAGAGGCAATTAAGCTGGTCTTTAAGTATCTGCCGCGCTCCTATAAGGAGGGTGCTAATGATCCATTGGCAAGAGAGAAGATGCATTATGCCTCGACTATCGCTGGTATGGCCTTTGCTAATGCGTTCTTAGGCTTATGCCATTCAATGGCGCATAAATTGGGCGCAACTTTTAACATTCCCCATGGAATTGCCAATGCATTGCTCTGCCGACAGATAATCCAATATAACTCAACCGACTGTCCTAAGAAGCAATGTATCTTTCCGCAGTATCGGTTTCCCAATGCTAAGGCTAAGTATGGTCAGATCGCTGGCCAACTGAAGTTGGGCGGGAAGAGTGATGATGAAAAAGTGCAGCTTTTGATTGCTGCAATCACTAAGCTGATGACCACCTTGGAAATTCCGCGGTCTGTCAAGGATTTCGGTGTGGCTGAAAAGGATTTTATGGCTAAGTTAGATGAGCTAGTGGAGCTGGCATTTGATGATCAGTGTACAGGGGCTAATCCGGCTTTCCCACTACTGGAAGACATCAAGCAAATCTATATTAATGCCTACCATGGGGTAGTCTGATTTGTCATTTGGAATGGGGGAGGGTAGGATTTACCCCCATCATATTTGTTTAAACTTTGGATGCCAGCGTATGAAAAGAGCATTGCCAGATAGGGTGGTAAATCGGTTAACTCTCTACCATTGTATCCTTACTGAGTGTCTTGCTAAACAGATTCAGTTTATCTCTAGCCCGAAGATCGCTTCTTTGCTAAAGATCGATGATTCTCAAGTGCGACGTGATCTTAACTTTATTGAGCTGGCCGGAAAAAACAACGTGGGATATCTGGTTGCGGAGTTAAAGCAGGCGATTGAAGAGGCGTTGTCTTTTGGCACGGCCAAGGATGCTTTTATAATTGGGGCTGGTAACTTGGGGTTTGCTCTTGCTAAGTACGATAATTTCTCCAATTATGGGTTAAATACACTGGCTCTTTTTGATAACGATATCTTAAAGGTAGGTACCACGATTAACAATAAAAAGGTTTTTCATATCTCTAAGCTGGCCGATTTGGCTCGGCGTCTTCAAGTTAATATCGCCATCCTAACTGTATCTAAAGAGCAGGCGCAGGCCGCCGCCAATGTTGTCGTAGAGGCAAAGATCAAGTATATCTGGAATTTCACCCCAGCCATTCTAGAGGTGCCCGATGAGCTTCAGGTATGGAATGAAAATCTGGCTGGTAGCTTTTTACGGTTTACCTACAGTAGTCAGATGCGGCATACATAAAAAAGAAGGGTACTGTGCCTCTCCCCCTTGACTATCCCCGTTGCTTTGTCATGCGGGCAAGTCGCGTGGAATAAATTTAAATTTGTAGTAATTTCAACAATGCTTTGCTACATCGCAGGCTCTTACGATTATATCAACTGCTTCTATTAGACTATTATATATAGGAACCCCCTCTTTTTGTGCGGCAAGCAGGTCCTCGTTTTTTTTGGGTGTGGTTTTAATAAATACCGCCTTAGCCCCACAGTTTTTTGCGGCAAGAATATCGCGAAAAGAGTCGCCAATCATTACCATTTCTTCAGGCTTAACCTTGAATCTATTGGCGGCCTGTAGTAATAAGCCAGGTTTTGGCTTACGGCAGTCACAGTTATCTTCAGGTTGATGGGGACAGATAAAGATTCCATCAAGTGTTCCGCCAGCTTGTTTGATTTCATCGAGCATGTGTTGGTGCAGGATATTTACCGTGTCTAAAGTAAAAATACCATAGGCGATCCCGGATTGATTGGTGGCAATAACAACCTTGTAGTTATGCTGCTTTAATTTGGCAATAGCGCTCATGCTGCCTGGGACAGTATGCCACTCAGCAAGAGATTTTATATAGGATGGTGAGTCTTCGTTGATGATCCCATCTCGGTCCAAGGCAATGAGTTTTATAGCCACTATTCCTCCGCGTAATATAGCTTTACTCGCGAGATGCTAGTGCTCTCCCGCGCACAAAATGCTCGAGTCCGTTTTTGGCAATGTGGTGAGTTTAAGCGTTAATTTTTATAATCTTTTGATTTTTTTGATTCTAAGCTAAAATGGTTTACGGTCAAGTAATACTATCCCTTAGGTTAAAGGAGAGAACAATATGTTAGAAAGTATTGCGCAAGAAGCGCAGCACGTTATTGTTAAAATGCAAGATAACTTGCTATTTGCATTTAAAATAATCGGAATAGCGTGGATAGTACATCTTGTTAATTGTATCACGCGGTATCATTTAAACCTCTTAGGGATTCATCCTAGATCGCCAAGAGGTTTGCCAGGAATTATTTTTTCACCAATACTGCATGCAGATTTTAATCATCTGTTTTTTAATACGGTTCCTTTATTTGTGTTAACCGATCTGGTTTTGCTCGACGGCACAAAGATTTTTTATATTGTTACGGTAGCGATCGCGATTTTAACTGGTTTTTTAACTTGGTTGTTTGGTAAGCGTGGAGTGCACATTGGCGCAAGCGGTGTGATTATGGGGTACTTTGGTTATTTACTTGCCAAAGCTTATTTTCATGTTACGGGGACCACCATTATTTTGGCGGGGGTCTGCCTTTATTATTTTGGTGGATTATTGTTGTCGATCTTTCCGGGGGCAAAAAAGAACATTTCTTGGGAAGGACATCTTTTTGGTTTAATTGCTGGAATTGTCGTGGCTTATTATTTAGCTAATATTTTACGTATCCTCGCCTATCTTTAGTAAGGTTTTTGCTACGTACCCTTAAAAAGGTGGGCCAAGAAAGCGTAATAATCTTAAGGCTAAACCGCCGATGATTAGGGCTAATCCTATTTTTAGCAGAGTAACGAATAACGCTTTTTTCCAACCAAACTCTTGGTATAAAGCCGCAATGGTTGCTGAACACGGGATATAAAGGGTGCTGACCAGCGCTAATACCAGTAACTGCGAGTTAGTTAAAACCGTCGCAAAGTTATTGGTGCCAAGCAAAGTTCCGAGCATTACTAAAATTAATTCTTTCCTTAAAATGCCCAAAATAAGTAAAATTCCAGTGCTCGGTGGTAACCCTAACCATTTAGCAGTTAGTGGACTAAGAAAATCACTAATCGGCGTAAGTAAACCTATGCTATGAGCCCCATCGATGATGATCCCTGAAATAATTACGATGGGACCAGCAATATAAATAAACTCTTTAAGCTTAAACCAAGTATGTAGTGTGATGGTTTTAAGGTTAGGTGTTTTATAGCTCGGCATCTCCATAATCAGCTCGGTTGGTTCCCCGGGGGTTATGATTGTAGCTATTTTGCCCACAATAAAGATGATTAGAAAGACTAAAAGATATAAACCAAAAGCAAACTTAAGCCCTAAAAATTTTCCGACCAGGCCCGCAATTACTACCGTTACGGCAGAGCAAGGAATAAATACCGTCAGTAAGCCGGTGATGAAGCGTTCCCTTTGCGTTTCCATAATGCGGCATGAAAGACAAGCTGGCACATTGCAGCCAAAGCCTAGAATTAAGGGCAGGCAGGCTTTGCCATGAATACCAAGCTGGTGCATTAAGTTGTCCATTAGGTACGCTACGCGCGCTAAATAGCCAAAATCTTCCAAAATGAATAACAGAAAATAAAATGGGACAATGTATGGCAGTGCTAGAGAAACGAGAGAGAAAAAACTAGCAATACCGCTAAAGATTAATTTAGTTATAGTGGTGTTCCCAAAAGTTTCATAAAAGATTATTTGGGTAAGATCTAGCGCTTGCTCGATAAGCGAAGAGGCATAAGCTCCTCCTTTAAAAATAATGAAAAACATTATCCCCAAAATAGCAAGCATTACGGGGTAACCAAGCAGTTTATGGCCAGCGATCTGATCAAATTTTTCGCTAAAACTGGTTTTTTGTGGTTGAGTAAAAGTTGTGACCTGTTGCGCTATATGTGCAGCAAGTAAACATCTTTCATCGGCAATTACAATGGCAGAATTATGGCCATGAATTTTTTCTAATTCTGCCATTAAAATATGGGCTTTTTCTAATATTTCGGGATGGGAGATTTTTAATATTTTTTCGATTTCTTCATCTTTTTCCAAAAGTTTAATTGCCACAAAGCGTTTGGGGTAATTAAGTTCTATGTTTTGTAGCATGTGGCATAAAGTTGCGATGCGCTCTTCAACCTCTTTGCCATATTTTAGGGTTTGGGGCGGGTGTTTTTGCTGCAGGGTAGTAATGCCGCGATCAAGTGCTGCGGCGAGACCTTTGCCGTAAATGGCCGCAACTGGTGTTGTCGGAATGCCCAGTAAGGCTTCGAGCTTCTTAAAGTCGATGGTGATCCCCTTTTTTTTAAGCAGATCAACCATGTTGAGTATTAGGATGGTCGGTTTTTCTAACTCTAATAACTGTAAAGTAAGAATTAGGTTGTTTTCTAATTTATTGGCATCAATAACATTCGCGATAAAATCTGGGCGATTAGAAATAATATATTCGCGAGTAATCAATTCTTCTAAAGAATAGGTAGATAATGAGCGAATTCCTGGGAGGTCTAACACATCTATCGTGTATCCTCTGTAATGCAGCGTGCCTTCTGCTTTTTCAACAGTTTTGCCTGGCCAATTACCAATATGTTGATGTAAGCCAGTTAGGTGGTTAAAGATTACCGATTTACCAACGTTAGCGGTGCCAGCAAGCGCAATATTTATTTTACGGTCTTTCATGATTTTTTTACTAAAATATTTGCGGCGACTCCTTGGCCTAGAGCGATATTGATCCCGCGAACTTTTATTTCCATTGGTCCGCAAAACATGGTTTTTCTAATAATTTCTATCGGTGTATTAGGAATTAAGCCAAGATCAGCCAACCTTTTTGCTTTTTTATCGTTAGCCGTAATGGCGACAATGGTAGCTTTTTGGTTTTTTTCTAGATCGCATAAACTAATTGTATTTAAGGTGTGTGCCTGTTCAGTCATAGTGTTATTTTAGATTAAGCTTAAAATTTTAGATTACTCTAAGAAATTAAGCTGCAACTGTCAAGTAAAAACTCTATCCGCCTATGTATGGACTGCTATATAAGTTGTTAAACAAATTTAAGCGAGGCAATCTCTGTAAAATATTTTTGTTTATGTGATTACAATATTAACAATTTATCATGAGCGCCTCCCAAATGCTTCACAAGAGTCTGCCTGAGTAACAGGCGCGATTTAAAGGCACGCTTTCCTCGGACCGTTCGCCTTCGCTTCTTTTTTGGTTCGTAATATTTGTGCGTTTAGTTTATAATTTATAAAATTAGATAAGCTAAAAACACCATGGAGGAAATATTATGCTGCAGGTATTTAAAAGACTAAAGGAGAGTGCAGTTAAGGCTGCGGCTAAAGCTAAAGTTAAGGATCTTACACAAGCTTCTCGTCTTAATCAGCATTCCCTATTAGACCAAGTATTATCTGAAGGATTTATTTCCGCATTGGAAGAAGGAACGATGACAGAAAAAGATGTGGAAAAAATGTTAAATGAGGGTGTTGGTCGCTATGTAAGTGTTTCGGAAATTCTTTTAGATCAAGAAGCAGAACAAGCTAAACTAAGCTTAGAAGGGAAAGTTAAATATTCAGTTCGTTTTGATAGGGAAACGACAGAACTTCATGTGACAGAGGAATATCTAGTTGATAGCGCAAGGGCACGCCGTACCGGCGTTACAGAATATACAGGAGTAGGTAGTAAGCCCATGATGAAAGCAAAAATAGAATATGTAATATCTCATGCTTCATTTGGTGAGTATAGCGCACTAACTAGTCTGCCTGTAAAAAAGGCCACTTTAGAACATATGGAATGTAGCACAACTCAGCCGGGTAAAAGTGCGGCAGCTTTACCAGAATTATTCCAACCTAAAGCTTTTATCAAAAAAGTTAAAGCTTTTGTTGCAGCCCTCAAAAAAGCTTTATCTGGAAAAAAAGAGGCGGAACCGGAAAGGCCCCTGCCTCGCTAGGGTACGTACGAAGAAACATTAAGAGAGGGCTTTTTGTTTGAGCATGCTCTAGACTTTGATGCCAATATGGCAATGAGGGGGATAATGATTTAGGGTTGGACAGCCTTGGAGCTGAGGCGATAAAGGCGATAAAGTTTGACACCAGGTTCCTCCTTTCTTATGCTATATTATTATGACAGCTGACTTAATAACATCCAATACCCCCAAAAATTTTATCTATTCTATTATCGATGAGGATCTGCAGTCGGGGAAAAACGGCGGCAAAGTTGCCACCCGTTTCCCTCCAGAGCCCAATGGCTATTTACATATCGGGCACGCCAAATCAATTTGTTTAAATTTTGGGATCGCTAAAAATTATCATGGTACTTGCAATCTACGGTTTGACGATACTAATCCGACGACCGAAGAACAAGAATATATTGACGCTATTATTGCGGCAGTAAGATGGCTTGGTTTCGATTGGCAAGATCGCATGTACTATGCCTCTGATTATTTTGAAAAGTTTTTTGCGTATGCTGTGGCTTTAATTAACAAAGGGAAAGCATATGTTTGTGAGTTAAATGCGGAGGAGATGCGTGAATATCGTGGGACCTTAACCGTTGCAGGGAAGGAGAGCCCTTATCGTCAGCGTTCTATTGCAGAAAATTTAGATTTATTTATGCGGATGCGTGCAGGTGAATTTCCTGATGGGGCTAAAGTTTTGCGAGCTAAAATTGACATGAGTTCACCCAATATTAATTTGCGCGATCCTGTGATGTATAGGATTCGGCATGAAGCCCATCCGCGTACCGGAAATAAATGGTGTATTTACCCCATGTATGATTATGCGCATTGTGTTTCTGATGCGCTTGAAAACATTACGCATTCGATTTGTACGTTAGAGTTTGAGGATCATCGTCCGCTTTACGATTGGTTTTTAGATCAAATAGCAGAGTTACCTCATCCTCAACAAATAGAATTTTCCCGGCTAAACTTAAATTATACCGTAATGAGTAAGCGGAAATTACTTGAGTTGGTTGCTGAGCGATTGGTGGTTGGTTGGGATGATCCGCGATTACCCACGCTAATTGGTTTACGCCGCCGTGGTTTTACACCCCAAGCTATTCGTAACTTTTGTGAGCGAATTGGGGTTACTAAACAAGAAAGTACAGTTGACATGGGGTATCTGGAGGAGTGTGTTCGCGAAGATTTAAATTTAACTGCGCCGCGTGTAATGGCGGTGTTACATCCTTTGAAAATAATTATTACAAATTTTCCTGAAGATAAGGTTGATTATTTAGAGGCGGCAAATCACCCCAACGATCCTGCGATGGGATTGCGCCAAGTGCCATTCACGCGCGAAATTTATATTGAGCGTGACGATTTTATGGAAAATCCACCAAAAGAATTTTTTCGGTTACGGCTAGGACAAGAGGTGCGGTTGCGTTATGCCTATATTATAAAGTGTGAGAAAGTAGTTAAGGATTCCGCCAGTGGTGAGGTTGCTGAGTTACACTGCACTTACGATCCCGCGACGCGCGGGGGTAATGCTCCTGACGGCCGTAAAGTTAAAGGAACGATCCATTGGGTTAGTGCGACCAAGGCAATTAACGTAGAAGTTAGGCTATATGATCGGTTATTTAACGTGGCTAATCCGGTGGCAGATAAAGAGATTGATTTTAAAACTCACTTAAATCCTAATGCGCTGGTAACCTTAGAAAATTGTTTTGTTGAACCCTCTTTGCAGGCAGCAAAACCAGAAGAGAAGTTTCAATTTGAGCGGTTAGGGTATTTTTGCGTTGATTTTGCCGCTACCCCACAAAAATTAATTTTTAATCGTGCGGTTACGCTTAAAGATAGCTGGGCTAAAGTCGCGAAAAAACCAGCTAAATAAGGGCGATGCTGTTTTGCTTGGCAAAAGATGTGGGTGGGGTTAGTAACTAAAGCATTTTTGGAAGAGCAAAAATAGCAAAAACCAGCAATAGACTTTAAGCTTTCCTTAAGTTATACTTTTAGTGTATAGGGGTATGTACGTAACTCTTTTTGCCATTATTGCGAGTGACAAAGGAATCTAGTGCTTTTCAGGCTTTTTTTTGGGCGTTTTGCCCCGCGAAAGCGCCTTGTTCGTGATAACAGAGTGACTTTAGTTACTTATTACTAAATGATAAAAACGTTACACAGGGAGTTTGCTATGCACAAAAAAGTACAACGTAGTTTATTTGGCGCCATTCTTTTTTTTACCTTATCTTTTTTTCAACCATGTTACGCTAGTCCAGCTGGAGCAACAGTAGCTGCGGCAACTGTTACCACGATTGGTCTTGCGGGCGCGATAATTGCGATGTTTTCTAGTAAAGATAGTGACAACCCTAACAAAGCTCAGGATAAAAATTCAGATAAAACTGTAGATATAAAAGCAAATCAAGTTCTCCTTAGTGCCCCAAAAGAACCACAAGATCTAGTAATAACAAACATCTCAAAGGATAAAACTGTAAAAATAGTAGGGGTGATGTTAGATAATAATATCCACGATGTTAGTGTAGGCGATCTTGGCGCATGTCAAGCAGTAGCATCACAAGCAACATGTAAAGTTCCCTTAACAGCTAATAGCGTAAATTCTTACGGCCAGGGGGGGGCTACTATTACTTACAATAATGGCGCAACCACTAAATCAATAACAACTTATGTAAGTGTCGCTTCTGCTACCTTAGAATTGTATGATGCAAATAAAGAGCCAATAACTCTAATAGCTAAGGATAAGGATATCATATTGCCTTATTTATCATATGGTGAGAGATCACAACCAGAGTCGCAAACAGTAACATACCAATTTAAAAATACTGGTAAATTTAATTGGCAAAATGCTGGCGTAAGTTGGCAAACAATGTTTGATAGTAAAAGTGACCCAACAACTGGCAGCGAAGATTATGTTGAGTTACAAAATAATTGTCGTGGCACTGTGGGGGCAAATGGTGGAACCTGCAGTTTCGTTCTAAACGTCAAAGATAACCACATCGGAGACTGGGGGATAATAAAAGCTTCAGGATTAAACGTTACTACTTATCTTGAAAATATATTAGCCGCTGGTGGCTTGTCAATTGCCCCCAATCAAGATAGTGATAATCATTTAGTATATAAGGCTATTAAAATCATCAATGCTGCTCCAGATACTGCAACTGCTGAAGGTTGGGGTGACATAAATATAACTGGCATAGCAGTGTCAGGAACCTTAGCAGAAGGACGTGACCCTCGGGTAGCGTATTGTCCTTCAGATGCTACAAACTGTGATGGTTATACTACTAACTGTCCAAATAAATTAAGTCCAGGGAAACACTGCTTGGTTTGGCTTAAAGCAAATAGTAAAAAAGCAGACAATACTGATTTTGATTTAACACCACGCGCTGACAACGACACAATTAAAGTAGCTGTGAGTGGGACAGAAGTTGTTAAGGCTAAGGGAAAAATAGAAACAAGAAAATTAGAAGAATTTTATGAAGGTGATTGTACCTTTAAAGCCAGCTACGATAAAGCACTTTACGCTGGTGGTGATTTTAATGATACGACACAGGGCGAAGAAGAGGAGTCGTTACTCTTGCCCAACCATATTGGCAAATGGGATGGTTCAACGTGGTCACCATTAGCGTCGGAGGATTCACTATCAGAAAATGTGGAATTCAATTCTGTTCATGCCTTAACCGTGGCCAAAGGGGATCTCTATGTAGGAGGCGACTATCTTATGAAAAGATGGAACGGTGCAGAATGGTCAGATTTAGGGCAACCAGATGGCTCCGTATATGCTTTAACCAGCATAGGTGGTTACCTCTATGCAGGGGGATCATTTACAAATATAGACAACAATAATTTAAATTTCATTGCTCGTCGGAAAATTATTAACGGACACCGTTGGGAAGTCTTGAGAGACGGTCTTAGCGAGGGTGGAGATGGGGTGTTTGCTCTTACAAGTATCGGTGACAAGTTATATGTGGGCGGATGGTTCAACTTAACTTCCAATGAAGGAGCGGAGGAGGGCAGCGCAACATCAACAGCAATAGCCAGTTGGAGCCAAGGAGATGGATGGACAAGTCTTGGTTCCAACTTCGGTGAATCTGTTTATGCTCTTACCCATGATAATGAGTCCAATTTATATGCCGGTGGCGAATTTGAATCATTTGTTAAAAGGATAAATACCCAGGGAAGTGGCGGGTGGGAAGATCTTTCTGCTTTGGATTATGTTTATGCCCTAAACATCCCAGATGTAAGCTATACCTATACAGAAGCAAAACTTTTTGCTGGTGGAAATCATGGCGTTAGTATTTTGCAGGGGGATAATAGTTGGATTTTAGGTGATGTGGACATTAATAAAGAAAAGATAAACGCTATGACCTCTCTTTCAATTTCAACAGGAGAGGAAACAGGGGTAAATAAACTTTTTGTTGGCGGTAGTTTTGACGGTTTTATTGCCGAAGCTTCCAACACGACAACGTGGTCTTACCTAAATAATAATAACGATAATAGGTTAGATGCGGAAGTTTACGCCCTAACCATCTCGCCATCTTTAACGATAAGCGATTATGCTTGGCCAGAAGAAACAAAATAACTCTTTAAACCAAGTCTATAAATTTTTTTCAAGTCCGGAGGTAAAACTCCGGACTTGTTTTTCATAGAGAAAGCTCCTGTTTTTTCCATAGTAGATCTATGTAAAGTTTATGCCACAAGTTTACAATAGTGTGAGAAACCGCAACTTAATTTAGTTATGATATGCGAGCCGCAGGCACAGCCAAAAGCTTAAAAATGCTGGATCGTCACGTGAATCACTACGCGCTTGCTCGCGATGATATAGAGCTATATTTTAGGAGCTGCTGTAAAAAAATGGATTGTAACCCTTGCTTTATGAGATAAGGAAACGATGGCTATCTTCTAAGCATTAGCAGTATACTTGCCAAATGAATAGCAAAGCTGAGCGTAAACTTTTACACTATACCGGTAAGGCCATCTCTGTTTACAACATGATTCAAAAAAATGACCGGGTATTGGTTGGTTTGTCTGGTGGTAAAGATTCATTTGCTTTAGCAACCATCTTACGGCTACTCCAATTACGCGCCAAGAATAAATTCACCTTACATGTCTTAGCAGTTGATCAAGGGATTGCTGGTTGGAATAAAGAGCAAATTGCAACCTGGCTTAAAAATAATAATTTCGAGTTTACCATATTAAAAACTAATATTTTTGATATCGTCAAAGCTAAAGAAAATGCAAAAGATTCTTATTGTGTGCTTTGTTCCCGGTTACGTCGCGGCCATATTTACACTTTTGCTAAAAAGCACGGCTATAACAAAATTGCTTTAGGGCATCACCGTGACGATTTAATTACGAGTTTACTCATGTCGATTTTTTATACTGGCGCTATCAGTTCTATGCCACCAAAATTAGTTACCACTGACAAAAAGCTGATTGTTATCCGCCCTTTAGCATATTGCCAAGAAAAAGATATTGCCGAATACGCCTGCGAACAAAAGTTTCCCGTAACGGCTAAGGGAATCTGCGGCGCTAAAGAAAATCAAACCCGACAAAAAGTGCAAGAATTTATAAAAACCATTAGTAAAACTAACCCCAAAATACCTGCTAACATTTTACATGCTTTAAGTAGCGTACACCTTAGCCAGCTGATGGATATAAAACTTTTCGACTTTAAAAACTTAGAGAAAACGTTATAATGCTACCACATGGCTAATCTAATCACATTACTGCGGCTTGCTTCAGTATTCGTTATTGGTGCGATTGCGCTGTACGCGGATACTTCGTGGCAATTTTTAACCTCCCCGCTAATAATCATTAACATTTTGCTCGATGGTTTAGATGGGATGATTGCAAGAATTCATCAAGAGGATACGGTCTTTGGTGCCTTGTTTGATATTGCCGCTGATCGGATCATTGAGATTACCTTATGGATGATTTTAGCAAAACTAAATATAGTGCCAATCTGGATTGCCTTAATCTATTTAACGCGTGGCATTTTGGTTGATAACCTCAGAACTCCTCATGCCCATCAAGGCAATATGCCTTTTAGCATTGTAAAAACTCATCTTGGAAAATTTTTAGTTGCTAGTAGAACGATGCGCTTTGTTTCAGGCTTGATTAAGCTGGTAACCTTTGCTTGGTTATTTTTTATTATTCCAGCAGTCAACACTTGGCCAGAAATATTTGCAGCTAAGGGTGTTTTAATTTCTTGGATAAATAATATCCTTATTTATACCTCTGTCACCGTCTGTTTAGCGCGTGGTTTGCCGGTAATGCTCGAAACCGCATGGAGCAAGAAATGGTAACTACTTCCCCTTTTCATCGTATGCTTTGATATTGGGGGCTCTGTGCATTATGCCAGAATACTTGGCTATGCAAGAAGGCTGCTAAACTTTTGCCATACCGCCTGCGCACTAAGGTTTTCCATATTAATTAAATGACTTTGATTTTTACCATAAGTGCCAGCTAGCTGTGGATTAGTTGGCCCATATAAAGTAATTGCAGGAACGCTTAAAGCAGCAGACAAATGACTTAAACCAGTATCAAGTGCAATGACCCCTTTCGCCCCAAGTAAAATCTCCCGGATTTCAGTTAGAGTTGATTTTGGCAAGACCTCAGCGTTGGCAGAAGCTTTCGCTATGTTATGAGCGCGGTTAAGTTCCAGGAGGTTCCCCCACGGCAACTTTACTTTAAAACCAGCATTGTTCGCTAAACGAGCAAGTTCAATCCATTTGCTTTCTTGCCAGCACTTGTTACTTCGACTAGTGCCATGCACAAATACGAGATATTTTGCAGCAGCGTTGTCTCCGTGGTTGCCAAGCTTTGCTTTGTTTAAGCCATAATCTAGTTGATTGGCGGGGATTTGGTAACCCAAAGCTGCAGCAAATAGTTGCCGCGATCTTTCAACGGCATGCAAGCTTTTTGGGATGTTAAACTTATGATGGTAAAAATATGTAGCTAACGGCTCGCGCGCACAAGTTATATCAAAGCCGTAACTTACCCCCCTGGCAATTTTAGCAACGATCGCGCTTTTCAGCAGCCCTTGGACATCCAGAAGATAGTCGTATTGTTCGGTTCTTAATCTATGCCAAAAAGCTCTTATTTCTTGCAGCGTAGCTAAAGCTAAGGGTTTTTTTCGCCAGCGGCGTAAGGCGATAGGAATGATCGAACTGACCGCCTGATGCCAGGCCGGGATCTCAACAAAACTCTCTTCTACCACCCAATCAAAACTAATGTGAGAAATAACCTTTTTTGCATCAGTAAGCGCAGGTAAGGTACTAATGATATCACCCATAGAAGAAAGCTTAACCACTAAGACTTTCATTATGATTTAAGCTCCTCTTCGGTTTAAATGGGCGATACTGGAGTCGAACCAGCTACCCCTGCCGTGTGAAAGCAGTGCTCTGCCAATTGAGCTAATCGCCCTAAGTTATTATCACTTCACTTTTTGGTTAAAACATGTAAAGTATAATCTGAAATCTCAGAGTTGCAACCTTGATAATAACTTATGACTATACGTACTAGATTTGCTCCCAGTCCAACGGGCAATTTACATTTAGGTAGTATCCGTACTGCTCTTTATAGCTGGCTCTACGCTCGTAATCAGGGTGGGGAGTTTGTTTTACGCATTGAGGACACCGACCAAGAGCGCTCAACCCAAGCGGCAACGCAAATAATTATGGAGGGCATGGAATGGCTAGGGTTAGACTACGATATTGGACCGTTTTACCAAACTGAACGCCTAGATAAATATCGTCAAGCAGCAGAGCAATTAATTGCCGAAGGCCGCGCTTACCGTTGTTACTGCTCTAAAGAAAGATTAACCGCATTACGAGAGCAACAACTAGCCAATAAGGAAAAACCGAAATACGATGGTTGCTGTCGCGCTAAAAACTTGCCAGCAAAGCAAGACCAACCCTTTGTTGTCCGTTTTAAAAACGACGAGGAGGGCACGGTAGACTTCGAAGACCAAGTATTAGGTCCACTTAGCTTTCAAAATAGTGAACTTGATGACCTTATACTTATCCGCAGTGATGGTTTTCCTACCTACAATTTTTGTGTTGTCGTTGACGATTTGGCGATGAACATAACCCATGTAATCCGTGGCGCTGACCATGTCAATAATACTCCACGACAAATAAATCTTTTTCGTGCCTTTAACGCTACTCCACCAAATTACGCGCACATTCCAATGGTCCTAGGCAAAGATGGCACCAAGCTATCGAAACGGCACGGTGCTGTTAGTGTCTTAGAGTACCGTGACCAAGGTTTTTTACCCGAAGCCCTTTTGAATTGTTTGGTGCGTCTTGGCTGGTCGCATGGTAATCAGGAAATTTTCTCGCGCGAGGAGATGATCAAATTTTTTGATATTAAAGATATCAACAAAGCAGCGGCTGCTTTTGATCCAGAAAAATTACTTTGGTTAAATCGTCATTACCTTAAAACCCTTGATCCTAAGGGAATTGCCAAGCGTCTTGAACCGTTTATGCAAGAATTAAAAATTAACTATCAGCAGAATGGTCCAGCACTTGAAGAGTTTGTGATAGCATTACGTGAGCGTGCAGAAACTCTACGAGAAATGGCAGCGAAGAGTCGATATTTCTATGAAGAATTCGCCGACTATGAAGAGGATGCCAAAAAACATTTAACGCCAGCAATCATCCCGCCACTTACCGCCTTTAAGCAAGCAATTGAAAAATTAGATTCTTGGACTGATGAAGCCCTGCACCAATTAATTGAAAATACTGCCGCCCAGTTTGGGTTAAAGCTCGGCAAGCTTGCGCAACCAATTCGCGTAGCAGTTACGGGGTCAACTATTTCGCCGCCACTGAATGTAACCTTGCGCTTAATCGGGCAAGCCCGGACTTTAAAAAGACTTGAGGCCGTATTGCTTTATTTGGCAAATAAATAGTTTGCTCGCCTAATAATATTTTTACAATGATTATAAAAATAATTTATATAAGAACCATATGAACAAAAATACAAGTACAGAGCATTGCGCTTTTTGCGGTCGATCTAAAAAAGAGGTAAAAAAACTAGTAGCTGGAGAATCTGCTTCTATTTGTGACGAATGTATTGATGGTTGTAAAGATGCGCTTAATGATGAGCAAAAGGCTCTAGGTGAAATCAAGCTCTTGCCGCCAATAGAGATTAATAAAATTTTAAATGATTATGTTATTGGGCAAGAGTATGCCAAAAAGGCTTTGAGTGTAGCAGTTTATAATCACTACAAACGCTTGCTATATTCTCGGGATCATAAGCTCAAAGATAATGTGGAGTTAAATAAAAGTAATATCTTATTAATTGGTCCAACTGGCTGCGGCAAAACGTTGCTTGCAGAAACCTTAGCTAAAATGCTCAATGTTCCTTTTGCCATCGCTGATGCTACCACCTTGACTGAAGCCGGTTATGTTGGTGACGATGTTGAAACCATTATCCAAAAACTATTACAAAATAGTAATTACGATGCGAAGAAAGCTGAAACCGGTATAATTTATATCGATGAAATCGATAAAATTGGTCGTAAAAGCGATAGTCCCTCTATTACTCGTGATGTTTCGGGTGAAGGGGTACAGCAAGCCCTCTTAAAAATAATCGAGGGAACTGTTGCTAGTGTTCCTCCCCAAGGTGGGCGCAAACATCCGCAACAAGAATATATTCAAGTTAATACAAAAAATATCCTTTTTATTTGTGGCGGGGCTTTTGCCGACTTAGATCGAATTATTCGCACCAGAACCGAAAAATCAAGCATTGGTTTTGCGGCAGAGGTTCATGGTGAAAAAAATGAGGAAGCAATGGGAGAGCTTTTGCGCCAAGTAGAGCCACAAGACCTTATCAAGTTTGGCTTGATCCCAGAGTTTGTTGGCCGACTACCGATTATTGCGGTGCTTAATGAGCTTGAAAAAGATGATTTGGTCCGCATTTTAAAAGAACCGAAAAATTCCTTAACCCGACAATATCATGAGCTATTTCGTATGGAAAATGCTGAAATTGAGTTTGCGGAAGAGGCTCTAAAAATAATAGCCGAAAAAGCTTTAGCAAAAAAAGCTGGCGCTCGTGGTTTGCGCTCAATCTTGGAAAATTTATTGCTTGATACTATGTATAAGCTGCCATCGGAAAAAAATGTGAATAAAATCATGGTGGATGCGGGGGTTGCAAACGGCGTAAAAGCCCCCATATTAATTTACAATGACTGAACCAGTACCATCAAACATTAGCTTAATGCCGCTATTACCGTTACGTGACTCGGTGATCTATCCTTTTATGGTTATTCCCCTGTTTATTAACCGACCCAAATCGGTCAAAGCATTGGAGGCCTGCGTTACCTCAGGTAAACAAATATTTTTTGTGGCACAAAAAGACAGCAAAAATGAGGATCCTGGTCCAGCGGATCTCTATACTATTGGTACCGTAGCTAATATCTTACAAGTATTAAAGTTACCAGATGGTACAATAAAGGTGTTGGCTGAAGGGATCGGTCGCGGAAAAATTAAAAAAATAATAGAAACCGATTTGCTGGTAACAAGTGAGATAGAAATTCTCGCAGATGTTATTCAACAAGATAATGAAACTGAAGCACTAATTCGTACGTTACTCGATAAGTTTGAAGATTATATAAAATTAAATCCCAAAATTCCGGCAGAAATTTTATCTGCACTAACAAATATTAATGAGCCGGGTCGTTTAGCTGATGCCGTTGCGGCTCATTTACCGCTATTAAAAATCGAAGACAAACAAGAAATTTTGGAAACTCAAGATGCGAAACACCGGTTACGCATTGTGATAGATCTTTTATTGCACGAACTTGAGGTCTTGCAAGTTGAAGAAAAACTAAAAAGCCGGGTCAAAACCCAGCTAAACAAAACCCAACAAGAATTTTATCTAAATGAAAAGTTAAAAGCCATTCAGAAAGAATTAGACGAACTTAGTGAAGGTCGGCAACCGCTAACCGAAATGGAAAAAATAAAAGATAAGATCGAAAAGGTTGGTCTCAGTGATGAAGCTAAAGAAAAAGCTTTAGTGGAATTCAATAAATTAAAATTAATGCCGCCGTTGTCAGCAGAGGCCACAGTTTCCCGTAACTATCTTGATTGGCTCTTGGATTTACCTTGGAAAAAAGGGACCCCGGTAAATAAAAATCTTAAAAAAGCAGAAAAAATTCTTGAAGCTGATCACTATGGTTTAGAAAAAGTTAAAGAACGAATTATCGAATATTTAGCGGTACAAAGTCGGATGGATAAAACCAAAGGCCCAATCCTCTGCTTGGTTGGTCCTCCTGGGGTGGGTAAAACCTCTCTTGGCCAATCAATTGCGCGTGCCACTGGGCGTAAGTTTGTGCGTATTTCTTTAGGTGGGGTTCGTGATGAAGCTGAAATCCGTGGGCATCGGCGCACTTATATTGGCTCCTTGCCAGGCAAAATTTTACAAAAACTAGCTAAAGTTAAGGTACGCAATCCACTTTTTATGCTAGATGAAGTTGATAAGATGGCAATGGATTTTCGTGGAGATCCTGCTTCCGCCTTGCTTGAAGTATTAGATCCCGAGCAAAACTATGCTTTTAATGACCACTATCTTGAGGTTGACTATGACTTGTCTGATGTGATGTTTATCGCGACGGCAAATTCTCTTGATATTCCGTCGCCCTTACTTGATCGCATGGAAGTGCTAAGATTGTCAGGTTATACCGAAGAAGAAAAATTAAACATCGCCATTAAGTATCTTATACCTAAACAAATCAAAGAAAATGGCTTAAAAGCGCAAGAGATTACCTTTACCGCAGATGCTATTTTAGACATTATTCGTTATTATACTCGCGAAGCTGGGGTGCGTAATGTTGAGCGGGAAATTGCCAAAATTTGCCGTAAAGTAGTAAAAAATATTTTAAGTGATCCTAAAATTAAACAAGAGATTATTGATAAAAACTGTCTTGAAAAATATCTTGGGGTAAAAGTCTTTCACTTTGGTTTAACCGAAAATAAAGATCAAATTGGTCAAGTACATGGTCTTGCTTGGACCGAAACTGGTGGTGATTTATTGACGATTGAAGTTGCAGTTGTGCCTGGCAAAGGTAAAGCAATTTATACTGGGCAACTTGGGGAGGTCATGCAAGAGTCAATTCACGCGGCCTCAACGGTAGTACGTAGTCGCAGTAAGTTATTAGGTATTGCCAAAGATTTTTACGAAAAAAATGATATTCACGTACATGTACCTGAAGGAGCTACCCCCAAAGATGGTCCCAGCGCTGGGATTAGTATGTGTACCGCATTGGTGTCTGCTCTTACGCATGTTCCAGTGCGTGCTGACGTCGCAATGACTGGCGAAATCACGCTGCGTGGTGAAGTCTTACAAATTGGCGGGCTAAAAGAAAAACTACTCGCAGCTTTGCGCGGCGGGATTAAGACTGTAATTATTCCTGAAGAAAACCTCAAAGATCTTAAAGAAATACCTAAAAATATTACTGACCATCTCATGATAAAACCAGTAAAATGGATTGATCAAGTATTAGAAATTGCGCTGAAAAGCAAACCGAGAATAATGAAAACCAAATCTGCCAAAAAGAAGCATAAAAAATAAATTTATGGAAGCTGTAACACCCGCAAAATTAACTGCTCTAACTAAAGACCTGGTCAGCCAAGCAAAAAAAATGGGGGCAAGTGCCGCAGAAGCTGCCGCAAGTTTAGATTCTGGTTTTGCTATTAATGTACGTAAAAATGAAGTAGAAACGGTTGAACATCATAAAGCAAAAAATTTAACCATAACCGTATACTTCGGGTCTCGTTCAGGCTCAGCTGCTACTTCTGATTTAAAACCAGAGGCGATTAATATCGCTTTAGCAAAGGCTTGCCATATCGCCCGTTTTACCGAGGAAGACTCTTGTGCCGGGTTGGCAGAAAAAGAATTAATGGCTTATAGTTATCCGGATTTAGATTTATATCACCCCTGGCCAATTAAAATAGAAGAGGCGATCGAGCTTGCCAAAAACTGCGAGGCCAAAGGTTGTGCTTATGATAAACGCATTACCAATTCTGAGGGGGCTGCAGTAAATACTTTTGCTTCATTTGGGGTATATGCCAATAGTCATGATTTTTGTGGCACTACTCTTGCCACGAGACATGGTATTAGTTGTTCCTTAATTGCTGAACATAATCAAGAAATGCAGCGCGATTATTATTATACCGTTGCCCGCTTGGCTTCTGACCTTGAAAATTACGAGGCCGTTGCTACTAAAGCAGCTAAGCGTAGCGTAGCGCGTCTTGGCGCCAAAAAAATCGCTACGCAAAAGAGCCCGGTAATTTTTGCTGCGGAAATTGCCTCTAGTCTAATTGGTAGTTTTATTAAAGCGATTCATGGGGCCAATTTATATCGCAAAGCTTCATTTTTACTCGATCATCTCAAACAACAAGTTTTTTCTAAGTATGTAACTATCGCAGAAAATCCATTTATGCCGAGAGCTCTTGGTAGCGCACCTTTTGATGCGGAGGGGGTAAAGTTAGAAAAAACTAATATTATTACCGATGGGGTTTTAGAGCGCTACGTATTAGATAGTTATACGGCACGTAAATTAAATATGAAAACTACCGGCAATGCTGGTGGTGTCCATAATTTAATTGTAAAAACTGGGGAGCTTAACCTGGAAGAGCTACTAAAGAAAATGGGTACCGGCTTATTGGTGACGGAATTTATGGGTGGTAATGTAAACACCGTTACTGGTGATTATTCTCGAGGGGTTTTTGGTTATTGGGTAGAAAATGGTGGTATTGCCTATCCCGTAACTGGAGCAACGGTTGCTGGTAATTTAAAAGATATTTTCCTCGGCATCCAGGAGGTGAGTAACGACGTAGATTATCGCGCCAATATTCTTACTGGATCGATCCTGGTTGACGAAATGACCATTGCAGGAAGCTAGGATGATCTTTAGATATTATTTATTTAGCTTCTTACAACTGCGACAAGATCCACTATTTGACTTTGGCTAATTAAGCGGTTACGATGGCAAGCCACGTCTATCCTGCATTGGGTCGTTAGCTCAGATGGTAGAGCAGCGGACTTTTAATCCGTTGGTCCCGCGTTCGATTCGCGGACGACCCACCAATGAATTTTGCTATTGGTAACCCTAAGCCTACTGCAGCCGAGTAAATACTATCGAGACATTTTTGAAATCTTTTTCAAGGTCATCTTTTAGTTTAAGGAATACTGGGTTTTTCAATTCTTCATTAGCAATTAAATTCTTATAAAGAATCAAAGTTTCATCTATCTGCAAATCGCGTCCATTGATTAAAGTACACTTACGCATGGCGTATAACCATGGAGTTTTGAGCTCTTTATTTAAAGATGCGACATTATTAACTTTGATGTTTTTTATAATAGTTTGACTTCTGGCGGTCCAGGGGTGGCTATCAACTGAGATATCTGCGACATAATCTGGTGTGATGTCAAAAAGATTAGCTAAGGCATTATACCTTAATTCAAGTGCCAATCCTTCATTCGTTTTTGCTAAACGATTATCCTGTTCGAAACTATAGTTATATTCAAGATCTTTGACGATCCGCGAGTTAAGAGGGGGAAGAGTCATGCTGCGTTTATTTTTTTCTTCTAAAGTTACCCCGCTTAAAGTATAAAATAACACGTCTTTGATGCTCTGTTCTGACCTGGTTAGAGCAGCCCCAGTTAAAGCAAGTGCCTCTTCGTTTTTTAATGTAACCCTGCCACTTTCAACAATTTTAGTATCGCTTAAAATCTCTATTTGACTGTGTGAGGTCGCCCCAGCATGTTCTGGGTTTAAAGCTGGAGTTTTCTCATAACTGGGATAGTTAGGGTCAAGCACCAAAACTTTTTTATCAGCAATGTCCGGAAACAAACCATCCGCCATGCTTTGAAAATTTGTCGGATCGATCCAATATATTTTGCCTTGGTTATTGGTTACCTTTAAAAAGGTGTGATTAAAGGCATAAAGATCAGGTAAAGAATCGACGTAAAAGTTATGCACCCCTCGCCTTACTAAAACAAATTGGGCTTTATACCCTAGCTTAATTAAGATTGCAGCGGTAGCTGCCGCAAAGTCTTTGCAGTCCCCCATCTGTGTGCTGCTTACTTGCTCTAAGTCGCGCGGGATTAAGCGCCCTTTAATCGAGCGCCAATCTCCCAAATAAGTTACTTTATCATTTAATAAAGCGGTCACCGTATTTATTTGCTCTACTGCGGTTGATTTTTTTGCTGCCGCTTCAGCGATGGCGGCGAAGCTTTTTGGTAATGGCTGCTTAAGAATTTTGTCGTAAGCTATGCCAAGCACGGCGGCTAAATCTTCCCACTTGGTTTTACTCGACAGCGATACCCAGGTTAAATATTTGGCATTTACTACATTAGATGCAGGCTCGTTGGTCATTGCTTTATATACAGGCCGCGTTAAAATAATTTCCAACTTATGAAAGTTATCCTCTTTATCTTTAGTAATTTTCAGAACTTTTTCTGGATCGTTGACTGCCAGGTGTAATGGTAATTGCGAACGGATTTTAATCTTACTCTGTTCGATAAATGCGTTGCTACCAAAAGTAAAAATTGTCGCGAAAAAATTTTCTAGCGGTACTTTAGTAGTAGTGATGCGATATTTTAAAAATACTTTTGCTCCAATTTCGGCTTTAGGAAAAGCCAACATAATTTGTCGCATTTGGTCAAACCCATGAGGAGAGCTTGCTAATGGTTTGTCCTCGATGAGTTTTTCGTTTAACTGGTACTCTTTTCCCAGATACAGCGTCTTTGCTTCTAAAATTTTTACCTTTTCACTGCTACTATTGTAAGTCAACAGAGAATAAGCCATATCTCGCCCTGGTTCTTTTAAAATTTCCTTCTGCGTTTCAATGGTGGTTTGTGTGGTTCCGTCGCCATTAACCTTGCCTTCACAATAATAAGAAATTTTTATTGGAGCATCGTCAATACTTGCCCATCGAGCTTGGGCGGAATTAGTCACAATAATGGTAGTGATGGTAAGCCAAATTATTTTTTTCATTTAACACCTTTTCTGTTTAGGCGGTGGAGTGCGGCAGATACCTGATTAGCAAGGTATGTCCCCATCGTGCCTCAAAATGCGGAATTGTCATGTATGCGTGCAGCGAGTGAAACGAGCCGTGAGCAAGCCAAAAAAATCAAATTTAGACCCCTATTGCTTTATCACGCGAAAGGCCGCGCGGAATAAATTTAAAAACACTCGCTTGCTTCATCACAAAAAACGCTCCTCGCAATGCCCCTCGTCTAAAAATCCTGCATTTTAAAGTAATCGCGGTATATATTGACAAAAAACCTCTAGAAGGTAAATATTACACCGCCATAATTAGCAAAGAAATTATATGAAAAAACAAGTTACACTCTGGCTAGTAGCTCTTTTAGGAATTATTGGGGTGTGCGCTATTTTTGTAAGCTTAAGAGCTATAACCCCAGAGCAGTTAACAACGTTTCATACCTCAGTTCCCTTTTTTGTCTTTACCATGATGGTGGCTTTTGTTGATAGCTTTAACCCCTGTAACTTGTTTGCCTTTCTTTTACTTCTGGGAGTCTTGGTTCAGGCCTCGCAAACAAAATTCAGGGTGTATTTAATTGGGACGATATTTATTACCGTAGTATACGCCTTTTACTATTTAGTGATGGCAGCTTGGTTAAATATTTTTAAGTTTATCGGCTTAGTTGAGCCTTTAAGAGTTAGTGTTGGCATCCTGGCAATTATTGCCGGGATTATTAATGGCAAAGAACTATTTGCTTTTAACCAAGGAATTTCATTAATGATTTCAGCAAAGCATAAAAATATGCTTTATGCAAAAATGCGGCATGTTCGCGAAATTATCGCGAGTGGTACGTTATCCTTATTAATTTTAACCACCTTTACTTTGGCTATTTTTACTTCGTTCATCGAATTGATTTGCACTTCTGGTTTCCCCATCATATACACCAAGGTGTTAGCAGCAAAATATACCACTGGCAGTGCTTACCATTATTATTATCTAGCACTTTATAATTTGATTTATATCTTACCCCTATTGTTTATTATTGCTCTGATAACGCTATCGGTTAGGTCCAAGCAGCTCTCAGAAAAACAAGCAGGGATAATAAAATTTATTAGTGGGATCGTCATGGTGGTGCTTGGTATTATATTATTAGTGCGTCCCGAGTTATTAATGTCATAAGCTAAAGGAACCTTATGAAAAAATACCCTAAATCGATAAAAATTATTGTATCTGTACTCCTTGCCCTAATAATGGTTCCGGCGATGGCTCTCGAGCCACCTTCCCCTAAGCTGCCAGTTGAATATATTAACTCTGATAAAAATATAGCTAACTGTAAAGAAAGAGGTCTTGAGCATAGGATATTATTGATTACCTCCAGGTACTGTTCCCATTGTAAAGAGGCTATTAAAAAACTAACCCCGCTAATCAGTCAATGCAAGCTAACAAATAATTTGCAAGTGCTTGACGTTATAAATAAAAATGATGCTGAAGCGCTAGCTAAATTAGCCATGGTAATATCCGGCGTCCCGGTGTTAATAATTAACTGTAAAGCTTATGTTGGAACAAAAGGTACGGAACAATATAAAGATCTGCTAAAAGAGTTTTGCCGTCGCACTGAAACTTAAAGCCAGAAATTCTGGTAGCAAGGAAAAAGTGCTAACATACCACCCAAAATAGTTATCGTAATAAGCAACCACTTGCCACCAAATACTTGCGGTGCATGAGCGTCAGATACTGCTCGCAAGCGATACACCATTATCGCCGGCAAGATAATTAGCAACGTAGCCGCAAAAAATGGCGCATACTTTAAAACCTCTAAAAAACCTTGAGGATAAAATACACTAAAAATAAGTGGTGGGACAAAAGTCAAGAAAACTGCTTGTAGTTTGCCGAGCTTCGAGTGTTTTAGCTTAAAACCATCGATTACAAAGTCAAACAACCCCACGGAGATTAGTAAAAAAGAGGTTCCCAGCGCTATATTGTGAAAGCCATTAACGCCACAAGAGAGCCATTTATTAGATATCATCCCAACTAAATAAGTTCTCCCCACCAACAACAAAAATAAAGAGATTATTAATGACGCTCCTGATCCCACAAGAATACAGCGCCTAAGTTCGCACGGTTTAGCCTCAAGATAATCACACAACCTTGGTATCACGATATGAAATTTAAAAGTACTAAGCAATAAAAAAACGGTTGTGTTCAGGTATAGCATCCAATTGAAATCATCATCGCGAATATGCGGGACTAAATTTACGCTTGTTTTTGGTAACAAAAAAACAAAGATCATTAGTAAACATAGTCCTTTGATCGTGATTAAACCTCGATTACATAAATCTACCGCCTTCGTGCCGTAAACCAAGGCGCCGCCAATAATTAAAATCGGGAAAGCAGTATTAAGAAAATGGGGCAAATGTAATTCATAAATTTTGATCTGAGGGAGTGCAATAAGCCCAGCAAAATAGGATGCTAGCAGGGCATAAAAAAATAATAAGAAACACGCGGCTACCATTACCTTGCCGGTGCCCCCCAGAGTTTTAGCTGCTATGCTACTAAACCCATTGGCACCTTCTTTAAAATTAAGTGCAATTTCGAGTACGAGCAAAGCTGTCGTGGTAGTTAATGCCCATATCGCTATCAATAAAAAAGCAGCTAGAATAAATCCAACGCTGGAGCTTATTATGGAAAACTTAAATATATTTACCGTGGTGATGGCACTAATTATTAATAGAATACCACCAAGCGTTTTATTGGGGTGGAGCACTATAACTCCTCCACTCTGCCTTGGAATTGGTTGCACTTTTTCTGCGGGTACCACTTATAACTACAGGCGTGCTCGACGGTGCCGACCGCACTAGCACAAGTTTTCTCAGAGTTGTAATTAACATATATCGAGGGGTAGGGGGTGGCATCAAAAATATTTTCTGGGTGCCAACAAGAATACAACACGCAACAACCCTTTGCTGATATCTGCTTTAACTCAAATGGTTGTAACTCGTTCAATGATATACCGATGGTCGTTACACTTTAAAACATGGATCCCACGAACCTATTATGCTCGTCGCGGGATCCCTAGAGGAGAGAACCTACGCAGATTTTTTAATATCTATCAGTTCTACTTTGAAAATCAAGGTTTCATTGGGTCCAATAGCTGGCGGTGCCCCTCTTGAACCATAAGCAAGATTGGCGGGGATGTATAGCTCCCAAGTAGAACCAACGCTCATTAATTGTAAAGCTTCAGTCCAGCCAGCAATTACCCCGGCTACTGGAAAACTTATCGGACGTCCCCGCTTATAGGAACTATCAAATTCAGTGCCGTCGATTAAGGTACCAGCATAGTTAACTGTTACCGCATCAGTTAAATGTGGTTTGGAACCTTGACCCGCAACAATAATCTTATATTGTAGGCCGCTTGGCAAAGTAACAACGCCAGGTTTGGCTTTGTTTGTTGCTAAAAAAGCTGCGCCGGCGTCTTGGTTGGTTTGATTTACTTTATGTGTTTGCATCGTTTCTTGGCCCCCCTTTTCAGGCTCTTGTGGTGTTTTGGTATGAAAAAACCTAACCGTGATAAATATTAATATTAACACAACTATAATCGCTATGAGAAAATTCTTCATTGTTCCTCCCATTTATACGTAGTGCAGCGTATTGTATTACAAAAATACCTCTAGCACCAAGCACAGTTTTTGTTCGCATGCTTAAATCTAAAAAGCGCAGTTACAACTTGTCGCGAACCTTTTTTTATTGCTGGGTTGCTTAGGAAGCTGTTTTGATAAGCATGGTTAACTCAATGGGAATTACAGTTTTTGTGATGGCGCCTACAGAGATATAATCAACTCCGGTTTTAGCGAAGGAGCTAATGTTGTTAGCGTTTATCCCGCCAGATACCTCGAGTTTGATTTTACGGTTATTAATTTTTACAGCTTGATGAGTGTTTTTTAAAGTGAAATTATCAAGCATGATAACGTCAACTGGGGTCATAAGAGCTTCATGCAATTCTTGTAAGTTTCTGACTTCAATTTCTATCGTTTTATGGGGGTAAAGTTTTTTGGCTTTGTTGACCGCCATAGTTATTGAACCAGAGGCAGCTATATGATTTTCTTTAATTAAAATCGCATCGTAAAGACCCAGACGATGGTTATGTCCGCCGCCACATTTTACCGCATATTTTTGCGCTAAGCGTAACCCAGGCAAGGTTTTGCGTGTGTCTAGTAATTTAGTTTTAGTGCCTTTTAATTTGGCTACTAGTTGGTTAGTTAAGGTTGCCGTGCTCGATAAGGTTTGAAGAAAGTTTAAGGCGGTACGCTCTCCGGTTAATAATGAGCGGGCAGGTCCGCTTAACTCACCCAAGATTTTTTTCTTAGTAACGAGGTCGCCATCTTTAACGTACCACGTTATTTTTATCTTGGGGTCGATTTTAGCAAAAACCGCCTGTGCGAAACTAAGGCCGCAAATTATTGCTTTTTGTTGGCAAATTATTTGCGCGTTAGCTGTGGTGTTTTTAGGAATTAAACTTGCAGTAAGATCTTGTTTCCCGAGATCTTCTTTAAGAGCCAGAGCAATGATTTTATAAAACTCTTTTTTACTCATGCTTTATGAGGGTTTTTCGTAGGCGTTTTTTTTGTCTTAAGCCCCAAACGGTTGCTATTGGCCCAGAAAGAGCATAGCCCGCAAAAATGACGAATAAAACCTTACCAGGGTCAATCGAAACTAAGGCAATAATTATTACCATAATTAAAATTACGACAAAGCGCACATTGTGTTTGAATTCGATCTCTTTAAAGCTGTAATAACGAATATTGCTTACCATTAGAGCAGCAACGGCAATCATGGTTAAAGCAAGAAGCGAAATGGTGGTTTGGCTAGTAAAGGTATAGTCAAAGCAGACCCACACGAAACTTGTAACTATAGCTGCCCCAGCAGGGCAGGGTAAACCTTGGAAGTATTTTTTGCCAGCAGTGCTTGCTTGGGTATTGAAGCGAGCCAAACGTAAAGCAACCGCAACCGCGTAAATAAAAGCAGCAACCCAGCCAAACTTGCCTAGACTAGACAGGTTCCAAGCATAAGCAAGTAAAGCTGGCGCTATCGCGAATGCTGCCATATCGGAAAGGCTATCGAACTCTGCTCCAAAATTAGTCATGGTGTTGGTTAGGCGTGCTACCCTGCCATCAAGGGAGTCCATAATCATTGCTAAAAAAATCGCGATTGCAGCGCGATCACAGTTTCCTTGAAAAGCGGAGGTAATTGCAAAAAAACCAGCAAAAAGAGCACCGATGGTAAATAGGTTAGGCAGTAAATAAATTCCGCGTGGACGTGGTTGAGTATTTTTTGAGATAGTATTCATAATAAGCCCTTCTAATTTTTAAAAAAATATAACTATTTCAGCTTAATTTTGCTGAGGTATATTACGCGCTGTTAGGGCGCAAATTTTTGGTGCCATCTGGTTGCTTTACCCTTTTGCGGCTTGGTCGCTCCAGGCTATAGATATATTCCGATGGAATACAATATTGCTCCCCCAGGGGTAGCGGAAGCCCAGGGAAAAGATTACATTAAAAACTTAAGCCCTGAAAGGGTTTATTAATAAAGTAGCCAACCAATATCCCAATAATTGTAAAAAAACATGATAAATAATCATAAAACAATTAAGATAGCATGTTAAATATTATCTACAGTTTTAACTTAATTGTATATTTTTTGAAGAATAAAAAAAATCATGGTATGTAGCTTGTTGACTTTATTGTAAATAATTTTGTTTAAGAGAAGAGCCTTATCTAGTATGTGGTCACAAAATACCGATAATCATGTAAACGCACTTGATCGCCAAAAGGGAGGAGAGGAGAAGGTTTTTTTTACAGGATTCGACTACTTCAATGAGCTTTTGGCCGATATTGAGGCGGCCGAGGTATCTATTGAGCTAGAAACTTATATTTTTTCTATAGACCAGCTTGGTAAGAAAATTATTACTGCCTTAGCTGAAGCCGCTAAGCGCGGGGTTTTGGTGCGGGTGCTTGTTGATGGTATTGGTACCCCTGGGTGGGGTGGCGGCGTTGTTAGGGACCTAGAAAAGTTTGGCGCAGAGACCAGGGTTTTTCATCCTTTTCCCTGGCAACTGTGGCAATGGAGCCGCTCTAGAATCCATGTTCCGCTTCTATTAAAAGCCGTTTATTTACTTTTAAAAATCAATTCACGTAATCATCGCAAGGTTTGCCTCATTGATAAAAAAATTGCTTATGTTGGCAGTTTTAATATTTTGCAAAAGGCGTGGCGGGATACTGGTGTGCGTCTAAGCAAAGTTGATTTAAGCGATATTTTGCTAGCATTTGAGTCGGCTTGGAATCACGTTCCGATTCAAGAAAGGGTACGTTATTTTTTTCGACATATCCGTACTAATCCAATTATTAGGTTAAATAATACTTGGTATCGTCGGCGTATTTTGTATAAAAATTTGCTGAAGCGAATTAGAGAGTGTCGTCGTAGGATTTGGATTACTAACGCCTATTTTGTGCCAGATAACTTTTTATTGCGGCGTTTGATCGAAGCGGCGCGCAGGAAGGTTGATGTGCGGATTTTATTACCTAAGGAATCCGATATAAGTTTTATGCCTTGGACCTCGCAAGCTTTTTACGAGCGTTTGTTAAAAGCTGGTGCGCGGGTTTTTGAGTATACTGCTACTATTTTGCATGCTAAAACTTTAATCTTGGATGATTGGATGATGATTGGTTCAAGTAACCTTAATCATCGAAGTCTCTTACACGATCTTGAGGTTGATGTTAATGTGCGTTTACCTGAGTCGCAGCGAGTTTTAGAGCGCCAATTTTTATGTGATTTAGACCAGGCGCGAGAGGTGCATTTAGCGGATCGACAAACACGGCCTTGGCACCAACGGTTAGTTGCCTGGGTAGCATTGTATTTGAAGTATTTGATTTAAATTTATTCCGCGTGGTTTGCTTGCAAGGGGTTAGGCTGCGTGGCGAATCTAAGTTTGATTTGCTTAGCTTATGTTAAGTAAGCTACCAAACCTACTGCTGATAATTTGTAATATTTTAACCGTTACCTCGTTTTATATTATCCTTGAAAAGCAAACTATCGCTTTAAATTTTCAAGGATAGGAGCAAGAAAAGATAGCTGCTTTTTCCTTGTCACGTTATCTCCGCGAAATTCGCAAGAGGAGCTACCTTTTTTTAAGCACGCTGCTAGTGGCTATCGTTTGTAGCTGCCAAACCTCAAGCCATGGTTGTCACGGTCAACGATGATTTTATCTTTGGGTGCAAATTTTCCTTGGAGAATATCTTGGGCTAATGGATTTTCAAGATGTTGTTGAATCGCGCGCTTTAAGGGGCGAGCACCATATGCTGGGTCATATCCGATATCTGCTAGATAATCGAGAGCTTTGGTAGTTATTTCCAAGTGTAAATCTTGCATAGCCAGACGCTTTTGTAAGCGATCGATTTGCGTGTTAGTAATGGCACGAATTTGTTTTTGATCGAGGCTATGAAAGACCACAATCTCATCGATCCGATTAATAAACTCTGGGCGGAAATGTTGTTTAACTGCGGTCATCACCCCTTCTTTCGTTTGGCTATCTTGTGAGCCTAAATTAGAGGTCATGACGATCACACAATTTCTAAAGTCTACCGTTCGTCCCTGGCCATCAGTTAAGCGACCATCATCTAATACTTGTAATAAAATATTGAAGACATCGTGATGTGCTTTTTCAATTTCATCTAATAAGATTACTGAATAAGGTTTGCGTCGCACATGTTCGGTAAGATATCCGCCCTCTTCATAACCCACGTATCCTGGCGGGGCGCCAATAAGTCGAGCCACCGAATGCTTTTCCATAAATTCTGACATGTCAATCCGTACCATGGCTTCTTCAGTGTCAAATAAAAATTCCGCCAAGGCTTTACATAGCTCGGTTTTCCCGACCCCAGTTGGCCCTAAGAACATAAATGAGCCAATCGGTTTGTTGCTGTCGGCAAGTCCTGCACGTGAACGGCGAATCGCGCTGGCAATGACGGTTACGGCTTCATCTTGCCCGATGACTCTTTTATGGAGCATCTCCTCCATCTTTAATAACTTTTCTTTTTCTCCTTCAAGCATTTTGCTCACTGGAATATGGGTCCATTTTGAAACCACTTCGGCAATCTCTTCTTCCGTAACCTTATTACGCACTAAACGCATTTTATCTTTTTCGGCTTGGAGTGCGGTTTGCAGTTGTTTTTCTAAGGCTGGAATTTTGCCATATTGGAGTTCTGACATTTTGGCAAGGTCTACTTTACGTTGCGCCGTTTCCATTTCTAGTTTTGCTTGATCGAGATCTTCTTTGATTTTTTGCGCGCTTTGCAACACCGATTTTTCTTTTTTCCAAACCTCTTCAAGCTCAGAATATTCTTTCGTCAGTTGATAAAGTTGCTTTTCAAGATCAGCTAGGCGTTTTTTGGAAGCTTCATCGGTTTCTTTTTTTAAGGCCTCCCGTTCAATTTTTAATTGAATAATTTTACGGTTAAGCCGATCAAGATCTTCAGGCTTTGAGTCCATTTCCATGCGGATTCTGCTCGCAGCTTCATCGATTAAATCGATCGCTTTGTCTGGTAGGTTACGATCGGTAATATAGCGATGAGACATTACTGCTGCTGCCACGATGGCTGAATCAGTAATGTCAACGCCGTGGTGTAACTCATATTTTTCTTTAAGGCCACGCAAAATAGCAATCGTATCAGTAACACTTGGTTCTGCCACCAAAACTTTTTGAAAGCGGCGTTCAAGGGCAGCATCTTTTTCGATATATTTGCGATATTCGTCGAGGGTGGTAGCACCAATACAACGTAGTTCCCCGCGCGCCAAAGCTGGTTTTAACATATTACCAGCATCCATTGAGCCTTCAGCTTTGCCAGCACCAACCACCATATGCAATTCATCGATAAATAAAATTACTTGCCCTTGCGATTTGCTGATTTCGTTAATTACGGCTTTAAGCCGCTCTTCAAATTCGCCACGAAATTTAGTGCCGGCAATTAACATGCCCATATCAAGCGCGAGTAATTGTTTGTTTTTAAGGGTGTCTGGAACTTCACCATTGATGATCCGCTGCGCTAAGCCTTCAACAATCGCGGTTTTACCAACGCCAGGCTCGCCGATTAAGACGGGGTTATTTTTTGTCCGACGTTGTAATACTTGGATGGCCCGTCTAATTTCATCATCACGACCGATAACGGGATCAATTTTGCCTGCAGCGGCACGCTTCGTGATATCCGTAGTGTATTTTTCTAGTGCTTGACGCTTACCTTCAGCGCCAGCGTCTTGCACCTGTTCATTTCCGCGGATTTCTGTAATTGCTTGTTCAATAATATTTTTAACTGCGCCTGCGTCTTTTAGAAGTTTGCCTAAAGTGCCTTTGTCATCGAGAGCCGCAAGTAAAAACAGCTCACTGGCGATAAATTGGTCTTTTCGTGCGGTGGCGAGTTTGTCGGTTACATTTAGGAGTTTTAATAAATCGTTAGAGATATGAATGTCGCCCGGAACCCCCTCAACTTTTGGCAAATGATCAATGGCGTTTTGTAAGGCTGCTTGTAGTTTTGCGGTATTGACACGCGATTTTTGGAGAATATTGGTAACAGTTCCTTTTTGCTCAAGTAACGCCAGCATAAGATGACTTGGTTCAATGAACTGATTGTCTTTGCTGAGTGCTGTTGACTGCGCGTCAGCCAAAGCATCGCGAAAGTTGTCGGTTAGTTTTTCTAAGCGCATGGTTGACTCCTTTTTTACTACTAATATTCCATTAAAATGGGGGTTACTTAACGTTTATCAAGCTTGGATTATACAAAATTTTAAGTAATTGTTCACTCTTCGTCATTTTATAGCAAGCATAGCTGAAAATATGCTGTCATCATAAATTTGTTCTATTTATCTTGTTCTCCGTAATAAACTTGGTAAGTGTTCTTAAGAATTTTTCCATTTGACAAGATTGTTAGTGGTATTTCTTTGCATAAAATGCTCCCCATATTTTTACAAAAATATGATGTTTTACAGATTCTCCCGCTCCAGCATTAAGATACGGAGAGCATAATATTGGTAATATCA